>NZ_JBXATB010000008.1:0-173648 GCF_058809925.1 Rhodoglobus sp. GW821-FHT12B09 | reverse complement strand
GCCCCGCCGCGGGCGCCCCGCGCGCAACCCCCTCGCGGCCAGCGTGGAGGAAGGGCAGGATCTACTCATGGACCTCCCCGCCGGATTCCCCGTCGCCCCGATGCTCGCCAAGGCCGTGCCCGACGTCCCGGAGGCGGCGGGGCTCAGCTACGAGCCCAAGTGGGACGGCTTCCGGGCGATCGCGTACGTGGACGGCGACGACGTGGAGCTCGACAGCCGCGGCGCGAAGCCCCTCACCCGCTACTTCCCGGAGATCGTCGCCGAGCTCCAGCGGCAGCTCGGCGTGAGCTGCGTTCTCGACGGCGAGATCGTGCTCCGCCGCGGTGCGGAGGGCGACGAGCGGCTGGACTGGGAGGCGCTCTCGCAGCGCATCCACCCCGCGGAGAGCCGCATCGCGAAGCTGTCGGTCGAGACGCCCGCGAGCTTCGTCGCCTTCGACCTGCTCTACCTCGACGGCCGCTCGCTGCTCGAGGAGCCGTTCGAGACCCGCCGGGCGGCGCTCGAGCTGCTCGCCGCCGACCTGGAGTCTCCGCTGCACATCACCCGGACCACGCGCGACGTCGCCCTCGCCCGGCGCTGGCTCGAGGAGTTCGAGGGCGCGGGGCTCGACGGCGTCGTATCGAAGCCGCTCGCCGCGGCCTACGCGCCCAACAAGCGCGCCATGTTCAAGAGCAAGCACGCCCGCACCGCCGACGTCGTGGTCACGGGGTACCGCGTCCACAAGTCGGGCAACGGCGTCGGCTCGCTCCTGCTCGGCCTGTACGACGCGGACGGCGAGCTGCAGAGCGTCGGCGGCATCTCCGCGTTCCCGGATGCCCGCCGCCTCAGCCTCATCGACGAGCTCGAGCCGCTCGTGGTCCGCGACGGCAGCGGAGAAGCTGTCACCGGCGCCACCGACCGCAACCGGTTCTCCTCAAACAGGGACACGTCGTTCGTGCTGCTGCGGCCCGAGCGCGTCGTCGAGGTGCGCTATGACCAGATGGAGGGGCGACGGTTCCGCCACACTGTGCAGTTCGAGCGCTGGCGGCCCGATCGGGACGCGCGCTCGTGCACCTACGACCAGCTCGAGGTGCCGGCCAAGTACGACCTGGCGGACGTCCTCCTCTAGTCCTCCCTAGTCCTTCTTCGCGCGCGACGGCTGAACGCGGGGCGGCTCCCCCGGCATCTTCGGGAAGTCGGGCGGGAACGGCAGCTCGCCGAGGCCGTTGCCGAGGTCGCGCTCCCACCAGCCGAGGAGCACGTCGATGGTCCCGGGCTTCTCGTCGAAGCGCTCCCACGGGTCGCCCACCGCCGCGAGCCGGTCGGGCATGGTCAGGACGGTGAACTCGCGTGGGTCGGCATCCGGAAGCTCGTCCCAGGTGACCGGCGCCGACACCGGCGCGTGCGGGAGCGGCCGAGGGCTGTAGGCGCCCGCCATCGTGCGGTCGCGGTTGGCCTGGTTGAAGTCCGCGAAGATCTTCTCGCCGCGCTCCTCCTTCCACCACGCCGTCGTGACCGCGTCAGGCATGCGCCGCTCGAGCTCCCTGGCGGCCGCGATGACGGCGTGCCGCACGTCGAGGAACTCGTGCGTGGGCTCGATCGGGGCGAACACGTGGAGTCCCCGGTTGCCCGACGTCTTGACGAACGACGTGAGCCCCGCCTCGGTCAGCACCGTGCGCAGGGCGAGGGCTGCCGCCACGGCATCCCCGAAGTCAGTTCCGGGCTGGGGGTCAAGGTCGATGCGCAGCTGGTCGGGGTTGTCGCTGTTCTCCGCGCGCGACGGCCACGGGTGGAAGGTGACCGTGTTCATCTGTACGGCCCAGACCGCGACCGCCACCTCGTCGATCACGAGCTGCGGGTGCGACCGTGCGCTCGGGTAGACGACCGGGACGCTCCGAACGTAGTCGGGCGCGCCCTTCGGCGGGTTCTTCGAGAAGAACTGCTCGCCGTCGATGCCGTCCGGGAAACGCTGCAGCGACACCGGCCGGTCGCCGTTCGCGCGCACGAACGCGTCGCCCACCGCCACGATGTACTCGGCGAGCTGCAGCTTGGTGATGCCGGGCTCCGGCCACAGCACTCGGGAGGGGCTGGAGATGCGCACCTCGCGCGCACCCGCCGTGATCGTCGTCGCTTCGCTCGCCATACCCCCAAACTACGGCGGGTAGGCTTGTTCGCGGTACCCACCATGACTTCTCCTTCGACGCGCGCCCCTATTCGGCTGCCCGGCCTCGACGGGCTCCGCGCCGTCGCGGTGCTCGCGGTCATCGCGTTCCACTTCCTCCCCGACACCCTCAAGGGCGGTTACGTCGGCGTCGACGTCTTCTTCGTGATCTCGGGATTCCTCATCACCGGGCTGCTCGTCCGCGAGCGCGCCACGGCCGGCCGCATCTCCCTCGGGGGTTTCTGGGCTCGCCGCGCTCGGAGGCTGCTGCCGGCCCTCGTGCTCGTGGTTGCCCTGTGCTCGAGCGCGGCCCTGTTCATCGGCGGGGACGTGCTCGTGGGCCTCGGCCGCCAGGTGCTCGGTGCGGCGACCTTCAGCAGCAACTGGCTGGCGATCCTCCAGGGCGAGAGCTACTTCGACGCCACCTCGCCCGAGCTGTTCCGAAACCTCTGGTCGCTGGCCGTGGAGGAGCAGTTCTACCTCCTCTGGCCGCTCGCCCTCCTCCTCTTGCTCCTCGTCCGCAACCGGTTCGCCCGCTCCGGTATCGCCCTGCTTCTGGCCGTCGGCTCCGCGGTCGCCATGGCCCTGCTCGCCGGTCCCGACGCCACCCGCGTGTACTACGGCACCGACACGCACAGCTTCGGCCTCGCCCTGGGCGCCGCCCTCGCCTTCCTGCTGGAGGGCAGGTTCACGGATGCCGCGGCCCCCCTCCCCCGTCCGGCCCGGGTCGCCCTCCCGATCGCGGGCGCCCTCGCCACCGCGGGCGTCATCGCCATCGCCGCACTGCTCCCCGAGGGGGACTGGCTCGCCACCCACGGCGGCCTCGCGCTTGTCGCCGTCCTCACCGCCGTCGCCATCGCGGGCGCCACGGCCACGGAGTCGTGGCTCGGCCGCGCGCTCGACGTGCAGCCCCTGCGCTGGATCGGCGAGCGGTCGTACGGCCTCTACCTCTGGCACTGGCCGGTGCTCGTGCTGCTCGTGGCGTGGCTGCCCCAGAATGCCGCCTGGTGGGCGGCTCCGTCGGCGGCGCTGGTGGTGACCGCGGGGGCCTCCGCCCTGTCCTACCGCTTCGTCGAGACCCCGCTGCGGCGGCGGGGGGTGCGCGGCAGCGTCTCGTACGTGGTTCGGGGGCGCGTCGTCATCCGGGCCGCCTCTGCTCTTGCTGTTGCCGCCCTGCTCGCGACCGCCGGGCTGACCGGCGTTGCCGTCGCCAGCGACCCCGGGCGCAGTCAGGCGCAGGCGGCGATCGAGGCGGGCGAGGCACTGCTGGCCCTTCCGGGATTCGCGACCGCGCCGCGCCGCGCCCAGCCGCTGCCGACCGGCGACGAGATCTACGCGATCGGCGACTCGGTGATGCTCGCGGCCGCTCCGGAGCTCGAGGAGGCCTTCCCCGGGATCGCGATCGACGCCGTGGTGTCGCGGCAGATGTTCGAGGCCGAGGACATCGTGAGCTCGGTGGTCGCGTCCGGCGCGATGCGGCCGATCCTCGTGCTCGGGCTCGGGACCAACGGCTGGATCGACGAGGAGACCCTCGAGGACGTGCACGCGATGCTGCCGCGGGGCACGCAGATGATCGTCGTCAACGTGCAGGTGCCGCGCGAGTGGGGGCCGGACGTGAACTCGATCCTCAGCGAGTTCGCCCGCGACAAGCGCGACGTGGAGCTGTCGAACTGGTACTCCGCCATCCAGCCGCAGCTCGACGTGCTCGCCGACGACCAGGTGCACCCCGGCCCCACCGGCGGCCGCATCTACAGCGGAGCGCTCGCGGATGCCCTGCAGCGGCTTGCGGAGATCCCGCCGCTGCTCGACGACAACGACTACGGGCTGGCAAACCGCCCGGTGTAGCGCGGCGCTGGGTGCCTCCCCCCGCCGCCCGCCCGCCTCGCCCGCCGCCCGCCCGCCCGCCTTCCGTCCCCCGCCGTCCGCCCGCCCGCCTTCCGTCCCCCGCCGCCCGCCTTCCCTTCGCGCTACAGGTTTCTCGTCGCGCTACTGAAATTGCTGCCGCGCGACGAAGGGGCTGTAGCGCGGACCCGCTACTTCGACGCGTGGCAGAACGCAGAAGGGCCCCGCTCGAAAGCGGGGCCCTTCTGACGGGTACGACTACTTGGACTCGGCCTCGTCGGCAGCTTCGACCTCGGCGTCGGCAGCCTCGGCCTCGACGGTCTCGGCCTCGACGGTCTCGGCCTCGACAGCGTCGGTCGACTCGGCGGCAGCCTCTTCGACCTCGGCGGTCTCGGTCTCCTCGACCGGGGCCTCCTCGACGGGAGCGGCAGCGGCCGGCTTCTCGTCCTTGGCGGATGCAGCAGCGGTCTTCTTCGCGGACTTCGGCTTCGGGTTCACCGGCTCGAGCACGAGCTCGATCTGGACCATCGACGCGTTGTCGCCCTTGCGGAAGCCGAGCTTCGTGATGCGGGTGTAGCCGCCCTCGCGCAGTTCGACGAGCGGGGCGATCTCCGTGAAGAGCTCGTGCACGACGGTCTTGTCGCCGATGACCGCGAGCACGCGACGGCGCGCGTGCAGGTCGCCGCGCTTCGCGAACGTGATGAGGCGCTCGGCGATCGGACGCAGGCGCTTGGCCTTCGTCTCGGTCGTCTTGATGCTCTTGTGGGTGAACAGGGCGGCGGCGAGGTTCGCGAGCAGCAGGCGCTCGTGGGCCGGCCCTCCGCCGAGGCGGGGTCCCTTGGTAGGTGTAGGCATTGTTCTAGATCTCCAGTGTCAAAAGTGGGTGCGGCTACGCGTTGGCTTCGTCGTCGTCGTAGCCACCGTAGAAGTGGGCGCCGTCGAATCCGGGAACGCTGTCCTTGAGCGACAGGCCCATCTCGACGAGCTTGTCCTTGACCTCGTCCACCGACTTCTGACCGAAGTTGCGGATGTTCATGAGCTGCGTCTCGCTCAGCGCGACGAGCTCGCTGACCGTGTTGATGCCCTCACGCTTGAGGCAGTTGTAGCTGCGGACGCTCAGGTCGAGGTCCTCGATCGGCATGCTCAGCTCGCTGGAGAGAACGGCGTCGACCGGCGCGGGGCCGATCTCGATGCCCTCGGCGGCGTTGTTGAGCTCGCGCGCCAGGCCGAACAGCTCGGTCAGCGTGCGGCCGGCGGAGGCGACGGCGTCGCGCGGGGTGATCGCGGACTTCGTCTCGACGTCGACGACCAGGCGGTCGAAGTCGGTGCGCTCACCGGCACGAGTCGCCTCGACGCGGTAGGTCACCTTGAGCACGGGCGAGTAGATCGAGTCGATCGGGATCTGGCCCGCCTCGCTGAACTCGCTCCGGTTCTGGGTCGCGGAGACGTAGCCGCGGCCGCGCTCGATGGTGAGCTCGAGCTCGAACTTCGCCTTGTCGTTGAGCGTCGCGATGACGAGCTCCGGGTTGTGGATCTCCACGCCCGCGGGAGCCGAGATGTCGGCTGCCGTGACCTCGCCGGCGCCCTGCTTGCGCAGGTAGGCCGTGATGGGCTCGTCGTGCTCGCTCGAGACGACCAGGTTCTTGATGTTCAGGATGACCTCGGTGACGTCCTCCTTGACACCGGGCACGGTGCTGAACTCGTGAAGGACCCCGTCGATGCGGATGCTCGTAACAGCGGCTCCGGGGATCGAGGAGAGCAGGGTGCGGCGCAGGGAGTTTCCGAGGGTGTAACCGAAACCGGGTTCGAGCGGCTCGATGACGAAGCGCGAGCGGAACTCGGAGATGTTCTCTTCGGCAAGAGTGGGGCGCTGTGCGATGAGCACTGGTGTTTCCTTTCGGCGAGGTGTCCGCTATTTGACACCTGGATGCGACGAGTGGCTGGCCCGTCGGTCTATTGAGTTGTTGAGAGGAGGAAAGCTGAGCGGATTGAGCAGGCCGCCCGCGGCCGTACCGAGATCAGGTCCCGATGCGCCGCAGGCGGCTGCTCAACCAGCGAATGAGTTAGACGCGGCGGCGCTTGGGCGGGCGGCATCCGTTGTGCGCCTGGGGCGTCACGTCGTTGATGCTGCCGACCTCGAGGCCAGCGGCCTGGAGGGAGCGGATCGCGGTCTCGCGGCCGGAGCCCGGTCCCTTGACGAAGACGTCGACCTTCTTCATGCCGTGCTCCTGCGCCTGGCGGGCAGCGGACTCCGCTGCGAGCTGGGCGGCGAAGGGCGTCGACTTGCGCGAGCCCTTGAAGCCGACGGCGCCGGACGAGGCCCAGCTGATGACGGCCCCGCTCGGGTCGGTGATCGACACGATCGTGTTGTTGAACGTCGACTTGATGTGGGCCTGGCCCAGCGCGATGTTCTTCTTCTCCTTGCGGCGCGGCTTCCGCGCAGCGGCCTTCGGTGCAGCCATTACTTGCGTCCCGCCTTCTTCTTACCGGCAACAGTGCGCTTCGGGCCCTTGCGGGTGCGAGCGTTGGTCTTGGTGCGCTGCCCGTGCACGGGCAGGCCGCGACGGTGGCGAATACCCTGGTAGCTGCCGATCTCGACCTTGCGGCGGATGTCAGCGGCAACCTCACGGCGGAGGTCACCCTCTACCTTGAAGTTCACCTCGATGTAGTCGCGCAGTGCGATGAGCTGGTCATCGGTCAGATCCTTGACGCGGATCTCACCGCTGATCCCGGTGTCGGCGAGGGTCTTGAGGGCCCTCGTACGGCCAACACCGTAGATGTAGGTCAGTGCGACCTCCACGCGCTTGTCGCGCGGGATGTCGACGCCGGCTAGACGTGCCATGATGCATCTCCCTTATGGAGTCATGTGGAGGTTATGGACAGCACCGGTGCGAAGGCCTCCAACCCTCGGTGTCCCTCGCCGGAGCGAGTTCCTGGTGCTGTTCTGTTTGTGTGTACTACTTAGCCCTGGCGCTGCTTGTGGCGAGGGTTGCTCTTGCAGATCACCATGACGTTGCCATTGCGGCGAATGACGCGGCAGTGGTCGCAGATGGGCTTGACGCTGGGGTTGACCTTCATGTTGTTTCCTTGCACTCGCTGTCTTCGAATCCGCGGGATGCCGCGGTTCGTTACTTTCCAGCGCGCTCGTTACTTGTAGCGGTAGGTGATCCGGCCACGGGTCAGGTCGTAGGGGCTCAACTCGACGACCACACGGTCCTCCGGGAGGATCCTGATGTAGTTCTGTCGCATCTTGCCCGAGATGTGGGCGAGCACTTTGTGGCCGTTGGTCAGCTCAACGCGGAACATTGCGTTGGGCAGAGCTTCGACTACTGCTCCCTCGATCTCGATGACACCGTCTTTTTTGGCCATAGCCTCTTCGTCGCTAAAAGTATTGAATCGCTGGTCTGCGGGGATCGGTGTCCAAGCACGCAAAAAAGCGGCTGGAAACACCAAAGATCAAGCTTAGGTCATTCCCGGGCGTTTCGCCAACCGTGAGGTATAAGCCTCGAGCGAAATCACGCGATGGGCGCCGGGACCACCCCGAACGGCGCGAGACCGGATGCTCCGCCGTCCTCCGCGGTGAGAACCCAGAGCCCGCCGGAGTGCACGGCGACGCTGTGCTCCCAGTGCGCGGCGTCGGTGCCGTCATCCGTGGCGACCGTCCACTCGTCCGCGAGCACGTGGCTGTCGACCCCGCCGCGCGTGATCATCGGCTCGATGGCGACCACGAGCCCGGGGCGCACCTCGGGCCCGGCGCCGCGGACGCGGAAGTTGTAGACCGGAGGGTCCTCGTGCATGGAGCGCCCGATGCCGTGGCCCACGTAGTCCTCGATGATGCCGAACTCGCCGCGCGAGTCGACCGTGTCCTCGATGGCGCCGCCCACCTGGTTGAGCCGCTTCGCCCGCGCCAGCTCGGCGATGCCCGCCCACAGCGCGTGCTCGGTCGCGTCCGCGAGCTCCTGCCGTGCTGCGACGACCTCGGGGCGCGAGGCATCCGGTATCACGACGGTGATGGCAGCATCGCCATTCCAGCCGTCGACCTCCGCGCCGCTGTCCACGGAGACGATGTCACCGGGCTGCAGTACCCGGTCACCGGGGATTCCGTGCACGATCTCGTCGTTGACCGAGACGCACAGCGTGTGGCGGTAGCCGGGCTCCTTCATGAAGTTAGGCACTCCGCCCGCGTCACGGATGGCGCGCTCCGCGATCGCGTCCAGCTCCAGAGTCGTGACGCCCGGCCGGATTGCAGCGCGAACTGCCGCGAGCGAGGCGGCCGTCACCGCGCCGGGCCGCACCATGAGGCGCAGCTCGGCGGGCGTCTTGTAGATCTTCGCTCTGCCGAGGGCCACGTCAGCGGGTCGCGGTATCCGGGGGGACGATGCCGCGCGACGCGAGTGACTCGGCGATACGGGAGCTCACATCGTCGACCTGGCCGAGCGCGTCGATCTTGAGGACCAGCCCGCGCTCTCCGTAGACGGCGATGAGCGGCGCGGTCTCGCGCTGGTACAGCGACTGGCGGTGACGGATCGTCTCCTCCGTGTCATCCGTGCGCCCCTCCTGGTGGGCCCGCTTCAGCAGCCGCGACACCACCTCGTCAGGGTCGACGACGAGCTGGATGACCGCGTCGAGGGCGGCGCCGTCGGCGGCGAGCACCTCGTCGAGGAACCGCAGCTGGTCGAGCGTGCGCGGGTACCCGTCGAGGAGGAAGCCGCCGCGGGCGTCCGCCTCCTGGAGCCGGCTGGCGACGAGGTCGTTGGTCAGCGAATCCGGTACGAAGTCGCCCGCGTCGATGATCGCCTTGACCTGCTTGCCGAGATCAGTCTGGTTCTTGATGTTCGCGCGGAAGATGTCGCCCGTCGCGATGGCAGGAATCTGGTATGTCTCGGTGATCCGGGTGGATTGCGTGCCTTTGCCGGCCCCTGGCGGGCCGACAATGAGCAGCCGGGTCAACGGAGCAGGCCCTCGTAGTGACGCTGCTGCAGCTGGGAGTCGATCTGCTTAACGGTCTCGAGGCCGACACCGACGATGATCAGGATGCTCGCGCCGCCGAACGGGAAGTTCGTGTTCGCCCCCACGAGAACGAGGGCGATGAGCGGTATGAGCGCGATCAGGCCGAGGTAGAGCGATCCCGGGAGGGTCACGCGCGTGAGCACGTAGTCCAGGTACTCCGCGGTCGGACGGCCGGCCCGGATGCCCGGGATGAAGCCGCCGTACTTCTTCATGTTGTCGGCGACCTCTTCGGGGTTGAAGGTGATCGCCACGTAGAAGTACGTGAAGCCGACGATGAGCAGGAAGTACATCAGCATGTACAGCGGGTGGTCGCCCTTGGTCAGGTAGGTCTGGATCCAGGTGACCCAGCCCGCGGGCGCCTGGCCTGCAGCCGGCTGGTTGAACTGCGCGATGAGGGCGGGCAGGTACAGCAGCGAGGAGGCGAAGATCACGGGCACGACGCCGGCCATGTTCACCTTGATGGGGATGTACGTGTTGTTGCCGCCGTACGTGCGCCTACCGACCATGCGCTTCGCGTACTGCACAGGGATGCGCCGCTGCGATTGCTCGACGAAGACCACGGCGCCCACGATCAGCACGCCGATCAGGATCACCCCGATGAAGACCTCGATGCCCTTCGCCTCCTGGATGCTCCAGAGCGAGCCGGGGAAGCGGGCCGAGATCGACGTGAAGATGAGCAGCGACATGCCGTTGCCGATGCCGCGCTCGGTGATGAGCTCGCCCATCCACATGATGAGGCCGGTGCCGGCGGTCATCGTGATGACCATCAGCATGATCGCGTACCAGGAGTCGTCGGTGATGAGCTGGCTGCAGGCCGCCGCGCCCGAGTTGGACGGGAAGAGCGCGCCGCTGCGGGCGACCGTGATGAGCGTCGTCGACTGGAGGACGCCGAGGGCGATCGTGAGGTAGCGGGTGTACTGCGTCAGGCGGGACTGGCCGGCCTGGCCCTCCTTGTAGAGGGTCTCGAAGTGCGGGATGACCACGCGCAGCAGCTGCACGATGATCGAGGCCGTGATGTACGGCATGATCCCGAGCGCGAAGACCGACAGCTGGAGCAGTGCGCCGCCGCTGAAGAGGTTCACGAGGTCGTAGAGGCCGGAGGTGCCCGCGTTGCTCGCGAGGCACTCCTGCACGTTTCCGAAGTCGACGAACGGCGCGGGGATGAACGACCCCAGGCGGAACAGCGCAACGATGCCGAGTGTGAACCCGATCTTCCTGCGAAGGTCAGGCGTGCGGAAGATCCGCGCGACAGCTCTAAACACAAGGCCTCCGATTGTCTTTGGTAATGCAATCGAGCGGGGCTGGTGACCAGCCCCGCTCGAAACCCGTTGTTACGGGTTACTTACTTGACCGAACCGCCAGCGGCAACGATCTTCTGCTCAGCAGAGCCGGAGACCTTGTCGACTGCAACGTTCAGCTTAACCGCAATATCACCCTGCCCAAGAACCTTGACCTTCTCGTTCTTGCGAACGGCGCCCTTGGCAACCAGGTCGAGGGTGGTGACGTCGCCGCCCTTGGGGTACAGCTCGGCGAGCTTGTCGAGGTTGACGACCTGGTACTCGACGCGGAACGGGTTCTTGAACCCGCGCAGCTTCGGCTGGCGCATGACGAAGTTCAGGTTTCCACCCTCGAAGCCCGGACGGACCGAGTAGCGAGCCTTCGTGCCCTTGGTACCGCGGCCCGCAGTCTTGCCCTTGGAACCCTCACCGCGTCCGACGCGGGTCTTGTCCTTCTTGGCACCCGCAGCGGGGCGGAGGTGGTGGATCTTCAGCACCTGGGGGCGCGCCGGAGCGTCGTCCTTGGGTGCCTTCTTCGCCGGTGCGGCCTTGGCGGCGGGCGCCTTGGCAGCAGCAGTGTCGTCGGACTTCGCGGCGGCAGCGGCCT
Organism: Rhodoglobus sp. GW821-FHT12B09; assembly: GCF_058809925.1. NCBI lineage: Bacteria > Bacillati > Actinomycetota > Actinomycetes > Micrococcales > Microbacteriaceae > Rhodoglobus > Rhodoglobus sp. GW821-FHT12B09. Next base: position 162,772 of record NZ_JBXATB010000008.1, on the reverse strand, counting down.
TGGGGGCAGCGGCCTTCGCGGGAGCCTTGTCAGCAGCCTTGGCGGCCGGGGCCTTCGCGGCGGCAGCAGCCTTGGGGGCAGCGGCCTTCGCGGGAGCCTTGGCGGCGGCGGGCTTGTCCGCGCTCGTCTTGGGCGCAGCGGCCTTGGCCGGCGCCTTCTTGGGGGTAGCTTCGTCAGCCATTAGTCAATCTCCTCGACCTTGACGAGGTGAGCGACCGTGCGCACGTAGCCACGGTTCTGCTTGTTGTCCTCGCGAACAGTCACGTCACCGATGCGGTGGAGCCCGAGGCTCCGCAGGGTGTCGCGCATGTTCTGCTTCTCACTGATTTTGGACTTGATCTGGGTCACCTTCAGGCGCGCGGCCATCAGACACCTGCCTTAGCTTCAGCCTCGGCGCGCAGCAGGCGGGCCGGGACGACGTGCTCGACGGAGAGGCCGCGGCGCGCGGCGACCGCGCGGGGCTCCTCGAGCTGCTTGAGGGCAGCAACCGTCGCGTGCACGATGTTGATCGTGTTCGACGAGCCGAGCGACTTGCTCAGGACGTCATGGATGCCGGCGCACTCGAGTACGGCGCGAACCGGACCGCCCGCGATAACACCGGTACCGGCCGAGGCCGGACGCAGCAGCACGACGCCGGCAGCGGCCTCGCCCTGCACGGGGTGCGGGATCGTCTGGGCGACGCGGGGGACGCGGAAGAAGTTCTTCTTCGCCTCCTCGACGCCCTTCGAGATCGCGGTGGGGACCTCGCGGGCCTTGCCGTAGCCGACGCCGACCAGTCCGTTGCCGTCGCCGACGACCACGAGAGCGGTGAAGCTGAAGCGACGACCGCCCTTCACGACCTTCGACACGCGGTTGATGGTCACGACGCGCTCCAGGAACTGGCTCTTCTCCGCGTCGCGGCTGTTGCCGCGGTCACGGTTCGGGTTGCGCTCGCGGCCGCCACGGCGGGCCTCGCGGGGCTCGTTGGTGAGGTCGGTCGCGGGAGCGTCTGCGACGGCCTCCGTCGTTGCGACAGCCTCGGTAGTGGGCTCAGCCACGTCCTGCTCCTTGTTAGTAGTTGCGTCGCTCACAGGTTCAGTCCGCCCTCTCGCGCTCCGTCGGCGATCGCTGCGACGCGTCCTGCGTAGCGGCTACCGCCACGGTCGAACACGACGGCCTCGACGCCGGCCTTCTTCGCGCGCTCGGCGACGAGCTCGCCGACCTTGCGCGCCTTGGCGGTCTTGTCACCGTCGAACGTGCGCATGTCGGCCTCGAGGGTCGATGCGCTCGCGAGGGTGTGGCCCTTCGAGTCATCCACGACCTGCACGAACACGTGGCGGGCCGAACGGGTGACGACGAGGCGCGGACGCGCCTCGGTGCCGATGACCTTCTTGCGAAGGCGGGCGTGCCTGCGGCCCTTTGCGGCCGACTTGCTCTTACCTCTGGTTCCGAGAGCCATGATCACTTACCACTCTTTCCGGCCTTGCGGCGGACTACTTCGCCGGCGTAACGCACGCCCTTGCCCTTGTACGGCTCGGGCTTGCGCAGCTTGCGGATGTTGGCCGCGACCTCGCCGACGGCCTGCTTGTCGATGCCGCTGACCGTCAGCTTGTTGTTGCCCTCGACCGTGAAGCTGATGCCCGCGGGCGGGTCAACCGTGATGGAGTGCGAGAAGCCGAGCGCGAACTCGACCGAGTCGCCCTTGGCCGCAACGCGGTAACCGGTACCGACGACCTCGAGGCCCTTGGTGTAGCCATCGGTGACACCGATGATCTGGTTCGCGATGAGCGTGCGGGTGAGGCCGTGGAGCGAGCGCGACTCGCGCTCGTCGTCGGGACGGGTGACGAGCACCTGTCCGTCCTCGACCGTGACGGCGATGGGGCTCTTGACGACGAGCGACAGCTCGCCCTTCGGGCCCTTGACGGCGACGGACTGGCCGTCGATCTTCACCTCAACGCCGCTGGGGACGTCGATGGGGAGTCTTCCGATTCGTGACATGACGGGTTACCACACGTAGGCGAGGACTTCCCCACCCACGCCCTTCGAGGTCGCCTCTTTGTCGGTCAGCAGACCGGAGGAGGTGGACAGGATGGCGACGCCGAGACCGCCGAGAACCTTGGGGATCTCGGTCGACTTCGCGTACACGCGGAGGCCGGGCTTGGAGACGCGCTTGATGCCCACAATGGAGCGCTCGCGGTTGGGCCCGTACTTGAGGTCGATCGTGAGGGTCTGGCCGACGCGCGCGTCCTCGACCTTCCACGCGGAGATGTAGCCCTCGGTCTTGAGGATCTCCGCGAGGTGCGACTTGAGCTTGCTGCTGGGCAGCGAGACCGTGTCGTGGTACGCCGAGTTGGCGTTGCGCAGCCGGGTCAGCAGGTCTGCGACCGGATCTGTCATTGTCATGAGTTGTGGTGCCTATCTCGTCCGGTTTCGGCATCCGTTACGCGAATGCCGACCTGGTCGATCGGTGGTGCTTGGGTGGTTAGTTTCCGGAGTTCTCGGCCGTGCGGAACGGGAAGCCGAGCGCCTTGAGCAGCGCGCGACCCTCGTCGTCGTTCTTGGCGGTGGTCACGACGGTGATGTCGAAACCACGAACGCGGTCGATCTTGTCCTGGTCGATCTCGTGGAACATCGACTGCTCCGTGAGGCCGAACGTGTAGTTGCCACGGCCGTCGAACTGCTTGTCCGAGAGGCCGCGGAAGTCGCGGATTCGGGGCAGTGCGAGGGTGACGAGGCGGTCGAGGAACTCCCACGCCCGGTCGCCGCGAAGGGTGACGTGGGCGCCGATGGGCTGGCCCTCGCGCAGCTTGAACTGAGCGATGGACTTGCGGGCGTTCGTCACCTGGGGCTTCTGGCCGGTGATGGCCGTGAGGTCCTTGACGGCGCCGTCGATGATCTTGCCGTCGCGGGCAGCCTCGCCGACACCGGTGTTGACGACGACCTTCACGAGGCCCGGCACCTGGTGCGGGTTCGTGAAGCCGAAGTCCTTGGTGAGCTGCGCGGCGATCTCGTTGCGGTACTTCTGCTTGAGGCGCGGCTGGATTTTGCTCTCCGGAGCGCCAGCCTTCGCGGCAGTAGCGGTGTCAGTCATTAGTCAGCGTCCTTCTCGGCTGCTGCGGGAGCAGCCTTCTTGGCGGCGGCCTTCGGCTCGGCCTTGTCGGCCTTGTCCTCAGACTTCGTCGAGGCCTTGGCGGCCTTCTTGGATTCGACCCGACGCGACTTCTTGAAGAAGCGGACGCGCGTGGTCTTGCCACGGTCGTCCGTCTCGACGCGGAAGCCCACGCGGGCGGGGAGCTTGGTGTCGGGGTCGACGAGCGCGACGTTCGACACGTGGATCGGTGCCTCCATCGTCTCGATGCCGCCGGTCTTGGTGCCGCGCTGGGTCTGGCCCACCTTGACGTGCTTGGTGACGAAGTTGACACCCTCCACGACAACGCGGTCCTTGCCGGCGATCACAGTGATGACGCGACCCTGCTTGCCGCGGTCTCCGCCGCGGTCCTGGGTCGGGCCGCTGATGACCTGCACGAGGTCGCCCTTGCGAATGTTGGCCATGAGTTACAGCACCTCCGGAGCGAGCGAGATGATCTTCATGAACTTCTTGTCACGGAGCTCACGGCCGACCGGTCCGAAGATGCGGGTGCCACGGGGGTCACCGTCGCCCTTCAGGATCACAGCGGCGTTCTCGTCGAACTTGATGTACGAGCCGTCGGGACGACGGGTCTGCTTGACGACGCGAACGATGACGGCCTTGACCACATCGCCCTTCTTGACGTTGCCGCCGGGGATCGCGTCCTTGACTGTGGCGACGATAACGTCGCCGAGGCCCGCGTAACGGCGGCCGGAGCCACCGAGGACGCGGATCGTGAGGAGCTCCTTGGCGCCGGTGTTATCGGCGACCTTGACTCGGGATTCCTGCTGAAGCATGAGCTACTTCGCCTTCTCGAGGATCTCGACCAGGCGCCAGCGCTTGGAGGCGCTCAGCGGGCGAGTCTCGCTGATGAGGACGAGGTCGCCGATGCCGGCGCCGTTCGCCTCGTCGTGGACCTTGACCTTGGAGGTACGGCGGATGACCTTGCCGTACAGGGGGTGCTTAACGCGGTCCTCGACCTCGACGACGATGGTCTTGTCCATCTTGTCGCTGGTCACGTAGCCGCGACGGCTCTTGCGGTATCCGCGAGCGAGCTCGGCGGTCGTGTCCGCCTTCTGTGTTGCTTCGACCTTGGCCATGATTACGCCTCCTTCGTCTCTTCAGTGGTGTCCGCAGGGGCCTCAGCCGCTGCATCCGCCTTCTTGGTGGTTGCCTTCTTGGTGGTCTTGGCCGGAGCCTCGACCGCGACGGGCGTGGCACGGATGCCCAGCTCGCGCTCACGGATGACCGTGTAGATGCGGGCGATGTCGCGCTTGACCGCGCGAATGCGCCCGTGGCTCTCGAGCTGTCCGGTCGCGGACTGGAAGCGGAGGTTGAAGAGTTCTTCCTTCGCCTTCTTCAGTTCGTCGATGAGACGCTCGTCTTCAAAGGTGTCGAGCTCGACAGGAGCGAGCTCCTTGGATCCGATCGCCATTATGCGTCGCCCTCCTCGCGCTTGATGATGCGTGCCTTGAGGGGCAGCTTGTGGATTGCACGGGTGAGCGCCTCACGGGCAACGGTCTCGTTGACACCGCTGAGCTCGAAGAGCACGCGTCCGGGCTTGATGTTCGCGATCCACCACTCGGGTGAACCCTTACCGGAACCCATGCGGGTCTCGGCCGGCTTCTTGGTGAGCGGGCGGTCGGGGTAGACGTTGATCCACACCTTTCCACCACGCTTGATGTGACGGGTCATCGCGATACGGGCCGCCTCGATCTGGCGGTTCGTGACATACGCGGGCGTGAGCGCCTGGATGCCGAACTCGCCGAACGACACGACGGTGCCACCGGTCGCCTGGCCGGAACGGCCGGGGTGGTGCTGCTTGCGGTGCTTGACCTTACGAGGGATCAACATGGTTACGCCTCAACTCCTGCTGCGACCGGTGCGTCGGCCTTGGGGGCAGACGAGCGGGGCGGACGGCTGTCGCGGCGATCGCCGCCACGGTCGTCACGGCGCTCCGGACGGGTGGACTTCTGGTTGGCCTGCTCGCGGGCAAGCTCCTTGTTCGTGATGTCGCCCTTGTAGATCCAGACCTTCACGCCGATGCGGCCGAACGTCGTCTTGGCCTCGTAGAAGCCGTAGTCGATGTTGGCGCGCAGGGTGTGCAGCGGAACGCGGCCCTCGCGGTAGAACTCCGAGCGGCTCATCTCCGCGCCGCCGAGGCGGCCGGAGACCTGGATGCGAACACCCTTGACCGACGGGGTGCGCTGGGCGCCCTGCAGTCCCTTGCGCATCGCGCGGCGGAACGCCACACGAGCGGAGAGCTGCTCGGCGATGCCCTGCGCGACGAGCTGAGCCTCGGCCTCGGGGTTCTTCACCTCGAGGATGTTGAGCTGGATCTGCTTGCCCGAGAGCTTCTCGAGGTCGGCGCGGATGCGCTCGGCCTCTGCTCCGCGGCGGCCGATGACGATGCCGGGGCGCGCCGTGTGGATGTCCACGCGGACGCGGTCGCGGGTGCGCTCGATCTCGATGCGCGCCACACCGGCGCGGTCGAGCGAGGTCTTGAGCAGGTTGCGGATCTTGACATCCTCAGCGACGTAGTCGCTGTACTTCTGCCCGCTCTTGGTGCTGTCGGAGAACCAGCGCGACACGTGGTCGGTGGTGATTCCCAGACGGAAACCGTAGGGGTTTACCTTCTGTCCCATTACTTCTTCCCTGCCTTCGCGGGCTTGGCCTCTGCCACGTCCGGGGTGGCGAGCTTGATCGTGATGTGGCTCGTGCGCTTGAGGATCTGGAAGGCACGGCCCTGGGCGCGCGGCTGGAACCGCTTCAGGGTCGTTCCCTCGTCGACGAACGCCTCGGCGACGAACAGGTCCTGCTCGTCGAGGTAGCTGTTCTCGGCATCCGCCTTGACCTTCGCGTTGGCGATTGCCGACGCGACGAGCTTGTACACGGGCTCGCTCGCACCCTGGGGCGCGAACTTGAGGATGGCGAGGGCCTCCATGGCCTGCTTGCCACGGATGAGGTTGACGACGCGACGAGCCTTCGTCGGCGTCACGCGAATGTGCTTCACGCGAGCGATGGATTCAACCATTAGCGGCGACGACCCTTCTTGTCATCCTTCTCGTGCCCACGGAACGTGCGGGTGGGCGAGAATTCGCCGAGCTTGTGCCCGACCATGGTCTCGGTGACGAACACCGGGATGTGCTTGCGACCGTCGTGCACCGCGATGGTGTGACCCAGCATGGCCGGGATGATCATCGAGCGGCGCGACCAGGTCTTGATCACGTTCTTGCTACCGGCCTCATTCGCCTTCACGACCTTCTGCAGCAGGTGGTCGTCGACGAAGGGGCCCTTCTTCAGACTGCGTGGCATCTTCTTGACTCCTACTTGCGCTTCTTGCCGACATTGCGGCGGCGGACGATGAGCTGGTCACTCGGAAGGTTGCGCTTGCGCGTACGGCCTTCCTTCTGGCCCCAGGGGCTGACGGGGTGACGTCCACCGGACGTCTTGCCCTCACCACCACCGTGGGGGTGGTCCACCGGGTTCATGGCGACACCGCGGACGGTCGGGCGGACGCCCTTCCAGCGCATACGGCCGGCCTTTCCCCAGTTGATGTTCGACTGCTCGGCGTTGCCGACCTCGCCGACCGTGGCGCGGCAGCGCACGTCGACGTTGCGGATCTCGCCCGACGGCAGGCGGAGCTGCGCGTAGGGGCCGTCCTTGGCAACGAGGCGGACGGACGCACCCGCGGAGCGGGCCATCTTCGCGCCGCCACCGGGACGGAGCTCGATCATGTGGATGACCGTACCGACCGGGATGTTGCGCAGCGGCAGGTTGTTGCCGGGCTTGATGTCGGCCGAGGGGCCCGACTCCACGATATCGCCCTGGTTGAGCTTGTTCGGAGCGATGATGTACCGCTTCGTGCCATCGACGAAGTGCAGCAGCGCGATGCGCGCCGTGCGGTTGGGGTCGTACTCGATCTCGGCAACGCGGGCGTTGACGCCGTCCTTGTCGTTGCGCTTGAAGTCGATCACGCGGTACTGGCGCTTGTGGCCACCACCGATGTGGCGCGTCGTGATGCGGCCGGCGTTATTGCGCCCACCGGTCTTCGGCAGCGGACGGAGCAGCGACTTCTCCGGGGTCGAGCGGGTGATCTCGGCGAAGTCTGCCACCGAGGAACCGCGACGACCGGGAGTCGTGGGCTTGTACTTGCGAATAGCCATTGTTATCTCTCCTCAGTCCCTAGCCGACAGCCGTGAAGATGTCGATGGAACCGGACTTGAGCGTGACGATCGCACGCTTGGTGTCCTTGCGCTTACCGGTACCGAAACGCGTGCGGCGGGTCTTGCCCGTACGGTTCAGCGTGTTGACCGAGTCGACCTTCACACCGAAGATCTTCTCGATGGCGAGCTTGATCTCGGTCTTGTTGGCACGGGGGTCGACCTCGAAGGTGTACTTGCCGTCGTCGATCAGGCTGTAGCTCTTCTCGGAGACGACGGGCGCGAAGATGACGTCGCGCGGGTCCTTGTAGGTAACGGCGCTCATGCGCTGGCCTCTTCCTTTGCCTTGGGTGCCTTGGCGCCGACGAACGAGTCGAAGGCGGCCTTGGTGAAGACGATGTCGTCGCTGTTCACGACGTCGTACGCGTTGAGCTGGTCAGCGAACAGCACGTGCACCTGCTTGAGGTTGCGCACGCTCTTGTAGCTGACCTCGTCGCCGCGCTCCAGGACGATGAGCACGTTCTTGCCCGTGACAGAGGCGAGCACGGATGCCGCGGCCTTCGTCGAGGGAACGTCGCCCTTGCCCAGCGAGTCGACGACCGTGAGGCGGTCACCGCGAGCGCGGTCGGAGATGGCGCCGAGCAGGGCAGCGGCGATCATCTTCTTGGGGGTGCGCTGCGAGTAGTCGCGCGGCTGCGGGCCGTGGACCGTGCCACCGCCGCGGTGCTGCGGCATGCGGACGGAACCCTGGCGGGCGCGGCCGGTGCCCTTCTGCTTGAAGGGCTTGATGCCGGAGCCGGAGACCTCGCCGCGGCCCTTGGTCTTGTGCGTTCCCTGGCGTGCGGCTGCACGCTGGGCGACGACGACCTGGTGGATCAGCGGGACGTTGGTCTGTACATCGAAGATCGCTGCGGGCAGGTCGACCGAACCGGTCTTCTTGCCGGAGGAGTCGACGACGTCGATTGAGGTAGCCATGTGAGCTAGGCCCCCTTCACTGCGTTGCGGACGAAGACGATGCGGCCACGAGCACCGGGCACGGCGCCCTTGATCAGGACCAGGCCCTTCTCGAGGTCGACCGAGTGGACGGTCAGGTTCAGCACGGTGACGCGGTCGCCACCCATGCGGCCCGCCATGCGCATGCCCTTGAAGACACGGCTGGGGGTCGAGGATGCGCCGATCGAGCCGGGCTTGCGGTGGTTGCGGTGCGAACCGTGGCTCGACGAAACACCCTTGAAGTTGTGGCGCTTCATGACACCGGCGAAGCCCTTGCCCTTGCTGGTGCCCATGACGTCGACCTTCTTGCCGGCCTCGAAGAGGTCGACGGTCAGCTCCTGGCCGAGGGTGTACTCGCTCGTGTCATCCGTGCGCAGCTCAGTCAGGTGACGACGGGGAGTGACGCCCGCCTTCTCGAAGTGACCGGTCAGCGGCTTGGTGACCTTGCGGGGGTCGATCTGGCCGTAGGCGATCTGGACGGCGGTGTAGCCGTCCACCTCCTGCGAGCGCAGCTGGGTAACGACGTTGGGGGTGATCTCGACGACGGTCACGGGAACGAGCTTGTTGTTCGCATCCCAGACCTGCGTCATGCCGAGCTTCTTGCCCAGCAGACCCTTGGTGTTCTTAGACATGGTTTTCCTATCGGCTCTCGAAGCCCGTTACAGCTTGATCTCGATGTTGACGTCCGCCGGCAGGTCGAGGCGCATGAGCGAGTCAACTGCCTTGGGGGTCGGGTCGATGATGTCGATGAGCCGCTTGTGGGTGCGCATCTCGAAGTGCTCGCGGCTGTCCTTGTACTTGTGAGGGGAGCGGATCACAGCGATCACGTTCTTCTCGGTGGGCAGCGGCACCGGGCCGACAACCGTTGCACCGGCACGGGTAACCGTGTCGACGATCTTGCGCGCCGACGAGTCGATGACCTCGTGGTCGTACGACTTCAGTCGAATGCGGATCTTCTGTCCCGCCATGGCTGGCTCACTCTCTGTACATGCGCAGCACTTCTGCTTTTGCACCACTGTTTATGTGTCAATTACTGCCTTGTCACCACCACCCCGAGGCACGCGCGCGAGCACGTGACAATAGGAGGGTGGTTGATCCGTGTCCTGCTTCCCGCGGCCTAGCCCTTGACCTCTTGGAGGTCGGGCTATGCACTGCCTGGAAGTGATCTCACGCCGAAGCGGAGAATGTTGAACTAGACGAGTTTGCCACACGCGGGCATTTGCTGCAACCCGGGCGTGTCGCGCTGCGGCGTGTCGGGCGCGACACGCCGGGCCCCGCTCGCGGGAGCCGGTCGGCTGCCGCTTCCGGACCCCGTTCTCCGGTTTCGATACGGGCGCCAGAGCGTCCTGCTCAACCCGCGGGTCAGTCGAACAGGAGGGCCCGCACCTGGCTCTCCGCCGAGCCCGTGCGGGCGGGGTCGATCGTGCGGCCGCGGTCGTAGTGGTCGACGAGCCGCGGGTCGACGTAGCTCGCCCGCGCGACCGCCGGGGTGTTGCCGAGCACCTCGGCCACGTCGCGCATCACCTGCGCCACAACGCGCTTCCGGGCGGTCGGCGTCGACCGCGGTCCGGCCTTCGCGAGGGCGATCGCGGCGGTCACGGTGCCGTGCAGGGTGCGGAAGTCCTTCGCGCTGAACTCGCCGCCCGTCTGCTCGCGGACGTAGTCGTTGATGTCGCCCGCATCGACGGGATGCCACATCCGGCCGTCCTTCCAGGCGATGAGCCGCGCGCTCGGCCCGCGGCGCTTGAGTGCGCGCAGCACGTCAGCCAGCTCGGCGTCGACGAGGGTGGACGACCACTCCTGCCCGCTCTTGCCGGGGAAGTCGAGGGTGATCGCTCCGCCCGAGATGTTCACGTGCGAGCAGAGCAGCGTCGAGAGGCCGTGGCTGCCGTGCTGCTCGGCATAGCGCTCCGAGCCGACGCGGAGCGAGCCGGTGTCGAGCATCCGGAATGCCGCGGCCAGCGCGCGGTCCTTTGTCTGCCCGTCGGAGCGCAGGTCCATGGTGACAGCCCGCCGCGCCGCGGGCAGCGACTCGGCGAGCGCCAGGGCACGGTCGAACTGAGCCTGTCCTTCTGCTCGCGCCAGGTCGGGTGGTAGAGGTACTGGGTGCGGCCGGCGGCGTCGGTCCCGGTCGCCTGGATGTGGCCGTTCGGGTACGGCGCGATCCAGACGTCTGTCCAGGCGGGCGGGATCGCGAGGTGCTCGATGCGCGCCCTGAGGTCGGGGTCGGTGATCGCGCGGCCCTCGAGGTCGAGATAGCGGAAGCCCTTGCCCGCGCGCACCCGCTGCAGGCCGGGGCGGGAGGAGTCGCTGCGGCGGAGACGTGGCACTCTGCCAGATTATGCGGCGGCGGTCGCGGGCCGCCGGGGCTTGACAACGAGGACGGCGACGGCCGCCCCGACGAGGAAGGCGAGGCCCGCCTGCACCGCCCAGCCGATGAACTCCCACGGGAGCTCGCCGGACTGGATCAGCCCGACGACGGTCACCGTGAGCAGGTTGAGCACGGCACCGATCACCGCGGCGACCAGCAGCGACGGGATGCCCCAGCCGCGCATCGCCCCGACGATGAGCAGCACGAGCCAGACGCCGAGACCGATGTCCATGAAGAGGAAAAGTTGCCGCGCGGCCTCGGGGAGGTTCATGAGCCAGAGCCCGAGGAGCACCAGAGCGACGGCGATCGCGATCGCGAGGCGGAGGATCACGGCCAGAGGTCGGGGCATGCGAGGGAGCCTACAGGCGGGTTGAGTAGGCCGCCCGCGGCCGTATCGAAACCTGGAAGTCGAGCAATCGGTTTCGATACGCGCGCCAGAGCGCGCTACTCAACCCGCCAGAGCAACCGGTTTCGATACGCGCGCCAGAGCGCGCTACTCAACCCGCCAGAGCGCGCTACTCAACCCGCCAGACCAGCGGCACGCCGGGGCGGTAGGCGAGGTGCACGTAGGTGGGGGCGTCGAGGAGGACGAGGTCGGCGCGGGCGCCCACTCGGAGGTGGCCGACGTCGGAGCGGCGCAGCGCGGCGGCCCCGCCCAGGGTCGCCGCGGCGAGGGCCTCGGCGGGGGTCATCCCCATCTCGCGCACGGCCAGCGCGATCATCAGCGGCATCGACGAGGTGAAGCTCGACCCCGGGTTGCAGTCGCTGGCCAGGGCGACGGAGACGCCCGCGTCGAGCAGGCGGCGTGCATCCGGATACGGGTGCCGCGTCGAGAACTCGACGCCGGGCAGCAGCGTAGCGACAGTGCTACTGCCGGCGAGCGCCTCGATGTCGCGGGGAGAGAGGTACGTGCAGTGGTCGACGCTGGCGGCCCCGAGCTCCACCGCGAGCTGCACGCCGTCGGACTCCCCCAGCTGCGCGGCGTGCACCCGGGCGCCCAGCCCCCGGGCGATCCCGGCCTCGAGGATGCGCCGGCTCTCGTCCACCGTGAAGGCGCCGGTCTCGCAGAACACGTCGATCCACCGCGCGTGCGGGGCGCAGGCGTCGAGCATCTCCCCCACGACCAGGTCTACGTACTCGTCCCTCTCGACGCCGGACGGCACGACGTGCGCGCCCAGGAAGGTCACCTCCGGCGTGAGCGTCGCCGCGAGCCGTACGCTGCGCTCCTCGTCCGCGACGGAGAGGCCGTAGCCGCTCTTGATCTCGATCGTCGTGGTGCCCTGGGCACGGGCCTCCGCCACGAGGCGCCGGGCGTTCGCGAGGAGCTCGTCGTCCGTGGCATCCCGCGTCGCCGCCACCGTGCGCCGGATGCCGCCGGCCTCGTAGCGCCGCCCCGCCATCCGTGCCTCGAACTCGTCGGCCCTGTCGCCCGCGAACACGAGGTGGCTGTGGCTGTCGACGAAGCCCGGGATGACACAGCGCCCGCCCGCGTCGATGCGCTCGTCGGCGGCCGGGGAGCCCTCCCCCACCCACGCGACCACGCCGTCCTCGACAACGAGGGCGGCACCGGTGCGCTCCGGGCGGCCCTCCTCGTGGGTCACCAGCAGGCCGATGTTGTCGACGAGAGTGGTGGTCATCGCGCCTCGAACCCGCGGATCGCCTCGAGCACGCACAGCGCCACGAGCCGCACGGTCCGCTGGTCCGGCGCGTCGGCCGCCGCGTCCACCTCGACGAGATCGAGGGAGGTGACCGAGGGATGCCCGCCCGCCACCCGCGCGGCGTCGCGCAGTTCACCGGCCGAGATGCCCCCCGGCACCGAGGCCGGGCAGGCGGGGGCCACCGACCGGTCGCACACGTCGACATCGAGGTCGACGTGCACCCGGTCGCCGGCGATCTCGATCGCCTCGGCCATGATGTCGGCGATCGGCCGGCGTCGCAGCTCGTCGCGGAGGATGACGGTAATGCCGAAGTCGGCAGCCCGCTGGGCGTACTCGCGCGAGTTGGCGAACGGCTCGATGCCGATCTGCACGACGCGGGTGCCGGCGAGCCCCGCCTCGACGAGCTGCCGCACGGGCGAGCCGTTCGACTCGCCGTCGCGGAGGTCGTGGTGCGCGTCGACGGTGACGAGCCCGGTCGCGAGGCGGCCGAGCGCGACGGGCACGGTCGCGGAGTTGTCGCCGCCGAGCGCGATCAGCAGGGAGGCGTCGACGGCGGCGATCACTGCCGCGTCCTCCGTGTCGCCGGCGTCGACGATCCGCAGCGCGGTGTCGAGGCTGTAGCGGCGCAGGGCGTCGCGCACAGCGGCAGGCGTGAGGTGCGCGTCGGTCGCCGAGAGCGACGTCAGGTGCGTCGGCACGCCCAGCAGGGCCACGTCGGCGGTGCCGTTCGGAGCCGGCCAGTCCCCCGCCCGCGGCCAGAGCGGGTCATGGCTCAACATGCATCGGCACCTTCACGTCGTGGGCACGGGCGAACTCGATAGCCGAATCGTAGCCCGCGTCCACGTGCCGGATCACTCCCATTCCGGGGTCGTTGGTGAGCACGCGGGCGAGCTTCTCCGCGGCGAGCGCGGTGCCGTCGGCGACGGAGACCTGCCCGGCATGGATGCTCCGCCCGATGCCCACGCCGCCGCCGTGGTGGATACTCACCCAGGTGGCGCCGGAGGAGGTGTTGACGAGCGCGTTGAGCAGCGGCCAGTCGGCGATCGCGTCGGAGCCGTCCTTCATGGCCTCGGTCTCGCGATAGGGGCTCGCGACGGAGCCGGAGTCCAGGTGGTCGCGGCCGATCACGAGGGGGGCGGCGAGCTCGCCCGACGCCACCATCTCGTTGAACCGCAGGCCCGCGGCATCCCGCTCGCCGTAGCCCAGCCAGCAGATGCGCGCGGGCAGTCCCTGGAAGTGGACCCGCTCCTGCGCCATCGGGATCCACCGCTGCAGCGACCGGTTCTCGGGGAACAGCTCGAGCACCGCCCGGTCGGTCTTCGCGATGTCGCTCGCCTCGCCGCTGAGCGCGGCCCAGCGGAACGGGCCCTTGCCCTCCGCGAAGAGCGGGCGGATGTACGCGGGCACGAAGCCGGGGAACGAGAAAGCGTCGGCGTAGCCCGCCGCGAGCGCCTCGGTGCGGATGTTGTTGCCGTAGTCGAACACCTCGGCCCCCGCGCGCTGGAAGCCGACCATGGCCTCGACGTGCACGGCCATCGACTCGCGGGCGCGCTGGGCGAAGCCCGGATCCTTCTTCGCCTCCGCCCAGTCGTCGAAGTCGACACCGAGGGGCAGGTACGCGAGCGGGTCGTGCGCGCTGGTCTGGTCGGTGACGATGTCGATCTCGGCACCGAGGGCGAGCAGTTCGGGCACCGCGGATGCCGCGTTCGCGAGCACTCCGATCGACAGGGGCTTGCGGGCATCCCGAGCGTCGTAGGCCAGGTCGAGCGCGTGCGCGAGGGAGTCGGCGCGCACATCGAGGTAGCCGTGGTCGAGCCGGCGCTGGATGCGGCTGGGGTCGACGTCGAGGCAGATCGCGACACCGTCGTTCATGGTGACCGCGAGCGGCTGCGCTCCGCCCATGCCGCCGAGGCCCGCGGTGAGGGTGACGGTGCCGGCAAGGGTGCCGCCGAACTTCTTCTCGGCCACGGCCGAGAACGTCTCGAAGGTGCCCTGCAGGATGCCCTGGGTGCCGATGTAGATCCACGAGCCGGCCGTCATCTGGCCGTACATGGTGAGGCCGAGCTGCTCGAGGCGGCGGAACTCGTCCCAGTTCGCCCAGTCCCCCACCAGGTTCGAGTTGGCGAGCAGGACGCGCGGCGCCCACTCGTGCGTCTGCATGATGCCGACCGGCTTGCCCGACTGCACGAGCAGGGTCTCGTCGCCGCGCAGCTCGTGCAGCGACCGCACGATCGCGTGGAAGCTCGGCCAGTCTCGCGCCGCCTTTCCCGAGCCGCCGTAGACGACGAGGTCCTCGGGGCGCTCGGCGACCTCGGGGTCGAGGTTGTTCTGCAGCATGCGGAGGGCGGCCTCCTGCGGCCAGCCGAGGGTGTGCAGGTCGGCTCCCCGGTGTGCGGTGATCACGTCGTGTCCTTTCGTGGGGTGGGTTGAGCAGGCCGCCCGCGGCCGTATCGAAACCGGGTGAGGTTTCGATACAGGCGCTAGAGCCCCTTACTCAACCCACCGGGTTTCGATACAGGCGCTAGAGCGCCTTACTCAACCCGCTTGATTCCAATAGTTCGCCGTTCAATACCAATTGCACGGCGGCCTCGATGTCCGGGGCGAGGTACCGGTCGGGGCCGGCCCCCGGCACCTCTCGCCGCAGCCGCTCGATCACGCGAGCGCTGACCGGCGCGGGCGCCTTGCCGCGCATCTCGATGCCGCGCGCCGCCGTCATGAGCTCGATCGCGAGCACCCGCTGCAGCCCGTCGATGCTGCGCCGAAGCTTGCGCGCGGCGCTCCAGCCCATCGAGACGTGGTCCTCCTGCATGGCGCTGGTCGGGATCGAGTCCACGGAGGCGGGCGCCGCGAGCCGCTTCAGCTCGCTCACGATCGCCGCCTGGGTGTACTGCGCGATCATGTGGCCGGAGTCCACACCGGGGTCGTGCGCGAGGAACGCGTTGAGCCCGCCGTTGCGCGACTTGTCGAGGAACCGGTCCGTGCGGCGCTCGCTCATGCTCGCCACGTCCGCGACCGCGATCGCGAGGAAGTCCAGCACGTAGCCGACGGGCGCCCCGTGGAAGTTGCCGTTCGACTCCACGCGGCCGTCGAGCGTCACGACGGGGTTGTCGATCGCGCTCGCGAGCTCGCGCTCGGCGACGGTGCGCGCGTGGGAGACGGTGTCGCGCGCCGCCCCGTGCACCTGCGGGGCGCAGCGCAGCGAGTACGCGTCCTGCACGCGCGTGAATCCGGATGCCGCGTGGGAGGCGATCGCGCCGGAGCCCTCCAGCACCGCGCGCATGTTGGCCGCCGACACCGCCTGGCCCGGGTGCGGACGCAGCGCCTGGAGGTCCTCCGCGAAGACCCTGTCCGTGCCGGCGAGGCCCTCCACGCTCATGGCGGCGGCGAGGTCGGCGGTCGTCAGGAGTTCGTCGAGGTCGGCGAGGGCGAGCGACAGCATGCCGAGCATCCCGTCGGTGCCGTTGATGAGGGCGAGGCCCTCCTTCTCCTGCAGCACGACCGGCTCGGCCACGACCTCGGAGGCGTCGACGAGCCTGCCGTCGACGCGGACCGTCCCCTCGCCCATGATCGCCAGCGCGCAGTGCGCGAGCGGCGCGAGGTCGCCCGAGCAGCCCAGGCTGCCGTACTCCCCGATCACCGGCGTGATGCCGGCGTTGAGCAGGTCGGCGTAGGCCTGTGCGACGAGCGGGCGCACGCCGGTCCGACCGGTCGCGAGGGTCGAGAGCCGCAGGAGCATCGTCGCGCGGACCACCTCGCGCTCCACCTCCGGCCCGGAGCTCGCGGCGTGGCTGCGCACGAGCGAGCGCTGCAGCTGCTGGCGCTGCTCGATCGGGATGTGCTTGGTCGCGAGCGCGCCGAACCCGGTCGAGACGCCGTAGTGCGGCCGCGGATCCTCGGCGAGCGCGTCGATGACGGCACGGGATGCCCCCATCGCCTCGATCGCGTCGGCACCGAGTTCGACCCGCTCGCCCCCGCGGGCGACGGCCACGACGTCGGCGACGGACAGGGGACCCACGTGGATCGTGATCATGGCACTCATGCAACACCCGCGGGCGCGCGCCGACGAGGGCCCTCGGCGATAACCTGTCTGGTATGTCAGACATGCCCGCGGCGCGCAGTGCGCTGGGCGTGCTTCGGCTCCTCGCCGCGCGCAGTGGGCCGGTGCCGGCGTCGACGATCGCTCGGGAGCTGGGCATCCCGCGCTCGTCGGTCTACCAGCTGCTCGCGGTGATGCTCGACGAGGGCTTCGTGGTGCACTACCCCGAGGACCACGCGTACGGGCTCTCGTCGCTCGTCTCCGAGATCGGCACCTCGGCGCTGCAGTCGGAGCGGCTCGCCCGCCTCGCCAAGCCGATGCTCGACCGGCTCGTCGCCTCGCTCGGGCTCCCGGTCGTCGCGCACCTCGCGGTGCTCAGCGGGGCCGACGTCGTCTACGCCGCGCGGGTGCAGGGCTTCCGCGCGCCCACTACCGTGTCCGCGATCGGTGTGCGGCTCCCCGCCCACCTCACCGCCACCGGGCGGGCGATGCTCGCGCTGCTGCCCGCCGGACAGGTTCGCGCGGTGTTCCCGACCCGAGCGGCCCTCATCCGCCGGTCGGAGGCGGGGCCGTCGTCGCTCGCGGAGCTCGACACCCTTCTCGCGGCGACCCGGGAACGGGGCTGGGCCGTCGAGGAGGGCGACGTGACGGCCGAGTACGGGTCGGTCGGGGCCTCCGCGGTCGACCGCAACGGCTACCCCGTCGCCGCGATTGGCCTGACGTTCCGCCGTGTTGCGACGGATGCCGCGGGCTGGGAGTCCCTCGGCGAGTCTGCCCGTCGCACCGCTGACGCGCTCACCGCGCGGCTGACCGGCCGGGCCTAGCCGCTAGGCGGTGACCCAGCGCCCGTTCGCCGAGAGGAACCCGCTCGCGCGGAACGTGGCTGGGTTGCCCAGCGACGACTCGGGCAGGTCGTAGGACGAGATCGGCTCGCCGGCGTCGACGAGCACTCCGGCAGCCTCGAACGCGGCGCGGGTGCGCTCGATCGCGGCGCGGACGGCATCGGCGACCTGCATCCCTGAGACATGGGCGAAGGTGATCGTGGTGCGGGAGTCGGCGGTCGCGCAGTCGACGACCGTCCAGCCGCGCTTCCCGATGCGGCCGGGCAGCAGGCCCACGCCGAGGCCGCCGAGCAACGCGCTGCCGAGCGAGCCGTACTCGAAGATCACCGGCACGGCACCGGGCGCCGAGCGCTGCGTGAACTTCCCGTCGATGAGCGAGCCCACCGCGGTGGCGAGCGCCGAGTCTGCTGGGCCGGTGACGACGAGCTGCCGCGCGGGAAGGATGCGGACGAGCCGGGCCTCGGCCATCAGGGCCACCGCGCGGCGTTGGTCTTCTCGGCCTGGCGGAAACCGGTGTTCGCCTTGCTCAGGGCCGTGGACGCCGCGCCGAGGAGGGCGTTGAGCTCGCGCATCCCCTTCGCCAGATTGGTGTGCGCGCGGTCGTACGCGTCGCTCGCCTCGCCGGTCCACTGGCCGCGCAGCACCGAGGCCTTGCCGTCAAGGGCGGCGAGGGCCTTCTCGATGCGGGTGCGCGACTCGGCCAGCCTCGTCACCGCCGCCTCCAGCCCGTCGAACTCCACTTTCAGGTCGTCGCTCACAACTGCTCCTCGCTGATCCTGCGCTGCAGCTGGGCCATGCGGGCCTCGAACTCGGCCTGCATGCGCTGCACCTCCTCGATGGGCGTCTCCTCCGGGTCGAGCTCGGCCTCGCGGTCGAG
The DNA here is from genome assembly GCF_058809925.1 of Rhodoglobus sp. GW821-FHT12B09. Taxonomy (NCBI): domain Bacteria; kingdom Bacillati; phylum Actinomycetota; class Actinomycetes; order Micrococcales; family Microbacteriaceae; genus Rhodoglobus; species Rhodoglobus sp. GW821-FHT12B09. Next base: position 144,726 of record NZ_JBXATB010000008.1, on the reverse strand, counting down.
CTCCTTGGACACCTCGGTGATGGTCGTGCGCGCCGTGGCGAGCAGGGCGCGCGCCTCCGGGGAGTCGTCGCGGCCCGTGAAGACGTCCGCGAGGGTCGTCTCCTTCAGGTCGATGCGCTGCTGGACCTTCTGCCAGTCTGCACCGAGCTCGCCCGCCCGCGCAGCCTTGGCGCGCTTCTCCTCGGCCTCCGCGTCGCTCGCGGCGTACTCGCGCTGGGCAGCCTGGAAGGAGGCGACCGTGTCGGAAATGGTGGAGAGGGATGCCTCGAGGCGCGCGCGGAGCCGCTCGAAGTCGGCCTCGGTGGGGCCGGCCACGATCAGAGCACCGCCCGGACCGCGGTCTTGGAGAAGTACTCGACCAGGTCCTCCACGACGAAGGCCACCTCGACCAGCTTCTCCTTGGACTCGATGAAGTCGTAGATCGCGTCCATGATCATGTTGACGATCGTGTAGATCGCCTTCACGAGGGTGAAGATCCTCGAGATGATGACGGCGACGGTCGCGGCGGCCGCGATCCAGCCCACGACCGGGATCGCGCCCTCCGCCATCGCGCTGAGCAGGAGGGTGACGATGATGCCGAGGCTCGAGAGGATCGCCGTGGCACCGAGCTGGGCGACCATGCTCACCTTCTCCATCAGGCCCGAGACGTAGTCGCACGCGACGCTCAGCCCGACGAGCGCCGCGCCCATCGCGGCCATGGCGGCGCGGAACATGTCCGCCGCCTCTCCCTCCCACGAGCCCGTCTGCTCCGGGAGGCCGGTGAAGTTCTCGCCCATCTCGAAGGCGGCGCGGCCGAGGTGGCCCCAGCCGATCGAGGACTCGTCGATCGCCTCCCAGTTGCCGGTGATCGGCTTCATGATGACGTCCTCGAGCAGGCTGAAGTGGAAGAGCTGCTCGAAGATCCAGTCCACCCCGCCCAGGAGGGGGCCCGCCGACCAGCGGAGGTTCTCCATCTCGGAGTTGCCCGCCTGGGGCTTCACGAGGTACGACGACGGGTTGTTCCGCTCGACGACGCCGGGGCCGGATCCCGTCCAGCCGCTGACCCGGCCGACCACGCGGCCGAAGGAGTCGCGGACGAAGCCGCCGGTCTCGGAGCCCTCCTCCGCTGCCTGCTGGAAGATGTTGCCCTCGGGGCTGCCGTAGCCCGGGTCGGCCGAGGTCTGTGCGGGGCCGAGGGTGGGGAGGTGGGACCGCGGGTCCGAGTACGGGGTCGCCGAGCCGCCGAGCTGCACCATGAGCTGGTTGAACGCGTCGTGCGCTGCCTCGTCGGCAGCGGCGTACTCCTTGATGGTGTCTCCCACGGCGTCCGCGCTCGCCCTCGCGAGGGCGCCGGTTGCCCGGAACACCTGCTGCCCCGCGGCGACCGAGAGCACCGTCAGCGGGTACAGGGCGAGGAGCAGCTGCCCCATGTCGCCGGGCTTCAGTTCGCACTCCGCCTTCACGTAGTCGTACATGCCCTTGGCATGCACCTGGTCCTGCCGCTCGAGCAACTGCTGGGCGAGGGAGAGCTGACCGTAGTCGACCTTCATGGGGAATCCTCCGCTTCGGTTCCCCTCGATTCTAGGGCAGAGCTATGACCGCGCCAGCGCTCACCGTGGAGACGGGCAGGTAGCCCGGCGCCTTCGCCGTCACGCGCAGCGTCAGGGTCTTGCCCGCGTTCGCCGCGACGACGGTATAGGTCGGGCCGATTCCCGCAGCGCCGGTCACCGCGACACCGTTGAGGTACCACTGGTAGGCGAGGTTCCCGGATGCCGGCGACCAGGGGCTGCCGTCCTTCGTGAAGTCCGGGAGGGCGGAGAACCCGACGACGTCACCGACGATCGGTGCGGTGACGCCGAGCTCTACGGCACCGGTGGCCCCGATCGTGTACTGGCCCGGGTCGCTGGTCAGGCTCGCCGAGGTGAAGCCGGCCTTGCTCACGGTGATCTTCACCGAGATCGAGGCACCCAGATCGGCCGTGGGCGAGAGCGTGTACGACGCGGCAGTCGCGCCCGTGATGGCCACTCCTCCCCGGTACCACTGGTACGCCAGCGTGACGCCCGGCTCGGTAACGCTGCCGTCGGGCAGCGCGGCCGTGAGCACCGAGGGCCACGAGCCGGTGATGACCGGCACGGCGAGCGAGCCGCCGAGCTGGCCGCTCACGACCGTCGACGTCGGCAAGGAGGTGGTCGTGAGCGAGAGGTACCCCGCCTGGGTCGCGACGACCCGCAGCGTGAGCGCCTTGCCCAGGTCGGCGACGACGGGCGTGTAGCTCGACGCGGTAGCCCCCGCAATCGCGACGCCGGCCCGCAGCCACTGGTATGTGAGGGCCGGGTCCAGGGGGTCACCGGTGCTGGAGGTGTAGCCGGGCGCGACGAGCGACAGCGCACTGCCGACCCCGGGCGCATTGGTGGTGAGCAGCGGGTGAGGGTCCGCCGTCATCGAGTAGTTGACGGCCGGCGACTCGAGGTACGCGCTCGCGAGGTTGAGTTTGTTGACCGAGACCCTGACCTTGAAGCTCTTGTTCGAGTCCGCCGCGGCGATCGTGTACGTCGCCGCGGTCGCGCCCGCGATGGCCACGCCGTCGCGGTACCACTGGTAGCTCAGCGTTGTGCCGGTCGTGGTCACACTTCCAGGGGCCAGTGCGGCCGTGAGGACTCGCGCGGCGCTCAGGGTGACGACGGGGGTGCCGGGCGCCACGACCTGGCCGAGCTCGATCGCCGCCGTCGGGCCAGACGTCAGGATGCTCGGCACAAGCCCGGGCACCGATGCGGTGACCCGCACCTTGAGGGCTGTGTGGAAGTCCGCGGCCACGGTGCGGTACGTCGACGCGGTCGCGCCGGCGATGGCGACGGCCCCGCGGAACCACTGGTAGGTGAGCACCGGGTTGAGCGGGTCGCCGGCAGCAGTCGCATACGACGGGATGCCCGCGCTGAGCACCTCGTCGACCTTCGTAGCACCCGAGATCGTGACGGGGTCCGCAGTCTTCACCGAATAGTCGACGTGCTCCGAGTCGTCCAGCAGGAGCGGAGTAGGCACGTTCGGCATGCTCGCGGTCACGCGCACGAAGATCGTCGTCCCGTAGTCCGCGGCGGTGAGGGTGTACGTCGCCTTCGTCGCACCGGCGACCGCCACGCCGTTTCGGAACCACTGGTACCCCAGCACCGCGCCCGGCGTCTGCACGGCGCCGCCCGGGACGGTCGCCGTGAGCACCCCGGCGGGGCTCGCCGAGACCGTTGGCACGAAGGTGGGATTGCCCTGCACAGAACCGCCCTTCCCCACGGCGGACGTCTGGGCCGTCGTCGACACGAACGGGATGAGGCCAGGTACGACGGCCGTCACCCGCACCGAGAGCTTCGTGTCGAAGTCGGCGCCCTGGGCGTAGTACTCGTATGCCGTTGCACCTGCGATGGCAACGCCGTTGCGCAGCCACTGGTAGCTGAGCGTGGGCGTCACCGGGTCGCCGAGGTACGTGAAGTCGAGGTTGTGCGCGTAGGTGAGCTTCTCGGTGACCGTCACGGCGGTCTTGTTGAGCTCGGCCGGGGCGTTTGCGGCGACGAGGGTGTAGTCGACCGGGTCGGACGCGAAGGTTGCCGACAGGGGGATCACGTTGGCCTTGCTGGCGGTGATCTTCACGAACACGGTCTTGCCCGCGTCCGCGGCGGTCAGCGCGAAGGTCGCTTTAGTCGCACCTGCAATCGCCGCGCCGTTGCGGAACCACTGGTAGGCAAGCGTGACGGCAGGTGCAGTAACGGCGCCAGCCGGCAGTGTGGCGGTGAGCACCGCGGCGGGACTCGCGACTACGTTCGGCTTTATCTCCGGGTCCTCACCGAGCACTCCCTTGCCGACCGCGGCCGTTGGGATGAGCGTGGTGAACACGCTCGCGACGTGCGCCGGCGAGGTAGCCGTGACACGCACGGTGAACTTGTAGGTCAGATCGGCCGACGCGATGACGTAGGTCGACGCGGTTGCACCCGCGACTACCGCGCCGTTGCGCAGCCACTGATAGGTCAAGGTCGGGTCGACGGTGCCCTCGTTGTAGGTGGTCGTCGTGACCGCCAGCGTCTCGCCGACGTTGGCCGTGCCGGTGACGGCCACGTCCGCGTCAGGGCGCACGGAGTAGTCGACCGGGAGCGGGACCGCCAGTGGCTTCGCTGCCGGGTTCATATTGAGCTTGTTGGCCGTGACCCTGACGGTCACCGTGGCCTTCGAGTCGGCGGCGGCGAGCTGGTACGTGGCCTTGGTCGCTCCGGCGATCAGCGTCGAGCCGTTGCGCACCCACTGGTAGCTGAGCGTCGCGCCGGGGGTGTCGATGACTCCTGCCGGGACGGTTGCCGCGAGTAGTCCGGTGGGACTGACCGTGACATCCGGCGCACCGAATGTTCCCAGCCACGCACCCTTGGCGACCGCCACCGCGGACGTCGCGGTGGAGACGTTCGTGATGGCGCCCGGAACGACGGCCGTTACCCGCACGGACAGCTTGAGGCCGAAGTCGGCGGGCACCGGGGTGTATTCGGAGCTCGTGGCGCCCGCGATGGCGACCGTGCCGCGCAGCCACTGGTACGTCAGGGTGGGGCTGACCGGCGACCCGAATGCCTGGTACGTGGGCGCGATCGCAGTGAGAGGCAGGTCGACCTGTGCCGTTCCAGAGATCGTCGGAGCCGTACCGACCACGGAGTAGTTCACCAAGTCGGACGGCAGGAGCGGCGCAGAGACGTAGTTGAGCTTCGTGATCGTGATGCGCACCGAGACGGAGGCTCCGTAGTCGGCGGTCGTGAGCTGGTAGGTCGCCTTGGTCGCGCCCGCGATCGCCGCGGCGTTGCGGTACCACTGGTAGGTGGGCACGGTCGCCGGGGTGGTGATGGTGCCCGCCGGGATGGTGATCGAGAGCAGTCCGCTCGAGCTGGCACTCACGGTCGGCTTACCGAGGGTGCCCTCGATGGTGCCCTTCGCGAGCACCGGGGTTGCGGCAGTGGTCACGACGCGCGACACGTAGCCCGGCTCCGACGCGGTGATGCGCACGGTGAGCTTGGTGTTGTAGTCGGCGCTGCCGGTCAGGTAGGAGAAGTTCGTGGCACCGGCGATGGCGACGCCGTTGCGCATCCACTGGTAGGCGATCGTCGTCGGGTTGAGCGCGCCGTCCTTGGTCGTGTAGGCGATCGGTCCGACTGCTACCTCTGCCCCGGCGGTCCAGGGCCCGGTCGAGCTCGTGATCGTGGGTGCGGCGCCCTGGATCGAGTAGTCGACGGGGACCGAGCTCTTCACGATGGTCGTGTAGGTGGCCTTGCTCGTGGTCACGCGCACCCACACGGTCTGGGCGAAGTCGGCGGCGGTCAGCGTGTAGGTGCTCTTCGTCGCGCCGGCGACCGCGAGGGTTCCGCGGTACCACTGGTACGTGACGGTGAGCGGCGCGGGGCCGGTGATGCCGGTTCCCATCGCAGTGAGGGTCGCAGGGCCGGTGACGGCGACCGTCACGGCGTCCTGGTCGTTCCAGCCTTCGAGGGTGTTGGTGCCGACGGGAAGCGTGGCGGCGCTCGTCGCGATCGAGGGCAGGACGCCGTCAACGGATGCGGTCACCCGCACCGTGAGCGCCTTGCCGAGGTCGGCCGCCACCGGGGTGTAGACCGCCGCCGTGCCGAGCGGCGCGGGGATCGCGACGCCGCCGCGGTACCACTGGTAGGCCTCGACGACGCTTCCGCCGACCTCGACCGCGTAGGTGCGGTCGACCACGGTGAGAGGCGCGCCTAGGGCGAGCTCGCCCGTGATGACCGGGATCGCCGAGGACGGCATGACCGAGTAGTTGACCGGCACCGAGGGCAGGACGACGGTCGTGTAGTTGAGCTTCGTCACTGTCACCTTGACCGAGACCAGCGCGGCGTAGTCCGCGGCGGTGAGGGTGTAGGTCGAGGCGGTGGCACCGGCGATCGCCGCCGAGCCCCGGAACCACTGGTACGCGTACGCGACGCCCGCGGTCGAGACCGAGCCCGCCGGGAGCACGGCGGTGAGCTTCTTCGTGGCGGTGTCCCTCGAGACCGTGGGCACGTCGAACGTGCCCGCGAGCACGCCCTTCGCGATCGCGGGAGTCGCGACCGACGTGACGGTGAGGCCGAGGTATCCGGTGACCTTCGAGGTCACGCGGAAGGTGATGAGGGTGTTGTAGTCGGCACTGGCGAGTTCGTACGTGGTGCCGGTGGCACCCGCGATCGCGACGCCGTTGCGGTACCACTGCCACGACTGGACGGGGGCGACCCCGCCCGCGGAGTTGTAGTACGTGACGAAGCCCGCGCCGAGGGTCTCCCCCACGGCGGGCGTGCCGTCGGAGTCGATGGTCAGTGCACCCGGGTCGGCGTACACCGAGTAGTCGGCGGGCACGGAGGTCAGGATGCGCGTGGCGAAGTTCAGCTTGGTGACGGTGACGCGCACCGACAGGTCGAAGCTGTAGTCGGCGGCGACGGGACGGTAGACGGCGGCAGTGGCGCCGGCGATCGCCGTGGCATCCCGGAACCACTGGTAGGCGTAAGCGACGCCCGGCTCGGTGATGCTGCCCGAGGGGAGGGTGGCGGCGAGGGTCCAGACGCCGCCGGGGTTGCCGTCGTGCGTCTTGACCATGGTGGGGAGCGCACCGCTGCCGGCGATGGAACCCGCGGCGATCGCCGCCGTCGGGGCGGAGACGGCGGTGTGCTGCACGTAGCCGGGGGCGTGCGCGATGACGCGCACGGAGAGCTTGGTGTTGAAGTCGGCCGAGACGGGCGTGTAGTTCACGGACGTCGCACCGGAGATGACCGCCCCGTTGCGCAGCCACTGGTAGTCGAAGCTGGTGGGCGTCACGGTGCCGCCGAGGGCTTGGTACGTGATTCCGTTGACGGCCGAGAGCTGGATGCCGACGGCCGGCGAGCCGGAGATGGTGATGGACCCGCTGGCGATCGTCAGGGAGTAGTTGCTGGCCGCCGAGTACCTCGTCGTGCTCTCGTAGCCGGGAACTGTGGCGACCACGCGCAGGCGGATGAACTGGTTGACGTCCGCGGCCCCCGGCGCATACCCCGCCGCTGTGGCCCCGCTGATCGCGGTCGTCGCGGTGGTCGCGCTGCCGCCCCGGAACCACTGGTAGGAGAACGTCGTGCTCGCGGGCCACGAGGAGGTCACAGCCTGGAGCTGGCTGCCGCTGTTGTCGATCGAGACGGCGCCGGGCTGGTCCTTCTGGTAGATGCCCTTGACGATGGGGCCGTAGCTGGTGCCGTCGAAAGGATCGGACTCGGTCGCCGAGACGGCACCCGTGCTGGACCCAGTCACGGACACCCCCAGGCCCTTGTTCAGGTCGGCCGGGGCGATCGTGTAGCTCGCCTGGGTGGCTCCGCTGATCGGCACGCCGTTGCGGTACCACTGGAAGGAGTACGTCTCTGCCGACCACAGCGTGCCGAGCATCGCCGTCCAGGTATCGCCCACGCGGTAGCGGGCGTCCTGTGTGACGGTCGGCACGATGGAGACGAAGTCGGTGCGGACCACCTGCGACGTGGGGCTGCTGCCCAGCGGCGGGCGGGTGACGCGCACGGTCGCGGTGTTGCCGCTGATCGAGACCACCTCGACCTTGACCTGCGAGCTCGGGCTGACGCTCGACCCCTCCGCGTAGAAGGTCTCGCCGGCGGTGTAGTTGATCCGGTAGTTGCCCGAGACCACGCGGCCGAGGAGGTAGGAGTCATCCCCGGGGAACGAGACGAACTCGTAGTCGTCCTGGAAGCGCTGGACGCGCACGCCCGGCGCGGCGGCCACGCAGGAGTTCGCACCGCAGCCCGCGCTCGCGTAGGGGGCGTCCTCGTCGGTGTAGTTGCGGAACTCGACGAAGAAGCGGTCTCCGTCGTACGGATCCTCGATGACGACCGAGCGGAGGCCCGAGTTGGTGCTCACCGCGTTCAGGACGTAGTCGGTGGTACCGACCGGGGCGTTCTCGTAGGCCGAGGTCGGCCAGATGCTGGCGCGGATCGCCTGCGAGCTCGACAGCGCGCCGCCGGAACGGCCGCTCTGGCTGTAGCCCATCACGTCGGTGAGGTCGCCGTAGGGGCGCAGTGTGCAGCCCTGCATCGGAATTCCCGCGTAGTTCGGGCTGCTGCCGGAGCACTGGGCCCAGCTCGCGTGCCCGAGGGAGAGGTTGTGGCCGAGCTCGTGGGAGAGGATTCCCTGCGCCATCGGGGTGTCGGTGCCGATGACCCAGGATGCACCGCCCTCGTTGGCGCTCCAGCCGATGGTGCCGAGGCCGAGCGAGCCGCCGCAGTTGGTGGTGCTCGAGAAGAACAGGACGAGGTGCACGTTGCGCGCTGCCGCGTATCCGAGCTGGGATGCCGCCACGGAGGCCGCCTGGTTCCAGAGGGCCGTGGAGCCCGCGTCCGTCGCGCAGCTGTTCGCGCTGGGGTACCAGGCGGTCGTGCCTGCCAGATGGAACGACACCGTTCCGCCGGACTGCTGCGACCAGTATGCGCTGGTGCCCGCCAGGGCGGCGGTGACCTTGGCCTCGGTCTGGTCGGCGCCCCTCGCCGCACTGCTCGGAGAGACGAGAACCGCGTAGACCTCGTGCACCGCGGAGGTGTTCGGCGTCTGGTTGACGTTGGGCGTGCTGCGGGCGGAGACCCGGCCGGGCAGTACCGAGGTCGCCACGACCGGAGCGGTGCCGGTGCTGTAAGTCGAGAGCTGCTGGAAGGCGGTTGCCTCGTCTGTGGAGAGCACGAGGCCGGCGGGCACGGCGAACCGAACAGTCGCGGACCCGGCCGCGATGCCCGAGGGCAGCTGGCTCACGTCCACACGCAGGAATCCGGATCCCGGCACGGTGAAGACGACAGTGCCGTCGTCAGCGGGGCCGGCATCCGGCTCGTCGCCGAGGAGGCGGTCCTCGCTGGAGTAGCGCGTGAACGTGCCGGTGAGGCTGACGGTCGTGGGCGCGGCTGCCGACGGGGTCGGAGACGGCGTGGGGGTCTCCGACGGCTCGGCTGTCGGCTCCGCGCTCGGCTCCGCCGTGGGCTCCGCAGTCGGCTCCGACGTGGGATCAGCGGTCGGGTCGGCAGTGGGCTCCGCAGTCGGGTCGGCTGTCGGCCCCGCTGTCGGCTCGGCAGTCGGAGAAGATGTCGGCTCGCCCGTCGGCTCGTCCGCGAACGCGGGTACTACGGGAAGTGCGCCGCCGACCACGATGGCGATGGCAGCGACGGCAGCGAGCAAGCGCGCGCGGAGGCCCAGGGACATGACGAACCTCTCGGCGAAAGTGACAGTGAGTCGATTATGCACAACCTGAGAGGAACCTGACACCCCCCATTGGCGGCTGGTTGGCTAATAAAGGAAGTCGAGCACCGTCAGAGGGTCGCCGGTGCGCGACCCGTAGTCCGAGAGCACCGCCACGATTCCCGCGAGGTCGGCGGGCAGCTCCACCCCGTCGGGCACCGCCGCGATCACACCGCGCGCGCCCAGCGGCGGCCGTTCGGCGAGGTCGAGCGCGAGCATCCCCTCGCCAGTATCGAGAACCCAACTGCGATCGGCGCCGGATGCCGCGGCAGCCCGGATCGTGCCCTCGAGTTCCACCTGCCCCTGCGAGGTGCCGTCGCCCGGCGTCGCGCACGCCGCGAGCACGAGCACCGTGGCGGTGAGCAGCAGGATGGCACGGCGCATGCGGTCACTCTAGCGCCGCGGTTAAACGGCAACAGGGCCGGACCCGAAGGCCCGACCCTGTTGCTGTGTGTCTTAGGACTACTTGAGAACCTTGACGACCTTGCCTGCACCAACGGTGCGGCCACCCTCGCGGATGGCGAAGCCGAGGCCCTCCTCCATGGCGATGGGCTGGATCAGCTCAACCGTCATCTCGGTGGTGTCGCCGGGCATGACCATCTCGGTGCCCTCGGGCAGCGTGATGACGCCGGTGACGTCGGTGGTGCGGAAGTAGAACTGCGGACGGTAGTTCGCGTAGAACGGGTTGTGACGCCCACCCTCATCCTTGGACAGGATGTACGCGGTGCCCTCGAACTGGGTGTGCGGCGTGACCGAACCCGGCTTGACGACGACCTGGCCGCGCTCGACATCCTCGCGCTTGGTGCCGCGGAGCAGCAGACCACAGTTCTCGCCGGCCCAGGCCTCGTCGAGCTGCTTGTGGAACATCTCGATACCCGTGACCGTCGTCTTCTGCGTGGGACGGATGCCCACGATCTCGACGTCGGAGTTGATCGCGAGGGTACCGCGCTCGGCGCGGCCCGTCACGACGGTTCCACGGCCCGTGATGGTGAAGACGTCCTCGATGGGCATGAGGAACGGCTTGTCCTTGTCGCGCACCGGGTCCGGCACGGACGCGTCAACGGCGTCCATGAGGTCGAGGATGGACTGGGTCCACTTCTCGTCGCCCTCGAGAGCCTTGAGGCCCGAGACGCGCACGACGGGAGCGTTGTCGCCGTCGAAGCCCTGGCTGGCGAGCAGCTCGCGGACCTCGAGCTCGACGAGCTCCAGGATCTCCTCGTCGTCGACCATGTCGGACTTGTTGAGCGCGACCATGAGGTACGGCACGCCGACCTGCTTGGCGAGCAGCACGTGCTCACGGGTCTGCGCCATGGGACCGTCGGTCGCGGCGACCACGAGGATCGCGCCGTCCATCTGAGCGGCACCGGTGATCATGTTCTTGATGTAGTCGGCGTGGCCGGGTGCATCGACGTGAGCGTAGTGACGCTTGGGCGTCTCGTACTCGACGTGCGAGATGTTGATCGTGATACCGCGCTGGCGCTCCTCGGGAGCGGAGTCGATGGACGCGAAGTCGCGCTGGACGTTGGTCGCCGACGGGAACTTGTCAGCAAGCACCTTCGAGATGGCGGCCGTCAGCGTGGTCTTGCCGTGGTCGACGTGCCCGATGGTACCGATGTTTACGTGCGGCTTGGTCCGCTCGAACTTGGCCTTAGCCACTGTGGGTCCTCCTCAGGACTCGGTTGCTCGGCATCCGGATGGATTCCGGATGCTTAAGCGAATTGGGTTGTTTGTATGTTACTCGGTGCGAAGAACCGAAGTTATTCGCCCTTGTTCTTCTGGATGATCTCGTCAGCCACCGCGCGGGGAACTTCCGAGTAGCTGTCGAAGGTCATCGAGTACACGGCACGGCCCGAGGTCTTCGACCTCAGGTCGCCGACGTAGCCGAACATCTCCGACAGCGGCACCTTGGCGGTGACGACCTTGACTCCGGTCGCATCCTCCATGGACTGGATCTGCCCGCGACGCGAGTTCAGGTCGCCGATGACGTCGCCCATGTACTCCTCGGGCGTGCGCACCTCGACAGCCATGAGCGGCTCGAGCAGGACGGGGTCAGCCTTGCGGGCCGCCTCTTTGAACGCCATGGAGCCGGCGATCTTGAACGCCATTTCCGAGGAGTCCACGTCGTGGGCGGCACCGTCGAGGATGATTCCCTTGACGCCGACCATGGGGTAGCCGGCGAGAACGCCGACCGCCATCGAAGCCTGGAAACCAGCGTCGATGGAACCGATGTACTCGCGCGGGATGCGCCCACCGGTGACCTTGTTCTCGAACTCGTAGATCGTGTCCGGGGTGACCTCGAGGGGCTCGAGCGAGATCTGCACCTTTGCGAACTGGCCGGAACCACCGGTCTGCTTCTTGTGGGTGTAGTCGTGCTTGTCCACAATGCGGCGGATCGTCTCGCGGTACGCGACCTGGGGCTTGCCCACGTTGGCCTCGACGTTGAACTCGCGCTTCATGCGGTCGACCAGGATGTCGAGGTGGAGCTCGCCCATGCCCTTGATGACGGTCTGGCCAGTGTCCTGGTTCTGCTCCGTGCGGAAGGTCGGGTCCTCCTCAGCGAGCTTCTGGATAGCGATACCCAGCTTCTCCTGGTCGGCCTTGGTCTTCGGCTCGATGGCGACCTCGATCACGGGCTCCGGGAACGTCATCGACTCGAGAACAACCTGGTTGTTCGGGTCGGAGAGCGTGTCGCCCGTCGTCGTGTCCTTGAGGCCGATGACCGCGTAGATGTGGCCGGCGGTCACGGTGTCGACCGGGTTCTCCTTGTTGGCGTGCATCTGGAAGATCTTCCCGATGCGCTCCTTCTTGCCCTTGGTCGAGTTCATGAGCTGCGCGCCGGAGTCGGCCTGGCCGGAGTAGACGCGGATGTAGGTGAGGCGGCCGAAGAACGGGTGCACTGCGACCTTGAACGCGAGCGCGGCGAACGGCTCGGTCGAGACCGGGTGGCGCTCGACGATCTTCTCCTCGTCGCGCACGTCGTGGCCCTCGGTGGCGGGCACGTCGAGCGGGCTCGGCAGGTAGTCCACGACCGCGTCGAGCATCGGCTGCACGCCGCGGTTCTTGAACGCCGAGCCGCACAGCACCGGGTAGATCTGGCTGGAGACGGTCAGCTTGCGGATCGCCTTCTTGATCTCGGCCACGGTGAAGTCGGCGTCGCCGTCGAGGTAGCGCTCGAGCAGCTCGTCGTCAGCCTCGGCGACGGTCTCGATGAGAGCGGCGCGGTACTCGTTCGCCTTCTCGACGAGGTCGGCGGGGATCTCCTCGATGGCGTACTTGGCGCCCATCTCGACGTCACCCTTCGAGTCGCCGCGCCACGTGAGCGCGCGCATCTCGACGAGGTCGACAACACCCTCGAAGGTGTTCTCGAAGCCGATCGGGAGCTGGATGACCAGCGGCTTGGCGCCGAGGCGCTTGATGATGGTGTCGACGGTGAAGTAGAAGTCCGCGCCGAGCTTGTCCATCTTGTTGACGAAGCAGATGCGGGGGACGTCGTACTTGTCGGCCTGGCGCCAGACGGTCTCGGACTGGGGCTCAACGCCCTCCTTGCCGTCGAACACCGCGACCGCGCCGTCGAGCACGCGGAGCGAGCGCTCCACCTCGACGGTGAAGTCGACGTGGCCGGGGGTGTCGATGATGTTGATCTGGTGCTTGTCCCAGAAGCAGGTGGTGGCAGCAGACGTGATCGTGATGCCGCGCTCCTGCTCCTGCGCCATCCAGTCCATCGTGGCGGCGCCGTCGTGCACCTCACCGATCTTGTGGGTGATGCCCGTGTAGAACAGGATGCGCTCGGTGGTGGTGGTCTTGCCAGCATCGATGTGCGCCATGATGCCGATGTTGCGGACCTTGTTCAGGTCGGTGAGCACGTCTTGTGCCACGGGGTTCCTCCGGGAAAGTTGTGGGGGTGAACGCTGGGGTGGCTGGTTGAGCGGCGCCCGGGCGCGTATCGAAACCGGGTTTCGATACGGCGGCGGGCGGCCTGCTCAACCAGCCGAAGCTGTTACCAGCGGTAGTGCGCGAAGGCCTTGTTCGACTCGGCCATCTTGTGGGTGTCCTCACGGCGCTTGACCGCGGCGCCGAGGCCGTTCGATGCGTCGAGGATCTCGTTGGTGAGGCGCTCGGTCATCGTCTTCTCGCGACGGCCCTTGGCGTAGCTGGTCAGCCAGCGCAGCGCGAGGGTGTTGGCGCGGTGCGACTTGACCTCGACCGGCACCTGGTACGTCGAGCCGCCGACGCGGCGCGACTTGACCTCGATGGTCGGGCGCACGTTGTCGAGCGCCTTCTTGAGGGTGACGACTGCATCCTGGCCGTTCTTGGCCGAAACGCCCTCGAGTGCACCGTAGACGATGCGCTCAGCGAGGCCCTTCTTGCCGTCGAGCAGGATCTTGTTGACGAGCTGGCTCACGATCGGAGCTCCGTAGACCGGGTCCGCAACTACGGGACGCTTCGGTGCTGGTCCTTTACGAGGCATTACTTCTTGTCCATCTTCGCTCCGTAGCGGCTGCGCGCTTGCTTACGGTTCTTGACCGCCTGGGTGTCGAGGGCGCCGCGCACGATCTTGTAGCGCACGCCGGGGAGGTCCTTCACACGACCGCCGCGCACGAGCACCATCGAGTGCTCCTGCAGGTTGTGGCCCTCACCGGGGATGTAGGCCGTGACCTCGGTGCCGTTGGAGAGCTTGACGCGGGCGACCTTGCGGAGAGCCGAGTTCGGCTTCTTCGGGGTGGTCGTGTAGACGCGGGTGCACACGCCGCGCTGCTGGGGGTTGGACTTCAGGGCGGGAGCCTTGGTCTTGACGACCTTGCTCTGGCGGCCCTTCCGCACCAACTGCTGAATGGTAGGCACTAAGAAAACTCCTTGTTCTTGGGACGAGTCCCGGTTGCTGCACGGTGACAGCGGTTGATGGTTCACATCCAGACCCACTGATTTCCTGACGGAAGATATGTGTGGGTATGCCGTGGGGGTCGCTCGACGAGCGAACCCGCAGTTGAGGTACGACAAAGCGCGCACAACCTCCCCAAGAATAGTCGGCGCCGGATGCCCGGTCAAATGGTTCGCCGTGGGCGCAACGCCCACGACACGAGCACGACGAGCCCTGACAGCACCGCGGCGCCGGGGATGAAGGGGCCGATGAGGAAGTGCGGCACCGCGACGGGGCCGTAGCCGATGAGCGCGACGAGCAGCATCGCCGCCAGGGACAGCAAGAGTGCGAGCACCGTCCACGGCCACGGCGAACGCGAGCGGCGCACCCGCACGAGCGCAACCCAGGTCACGACCCCGGCGGCCGCGGCCATCGCGGGGCCGAGCAGCGGGCCGGCATCCGGGTAGTCGACGACCTCTCGGTCGAGGAGCAGGCTCAGGATGCCCCACAGCGCGACGACGGCCGCGATGTACACGACCGCCGCCAGCACCGGCGGCAGCGCGGGGCTAGCCGGCGGTGGGAGCTGCGCCGGCCGCTCGCTCATGCTCAGCCCTCGTGGTGGCGAGCTCGCGCTCGTAGGCCTCGCGGTTCTCGATGTTGCGGGCGCGCAGGCGGCGGCCGCGGCGGCTGATGAGCGCCCCGGTCCAGAGCGCGACCTCGCGGGCCAGGAGGGCGGCGACGATGAAGAACGGGGCGCGGAGGGCGTCCGAGAAGCGGAGGGCCGCGGCATCCGGAGTCTCACTGATGATGCCGGTGCCGAGCAGCGTGAGCCCGATCGAGCCGAAGTAGACCACGATGCCCACGAGCAGGCTGCCGATGATGTAGACCCACCAGTTGGCGCGGTTCACGATGAGGACGAGCAGCACGAAGCCGATCACGAAGAACAGGACCGGGATGAAGAACTCCGCCCGGGCCAGGAAGGAGAACGTGAAGATGCCCGAGTTGGCGTACGCGATGAGGGCGTAGACGAGGGCCAGCAGCCCCGTGAAGACGACTGCCGAGAGCAGGGCTACCAGCGACCCGATGCCGCGGTTGCCGAGCTTCTTGGGCGCGGGAGGCACCTGGACGTACACGACGCGGTGGCCGGGCTCGGCCGCGGGCACCTCCGCCGCTGCGGGATCGGCCGTCGCGACGACGGGCTCGCTCTCGGAGGCGGCCGCCTGCTCGACCACGATCGGGGTCGCCGTCTCGGTCTCGTCGACGACTACCGCGTCCTCGATGATCTCGTCCTTCTTGGGCTTCGGCGTGGCCGTGGCCGCTGCGCTGTCGTCGCTCATGACTCTCCTCGTGTCCGCCGAAGTGGCGGGGACAGTCTACTGAGCGACGGCGCGCAAGCGGAGGGGGTTGCGGTGGGCTACTGGCCCGGCTTGAGAACGTAGATGAGCCCCGTGACCTTGGCGGCCACGACGTTCTCGGAACCGCTGTCGGCGTCCTTCGCGCTCAGGATGCCCGTCACGAGGAACAGGCGCTTCCCCGTCTGCAGCCCGTTGACGAAGTTGAGCACCGAGCTGTACGGGCCGTGCACGCCGATGGTGACCTCGATGCCGACGAAGTTGTCGGGAGTGATCAGCGGATTCGTCACGACGGTGTAGCCCGTCGCCGGAACCGGCGGGGCGGGCGCTCCGGTCGCAGCGGGGTCGGGCGCGGCGTTCGGGTCGACCGCGGGGGCGGCGGCCGAGGCGGGCACCGTGTACGCGGCCGGCTCGGCGACCGTGAAGCCGGTGACCGTTACGCCGGCGGATGCGGCGAGCGCATCGAGCCCGTTGATGAACGGCGAGGTGTCGGCCGAGCCGGGAATGGAGTCCTGCAGCCCGGCGTACTCCTTCTCGAGCTCCGGGAGCTTCGCGTTGTCGGCCTCGAGCTGGGCGATCTCGGCCTGGCTCGATGCGTTCTGCGCATCGACGGTGAAGCGCTCGGCGTCAGCAGCCTCGGCGGCGGCCACGAGCGGCTGCGCGCCGAGGAACCAGCCGGCGACCAGCACGACGAGCATGAGGGTGACCGAGCCGATCACCCAGAGGCGGTTGCTCTGTGTCATTTCCCCTCCTCCGGGGCGAATCGCTGCGAGAACGCATCCGAGTTGATGTGCATGGTGATGTTCACCAGGTAGGTGCCGTCCTCCTTGATGGAGACGGAGCCGGGGACGGCATCGGTGAACCCGACCAGCGTGGCGAGTCCGTCGAGCCAGGTCGGGATGGACGGGATCGTCGGGCTCGTCGCCGTGAACGTCACAGTCGCAACGCGGCTGCCCGCGAGCGGCACGGTGGACTGCACGTAGTCGGCGAACGGCGAGGCCGAGTCGATAGTCACGGTGTCGATGGTGACGCCGCTCGGCAGGGTCGCCTGGAGCTTGACGAGGTAGTCCTTCCAGTTGATCTCGGTCGAGGCGCCCACTGTCTGCGCGGCCTGGGTCAGCTCGATGCCGGCCTGCGCCTGACGGAGGTCGGCGTACTGCGCCTGCTGAGCGAGGAGGGACTGGCTGGTGAGCCGCGACGCGTCGAGCGCGGCCTGCGACTGCATGGCGAGGTACCCTGCGCCGGCAACTCCGGCGCCGGTCAGGGCGAGGACCGCGACGATACCGAGGCCGAGACGACGGCGGACGGTGCGGGCCTTGTGGAAGTCGTTGACCTCGGCGGGCAGGAGCGACACGCGCGGCTCGCCGCCGAGCGCCTTGACCGTCGAGGCTGCGGACTTCTCTGAGATCGCGGAGCGGCCGATCCGGCGCGCGGGTCCGGCGGATCCGCGGTCCGCCCGGCTGGGGGCGACCAGTGCGTGGCTGCTCATGATGCCTTCCTCAGAGTGAGCCCGAGCGCGACAGCCATGGACGGCAGCACGGCCGGGAGGGCCAGGACGTCGATGCCGCGCGCGAGGGCGAAGCGGTCGGTGGGATCCCCGAGCTCGACCTGCAGGCGGGTCTGCTCCTCGAGCGCCGCCGGTAGGCCTCGGAGGCGGGAGCCGCCGCCGCTCAGGACGAGCCCGTTGATGTTCTCGGCCGGCCGGGTGTTGCGGTAGAAGGCGAGGGTGTTCCGGATGCTCCCCAGGAGGTCCTCCGTGACGCGGATCACCGTCTCGGCAGCCGCGAAGCTCTCGGGCGGGTACGACTCGCGCACGAGCCCGTAGCCGCTCTTGACGCTCTCGGCAGCTGCGCGGTCCATGCCGAGGCCGGAGAGCGCGGTCGTGACCTCCTCGCCGCCCGACGGGATGATGCGCACGAACTGCGGCACGCCGTCGGTGGTGACCACGAGGCAGCTCGTGGTCGCGCCGACGTGCACTAGGGCGACTGTCCCGGCGGTGGGCCGCTGGGTCATGAGCGCCCGGGTGAGGGCGAAGGGGACGAGGTCGACATCGATCGGGTTGAGGCCGGCCTGCTGGACGGTCCGGACGTTCGACAGGACGGCGGCCTTGGCGGCGGCGACGAGGAGGCCGTGGATCACGGGACCCGTGTCGGAGACGCCCTCGGAGATCGGGTAGAAGTCGAGCACGGCATCCGCGACCGGAATCGGCAGCAGCTCCTGCACCTGGAAGGGCAGGGTCTCCTTGATACGGTCGAGCGGCACTTTGGGCACCGACAGGTCGCGGGTGAGTACGCGCTGACTGCCGACGCCGAGGACGACGTCGCGCGTCTTGAACTTGGCCACGTTCCAGAGCTGCTTGAGCGCCCGCACGAGCACGTCGGCCTCGATGACCTCGC
This sequence comes from Rhodoglobus sp. GW821-FHT12B09, assembly GCF_058809925.1. Lineage (NCBI taxonomy): Bacteria > Bacillati > Actinomycetota > Actinomycetes > Micrococcales > Microbacteriaceae > Rhodoglobus > Rhodoglobus sp. GW821-FHT12B09. The sequence goes on along the minus strand of NZ_JBXATB010000008.1, from coordinate 126,880 downwards.
CCTCGCGGGTGGCCTCCGCCGGGAACGTCACCTCGTGATACCGCAGGAGTCGCGGCTTCGCCGTCTCCCCGTGCGAGACCTCGGCGGCACGGAGTACTCCGTGGCCGATGTCCAGACCTACAACGCTTGCGGCCATGAGGCCCCCCTCTCAGTGCTGCCGAGCATCAGATCCCCATCCACGACAGATATGCGCTCGCGAGCGGTTCGCCCGCGAAGATTCCCAGCCAGGCGCCCGCGAACATCCAGGGGCCGAAGGGGATGCCGCTGCCCCTGCCCGCCCGGCGGGCGAGGATGAGCACGACACCGAAGATCCCGCCGAGCACGAACGCCCCCATGGCGCCGACGGCGAGCGCGCCCCAGCCGATGCTCCCGAGGAAGAGGCCGAGCACGCCGGCGAGCTTCACGTCGCCCATGCCCATGCCGCCCGGCTTGATGATGGCGAGCACGAAGTACAGGACGACGAGGATGCCCGCTCCGGCGGCCGCGCGGGCCAGCTGTACGAGGTCTCCCCCGAGCAGGGCAGCGGCAGCCAGCAGCACCGCGCCCACGATGTACGACGGGAGCACGATCGCGTTCGGCAGCCGGTGCACGTCGATGTCGATCGCCGTCAGCGCGACGCTGATCGCGGCGAAGTAGAGGAATGCAACGAGGGTCAGCACCCCGGAGACCGCCGCGGTCCAGGTCGTCGCGGACAGCACGTCGGGCAGGAAGCGCAGAGCGATGGCGACGAACGCCACCCCGGTGATCGCCTCGACCACGAGATAGCGGGGCGAGATGGGCGTCGCGCACTGGCGGCACTTCCCGCGCAGCACGAGCCAGGAGAGGATCGGCACGTTGTCCCGTGCCGAGATCTCGTGGCCGCAGTTCGGGCACGCGGATGCGGGCGTGATGACGGAGAGGCCGAGCGGCACACGGTACGCCACGACGTTGAGGAAGGAGCCGATCGCCAGGCCGAGGGCCGCGATGACGACCGCGACCACGGAGCCGAGGCCCGCGAACTCGAGGGCGGTCACGGTGTGGCTCCCGTGTACGTGAACGCCGTCGGAACTCCGGCGAACTGGGTTACCCCGTAGGCGCTGGAGACCGGGGAGAGGAACTTGGGCGGAGCCATGTAGGCGAACCGGGAGTCGTACTGGTAGTCCTTGATGTAGCCGACGGAGCCGAGCGCGACGGTTCCACGGTACTTCTGGGCTATCGATCCGCGCACCGTGAGTGTGCCGCGGGCCGTGCTTCCCTGGTCGTAGTTCTGCACCTGGAAGGTATGGGCGACCGAGAGGATAGCTGCCTCGATGGTGCGACCGCTGTCGGTAAGAAGGGGGCGCACGTTGCCGTTCGTGCTCTTCATGGGGTTCCACACCCACACGGCGCCGTTGCCCACGAGGCCCAGGATGTCCTTGGCGTCGTCGTTGTACGTGAGGTCGCCCGTCACGTAGATGTAGTTCTCTGCCGCGATCGTGTTGGCGCCCTTGAATACGCCCTTGACGAAGACATCGCCGTTCTTGCAGCCGTAGGCGGGGTTGCCGGAGGAGGAGCCGTCCGGCGTGATCTCGTTGACCGCCGGGAACTGGGTGCTCCCGAACGTCCAGTCGCGGTTGCCGTTCACGCACGTGAAGTTGGCGGGCGTGGCGGACGAGTAGTTGGGATCGGTCGCAACGAGCGGCACGTTCTGCACGTAGATGACGTTCGCAGCCAGGACGTCGATGGTGGCGCCCGCCGTCGAGCCGAGGCCGCCGGCGGCGATCCCGGGCACACCGCACTTGGCGGGGTTGGAGCTCGGCACCCCGGAGGTCTCGGAGACGTTCGTCTTGAGGGTCCACGGCGACTTCACGTTCATCTTGCCGTCGGCGGTGTAGGTGATGACCGTGGGGCCCGTGTAGAGGCATCCGGGGATCGGCACCTGGCTCGCGCCCAGGTCGTTGCGGGTCTCCTTCTTGATCTCTACGTTCGTCGGCGGCATCGTGATCGTCGGTGTGACGTACGGGCCCGTGCCCACGCGCCAGGTGGCGTTCGAGCATCCGCTGGGCTTGATGTAGACCGGGGTCTTCGGGTTCGCCGTGGTGACCTTGCCCTCGAAGTCCGAGCCGCAGATCGTGAGCGTGTCGTTCGAGTGCACGGGGCCCTCGAACGTGTCGTTGTCGCCGAACTGGATGGTCGTGCAGGTCGAGGGGCGGCTCTGCCAGATGTGCAGGTCGGCGCACTGTGTCTTGCCGGTCAGCTGCGGGTCCTGCACCTCGAAGTCGGTGAAGTAGAGGAAGTCGATGAACCCCGACTGCTTGAGGTCCGCGACGATCGAGCGGGTCACCTCGCCGACGCGGCCGGTGACCCGGATGCGGATGCTTCCGTTCTCCGCGTAGTGCGAGTTGTCCACCTCGTAGCGGTAGCTCGCTGTCGGCGTGCTGTTGGGGACTGTGGCCCAGGTCCCCGTGGTGCCGAGGCCGAACGCCGGGTTCGCCGCGGCCCCCGTGGGCAGGGTGACCGAGCTCGAGCTGATCGGCGGCTTGCTGAACAGCGCGGCCGGGTTGCCGTAGGTGTAGTAGGAGTTGTCGGTAGCCAGACGGCTCTGGTACTCCTCGACGCCGGCGTAGGCCGCGTCCATGGCGCCGTTGAAGTCCTGGTCGGTGTTCGTCTTCTTGAGGCCGTTGATGGCGACGCTGAGCCCGGTCGCGACCAGCACGAGCATCACCATGCCGACGCCGATGACGACGAGCAGGGCGACGCCGCGATCGCGGTCGCCCTCGCGGCGCGGGCGGAGGCGGGCGGAGAGGGCGCGCATCAGGGCTTGTCCGTTCTGCTGATCTTGAGGTTCGGCATCCCGATGGTGTTGACCACGATGATCGGGTCGTTGCCCGCCGACGGGAGGTTCGTGATCCGGATCGAGACGCGGATCGAGCCCACGAGCTTGCGCTGCGCGAGAGTGAGTCCGGAACCGGGGGTGATGACCGCGCCCGCCGAATCGAGGTAGGTGAAGAACGGGTCGCCGCCGGTGAGGTCCATCGGGCCGCCCAGAGTGCGGGAGTCCACGGCGCCCGAGAATGCCCAGTAGCCGTTGGAGTCGGTGCCGGTGATGCGGTCCTCGATGAGGTAGCCGCTGGAGTCGAAGCGGAACGTGACCTTCGTCGGCGCGGGAGCAGCGGGTGCGGCATCCACGAACGAGTAGAGGGTCAGTGCAGTGGCGGTCGCGCTCACGAGTGCGGGGTCGGGATCGATGCTCGTGGCCACGGCGTTCGTCGTCGCGGTGCGGATGACCTCGACCAGCTCGTCCATGGTGTTGCCGGCGATACTGCTGCGCTGAGTGGTCGCGTTCGCCACGGAGGTGATCTTGGCGACGTTGATGAACATCGCCGCGATCATCGCGAGGACCATGCTGGTGATCAGCATCGAGACCATCAGTTCGACGATGGTCATTCCCGAGTCCCTGTCGCGCACGGCGCGCTCCACGCGGGCCCTCATCGTGCGAGCCTGGGGTCGAGGGTGAAGACGTTTCCGCCGAGCAGCGCGCCCAGGATCGAGCCCACAATGCCGAGGTTCGAGGTCGAGATCGGTGTCTTCGTGCCGGTCGCCGTCGAGCTGGAGTACAGCGTCCACGAGCCGTACGGAAGCGCGACGGCGACGGTGCCGTTCACGAGCACCTGGCCGAACGTGTAGGTCATCGGCGTTGCACAGCCGGGGTCGGCCGCCGAGGCCGGGGCCGTCGCCGAGACCGCTGTCAGATAGCCGACGCCGGAGGACTTGACGTTGACGACGCCCATCGGGATGCCCATGCCGACCTGCCCCTGGGGGGCCGCCGCCACAGGCGCCGTGCGAACGCCGGCCGCGAGCGCCGTGCCGTTGACGGTGGCCGCGGACCACGCCGCGGGGTCCACGGAGACGCAGCCGGCGCCGCTCTGGCTCGGGGCGATGTACTTGCCCGCGATGCCGGTGTAGCCGGAGGGCACGGGGTGCAGGGCGACCTGCGACTTGCGGCCGCTGTCGACGTACACGCCGTAGGTGCTCACATAGGAGGTGTCGAGGTTCTCGGGCAGCTTCGGCGTAGCACCCGCGACGTTGTTGGCGTAGGTGAGGTTGAACTTGCCCGCGTAGTCGTACTGGAACTGCGACGCGACCGAGCCGCCGGCCGTGACGGTGACGGTCTGGAACGGGTTGGCGACCTGGAGCGTGTCGACCGAGTCGGCGCGGGAGATCGCCACCTTGTACGTGCCGGGGGTGACCTTGAGCGCGAAGCTGCAGCCGTCGGTGTCGGTAGGGTCCGGCGGGGTCGAGAGAGCTGCGCCGGTCGTGGTGGGCGTGACCGTCACGGCCACTCCGGCGGACCCGGTACCCGCGACATTGAGGACCGAGATGCGGATAGTGCCGAGCGCCGGATCGTTGATCCGCGTGTCGGGAGAGATGAGTGTGTCGGAGCGCACGGGCTGCGTGGTGTTCAGCATCCCGTTCCAGGTGACCGTCACGTTGACGCGCTTGGCCTGGAGCGTTCCGGTTCCGGAGCCGCAGGCGACGTCTGCGCCGGACGTCTCGACCCAGGAGGTCGAGCGGGTGATCGTGTACGTCGTGCCGGAGACGACGGTGGTGCTGACGCCGTTGACGATGTCGAACGGGTCTGCCGTAGCGCGGGCGTTGTCGAGCTCGCTAGTGGCCAGGTTCGATGCGACCTGGCGGGACCTGATGTCCTCCGTCATGCGGAGGATGGTGACACTCGAGTAGGCGACGCCGACCGAGATCACCATGAATACCATGAGGGCGACGACGACCTCGATCAGGGACATCCCCTCGTCCGTCGTGTCGAGCGCCAAGCGCTTGCGGATCGTGATCATGGTTCGCCTCCCCCCGAGGTCTGGTGGTGCCTTACATGGAACGGATGGGGCGCTGGAGACCAGCGCCCCATCCGGGTGGAACTAGTTGCAGGTGGTGGGCTTCGTCGCGGACGGGCTGGAGCCGACCTCGGTCTTCGCACCGGCGTAGTAGTTGCCCGTGCCGGTGGGCGAGGCAACCGTGAGGCAGAACGTCTTCGCGTCGGCGGCACCCGTGTAGGTGATCGCCGAGGAGCCGGCGTAGCCGTACTCGCTCAGGGTCGCTGCAGTGATGGTGGCGGGCATCGCCGACGTCGCGGACTGCGTGTAGTACGCCACAACGGCGATCTTCGCGTTGACGAGGTCCGACTTGACCGACGACTCCTTGGCGTTGTTCTGCACGCCGATGTAGATCGGAATGGCGATCGCGGCCAGGATGCCGATGATGATGACGACGACGAGGAGCTCGATGAGCGTGAAGCCCTTGTCGCTGGTGCCGAGCGAAGCGCGCTTCTTGTTGAGCGCGTTGATGAAGCGGGTCATGATGTGTCCATTTCTTTGTGAAGGATGTGTTTTCGAGCCGTCCCCCCAAACCGGCGAAGACCCGACAGAAGACACGGTATTCGGGGTACAAGGGGGTGGTAATCCCACGGACGGGGGGTTTGGGCACCCCAGTCCGTGGCGCACCCGAAGGGGGGCGGAACGACTATTTGACGGCGGTAGCGATGCCGAAGATCGGCAGGTACAGCGCGATGATCATGCCACCGACCACGATGCCGAGGAAGGCGATCAGGAGGGGCTCGATGAGGCTCGTGAGCGCCTCCGTGGTCGCCTGCACCTCGGAGTCGTAGAAGTCGGAGACCTTGCTCAGCATGACCTCGAGCGAGCCCGAGTCCTCGCCGACGGCGATCATCTGCACGACCATGGCCGGGAACACCGGCTCCTCGGCCAGCGGACCGGCGATCGACTTGCCCTGGCGCACCGAGTCGGCCACGCGCTTCGCGGCCTGCCCGATCACCCAGTTGCCGGAGGTCTCCCCCACGATCGCGAGAGCCTGCAGGATGGGCACGCCCGAGCCGATCATGTTCGACAGGTTTCGGGTGAAGCGCGCCACGGCGATCTTCTTCATGAGCGCGCCGAACACGGGCAGCTTGAGCTTGATCGGATCGATGACCCTCAGGACGGCCTCGGTGTTCTTGTTCTTGCGCCACCAGACCGAGAAGACCAGCCCGACGACGACCGCGACCGGCAGCACGACGACCATGGACTGAGAGAGGCTCACGAGGAACTGCGTCGGCAGGGGCAGTTCGCTGCCCAGCCCCTCGAACATCGTCTTGAAGACGGGCACGATGAACAGCAGCATCAGAACCACCGCCACACCGGAGAGGGCGAGCACCATTACCGGGTAGGCCATGGCTGACTTGATCGTCGACCGGAGCTTGGCCTCCTTCTCGAAGTTCTGCGCGACCGAGTCGAGCGCGCTGTCGAGGAAGCCGCCGACCTCCCCCGCCTTGACCATGTTGATCATCAGGGGCGGGAACTCGATCGGGTACTTCGCCATCGAGTCGGAGAGCGAGCTGCCGATCTCGACGTCGTGCGAGACCTTCCCGAGCACCTCGGCGAGCCTCTTGTTCTCCGTCTGGTCGGCGAGGATGACGAGCGCGCGCAACAGCGAGAGACCCGCCGCGATCATCGTGGACAGCTGCCGCGTCATGACGGCGAGGTCCTTGAGGCTCACCTGCTTGCCGAACGAGCCGAAGTTGATGTCGCGGTTGAGCCCGGTAGCCGCGGCGGTCTCCTTGATCGCGACCGGCGTGAGCCCCATGCCCGAGAGCTTGGCGGCGGCCGCGTTCTCGTTCGTCGCCTCGAGCCGGCCCTTGACGAGCTTGCCCGAGGTGTTCCTGGTCTTGTACTCGAAGGAGCGCAGAGCGGTGGTGGACATCAGTTTCCTGCCTTAGCGGGGGCGGCGAAGCTGCCGAAGGAGCCGTCGGTCGTCTCGGCGACATCGACGCGGGTGATCATCCGGCTCATCGCCGCGATGTCGCGCGCCTTGTCGATCGCCGACTGGCGCGAGATGGTGCCGGAGTTGACCAGGTCGGCCAGGTGCTGGTCGAGCGTGCTCATCCCCTGAGCGCGGCCCGACTGCATCGCCGAGCCGATCTGGAACGTCTTGCCCTCGCGGATCAGGTTGCCGATCGCGGGCGTCATCATGAGCACCTCGGCGGCGACCACTCGTCCGGCTCCGGATGCCCGCTTCACCAGCGTCTGGCAGACGATGCCCTGGAGCGTGGACGCCAGCTGCGAGCGGATCTGCATCTGCTGGTGCGGCGGGTAGACGTCGATGATGCGGTCGATGGTCTGCGCGGCATCCTGAGTGTGCAGGGTCGCGAAGACGAGGTGGCCGGTCTCCGCGGCGGTCAGCGCGGTCGAGATGGTCTCGAGGTCGCGCAGCTCGCCGATGAGGATGACGTCCGGGTCCTGCCGGAGCACGTGCTTGAGTGCCGAGCTGAAGCTCTGCGTGTCACGGCCGACCTCGCGCTGGTGCACGAGCGACTTCTTGTTCCGGTGCAGGAACTCGATCGGGTCCTCGACGGTCATGATGTGGTCGGTGCGCGTCGAGTTGACGATGTCGATGAGCGCCGCCAGCGTGGTCGACTTGCCCGAGCCGGTGGGGCCCGTGACGAGCACGAGGCCGCGCGGCAGTGTCGCGAACTGCGAGACCACCTCGGGGATGCCGAGCTGGGCGAGCTGCTTGACCTCGTTCGGGATGATGCGGAACGCCGCGCTCATCGAGCCGCGGTCCTGGTAGTAGTTCACGCGGAAGCGCGCGTTGGCGGTGAGCGTGTAGGCGAAGTCGAGCTCGAGGGAGTCCTCGAACCGCTGGCGCTCGTAGGGCGAGAGCAGGCCCATGAGGGTCTCCTTGACGACCTCGCGGCTCCACGGCTTGCCGTCGGCGATCGGGCCGAGGGCGCCGTCGATGCGCAGCATGGGCGGAGCGCCGGCGCTGATGTGCAGGTCGGACGCCCCGCGGAACAGCACCTCGCGCAGCGCGGCGAGCAGGTCGCCGGTCGCGCCCGAGCTCACCGCGGGTGTGTCGATCTCGAAGGCGTCGTCGGCGGCCGGCGGGTCGAACGCCGGCACGCGGAACGCGGCGGCGGGCGGTGGCGCGGTCGCCAGCAGGTCCGGAGTGTTGGGCAGTGGCAGGACCACGGCGGAGACGTCGTACACCTGCGGCGGCGGCGCGTCGAAACCAGTGGGCGCATCGAAGGCGGCCGGCGGCGTGGTGGGCTCGTAGCTGTCCCACGAGGGCTCGCCGGCGGTGTCGATGGGCAGCTCGTAGACCGGCGCGGGCGGCGCGAGGTCGGTGATGGGCAGCTCGTAGACGGGCGGCGGCGCGGACTGCAGCGTCGCAGCCTGGTCAGCCAGCGGCGTGGTCATGGTGAACTCGTCGTTCGGCGCGAACACCGACGTCTGCACGCGCGCATCGCGGCGGCGGCCCTGCTCGGGCGGCGGCAGCGGCATCCCGTTGGCGTCGAATGCCGGGACGGCGTATATCGGGTCTTCCATGTGTCCCCCTTGTGTCCTGTCCATCAGGCCACTACTCGCAAGATCTCTTCAATTGATGTGAGGCCGAGCCGGGCCTTGTCCCACCCGTCGACGCGCAGCGTCGACATCCCCTGGGCCACTGCCGTCTGCTTTATCTCCAGGCTGGATGCCCGTGACACGGTAAGTCGTTCGATCTCCTCCGACACGGGCATGATCTCGTGCAGTGCAACCCGGCCGCGGTAGCCGGTGTTGGAGCACGCCGAGCAGCCGGCGGGGGCGAAGAGCGTGGGCGGCGCGTACGAGCCGTCGTAGCCGAGCCCCAGATGGATCAGGTCCTGCGGGTTCGGCTGGTACGCCGTCTTGCACCGGTCGCACAGGCGGCGGGCGAGGCGCTGGGCCATGACCGAGTCGAGGGCCGATCCGACGAGGAACGGCTCGATGTCCATCTCGATGAGGCGCGTGATGGCGCTCGGCGCGTCGTTGGTGTGCAGGGTCGAGAGCACGAGGTGGCCGGTGAGCGACGCCTCGATGGCGATCTGCGCGGTCTCGTGGTCGCGGATCTCACCGAGGAGCACGACGTCCGGGTCGGAGCGGAGGATGGAGCGCAGCGCGCTCGCGAACGTGAGGCCGGCCTTCGGGTTCACCTGCACCTGGTTGATGCCGGGCATCCGGTACTCCACCGGGTCCTCGACGGTGATGACGTTGATCTCGGGCCGGGCGACCGCCTTGAGGGTCGTGTACAGGGTCGTCGACTTGCCGGAGCCCGTGGGGCCGGTGACGAGGATCATGCCGTTGGGCTTCGTGTAGGAGGCCTTGAACACCTCGGCGTTGCGGCCGAGCAGGTTGAGCTGGTCGATCGACATAGCCGTGTTGGTGTTGTCCAGGATTCGCATGACGACCTTCTCGCCCCACACGGTGGGGAGGGTCGCGACGCGGAGGTCGATCTGGCGGTCGGCGTGGCGCACCGACATGCGGCCGTCCTGCGGGCGGCGGCGCTCGGCGATGTCGATGTCGCTCATTATCTTGAGGCGCGAGATGACGCCGTTCTGGATGTTCTTCGGCGCGCGCTGCATGACGTGCAGCACGCCGTCGATGCGGTACCGCACCATGAGCTCGTGCTCGCCCGGCTCGATGTGGATGTCAGAGGCGTGGTCCTGGATGCCCTGGCTGATGAGCAGGTTGACGAAGCGCACGACGGGCGCGTCGTCGTCGGAGGCCTCCGTGACCTGGAGGCTCGAGTTGTCGAGCTCGGCCGACTCGTCGACGATCGCGGTGGTGAGGTCGTTCAACTCGCCGTCGGAGCGCACGAAGCGCGCTAGTGCGGCGCGCAGGTCCGACTGCTCGGCGAGCACGGGGTGCACCATGAGCTGCACGCTCGCGCGCACGTCGTCGAGGGCGATCACGTCGCCCGGGTCGGCCATGGCGATGATCAGGCGGTTGCCGTCGATCGAGATCGGCAGTACCTCGTGGCGGCGCAGCAGGGCGGTGGGCACCATTTCGACTGCCAGGCGGTCTACGGGGTAGTCGGCGAGCTCCACGAACGGGATGCCCAGCTGGGCCGCCCTCGCGGACGCCACCTGCGCCTCCGTGACTTTTCCCGCCCCCGTCAGCTCGCTGATGAGGAACTCGTCGCTCGCCGCGGAGGAGCCGACGGAGTCCAGGCTCTCGATGGGCATGAGGCCGCGCAGAACGAGAATCTCTGCAAGCGAGATCACGGCGGTCCTCCCCCCTCGGGCTCGGGAACTCCCGTCGGAAATCGACGGACTGGTCCCCCCAGGGATTGAACGTAACCCGAGGGTTAAGCCGGGGGACAGTCCCGCAATAAGGTGCCCCGCGTTGTGGGGCCAACCCGATCAGGCGTCTTTCGGGGCCTCGTCGACAGCTTTCTTGGGCATCGCGGAGAGCAGGCCGGCGAGCGCGGTGCCGTCTGACGAGCCGCCGCGCGCGGCCTCCAGGTTTGCCTCGGTGACGGCCTGCATGACCTCGAGCCGGTGGATGACGACGCCGCGCGGGGCGTCGATGCCGACCCGGATGCTGTCGCCCTTGGCGTCGAGGATGGTGATGACGATGTCGTCCCCGATGAGGATCTGTTCTCCGCGCTTGCGGGTCAGGACGAGCATGCGGCAAGCCTAGCTTCAACGGCGGAGGCCCAGCGGCACCCGGAGTGGGGTACGGTCCGCCGCGCTACAGATCTGCTGCCGCGCTACAGAAACTCCTGCCGCGCAACGCGGAATCTGTAGCGCGCGACGCTGGCCTAACCCACCGCGTCGGACCAGCCCTCGGGCAGACCGAGGGAGCGCACGGTCTCGGGGGTGGAGGTCCACGCGGTGCGGAGCACGGCGAGCGCCTGCACCGAGACGACTGTGCACACGGCGCCGACCCAGGCCGCGGTGTCCTCCGGCTTGCGCGAGGCGTCGACGGCGAGCCACAGCTGGTCGGGGCGGATCGCGGCCAGGGCGGCCGCGTGGGCGGCCAGGCGGGCATCCCCGGGCTCGATCGAGTAGGCGACGATCGTCGCGCGGCCGTTCTCGACGCCCCGGGCCCGCGCGGAGAAGGCGCTCTTGTGGTCGGTGACCCGCGGAGTGCCGGGCGCGGCGTACTGGGCGCCGCCGGCCACGATCTCGGGCCCGCCGCGCTGGCCGGAGATCGAGCGGGCGACGGTCATCGCGTCCTCGCCGATCCCGGCGATGACGACGAGGTCGCCCGGCGCCTTGAGCATGACGACCGGGCGCGCCTTGCGGCGGGTGGCGGTCGCAACGGGGGCGTTGGGCGAGGCGTAGCGCTGGAGGTCCTCGAGGACGCCCGAGAACGCGTCGGACTCGGTGGAGAGCGGCGGCACCGCCGACGCGTCGATCGGGAGCTCCCGGCGGTCGGCGCGGTCCGCCCGTTCCACGAGGTCGTCGAAGGCACCGCGGCGGTGCGCGGTCCACTCCTCCGGCTTCGCCGGGTCGGGCACCTCGACCACGACGTCGAGGAACCGGCGCGCGAAGAAGCCGCCGATCCCGCCGACGCGGACCTCCTCGGTGGAGACGACGGTGGCGGCTACGCCGTACCGCTCCCTGACCGTCTCGGCGATGCGGTCGAGCGGGGCCGGATCAAGCCGGAATCGAATCGAAGGCACGCACCACCCCGATCGTCTCGATGCCGACCTGCGCCGACGTCACCTCCTGGTACGAGAGCACGGCGAGGCCGCTGATCTGCGGACCCACCAGCCGGCGGATGGCCGGGCGTAGCGCTGGCGCGCAGACGAGCACGGGCGTGATGCCCTTCTCGGAGGCCTGCTCGACGATCGAGCGCACGTTGCTCAGCACGTGCTCGAGCCTGCCCTGGTCCATGATGATCTGCGACCCCAACTCCGAGGGCCGCAGCGCCTCGAGCATCGACTGCTCCAGCACCGGGTCGACCATGATGATGCGCAGGATGCCCCCCTCGAGCTTCTTCGAGACGATCAGGGGCGCGATCGACAGGCGCGCGGCCTCGATGAGCCCCTCGGGGTCTGTGGACACCTTCGCCCGCATGGCCAGCGCCTCGTACACTCGCGGCAGGTCGTTGATCGGCACCTCCTCGCCGAGCAGCCCCTGGAGCACCCGCTGCACCTCGCCGAGCGAGAGCAGCGCCGGCACGAGCTCGTCCGCCGCGGACGGGTTGACCTGCTTCACGCCGTCCGTCAGCAGGCGCACGTCCTCGCGGGTGAGCAGTCGCGCGGCGTTGGCGGTGACGATCGCCGAGAGGTGGGTAACGATGACGCTCACCCGGTCGATCACGGTAGCGCCCGCGAGCTCCGCGGAGTGCCGCATCTCCATCGGCACCCACTTGCCCGCGAGCCCGAAGACGGGGTCGACCGTGACGCTGCCCGGCAGCGACTCGAGATTGTCGCCGAGCGCGAGGACCCGGCCGGGGGGCGCCATGCCTCGGCCCGCCTCGACGCCGGCGACGCGGATGACGTAGGTCGACTGCGGCAGCTCCAGGCTGTCCCGCGTGCGGACCGGGGGCACCACGATGCCCATCTCCAGGGCGAGGCGGCGGCGCAGCCCGCGCACCCGGGCGAGCAGGTCGTCGCCGGAGCCCGAGGCCAGGTCGACGAGGTCGGGGGCGAGCTGCACCTCGAGGGCGTGCACCCGCATCTGCTCGATGAGCTCCTCCGGCGTCTCCTTCGGGGCGGCGGCCTCGACGGTGGCGGAGGCGGCCTCGGCTGCGGCGGCCGCCTTCTGGCGGGAGGCGATGCGCTGGCCGAAGATGATGAGAGTCAGGCCGATGATCCAGAACGCGATGAGCGGCATCTCGGGCACGAGCCCGAGGAGGATCGCGGCGACGCCCGCGATCGTGAGCGCCATGCGGCTCTGCGAGAGCTGGGTGGACGTCTGCGAGCCCATGTCCGACTCGACGTTCGAGCGGGTGACGATCATGCCGGTGGAGACCGCCATGAGCAGGGCCGGGATCTGCGAGGTGAGGCCGTCGCCGATGGTGAGGAGGCTGTAGGTGTTGACCGCGTCCATGATGTCCATGCCGCGCTGCAGCATCCCGATGCCGATTCCGCCCAGGATGTTGATGATGATGATGATGATGCCGGCGATCGCGTCGCCCTTCACGAACTTCGAGGCGCCGTCCATCGCGCCGTAGAAGTCGGCCTCCGCCGAGACCTCGGCGCGCCGCACGCGCGCCTGCTCCTCCGTGATCGCGCCGGTGTTGAGGTCGGCGTCGATGGCCATCTGCTTGCCGGGCATCGCGTCGAGGGTGAAGCGCGCGCCGACCTCGGCGACGCGCTCGGCGCCCTTCGTGACGACGACGAACTGGATGACGACGAGGATGAGGAAGATCACGGCGCCGATGATGAGCGAGCCGTTGATGGCCACGGTGCCGAGGGCGTGGATGACCTGCCCCGCGTACCCCTCCCCCAGCACGAGCCGGGTCGACGCCACGTTGAGGCCGAGGCGGAACAGCGTGGCCACGAGCAGCAGGGACGGGAACACCGAGAAGTCGAGGGGCCGCTTCACGAACATCGTGGTGAGCAGGATGACCAGCGCGAACAGGATGTTGACGATGAGCAGCACGTCGAGCAGCCAGGCGGGCACCGGCACCACGAGCAGCAGCACGATGCCGACGACCCCCAGCGGGACCGCGAATGTCGAGAGATTCCGTCTCATTGCTGTTCCTATCAGGCCGTGGTGGGAGAGAGCTTGTGGGTGCCCTTGGCGGCACCCCTGGACTTGAGGGACATGACGAAGGCGAGCACGCGCGCCACGGCCTGGTAGAGGTCCGCGGGGATCTCCTGCCCGACCTCGCACGCGGCGTGCAGGGCCCGGGCGAGGGCGATGTCCTCCACCATGGGGATGTCGTTCTCGGCGGCCTTCTCGCGGATCTTGAGGGCTACGGCATCCGCCCCCTTCGCCACGACGCGCGGCGCCGACTTGCCGGCCTCGTACTTCAGGGCGACGGCGATGTGGGTCGGGTTGAGCAGGACGACGTCGGCGCCGGTCACCGCCGCGATCATGCGGTTACGGCCCATGGCGAGCTGGCGCGAGCGCCGCATGGCGCGGATCATCGGGTCGCCCTCGGCGTTCTTGTTCTCGTCCGCGACCTCCTTCTTCGACATGCGCGTGCTCTTGCGGTTGCGGCGCATGACCACGAAAAGGTCGACCGCGGCGAGGCCCAGCCCGGCGATGATGGCGGACTGCATGATGGATGCCACGCTGCCGGTCGTCTCGGCGATGAGGTTGTTGATCGGCAGCCCGCCCGCCACCGAGAGCACGGGCATGAGGCCCTGGAGCACGGACACCAGCACGGCGCCCACTACCGCGGTCTTGACCACGGCCTTCACGCCCTCCCAGGCGGCCTGGAAGCCGAACACGCGCTTGATGCCGGCGACCGGGTCGAACTGGTCGAACTTCGGCGCGGGCCGCTTGAGGTGGATGCCGCCCTGCACGGCCGTCGCGGCGACGATGGCGATGACGACCACCACGAACATCGGGGTGAGCGCCGGGATGACCGTGCCGAGACCGTCCCCGAGGACAGCGACCGCGGCCTGCGGGTCCGGGTGGGCGATGATGTCGCGGAAGGAGAGGACCGCCCCCGCGCTCGAGTCGGTGATGCCGCTGATCGTGGCCGGGATCATCGCCGCCCCGGCGCCGACCGCGACCCAGGAGACGAGGTCCTTCGAGTGGGAGAGCTGGCCCTTGGCCCGCACCTCCTTCATGCGCTTGTCGGTCGCCTGTTCGGTCTTCTCCTGTGCGTCGCTCACGAGAAGGCTCCCAGCATGGCCTTGAGCACGTCCTGAGTGATCGCGGAGACCACGCGCGGGATCGCCAGGAACACGACGCCCGCGAACACGACAGTGATGAGGATCTTGAGCGGGAAGCCGAGGGCGAAGGCGTTGATCGCCGGGGCCACGCGCGTGAGCAGCCCGAGTCCCACGTCCGCGAGGAACAGAACGATGATCATGGGGCCGGCGATCTGCAGCGCCGAGAGGAAGAGCTGCGAGAATCCCTCGACCAGCAGCTGGGGGTTGGGCGCGGCCGACAGGGTCATAGTGACCGGGACGGCGTCGAAGCTGCGGAAAAGCCCGCCGAGGATGAGCTGGTAGCCGTCAGTGGCGAACAGCAGCGCGAGCGCCGCCATGTGGAACAGCCGCGTGAACTGCGCGCCGTTGACCATCGCCTGCGGGTCGAAGGCCTGGGCGAGCTGGAAGCCGCCGAACAGGTCGATGAGGTTTCCCGCCGACTGGACGGCGGAGAAGGCCATCATCACGAGGAAGCCCAGGAACAGGCCCACGAGCAGCTGCATCACGATCGCGACGAGGAAGGGGCCCGTGTCGAGCGTCGCGTAGCCGCCCGTCACGCGCGGGGCTATCACGAGCGCGAGGGCGACGCCGAGCATCGCCTTGATGCGCACCGGGATGCCCGCGTGCGAGAACGGCGGGGCGATCACGAGGAAGGCCGTGACGCGCACCCCGGCGAGCATCACGGCTTCGATCCACGCTGCGTCGAGCCCGAACACGTCACCCGCCCACCAACTGCGGGATCCGTTCGAACAGGCTCTGCGTGAACGTCACGATCTCCGCGATCATCCACTGCCCGCTGATCACGAGCGCGATCGCGACCGCGACCGCCTTCGGCACGAACGAGAGGGTGACCTCCTGGATCTGCGTGATCGACTGGAACACCGAGATCGCGAAGCCGACGACGAGCGCCGTGATGAGCATGGGCGCGCCGAGCTTGGCGGCGACCACGAGGGCCTGCACGCCGATGTCGATGACCATTGCCGGGTTCATGGCCCGAGCCCGTAACTGCCGACCAGCGACGTGATGATCAGTCCCCAGCCGTCGACGAGGATGAACAGCAGGATCTTGAACGGCAGCGAGATCATCACGGGCGGCAGCATCATCATGCCCATCGCCATCAGGCCGGCGGAGACGACGAGGTCGATCACGAGGAACGGCACGAAGATGACGAACCCGATGATGAAGCCCGCCCGCAGCTCCGAGATCATGAAGGCCGGGATGAGTGTCTGCAGGGGCACCACGTCGGGCGAGTCGGGGTTGGCCAGGTTTGCGGCCCGGGTCATGAGGCCCAGGTCCTCCTCGCGGGTGTGGGCGAGCATGAAGGTGCGCAACGGGCCGGACGCGGCATCCACCGCCCCCTGGAAGTCGATCTGGCCGTCGAGGTAGGGCTGGACTGCTGCCGTGTTCACGTCGGCGAGGGTCGGCCACATGATGAAGATCGACAGGAACAGGGCGAGGCCGGCGAGCACCTGCGTGGGCGGGATCGTGGTGAGGCCTATCGCGTTCCGCGTCATCGCGAGCACGATGAAGATCTTCGTGAACGACGTCATCATGAGCAGGATCGCGGGGGCGATCGAGAGGACGGTGATGCCCAGAAGGACGATGATCGAGGATGCCGGCGCGCCGTCGGGCCCGTTGATGCCGACGTTCACGATGCCGTCGACGACCCCGGAGAGCGGATCGGTGGGAGTCGGGGTCGGTACCGGGTCGTCCGCGGGGAATGCCGGGACTGCCGCGCCCGCCGTGAGCAGCATGGAGACCGCACCCGCGGCGATGGCCGCCGCCGCGGTGCGCAGGGCCCTGCCGGGCCTCACGGCTTGAGGCTTGCGAACGCGCGACGCCAGGTCTCAGCGGAGAGGATGGAGCCCGCGAGCGGCGAGGCGCCCGGGGGTTTCACCGCCTCCACTGCCAGGTCGCCGCCCTCTTCCGTGAGAGCTCGTGAAAACGCCTCGGCGGGTGCCTCGGGCGTGTCCGATGTGTGCAGGATGTTCACCGAGTGCTCGGTGACTCCCAGGAGGAACCGCTTGCCGTCGACGTCGATCACGGCGACGGACGCCTTCGCGCCCACGCCCTGCCTGCCGACGACCGTGATCGTCTTGCCCTGCCTGGCGCGCGTGCCCTTGCTGATGCGGCGCTGCGCGTACCAGATGATCCCGAGCACCGCCGCGAGGGAGACGGTGACGCGCAGGACGAGGAACAGTGTGTCCACTAGAGGACGGCCTCGGGGTTGTCGAGGATGCGGGTGATGCGCACCGCGTAGTCCTGGTCGACGACGACCACGTCGCCGTGGGCGATGAGCTTGCCGTTGAGCAGGATGTCGGCCGGGGTGCCCGCGGAGCGGTCGAGCTCGACGACGGCGCCGGGCTCGAGGGCGAGGAGGTCGCGCACCGCCATGCGGGTGCGGCCGATCTCGACGGTGAGGGCCATCTCGACGTTGCTGATGCGCGAGAGGTTGCCGGGCGAGCTGACGACGGCGGCGGGCGCCGGGGCGATCGCGGTCGCGTGCAGGCGGATCGCGAACCAGCCGATGGAGCCGGCGGCCGTGGTGAGCTCGAACACGGCGGTGCCGGAGGCGGCGACGAGGGCCGAGGCATCCGCCTCGGTGACATCGCCCAGGACGCCGACGCCCAGGGTCGCGCTCGCGGCCTCGATCGCGGGGCGGACGAGCTCTGCCGGCTCGGCGAGGGCCTCGTCGACGCCCGCGGCCTCCGCGAGGATGGTGCGGTCGTTCAGCACGAGGGCGATGTCGGCGGAGCGGACTCCCACGAACTCGGCGGCCAGCGCGACCGAGAACGGGCCGGAGAGCTGCTCGGGCGACGGGTGGTTGACGACGGTGGGGCGCTCGGCGCCGGGCAGGGCATCCGCCAGCGCCTCGACCGCCGCCACCTGCAGGGCGTAGTCGCGGGTCGCGCTCGGCTGCGTTGCTGACATGCCGGCGGGGGCTGTCGTGGTCATGGGGTCTCCTGGGTATCGACGATCACGCAGGCGAGCTGCGATCCGCTCGCTCCCACCGCTGCCTTGGCCATGATGTGGCCCTCGACGGCGAAGTTGAGCGGGCGGTTCTTCGAATGGGTCATGCGGATGAGGTCACCCTCGGCGAGCGCGAGCACGACCTCGGGCTTCACCCGTGTCGGCTGGAACTGCAGCGACACCCGCACGGGAACGCCCGCCAGGTGCGCGAGCATGAGTTCGAGGGGCTCGTCCTCACTGTCGTGCGACGACTCGACGGGCTCCCTCGTGAGCGCGTCCGCCGGGAGGGCGAACGTGATGAGGGATGTCGTGTCGTCGACCGTCAGCTCGAGCGATGTGACGATAGTGGCATCCAGCGGCCCCGCAGCCTTCGCGGCTTGCGGCGTGTACTCGATTCGGTCGACCTTGGCGTTCTGCGGGAACGAGGCACCGAGGCTGTAGGCCATCGTCGCGAGGGCGCCGCCGACCACTTTCGTGATGAGCGCCTGCTCGATCGGGGAGAACGGGCGCTCCGGGATGTCACCGCGACCGGACCCGCCCAGCATGCGCTCGGCCCAGGCGAGGCTGGCCTGCAGCGGGAACTGCATGACCCCGCGGGCGAGCACCGTGTCCATGGAGAGCAGGATCATCGCCGCCGACTCGGGCAGCGTCTTGATGTAGTCCTCGTACGGCAGCAGCGAGACGCCGACGACGGTCGCGCTGCACTCGGCGCGCAGCTTCGTGGAGAGCTCGGTGGCCCACGAGCGGGCGAAGGAGTCCATGCCGCGCAGCACCTCGGCGGCCTGCTCGCGCGGGAGGCGGGTGGGGCGGGCGAAGTCGTAGGGCTCCGCGTCGATGGTGCGCGTGGGTACGCCGGACACCATCTGAATCGTCACACGCCGAACTATCGGTCGCTCGCGCGCCCGCGTTAGTACTTTTCGTGGATTGAGCAGGCCGCCCGCGGCAATATCGAAATCTAGGGCGCTCTACTCGACCCGCGCAGCTCAGTGATTCCCGTCGGCCACCGCCCCCGGGATCAGTGCCGCGGCCGCGCCGGGCAGGTCGGTGAGCACGACGATGTCGACGCGGCGGTTGAGTGCGGACTCGG
This sequence comes from Rhodoglobus sp. GW821-FHT12B09, assembly GCF_058809925.1. Lineage (NCBI taxonomy): Bacteria > Bacillati > Actinomycetota > Actinomycetes > Micrococcales > Microbacteriaceae > Rhodoglobus > Rhodoglobus sp. GW821-FHT12B09. Next base: position 108,213 of record NZ_JBXATB010000008.1, on the reverse strand, counting down.
AGTCGACTTCGGGATGCACGCCGCCGTAGCTCGTCGACGAGATCCGCTCGGCCGCGATCACTCCCGTCTCGACGAGCCGTCGCAGCACCGCCGTGCTGCGGGCGCCGGCGAGCTCCCAGTCGTTGAGTGCGGGCGAGCCCTGCCCGTACGGGTCGATATGGCCCTCCACGGAGACGTGGTTGGGCAGGCCCGAGAGGGCGGCCCCGACCGCGTCGATCGCCGTGATGGCGGTGCTCTGCAGGTACGCACTGTCACCGGCGAAGTAGGTCTGCCCGCCGAGGAGCTTGACGGTGAGACCGCGCTCGTCGATGGTGAAGCTCACCTGGTCCTCGAGGCCCTGCGCCGCGAGGTTCGCCGTGATCTGCTTCACGAGGGCGTCGAACTTCTCGACCTCCTGCTTCGCGGCCTTCTTGTTCTGATCCTCCGGTGACTCCTCGGTGTTGAATCCGACCCCCTGGCTGTCCACGTACTTCGGGTCGACGATCACGCCCACGGCGGAGTCGACGCTCGTGCTCGGCGTCGTGCCGAAGCCCGTCGCGAGCGACGCCTTGAGCTGCTCGTACTTCGCCGCATCGACGGTCGACATGGCGAACAGCACGAGGAACAGGCACATGAGCACCGTGATCATGTCCGCGTAGGAGACTAGCCAGCGCTCGTCGGCGTGGCCCTCGTCGTGCGCACCCCCCTTGTGCCCACGACCCCGTCTGCTCATGCCGCCTTCGCCAGCTTGCCCAGCGAGTGGGCCGGCACGAGGGCGCGCAGGCGCTCGCCGACGACCCTGGGCTGGTTTCCGGCCTGCAGCGCGAGGATGCCCTCGACGATGATCGTCATGCGCTGCACATCGAGCTCGACGAGGCGGATGAGCCTCGTCCCGATCGGCAGCCACAGGAAGTTGGCGGAGAGCACGCCCCACAGGGTCGCCACGAAGGCGGCGGCGATGGAGTGGCCGAGCGACGACGGGTCGGAGAGGTTCTCGAGCACGTGCGTGAGCGAGACGACGGTGCCGATGATGCCGATAGTGGGCGCGTAACCGCCCATGGTGGTGTAGAACTTCGCCGCCTGGCGGGCGGCGCGCTCGCGCGTGGCGACCTGGTCCTCGAGCATGATGGCGAGGTCCTCGGCGTCCATGCCGTCGGCGACGCCCTGGAGCGCGGACTTGAGGAACTCGTCGTTGATCTTGTCCGCTTCCTGCTCGAGCGCGAGGAGGCCCTGCCTGCGGGCCACCTCGGCGAGCTCGACCAGCTGGTCGATGGTCGCCTGGGGCTTGTACTTGACTCCCTTGAAGGCGCGCGGAAGCGCCTTCACCGCCTGGATGGCGTCCGGGATGGTCGTGCTCGCGATGCCGACGGCGATGGTCGCCCCGAACACGAGCATCATGGGCCCCGGCAGCAGGATCGCGGTGAGCGTCGCGCCCTCGACTGTCATCATCCCGATCAGCGCCCCGAAGGCGATGATCAGGCCGATTATGGTTGCGGGATCCATCAGCGGCTCCCGGAGGGTACGGCGCGCTCGGCGCGGTCGAACGGCACGACGCCCAGCGAGGTGCCCGGTCCGTCGAAGGTCGGCATGGCCCGGGCGCGCGCGATGACGCCGGCGCGATAGGCCGCGATCATCTCGATGACCTCGTCCATGGTCTCGGTGACGATGTAGCTGGTCCCCCCGACCAGGGTCAGCGTCGTGTCCGGGCTGGACTGGATGCGCTCGATGAGGTCAGGGTTGACCGCGAAGCGCGTGTTGTTGAGTCGCGTTACCACGATCATGATGACTCCCCCATTGGGCCGACGGAATAATCGGCGTACTCACCACTCTCGGCGGGGGAGGTAATCGTGTAAGGGCAGGCGCGTACCCCGTTCGGGGACACGCCTGTACCCCAGTAATAGGTACAAAGCCGGTTGAGTAAGGCGCTCTGGCGCCGGTATCGAAACTGGGGGGTTTCGATACGGCCGCGGGCGGCCTACTCAACCCGCATCATCGTCAGCGCTTCAGGTTCGTCAGCTCCTGCAGTACCTCGTCGGACGTGGTGATGATGCGGGCGTTGGCCTGGAAGCCGCGCTGGGCGACGATCAGGTTGGTGAACTCCTGCGAGAGATCGACGTTCGACATCTCGAGCGCGCCGCCCATGAGCGAGCCGATCCCGCCGCTGCCTGCCGCGCCGAGGGTCGCCCCGCCGGAGTTGATCGAGGTGCGGTAGGTCGAGCCGCCCGCCTTCTCGAGGCCGCCGGGGTTCGTGAAGGTCGCGAGCGCGATGCGCGCGATCGCCTCGGTGGCGCCGTTGCTGAACGAGCCCACGAGCGTGCCGTCCTTCGAGAGCGAGAACGACTGGAGCGTGCCGGGCTCGCGCCCGTCCTGCTTGCTCGCCGCAATGGTGTCGAGGTCCGCGAACCCGGTAGTCGTGCTCAGGTCGATGGCGATGCCGCCCACCGTGAGCGTGCCGCCGGTCGCGACGTGGCCGCCGGCGTTGAAGGTCATCGCCCCGGTCACGACGGTCGCGCCGTCGGTGGCCTTCGTGTCCCAGCCGGTCGCCGTGCGGGTGAACTCCATCGTGAGCGTGCGCGAGGCGCCGGTCGCGTCGTAGACGTCGACGTCGCGGGTGAGCTTCGTGCCGACCGCGATGTCGGAGGGGAGATTGCCGGACATCGTCACCGACGAGGTAGCGGTGGCGGGCGCCACGGCGTTCTGCGGGAGGGTGATCTGGCCGACAGCACCGCCGGTCGTCGGCACGACGCCGTTCACGGCGGTCCAGCCCTGGACGAGCGCGCCGTCCGGGGTGACCAGGCGGCCGCCGGCGTCGAACGAGAACGACCCGGCGCGGGTGTACAATGTCTCCCCGCCCGACTGCACCACGAAGAATCCGTCGCCGGAGATCATCATGTCGGTCGCGCGGCCCGTGGCCTGCGCCGAGCCCTGGGAGAAGTTCGTCGAGATCGCCGCGACCTGCACGCCGAGGCCGATCTGGGCCGGGTTGCTACCGCCGGCCTGGGCCTGCGGTCCGCTCGCGCCCTGGGTGAGCTGCGAGAGCGTGTCCTGGAACTGGGTGGCGGAGGCCTTGAACGCCGTGGTGTTGACGTTGGCGATGTTGTTGCCCGTGACGTCGAGCATCGTCTGGTGGGATCGGAGTCCCGAGATCGCTGAGTACAGTGCGCGAAGCATGATGTGCCTTTCGTTGGGGTGGGGCTAGGGAGTCTTGGGGGTGGTGACGCCGGAGATCGCGTCGAGTCGGATCGACTTGTCGCCGACCGTGACCATGGGCACGGCATCCGCGAACGACACCGCCGTGGCGATGCCCTTCTGCTCCTTGCCGTCCGCGTCGACATAGGAGACCTCCTTGCCGATGAGGCCGGAGGCGGCCATGCGCATCTGCAGCGAGAACGACTCCTGGGTCAGGTTCGACATGGTGGTCAGCTGCTCCATGCTGGCCAGCTGGGAGGTCTGGGTCATCATGGCGTTGGTGTCCATGGGCGAGCTCGGGTCCTGTGCGCGCAGCTGGGCGACGAGGAGCTGCAGGAACATCTCCCCGTCCATCTTCTGCTTCGAGACATTCCCGACGGAGCTGATCGACGACGGAACCTGCACACTGCTGTTGTTGACGATGGTGTCGATGGGGCTGGTCATGGCGTCCTTTCTGTTCTTGTGGTTCAGGCGAGGACGTCGAGTGCGGCGTCGGTGCGGGAGAGGGTCCGGATGCCCGTGGCGGGCGCCGGTGCGGCGGTGTCGGTGAGGCGGCTCTGGGCGGGGGCGTCCCGCGGCGCGCTCTCGCGGCCGGAGGGCTGGTTGCCGGAGGAGAGGTCGAGCGTCGCCTGCCCGCCGGAGCCGGAGAGGTCGCGGCGCAGGTCGGGCAGGAGGTCCTTGATCGCCGCGCGGGCCTGGTCGGTGGGCGCGACGAGCTCGATGCGGATGTTATCGCCGGTCACGTGGGCGCGCACGGCGACGGGGCCGAGGTTGTCCGGGGTGACGCTGATCGAGATCACGTGCGTCCCGTCGCCGAAGGAGCGGAGCCCCTGCAGCGGACGGCTGAGCTGTCCGACGAGATCGGGCGCCTGGGCGCGGGCCGGCGCAGCGGGTGCCGCGACCTCGTCGGGGGCCTGGGTGGCCGCCACGGCGGGTGCCGGGGCGGGGGCGACGACGGCCGGAGCCGGGGCCGCGTCGGGTGCGGGGGCCGCGGAGGCCGCGGTCGCCGCGTCGCTCGGGGCGGCCACCGCGCTGACGGCGGGCGCGACCGGGGCCTTCGGCTCGGCGGACACGGCGGCGGAGGGCTGCTGCTGCGCGGGCGGAGGCAGCACCACCGGCAGCGCCACGGGCGGCGCGAGGTCGGGGGCGGCGTCGATCAGGGAGGCGTCGGGGGCGGCATCCACCGTCTCGTCGTTGCTGTCGTCCGCGCTGTCGGCGGTCGCGGCGACCTCGGCGGCCACGGCGGGGGCGACCGCGGCGGTGTCGACAGGAACGGCGGCTGCCGCCTCGGCGGGCGCGCCGTCCGGAGTGACGGAGACCGGGAGCGCCGGGGCGGCCGGTGCCGCGAGCTGCGGGGGTGCGGCCTGCGCCGTTTCCGCCGTGTCGGACGGGGCCGGGGCAGGGAGGGCGGCGGCGGGCAGCGCCGGGGCGGCGGGGGCGGCGGGCGCTGCGGGGTCTGCGGGCGCGGCGTCGGCCGGGGCCGCGGCATCCGTCACGGCGGCGACGAGGCTCGCGAGGGTGGTGACGGCGGTCTCGAACTCGGCAGCGAAGGCTGCCGGGTCGGCGGTCTCCCCCTTCGCGCTCGGCGCCGGTGCGTCGACGGCGGCGGGCGCCGGGGCGCTCGGGGCTACGGTGCTCATCTAGATGCTCCTGCTGAGAATTGCTGCTTGGGCGTTGATCAGTGCCTGGAGGGCCTCTGAGGTCGAGAAGGCGGTCGCCGCGCCCGACGAGAACGCGGTGCCGGAGTAGCTGCTGGCGGGCGCGGCCTCGGGCGCGACCCGGCGGATCGTGACGATGTCCGAGTCGTCGAACCACGCCTTCTGCTCGGTGACCGTCCGACCCTCGTAGGGTGCGTGGATGACGTTCCCGTTGCCCGCGTAGATGACGATGTGGGCACCGCCGTCGAGCACGATGAGGTCGCCCGGCTTGGCATCGGCGAGCTTGCCGACCTCCTTGCCCGCGGTCATCTGCTCGTCCATGCTCCGGCCGACGGTGATGCCCGCGTCCGCGAGGGCCTGCTGCACGAGGCCGGTGCAGTCGATGCCGTCCCGGCTCGTGCCGCCGAAGACGTACGGCACGCCCTCGTAGCTCTCGGCCGCGGAGACGATCCCGTCTCCCGTGGCGGTGCTCGCCGGCGCTTCCGCCGCCGTCGCGTCCTGCTGGGCCCGCAGCGCGTCGATGAGCTTGGCGAACAGCTCGTTCGAGTTCGAGGCCGACGATGTCGCCGGGGGCCCACCGGGGCTGGCGAGCTGGTCGAACGTGGTCTGGATGCGCTGCAGGGCGATCATCGAGTCGGTGCTCACGGGGCCTCCTCCCGGTTCGCGACGTGCCATGCCCGCGACGACAGGTCGTCGAGCAGCAGCTGCTCCTCCCGGAGCTCCTCCGCGAGCTTCTTCTCCTCGAAGCGCGCCTCGAGCTTCTCGAGCCCGAGAGTCTTGCGGTGGGCGTCCGCGTGGGCAGTCGCCGCGGTCTCGACCTGGGCCGCATTCTCCCGGTCGATCTCGCCCAGCTCGGAGAGCATGGTGGCCGAGGAGGCGCGCGCGGCGGCGATCGAGGCGAGGGAGGCGTGCGCCGTGGGGTCCTCGTGCCCCTCCGCCAGTGTGCGGCGGATCCGGCGCGTGCGGGCGAGCCCCACCGACTCGCGGTCGCGCGCCGAGTTGAGCTCCGCGGCGCGCTGGTCCTCCTGCAGCTTGCGCAGGCGGAGCAGGCCGGCGAGCGAGAACTGCGCGCTCATGCCGCCGCCTCCGTCGCGAAGGACTGCGTGATCTGCGCCAGGCGCGCCCACGCCTCATCCTGCGGGGTGAGGTCGTGCATGTCCTGCTGGAGGAAGTGCTCGATCTCCGCCTGATGGCCCACCGCGGCATCCACGAGCGGGTTGGAGCCGGGCTGGTAGGCGCCCACGTCGAGCAGGTCCTGTGCGCTCATCCGTGCGGCGAGCACTTTCTTGAGGGATGCCGCGACCGCCCGGTTCTCCGAGGAGGAGACCCTTGACGCGACCCGCGAGACCGAGGCCAGCACGTCGATGGCCGGGTAATGGCCGGCGAGCGCGAGCTTGCGGTCGAGGACGACGTGGCCGTCGAGGATGGAGCGCACGGCGTCGGCGATCGGCTCGTTGTGGTCGTCCCCCTCGACGAGCACCGTGTACATGCCCGTGATCGAGCCCTGCTCCGCCGTGCCCGCGCGCTCGAGGAGGCGTCCGAGCAGTCCGAACACCGACGGCGGGTAGCCCCGGGTCGCGGGCGGCTCCCCCACCGAGAGGCCGATCTCGCGCTGGGCGAAGGCGACGCGCGTGAGCGAGTCCATCATGAGCATGACGTGCGAGCCCTGGTCGCGGAACGACTCCGCGATGCGGGTGGCGGTGAAGGCCGCGCGGACGCGGAGGAGCGCCGGGGCATCCGCCGTCGACACGACCACCACGGAGCGCGCGAGGCCCTCGTCGCCCAGGTCGTCCTCGAGGAACTCGCGGACCTCGCGGCCCCGCTCGCCCACCAGGGCGATCACCGAGAGCTCGGCGTCCGAGCCGCGGGCGATCATCGACATGAGCGAGGACTTGCCGACGCCCGAGCCCGCGAAGAGCCCCATGCGCTGGCCGCGGCCCATCGTGGCGAGCGTGTCGAGGGCGCGCACGCCGAGTGAGAGCGGGGTGTCGATGCGCGCGCGGTCGAGGGCGGGCGGCACATCGTTGTCCACGGGGACCCAGCCGCTGGCGACGAGCGGGCCCTTGCCGTCCATCGGGCGGCCCATTCCGTCGAGCACGCGGCCGAGCAGTCCGTGGCCGGTGGGGACGAGCATCCGGGTGCGGCGCGTTCGCACCGGCGTGCCGGAGGCGAGGTTCTCGACCGGGTCGAGCAGCATCGCTGTGAGCACGCCCGTCGCGACGGCGACGACCTCGGCCCTCGCGGTCTCGCCGATCACCACGACATCGCCGATGCTGGCCTCGAGCCCGCGGATGTCGATGCGCAGGCCGGCGACCGACGTGACCGAGCCGATGCGCTCGGGGCGCGCCGCCTCGAGCATCGCGTCGAGGCGGGCCGGGCGGAAGATCGTCGCCGCGGTCATGCCGCACCCTCCGTCAGGGCCGCGCGGGCGCGCTGCAGCGAGGCGGAGACGCGGGCGTCGAGCGAGCCGTGCTGGAGGTCGACCACGGCGTCGCCGCGCTCGAGCGAGTAGTCCGCGACGAGCTCGAGGCCCGGCTGCGCGCCGCCCTCGGCGACGATCACGGCGATGTCCTGGGGGTTGAGGCGCACGATGCTGCCGGCGGGAACGGCCTCGACGGATGCCCGGTCGAGTGCCGCGCGCGCGGAACCGCCCGCCGTCGAGAGCTCGTGGCCGACGATGGCCTCCGCGAGCTCGATGGCTGCCGACGCGATCGACGCGTCGACGGACTGCAGCACCGGCGCCTGCCGGGAGCGGAAGTCGGATGCCGCGCGCGCGAGCGCCTCGAGAGCCGAGCCGATGCGCGCCCGCGCAGCCTCGCTCGCCTCCGCGGCCTCGGACTCGAGCCGCTCGCGCAACCCGGCCAGCTCCGCCTCGGCCTGCTTGCGCCCCGCGGCGTAGCCCGCCGCGTGGCCGCGGATGGCGTCGCGCTCATCCGACTTGGCCTGCCCCGGCAGCGCGGGGAAGCTCAGGGGCGAGAACGCCTGCTCAGTCGACATCCTCGCCGGCCTCACCCTCGGTCTCCTCCTTGACCGCGATCGTGCCGGAGGACTCGAGCTCGCGCATCGCCTTCACGATCTCGGCGCGCGCCTCGACCACGGCGGTCTTGCGCACCTTGGTGAGGAGGCTGATCTCGTCGTCGAGGAGCTCGCGGTTGCGCTCGGACATGTTCGCGCGGATGAGCTCCGCAATCGCCTCGTCGGCGCCGTGCAGGGCGACGGCGAGCGCGGAGGCATCCAGCCCGCGGATGACCTGCTGCACGTCGCGGTCCTCGAACTTCACGAGGTCGCCGAAGTTGAGCATGCGCGAGCGCATGTCCTCGGCCAGGGCGGGGTCACGGCGCTCGATCTCCTCGAGCAGCTCGTACTCCGCAGCAACATCCGAGCGCTTGACGATGTCGACGAGGGGCTGAACGCCGCCCGTCACCTCCGTCGAGTCCGCGGGTGCGACTGCCGAGCGGATCCGCTGGCGGAGAGTCTCGGCGACGATCTCGACGATCTCGGGGCTCGGCGTCCCCATGGTCGCGAGCGCCTGCGCGATGTCGGCCCGGATGCTCGTGGCGAAGGTCCCGAGCACGTGGGAGGCCACCTCCGGGCGCAGGTGGGCGAGCACGAGGGCCACGGTGCCGGGCGCCTCGCCGTCGAGCACGCGGGAGACGTGCGACGGGTCGACGTTGTCCATGAACTCGAACGAGTGGCCGCCGGCGGCAGAGGCCGCCCGGTCGATGAGCCCCGCGGCGCGCTCCTCCCCGAAGGCCGCGTCCAGAAGGGTCGCTGCCGCGTCACGGCCGCCGCGCGTGTCGGCGCGGCCGCTGCGGGTACGGGCGTGGAACTCGGTGATCGCGGCCTCGGCGTGGCCCTCCTCGACCTTGCGCAGTCGGATGATCTCGGCGGCGATCTCCTCGGCCTCGGCCTCGGTGAACTGGCGCATGACCTGCGCCGCGTGAGCCGGTGACATCTGCATGATGACGAGCGCCGCCGTCTCCATGCCCGTCATGGTCGTCACGCACGACTCCTGTCATCCATGAGCGTGCGCAGGTGCTCGGCCATGCGCTCGGGGCTCGCGGCCGCGAGGCTGTCGAGCTCCTGCCGCATGCGCTCGACACCGAGGTCGTCGAGGTCGGGGCCGAACTCCGCGAACGCCGAGGGGCCCGCCACCAGCGGCTGGGTCGGGGGCAGGAGGCCCGCGGCATCGAGGGCAGCCGCCTGGCCGGCCTCGAGCGGGTCGCGCACCTGGGTCATCTCGCCCAGATCCATCGCGGCCTGCTTGTCCTTGCGCTTGCGGTAGCCGCGGATGCCGCTCAGCAGGATCACGAGCAGGATGATCGCGCCCGCGACCGGCACCGCGGTGGTGATGATCTGGGTGATGTTCGCCTGCAGCTCCGAGGCGCGGGCCTCCTCGAGGGCGGTGGCGGCGGTGCCGCTGTCCACCTTCGCGAACGCCACGAGCTCGACCTTGACGTCGTCGCCCCGCTCGGTGTCGATGCCCGCCGCAGCGGCCACGAGGCCCTCGAGCGTCTTCGCGGACATGCCGGCCGCGGCATCCTTGTCCACTGCCACCGACACCGTCTGGCGCTCGATCTGGCCCGCCGGGATCTGCGTGGTCTCGGTGACCTTGTTTATCGCGTTGGTCTTGGTGCTCGACTCCGACGTGTAGTTGCCCTCGCCCGTGCCGCCGGTCGGCACCGCGATGCTGTCGGCGCCGAGCACGCCCGTGCCGGTGGAGCCGGTGCCGGTGTAGTCCTGCTTCGACGAGTCCTCGGTGAGCACCGGGGAGTCCTCGGGGGTCGTGAAGGTCTCCTCGACGCGCTGGCCCGACTGCAGGCTCATGCTCGCGGCGACGACGACCGTCGCGTTGCCGACGCCGACCACGCGGTCGAGCATCGCCTGGACCGCCGAGCGCACGCGGTCCTCGTAGGTCGAGGCCTGCTGCTCGGAGTTGCCGGTCGTGCCTGTGCCGACCGCGGAGAGCACCGTGCCGTCGGCGTCGACGACCGAGACGTTCTCGGGGGTGAGGCCGTCGACGGAGGCCGCGGTCAGGTGGGTGATCGCCTGCACCTGGTCGGTGGTGAGAGTGACGCCGGACTCGGTGTCGACGAACACGGAGGCGGTGGGATCCTGCTTCTCGGAGACGAACACCGACTGCTCGGGGATCGCGAGCTTCACGGAGGCGGTGCGCACGCCCTTGATGGACTCGATCGTGGAGGCGAGCTCGCCCTCGATCGCGCGCTTGTAGGTGACCGACTGCTGGAACTCCGAGGCCGTGACGCCCATCGCGTCGAGCAGGGCGTAGCCGCCGTTGTCGAGGCTCGGCAGGCCCGCTGCCGCCGCCTTGAGGCGGGCCGAGTTCACCTCGGAGTCGGGGACGAGGATCGTCTGGCCGCCGTCGGTGAGCTGGTAGGAGACGCCGTCAGCATCGAGCTGGTCGACGATCGCGCTCGCGTCGGAGCCGCTCAGGCCCGAGAACAGGGGCGAGTAGGTGGAGCGGGTGAACCACGCGCCGAGGGCGATCGCGCCCACGACGAGCACCGCGACGCCGATGATGGCGATGGTGCGCTGGCCGACGGTGAACTCGCGCAGGGCGTGCGTGAGGCGGCCGAACGCAGCCGAGACTTCCTTGGGCATCAGGCCTGCATCCTCATGATGTCGTTGAACGCCTCGACGCCCTTGTTGCGGACCGCCGCGACGACCTCCATGGTCACCTGCGCGCGGGTGGCGGCGATGGTCGCCTGGTGGATGTCGTTGAGGTCGCCCGTGACCGCCTTGACGGCGAGCGAGTCAGACGTGGACTGCAGCTGCTGCAGGTTGTCGACGGCGCCCGCGAGAGTGGAGCCGAAGTCGCCCCCGGCCGCGCCCGATACCGACTGCGTGCCCGAGAGGTAGCCGGTGGGAGCGACGGACGATACCGCGGCGACGGGGAGGACCATCAGTTCCTGCCGATCTGGATCGCTGCCTCGTAGGTGGTCTTCGCGCGGTCGACGACGGCGGCGTTCGCCTCGTAGCCGCGCTGGGCCATGATGAGGCTGCTCATCTGCTGGCCGAGGTCGATGTCGGGGTAGCGCACGTAGCCCTTCGCATCGGCGAGCGGGTGGTCGGGCTCGTAGACCATGCGGCCCTCCGCGCTCCCGTAGGCGCCCGCCTTGACGTAGACCCCGGTCGTGCCCTCGCCGGCCTCCGCGATGATGTAGTGGGCCCGGAAGGCCTCATCCGAGCTCGCCCGCACGGTGTTGACGTTGGCGATGTTGTCGGAGATCGCATCGAGCCACTTGCGGTGGACGGTGAGCGCGGTGCCCGCGATCGCGATTGCGTCAGTGGCCATCAGTTGCCTCCCAGGGATGCGCGGACGAGGTTGAACTGGGCGCTCGTCGCGTTCGACGCGAACTGGAAGCGCAGCACGGTGTCGATGTTCGAGAGCGTCTCGGTATCGAGGTTCACGTTGTTGCCGTCGAGGCGCGTCGGGTCGAGCGAGACTTTGGTCGTGGGGGCCACGACGCCGCTGCCGTCTTTCACCGAAGCCGCGAGTGCCTCCTCGAAGGAGACCCGCTGGGCCTGGTAGCCGGGGGTGTTCACATTCGCGATGTTGTTCGCGATCGCGCGCTGGCGCGCAGACAGGCCGTCCAGGGCACTCGTGAGTGCGTTGAAGGTGACCGAATCGAACACGGCATCCGTTCCATTGGTATAGGAAAAGACGGCCGATCCGTGGCCTGCAGTGGTGAGCTATCCGTGCTCTGTTGTACCTATCGGCGACTTCGTCAGCGCCGTTAGCAAATTTCTAAAGTTGAGCTTTAACCTTCGACGTCGAGGTACGCCGGCCGCTGCCCGCGGGCGGGCTCCGCCGCCTTCACCGCCGACAGGTGCTCGCCCGTCCGCCGGCGCGCCTCCTCGAGGGCCTCGATGGCCTCGCGCTGCTGCCCGATGAGCTCGCGGACCGCGTTGGCGTACTCGTCGGGGAGGGGCCCGACGATCGTGGGGGGTGACCAGTCTGCTGAGGCTATCCGGCCGCCATCGTCGAGCACCTCCCCCGACTTCAGTCTGGCGAGATCACTCTCGAGCTCGCCCAGGATCAGGCGCCAGGAGGCGTTGATCTCCTCGCGATCAGGCAAAGCCCAGGTCTCCGGAGGAGCGGACGTGCGCCGCCGCGGCCTGGTCGGCGACCATCGCGGCCGCCTCGTGCCATGTCTGGCGCAGCGGCTCCATGATCGTGATGACCTCGCGCGTGCGCTCGATCGAGTGCTCGACGTTGGCGCTCACGAGCTTGGTCGACGAGAACAGGTAGATCGCGAGCAGGTTCTGACCGCCGTCCCAGCGCTCGACGTCCAGCGTGCCCGCGAGCTCGGCGACGATGTCCTGCGCGTGGATGAGGTAGCCGGATGCCCGGTTCCAGTCCTGCTCGGACTGGGCGGCCTCCGCGCGCTGCAGGTCGAGCAGGAGCCTGTCGAACAGCATCGTGAGAAGCCGGTTGGGCGACGCCGAGAGGATCGCGTCCTGGTTGTACTGTGCCCGCGCAAGCCGCGGGTCGTGGGTCATAGTCATGCGTTGCTTCCCGTGCTGAGGCCGGCCAGTTGCGACGTGAGCCAGTTGGACTGCGCTTGGAGGTTGCTGAGGGACACTTCGAGGGCCGAGTAGGTGCGCTCGAGCCCCGCGCGCTGGGAGGCGAGGCGCACATCCCAGCTGTCGATCTGGTCGCCGAGGGACTTGAGCGAGGACTGCTGGCCCGTGATCACCTGGGTGATCGAGCCCGTGTACTGGTTAGAGGCGGCGTCCGCGGCGGTCGCCACTCGGTCGGAGATGGTCTGGAGCATCGCCTGCGTGCCGGCGGGGTCCTTGGCGAGCGCCGCAGAGAACTTGGCCGAGTCGTAGGTGACGCCGCCGTCCTTCGTGATCGTGATGCCGATCTCGGAGGGCGACCTGCCGTTCACAGGTGCGGTGGCGGCCGTCATGATGCGCGCGTTGACGTCGCGCGCCGTGGAGTTGCCCGTGAAGACCCCGGCCGACGTCGTCGCGGACCCCGTGGAGTCGGTGCCCTTCGTGACAGTGGACTTGCTCGCGATGAAGTTGAACACCGACGTGAGGTTCGCCACCAGGTTCTCGGCGAGCTTGCCGACCGCCGCCGTGTCCTTCGCGACAGTCACCGAGACGGGCAAGGCCTCGACCTTGGAGACCGTGACGCTCACGCCGGGCAGGATGTCGCTGAAGGTGTTCGAGGCGGAAGTGATGACCTGCTCGGCGGCAGTGCCCGCCCACAGGGTCACGGAGGCGTTGCTCGCAGACTGCACAGTCGCGGCGCCGGTCTCGGTGAGCAGGTTGGGGGCGGTGCCCGCGGTCACTTCGGCGGCCGTGCCGCGGAAGACCTGGAATGCACCGTCGGTGCCGGTCGCGGATGAGCTCAGCTGGAGGCGGTAGAGCGGGTCGGTGCCGTTGCTGCCGGCCGCGACGCGGGAGGCCTTGACACCGGCGGACGACGCGTTGATGGCGTCCGCGATGTCCGACATCGCGGTGGAGGCCGCGGTCAGCTCGACCTTCGTGCCGTCGGCCTTGACGACAGTGAAGGTGGCGGGGCTGTCTGGCCACTGCGACATCGCGGCGGTGACCGAGACCTGGGCCTTGGCGACGGCGGTGACGCTCAGGTCGATCTGGCCGGGAGCTGCACTCGTACCGGCGGTGACGGTCACGCTCGGAGCGCTGGAGCTGGCCGTGAAGAGGTTGGCGGCGGTCGGGAGGGCCGTGGCCTTCGCGTACGACGCGAGGGAGGCGACAGAGGTGTTGAGGCTCTGGAAGGCACTCACGAGGGTCTGGGTGGTGCTGACTTTGTTCTTGAGCAGCGTCTGCGGCTGAGCCTCGACGCTCATGAGCTTGTTGATGAGGTCAGTGGTGTTGAGGCCGCTGATGAGCCCGTCGATCGCTAGCGATCCCATGGTGTCCTCTCCTGCTCGGGAAGCCACCCGCCGGGGTGACGGTGGAGGGCTCGAGAGCCTTCCACCGCCACCACCGGAGGATGTGCGTTAGTTCAGTTCAGTTGGTGCGACTGTGACTAGCGCAGGAGCTGCAGGATTCCAGAGGTGCTCTGGTTGGCCTGGGCCAGCATCGCGGTACCAGCCTGCTGCAGGATGTTGGCACGCGTGTACTTGACCATCTCCTCCGCCATGTCCGTGTCGCGGATGCGCGATCCGGCCGCCGACAGGTTCTCCTTCGAGACTGCCAGGTTGCGGATGACGCTCTCGAAGCGGTTCTGCTGAGCACCGAGGTCGGCACGAGCCGTGGAGACCTGGGTGATGCGGGCGTCGAGAGCCGTGATGGCGGCCGCAGCCGACGTCGCGGTGGTGAAGTTGAGCACGCCGCCGGCGACAGCCGAGCTGGTGCCGGTACCGGTACCGGACGAGGCGTCCGTGCCCGCCGTCGAGCCACCGACGACAGCGCCGCCCGAGAACGCGCTCACGACGAGCTGGTTGTTCTGGTTGACGCTCGCGTTGAGCTTCGACTTGAAGCCGGTGTCGGCGTTGAGGGCGTTCGCGACCTCCTGGACCGTCTTGTAGGTACCAGCGGCGCCGAGGGTCGCGGTGACCGTCGTGTCGGTGGTGCCGTCCGTGATGGTGAACGCCTGGGCGCCGGTCACGTCGGTCGGGGTGAGCACGTCGAACTTCGCGCCAGCGCCACCGGTGGTGAGGCCCGCGGCCAGACCGGCGATGTTGGTGAGGTTGACGGAGATGCGGCTCGCCGCGTCGCCGTTCGCGCCCACCTGGAAGCTCAGCGCCGACGAGGAGCCGTCGAGGAGCTTGGTGCCGTTGAAGTCCGTGCCGGCGGCGATACGGCCGAGCTCGGTCGTGAGCGCGGACACCTCAGTGGTGATCGCGGCGCGCGAGGTCGAGTTGTTCGAGTCGTTGCCGGCCTGGACAGCCAGGTCGCGCATGCGCTGCAGGATCGTGTGGACCTCGGAGAGCGAGCCTTCAGCGGTCTGGATGACCGAGATGCCGTCCTGCGCGTTGCGGGACGCGACCGTGAGGCCGCCGACCTGCGACTTGAGGCCCTCAGAGATCGCGAGGCCTGCCGCGTCATCCGCTGCGCGGTTGATGCGAAGACCGCTGGAGAGCTTCTCCAGCGACTTGGACAGGTCGTTCTGCGTGTTCGTGAGGTTGCGGTACGAGTTGTTCGCCGCGATGTTGGTGTTGATTGACATACCCATGGTGATTTCCTCCGTGATGTGGGCTTGTAGAACCGGTCCATCCGTGGTCCGGCACTGTTGACATTCGGTTGTTGGTTGGCGGTGGTTAGTGTTCGACCCGAAAGGGGGGTCAGGACACCGCGGACTCCGCCCAGCCCGTGTCCATGAGGCCGTCGACCATTCCGGCCTTGGCGTACTCGGCGACGCGGGCCAGGTAGGCCGCGCGGCGCACAGGTGCAATGCGGGACTCGGCGGCGGCCTGGGCCGCGCGATCGTCCTCGGAGTAGTGGGTGGTGAGGCCGTCACGGATGAGGCGCACGGCCTCTGAGCGCTTCTGCGAGACCGCGGAGTGGGTGAATCCCAGCTCCTCGGCGATCTCCTTGACGGAGCGCTCCTCGAAGTAGATCTGCTCGATGATGTACCGCATGTCCTCGGGCAGGGCCGCGACGGACGAGCGGACGAACACGGTGCGCTCCTGTGTGATCACCGTCTCCTCGGGGGTCGAGTTGTCCGCGATCAGGAGGTCGGTGTTGATCTCGTCGAGGGTGCTGATGGTGCGCGAGGCGTCGGTGAGGGCATCCGTCGCCTCTTTGCGGTCCACGCCGAGAGTGGAGGCGATCTCGTCGACGGTGGGGACGCGGCCGAGCGAGGCCGTCAGGGTCTCCTGAACCGCGAGGGTCTCCCGGATGCGGCGGCGGGCGCTGCGGGTCGCCCAGTCGTCGGTGCGCATGGTGTCGGCGAAGGAGCCGATGATGCGGCGGCGGGCGAACGCGCCGAAGGGGACGCCGAGGCTGGGGTCGAAGGCATCGGCCGAGGTGACGAGGGCCAGGGCGCCGGCGGCCGCGAGGTCGTCGCGGGAGAGGTGCGTCGCGCGCGCGCAGAGGTCGCGGACGAGGTATCCCACCAAGGGCAGATTCTCAACGACAAGCGCGTTGCGTTGGTCTCGATTCACCGAGTGCTCCCCAGAAGTCACCGATATGCAGGCACGGTCCACAAAGGGTCCGTTTGGTAATTTCGTCGGGTTCGCTGGTGAGGAGTGCGGGTGCCTGGGTAAGCCCTCACCGGTGACAGTTCACAATCTTGGGGGTTCGTCCACCCCCCTCGCACCCCCCACAACGGGTCCGCGTGTCGTCTCGGACAGTCACCTATGTGAGGTGATATATCAATTCCCACTAACGGGATGCGAAATGCTGCCGACAGTTCTCTGTATGCCCACTCGAACGCTCTCTGCGATGATCGATACGGAGAGGGTCAGCCCCGAGCAGCCGGAAGGAGACCGCTCACGCATGGGAGCCCATGAACTGTCAGCGCTCCTGTGGCGCGAACGCGAGATGCTCGAACTCCTGATGTTCAAGCTCGAGGAGGAGCAGCTCCTCCTCAGCGCGGGCCGCACCCGCTGGCTCCCCTTCGCCACGCGCGAGGTCGAGCAGGTCTTGGGCCGCCTGCGCCAGTCCGCCCTGGAGCGCTCCCTCGAAGTCGCCGGGGTCGCCGCCGAGTGGGGCACGAGCGAGGATGCCACGCTGAAGGAGATCATCAGCCACGCCCCCTCCGCCGCCTGGAAGGAGACGTTCACATCGCACCTCCAGGCGCTCAACGAGCTCGCCGGCGGGATCGCGGCGCTCCGCGACAGCAACCTGCAGTTCCTCAGGGCCGCCTCGCGCTCCACCCAGGAGACGCTCGCGCACATCGTGACCGATAGCGGCACCTACGACGCGACGGGCGCCGCCGACATCCCGAGCCCGCGGGCACGGCTCTTGGACAACGAGGCATGAGCACCTTCGGCGGGCTCAGCACCGCCTACACCGGCCTCGCCGCGGCGCGCGCCGGCATCGACACGGTCGGGCAGAACATCGCCAACGTCAACACCGAGGGCTACACGCGCCAGCGGGTATCCCAGTCGGCCAACGGCTCGCTCGCCGGCATCGGCCCGCTCGACACCCTCTTCCGCGGCGGCACCGGCGTCACCGTCGACCAGATCCAGCGGCTCGGCAACGCCCTGCTCGAGAGCCGCAGCCGCACCGCGTCGGCGTCGAGCGGCTACGCCGAGATGAGCGCGACAGTCATGGACTCGATCGAGGGCGCACTGCACGAGCCCGGCGACAGCGGGCTCGCGAGCGTGCTCCACGACTTCTGGGCGTCGTGGCAGAACGTGGCCAACCACGCCGGCGAGCCGTCGGCCGCCGGTGTGCTGCTCGAGGCCGCGAACAAGCTCGCCGGCCGCGTCGCGCAGGGCTACTCCGACGCGGTCAACACGTTCAACACCACGCACAGCCAGGCGCAGGGCATGGTCACGCAGGTCAACGCGATAGCCACGCAGGTCGCGGCGCTCAACGACCAGATCCGCCAGGCGACCGCCGCCGGCCAGTCGCCCAACGAGATGCTCGACCAGCGCGCGCGCCTCACCACGACACTCGCGAACCTCACCGGGGCGACCGTGGTCGACCGGGCCGACGGCTCGGCCGACGTCCTCGTCGGCGGCAACCCGCTCGTCACCGGCAGCAAGACGCACACGCTCCTGCTCACCGGCGCGGAGCAGCTCGGCGACGCCAACAGCAGCCCCGTGCAGCTCGAGTGGGCGAACCGGCCCGGCGAGTCAGCCGCCATCTCCGGCGGCGCGCTGGCGGCGGCCGTCGCTGCGATGGGCCCCGGCACCGCGACATCCGGCGGCAGCATCGTCTCCGCCGCGGAGAACTACAACGCGCTCGCGACGCAGATCGCCGCACAGGTCAACGCCATCCACTCGACGGGCTCGACGACCACGGGCACCACCGGCCTCAGCTTCTTCACGTTCACCGCGGGACGGCCCGCGGCGCTCGGCCTCACCGTCATCCCGACCGACTCCTCCGGCATCGCCGCCGGCGCCCCGGGCACCGGCGCGCTCGACGGCAGCATGGCGGACAAGATCGCGGCGCTCGGCACCTCGGCGACCGGGCCGGATGCCACGTGGTCCGACTTCGTCGTGAAGGTGGGCATCGAGAGCCGCCGCGCCTCCGACCAGGCGACAACGGCGACGCGCGCCGCGGCATCCGCCACATCGAAGCTCATGTCGGAGACTGGTGTCGACATGGACGAGGAGACGACCAACCTCATCACCTACCAGCACGCCTACCAGGGTGCTGCACGGGTGATGACGGCCATCGACGAGATGCTCGACACGCTCATCAATCGCACCGGACTCGTGGGGAGATAACCGATGGTCGCGAGAATCACCAGCCAGATGCTCATGCACACGGCGCAGGCGAACCTCCAGCTGTCGATGTCGACGCTGGCGAAGCTGCAGAACCAGGCGGGCACGCAGAAGCAGATCTCCAAGCCATCCGACGACCCGGCCGGCGCGGGCGAGTCGATGCGGATCCGCGCCGACCAGCGCGCCCTGAGCCAGTACGGCACGAACATCAGCGACGGGCTCGCCTGGCTCGGCACCGCCGACGACGCGCTCTCCGCGGCCACCGACACCATGCAGACGGTCCGCGACCTCGTCGTGCAGGGGGCGAACTCCGGCTCGCTCAACCCGGCGTCGCGCGAGGCGATCGCGACGCAGCTCGACTCCCTCAAAGCGTCGTTGCTGGCCACGGCCAACACCAAGTACGCCGGCCGCTCGATCTTCGCGGGCAACTCGGACGCGGGCGAGGCCTTCACCGCCGCCTATGCGAGCACGGCGGTCGCGGGCAGCTCCGTCGAGCGCCGGATCAGCCCGACCGCAACGGTGCGCATCGACGTGGACGGCACCGCGGCGTTCGGCGACGGCGCCACGTCGGTGTTCGCCCTCATCGACCAGATCTCGACCGACCTGCGGGCCGGCACCGACGTCAGCACGCACCTGACTGCCGTTGACGGGGCCATCTCGTCCATACTGGGTGAGCAGTCCCGTGTCGGATCTCGGTACGGGCAGCTCGAGACGACCAAGGAGCTCAACATGGCGCAGTCCGGCTCACTGGAGAGCCAGCGGGCCGACGTGGAGGACGTTGACCTCAGCAAGGTCATCCTGGAGCTGAAGACGCAGGAAGTCGCCTACCAGACCGCCCTCGCGGTCACGTCGCGCGCCCTGCAGCCCACGCTCATGTCGTTCCTCTCATGACCGGGCTCGTCACGTTCATCGCTCCGCCGCCCGGTCTGTCGCCGCTCGTCGACTTCGACCTGGAGCCCGTCGCCGAGGCCGACGGCCTGTACACGCTCCGCTCGCTGGATGCCCCGGACATCCGCCTGTACGTCATCGACGCCCCGGTGTACCTCCCCGACTACAACCCGGAGATGAGCGTCCAGCATCTCGAGTCGATCGGAGCGACCGAGACCTCGGAGGTGCGGGTGCTCGTCGTGACGACGCTCAGCGACACGGGGCCGTCGGCGAACCTCATGGCCCCGATCCTCATGCACGCCACGAGCGGCGAGGCCACCCAGGTGATCCTCGACGGCGACGACTGGCCGCTCAGGATGCAGCTGGGCGCCTGAGCTCCCACTCGCCGAGCTCGACCTGGCCGGTCAGGTAGGCCTGGAGCCGGTCGGTGAGGCACTGGTCGAGCACGTCCTGGATGTCGGCCGCGTAGCGCGCGAGCGTGTCCGCGACGGCCTGGCGGGCCACTGCGGGGGCGGATGCCGCATCCCACTCGCACTCCTCGCAATAGGAGTCCTGCACGTCGGCGATCGCGGTGCGCAGGGAGACGACGAGCGAGTGGATGACGTCGTGCGGCCAGGCGCCGATATCGACCGCGCAGGCCAGGGCGGACTCGGCGCACTCGATGCACACACCCTCGAAGCCCTCGCCCGGCGGCTCCCACTCGGAGACGATCGTGTACCAGGCGTACAGCTTCGTTGTCACGTGGTCGTCGATGGCGAGCGCTTGCATCGGGTCTCCATGGTCTGGTGAGGCACGTCGGGTTAGTCGAATACTCCCAGTGCGGGACCGCGGCGGGCAGTAGTCACTTTCCATGACACCCATTAGGGGGACAGGACGGTCTGTTTGCCAAAGACGGTCGGGAGATGGCAGTCTCGGGGTTACCCGCAGCGTTCATCGATGGAGGCCCGTGCCCGTGGTTACCGGTCGTCCGAGCGCGCACCCCGTCCGTCTGGCCCACGTCGACGACCACGAGACGGTGCGCCTGGGGTTCGCGTCGCTCATTGCGAGCGAGGCCGACCTGGTGATCGTGGCGGGCGGCGAGACGGTCGACGACATCCTCCCCGAACTCGGCGGCATCGACCTTGTCGTGCTCGACATCCGGCTCTCCGACGGCTCGACGATCGCCCACAACCTGGGCGTGCTGCACGAGCGGGGAGCGCGCGTGCTCGCCTTCACAGCGGCCGACGACCCGTCCGACCTGCGCGCGGCCTCGAGGGCGGGTGTGCTGGGGATCGTCCGCAAGTCCGACTCCCGCGAGGCGATCCTCGACGCCGTGCGCCGGACCGCCGGGGGCGAGGCGATCGCGACCACCGAGTGGGCGGCGGCGCTCGACTCCGACCCCGACCTCGCGTCGGCCCGGCTGAGCCCGAAGGAGCAGGAGGTTCTCGCGCTGTACGCCTCCGGCGAGAAGTCCCTCACGGTGGCGAGCCGTGCGGGCCTCTCGGGCAGCACCGTGTCGGAGTACATCCGGCGGATCCGCTCGAAGTACGCGATGGCGGGCCGGCCCGCCCACACGAAGATCGACCTCTACAAGCGCGCGGTCGAGGACCGCCTGCTGCCCAGGCCGGAGAAGTGAGCACCGAGGCACTCGCCGAGACCCGGGTCGTGCGCACCATCGTCGTGCTGCTCGGGATCGCGGTCGCGATCTATGCGGGCCTCAGCCTGGCGACGATCCTCGACCAGTCGCGCTTCGTCGACCCGCTGTGGACCACCGCCGTCGCACTGGTGATGTTCGGCGTGCCCACCGTGCTCGCCGTGGTGTCGGGCGTCGTGTCGCTGCACGCGATGCGGGTGGTCCTGGGTGTCTACGCGATCGCCTTCATGGTCGCGGTCGCGCTGTGGGTCCCCGCGATGCGCGGTGAGCCGATGCCCCTCCACCTGTCGCCCTGGCCCCTCGGGATCACGAGCATCGGCACCGTGCCCGCGGCCCTCGCGTGGCGGCCGTCGCTCGCGTGGCTCGCCGTCGGTGCCAACGCCCTGCTCCTGGCGGGGGTGCGCTTCGTGGCGGCAGGCGAGGTGGACCTCACCGAGTCGCTGCAGGACGGCGTGTTCAGCATCGCGTTCAGCTCGATCTTCACGGTCGTCACGATCGTCGCGGTGCGCAGCGCGCGCGACCTCGACGCAGCAGCCGCCACCGCCCGGGCGAGCGCGGCGGGTGCCGCCTCCGTGGCGGCGCGGCTGCACGAGCAGGCGCGGCTGGACGCCCTCGTGCACGACGAGCTCATGACCGCGCTGTACTACGCGACGACGGACCGCGGAGAGCTCACCGGCTCCGTTCGAAAGCAGGCCGCGAAGGCCCTCGACGAGCTCGCGCGACTGGACGCCGCCCTGGACGACGAGCCCCCGGTCGACCCCGCGGAGCTCGCCACCCGCCTGCGCGCCGTACTCCTCGACCTGTCGAGCGGGCTCAGGATCGCCACCGACGTCCGACGCGAGGCGCCTATCCCCGCCGCGGTCGCGGACGCCTTCGCGGAGGGCGCCACCGAGGCGCTGCGCAACAGCCTGCGGCACGCCGGCGGTCCGGGCGTCGGCCGCTCGGTGGCGATCAGGCTCACCGCGAACGGCGCGCGGGTGGTGGTGCGCGACGACGGCGCCGGCTTCGACCCGGCTGCGGTCGACCCCTACCGGCTGGGGGTGCTGGTGAGCATCCGGGGCAGGCTCAACGCCGTGGACGGCGGGTCTGCGGAGGTGTCGTCAGCTCCCGGCAAGGGGACGACGGTGACCCTCGGCTGGCGGGACTCGTGACCCCGCGGACGCCCCACCTCGTGAGCCTCACGGGAACCGGGGCCCAGCTGTTCACATGGATGTACTTCGCGGCGACCGCCGTGCTCGCGCTGTGGAGCATCTCCGACTCGACGCGCCCCGCCGTGGTCTTCGTCGTGCTCGCCCTGTACGCGGCGGTGGGCGTCGCGATGGGCCTCGACAAGGGCGAGCCGCTGCGCCTCCCGGTGGCGCTCGTCGTCGTCATCGTCGCGCCCGCCTCCGTGGTCCTCGTGGCGTGGCAGCTCGTTCCCGGCGGCTACACGGCGTGGTACGTGGGCGCCGCCACGGCGATGCTGTTCTTCCTCAACCTGCGCGGGCGGATCGTGCTTGCCTGGGTCGGGTGCGCGCTCCTGGTCGGGACGCTCCTGGTGTGGGGAGCGACCACCCCGGTGGGCATCGCGGACGCCGCGTTCACCGCCACCCGCCAGGCCGGCATCGTGGCGGTCGGCACCCTCACCGCGCTCGCTCTGCAGCGCACGAGCGGCCGGATCCGCGAGCTCGTCGCCGAGGCATCCGTGCGCGGGGCCGCGGAGGCCGCCGGCCTGGCCGTCGCGGACGAGCGCACCACCCGCCTCGCGGAACTCCGCAGCTCGGTGGTGCCGCTGCTGCAGCGCATCGCGAGCGGCGCCCCGATCACCCCCGAGGACCGCAGCACCTTCGCGGTCGCCGAGGCCGATCTGCGCGACAGCCTCCGGGCGCGCGGACTGCGGGTTCCCGCGATCATGGACGCGGCGCGCGCGGCACGGCTGCGCGGCGTGGACGTCGTGCTGCTCGACGACAGCGACGGCGCCCTCGACCAGGCAGACATCGAGGAGTTCGTGCGGATGGTCGCCCGGGCGCTCACCGCCGCGACGGACGGCCGGGTGACGGCGCGCCTGCTCCCCCCGGGCAGGCCGGTGCTGGGCACCCTGGTCGCCGACGGGTCGACCTACCGCCAGGAGGAGCTGCTGCGCCGGGCCTAGGGCGTCTCGAACGTCGGCGGCACCCAGGCGAGCTGCGCCGCGAAGTACCCGAGGTCGCGGCTGACCACCTGGGCGCGGCCCGGCACGGCCGGCTGCGGCTTCACCTTGCCGATGAGCGCCCCCTCCTCGGGATTGCCGCTGAGCAGGATGCCCGTCGTGTCGAGGTCGGTGAACTGCCTGATGATCGGGTCGCTGAAGGCGACGCGCGAGGCTCCACCGCTGCGCCTGGCGACGATCAGGTGGAGCCCGAGATCCCCGGCCTGGGCGAGCAGGGGTGCCAGCGGCGCGAGAGGGTTTCCCTGCGAGTTCGCCACGAGGTCGTAGTCGTCGACGAGGATGAACCCCTCCTTGCCCTCCCACCACGACTTGGCCCGCAGCTGCTCCGCCGTGACATTCGCGCCGGGGATGCGCTCCTTGAAGAACCTCGCAAGCTCGGTCATCACGGCCGACGCCTTCTCGAACTCCGTGGAGTACGAGCCGAGGTACTCCGTCGGCACCTCGTCGAGGAGCGCGCGGCGGTAGTCGACGATCTGGATCTTCGCCTCGTCGGGCGTGTAGACCCGCATGATCTCGCGCGCGACCGCCCGCAGCACCGACGACTTGCCGGAGCCCGCGTCCCCGTACAGGTACAGGTGCGGCTCCAGGTCGGGATCGATGCCGAACGGCTGGAGGTTGGCCTCGTCGACGCCGAGCATGAGCTTCCGGATGCCCGGGGTGGTGCTCGCGAGAACCTCGCGGAGCTCGATCCGCTCCGGCAGCAGCCGCAGCTTCGGCCCGGGCCGGCCCGTCCAGGCCGCGGTCACGCGCGCGACGAGGTCGTCCACGCCCGTGGCCAGCGAGGCCGCGTCGCCGGAGCTGTCGATGCGCGGCAGCGCGGTGAGCACGTGCAGCTTGCTCGGGCTCAGGCCGCGTCCCGGGGCGGACGCCGGAACGTTGGCCGCGGCCTTGCGGTCGACCTCGGAATCGGAGGGGTCGCCGAGGCGCAGCTCGATGCGCGTGCCGATGAGGTCTTTGAGGTTGGCGCGCACATCCATCCAGCGCGCCGCCGAGATGATCACGTGCACGCCGAAGGTGAGGCCGCGCGCGGCGATCTGCTGGATGGCAGCCTCGAGCGGCTCGAACTCCGCCCGCACGGTCGCCCAGCCGTCCACGACGAGGAACACGTCGCCGTAGCCGTCGTCGACGCGGCCCTCAGCACGGCGTTGGCGGTAGGTCTCGATCGAGTCGATGCCGTTGGTGCGGAAGTACACCTCGCGGGCATCGATGATGCCCTTCACCTCGGCGATCGTGCGGCGCACCACGTCGGGCTCCGACCTCGTGGCCAGGCCGCTCAGATGCGGGAACGCCGTGAGTCCGGCGAAGCTGCCGCCGCCGAAGTCGATGACGTAGAACTGCGCCTCGAGCGGGGTGTGGGCGAGCGAGAGGGCCACCACGGCCGTGCGCAGCAGCGTGCTCTTGCCGCTGCGCGGGGCGCCGATGACGACCATGTGCCCCGCGGCACCGCCCAGTGAGACGGTGAAGCTCTCCCGGCGCTGCTCCAGCGGGATGTCGACGATTCCGAGCGGGATCGTGAAGTCGCCAGCGGTGCGCCACTGCTGCGAGACGAGCCCGAGCGCGGGGTCGACGGCGAGGTCGGGCATGAGCTGGTCGAGCGAGGCGGGAGTCTCGAGCGGCGGCAGCCACACGCGGTGCGCGCGCGGGCCGAAGCCGCTCATCCGCTCCACCGCGATCTCGAACGTGCTGCGCTTCTCCTCCGGCTCCTGCACGGCGGGGGCCTCGGGCTGTGCCTCGACGACGGCCTCGCGCCACACCGGCGCCGCGGAGAAGACCTCGACGGCGGCGGAGGCGTCGGTGCCGCTGTCGGTGCTCGTGACAGCGCGCTTGCGGCGCTTCGGGGGCGCGGAGACGTAGGCGGCGCGGAACTGGGTCATCGTCTCCTGGTCGGACTTGAGGATGCCCGCGCCGGGGTTCTGCGGCAGCGTGTACGCGTCCGGCACGCCGAGCACGGTGCGCGACTCCGCGGCCGAGAACGTGCGCAGGCCGATGCGGTACGACAGGAACGTGTCGAGCCCCCGGAGCCGGCCCTCCTCGAGCCGCTGGGAGGAGAGCAGCAGGTGCACCTGCAGGGAGCGGCCGACGCGGCCGATCTGGAGGAACGTGTCGATGAACTCCGGCTTGGCGGTGAGCATCTCCGAGAACTCGTCGGCGACGATGAGGAGCGCGGGCAGCGGCGCGAGGTCGGTGCGGCCACCGCGGCGGGCCTTCTCGTAGTCGAACACGTTGGCGAAGTTGCCGGCGGAGCGCAGCAGCTCCTGGCGGCGCGTGATCTCGCCCACCAGCGCGTCCTGCATGCGGTCGACGAGGGAGAGCTCCTCACCGAGGTTCGTGATGACGGCCGAGACGTGCGGCATGTCGGCCATGCCCGCGAAGGTCGCGCCGCCCTTGAAGTCGACGAGCACGAAGTTGAGCTGCTCCGGCGAGTGGGTGAGGGCGAGCGAGAGCACGAGGGTGCGCAGCACCTCGGACTTGCCGGAGCCGGTCGCGCCGATGATCAGGCCGTGGGGGCCCATGCCCTGCTGGGCGGCCTCCTTGATGTCGAGGACGATCGGCGACCCGTCGAGCTCCTGCCCGATCGGGACGCGCAGGCGGTCGCGCTCGAGCCTGCCCTGCCACGCGACGGCGAACTCGATGTCGCGCACGTCGGGCAGCCCGAGGAGGTCGACGAGCTCGGCCTGGGCAGTGCTGCCGCCCCCGGTGGTGACCGTCGACTGGGTCGAGTAGAGCGGCATGAGTCGGCGGGCGGTGGCCTCGGACTCCGCGATCGAGACCTGGTCGGGCACGAACGGGCGGGCGGCGCCGGAGAGGGTGACGAGCTCAGCGGCGCGGTCATCCCCGGCCTTCGTCTGCCCGATGGCCACGCGCAGCACCGAGGCGGTCTCGAGTGCGCCCCAGCGGGCGGGAAGGTCGATGACGGTCACGCCGCCGACCCCCTCCTCGGTGATGATCGCGTCGGCGGCCGAGATGCGGGCGCCGTCGGTCACGATGACCACGTGCGGCAGGCGCGCGCTCGACTCGCGGCCGAAGCGCGGGCGCTCGGTCAGGTCGGCGGGCAGGAGGGCCTCGATCTCGGCCGCGTCGGAGCCGATCATGCGCGCGGCGCCGATGCCGTCGTTGACGCGTCGGGAGTGGGTGTGGGGCAGCCACTTCGCCCACTCCCACTGTGCCAGCACGGCGTCGTCGGCGATGATCGCCACCTGCACGGCCTCGGGGTCGTGCAGGGTCGTGATGTTCAGGAGCAGGGCGCGAACGAGGGAGCGGACCTGGTCCTCGTCGCCGGTGACCTCGAGGCGCGCGAAGTCGCGCAGCTCGACGGCGAGCGGGAGGTTCTTCTGCACCTCGTGGCTGACCATGAAGCGGTGGGCCGCCGAGGCGGCGACCGGGTCGAGCTGGGCCAGCGGCGGCAGCTCCGGCGGCTCGAGCTCGACGCACAGCGGCTGGTCGCTCGTGCCCACGCGCACGCTGAGGAAGTCCGGGTCCTCGGTGGCGCGCTCCCACACCCGGGTGCGCTCCTCGGCGATGAAGGTCAGGGCCGCCGGCGCGGGGTTCAGCCAGTTCGCGGCCCGGCGCTGCTGCTTGCCCGCGACGCGGACGGTCTGGCGCAGCTCGGTGAGGTACGCGAGGTAGTCCCGGCGGGCCGCGAGCACGCCGGCCTGCCGCTGCGCGCGCTGCCGCCAGCCGTTGACCGCGACGAAGCCGAGCGACGACACGAGGAACATGCCGCCCGTGAGCAGGCCGGTCGGGTTCGCGTTGGTGACGGTGACCATGACGATCGCGCCGACGCTGCCGAGCATGGGCAGCATCGAGCTCAGCAGGTTGCCGCCGCCGTCGCTCGGCGCCAGCTCCGGCGGCGCCTGCACGGCGATCTTGCCCGTCGGCACGCGCGGCGGCGCCATCCTCGTCCCCGCCACGGCTACTGCCCTCCCAGGAGGACGCTCACGGTGAAGACCCGGTTGCCGATGCGCACGCGCGTGCCCTCCTCGAGCGGGGTGCGGACGTTGGGCGTGAGCGGGATGACGTCTCCTTCATCGGTGAGCAGGTCGGTGCCGTTGGTGGAGCCGAAGTCGGTGACCCAGGTACTGCCCCTCGAGTGCTCGAGCCGGGCGTGCGTCTTCGACACTGTCGACTCGTGCTCGCGCACCACGATGAGGCGGTCGCCGGGCTCCGAGGCCGCCGGGCTGCGGCCGAGGTTGATGGCGACCGGGGTCGCGAGCTCCTCGCGCTGTCCGCTGTCGAACACGAGGAGGAGGGTCGCCGTGGCACCCTCCTTGCGCACCGTCGCCTGCACCTCGGGCGCGAGCGCCACCGGCTCGGGCATCGGCGCGACCACCACCGCCTCGGCGCCGCGGGCCCCGGTCTGGGACGCGCTCGCCGACGCCTCGTCGACGGCCGCGTGGCGGGCGGACATGCTCACTACCTGCGGCGCGGCGAGGACGATCGGGGCGTCCGACACCCCGTAGTCCAGCTGCACTCCGGGAGCCGGCTGGGCGTAGGCGGCGACGCGCACCGGGACGCTGCGACTGCGGCGGGGCACGGCGACGACCTGGGTCCTGGCCGCGCGGTCCGCCCAGCTCCGGGCGCGCACGTCCCTGCCCCCGGACGCCGCGACCACCCAGGCGCCGATACCGGCGACGAGGAATCCCGCCGCCGTGACGAGCCCGCGCAGTAGCGTGCGGCCGGTGCCGGCGGAGTAGGGCGCGTCCTCCCGCGAGAGCCGCAGGCGGAGCAGGGCGTTGCCGGGGCTGGCGCCCGTGCGGGCCTGGAGCACCCAGAGGATCACGACGGACTCGAGCAGGGCGAGCCCCGCGAGAACGGCACTGCCGGTCAGGATGCCCGTGCCGACCACCACGAGGGCGACGAGCACCACGTCGATGGTGAAGGCGGCGACCTGCGCGCCGACGCCCGCCGCGCTGCCCGAGAAGTGCGGGTCGAGGGCGATGCGGGTGCGGCCGACGTGCGGCGCCGCGGTGGCCACGGTGGCCACGGCAGCGGGCGCGGGGGTCGCGGACGCGATCGGCGCCGTGCCGGCGGCCGGCACTCCCGGAGGAACCACGAACTGCACGGGGGCGGCCTGCAGCGGCACACCGCACCACAGGCAGCGCTCAGCGCCCTGCTGGAGGGGCTGGCGGCAGTTCCAGCAGGTCGCGGCTCCGCCGGGCACTACGGGGGCCACAGGGGGCACGGAGCTCATGAGGCCATCACCCCGCGGAGGAAGGACAGGATGTCCGACGCGAGCAGCGCGGCCGGGAAGGCGAGGGCCACCGCGAACGACTCGAGGATGTCCGCCATCCGCGACCAGACGAGCGAGCTCGCGCCGCGGCCGATCGGGACTATCAGGGCCGCCGCGACCACGCCGATGAGCAGGAGCGCGGAGGCCGCGAGCAGAAGTACGACCACTCCGAAGGCGCCACTGACGGCCAGGGTCACTTCCAGCAGCACGACCGCTGCGGCGGCGCGCGGCACCCAGCGCAGCACGGGCGACGCGTTGTGGCGGGGCGCCAGCACGAGC
Source organism: Rhodoglobus sp. GW821-FHT12B09 (assembly GCF_058809925.1). Lineage (NCBI taxonomy): Bacteria > Bacillati > Actinomycetota > Actinomycetes > Micrococcales > Microbacteriaceae > Rhodoglobus > Rhodoglobus sp. GW821-FHT12B09. Next base: position 79,826 of record NZ_JBXATB010000008.1, on the reverse strand, counting down.
GCCACGACCAGGGCCACGAGGAAGGCGGCGGTGCCGCCGAGCGCCCAGGGGTTGCCCACGAGGGGCGCGGTCAGGGCGAGGGGCACGGTCACGACGGGCAGGACACTGAGGAGCACGGTACCGGCGAGCAGCCGTGCGGAGGACTCGTTGACGATCTCGCGCACCGCGGCCATCGATACCGTGTCGGGCGTCTCGGGAATCGCGCCCCGGACGGTCCACCGGTTGCTCATGAAGTGCCGGTAGTCGATGTGGTAGCCCTCCTGCACGTTCACGAGGGTAGTGGGCAGGAAGCGCAGAGCGGGAGCCACGGCGCCCGCCGAGACTGCGGCGGCGGCGGGCATCCCCCAGCCGGCGAGGAGGGTGAGGCCCCAGACGGCGGCGAGCACCAGCAGGATGATCGTCGCGGTGCCGGCCGCGCTGCGGAGCCGGCCGCCGTTCACGGTGGCGGTGAGGAGGGCGGCGACGACCCCGGCCGCGAGGAGTCCGGTGACGACTGCGAGGTGGTCGCCCGCCACGAGCTGCTTGGGGATGACGAGCACTCCGGCCGCGAACGCCAGGGCGAGCGGCGCGAGCATGGCGAGGCCCTCTGCCGTGGCATCCCGTCGCCGGCGGACCGCCCAGGCCAGCGCGGATGCCGCGGCGCCGAGCCCCACGAGCAGGCCGGCGACGACCTCGCCGGGGCCGCTGCCGAAGACCGTTCCCGCCGGCGCGAGCAGTGCTCCGGCCGACAGCAGCACGGCGACAGTGCCCAGCAGCCACCAGAGCGCGCCGCGCGCGTGCTCGACGCCCTCGACCGCGGTCGCGGCATCCTGCGCCCGGCCGACCTGGTGGAGGTCGACGATCGCGAACAGCGCGCCGTCCTGCAGGTCGGCGCCGCTCGCGCCCAGGCGCGCCTCGTTGCCCGTGCGGTCGAGCACGACCTGGTGGCCGTGCTGGATCGTATAGCCGAGCCCGGTCAGCGCGTCGCCGAGTGTCTCATCGAGCGGGATCGCGACGTCGATGCGCCGGTCGGCGCTCATGAGGGCGATCTTGCGCCGTTCCGTGGTTGCCGCCACGAAGGTCAGCTGTCACGGCCGCCCGCGTCGGCAGCAGCCGACCGGGGGCCGATCTCTTCGTCGTCCTCGAGCTTGGGGGCGATCAGCCCGCCGAGTCCGGAGCGCTTCTCCTTCTCGGGCGCGCCGCCGCCGGCACCGCCGCCGCCCATGACGCTCGCGCCGCCGCGGCCGCCTGCGCCCGCCGCGCTGCTTCCGGATGCCGCACCCGCGCCCGCGCTGCCCACGCCGCTGCCCGCGCTGCCGGAGAGCCCGGAGCCCAGTCGGGCCCCCGCCGCTCCCGCACCCGCGCCGGCAGCTCCGCCGCCCATTCCGCCGCCCGCGCCCATTCCCATGCGCGCGGCCGCGGCGAGTCCCGCGGCGCCGGCCGCGCCGCCCAGGCCGGGCACGATTCCGCCTCCGCCGCCGATACCGGGAGTGGGAACGGTGCCGGTGCCGGGGGTGGGGTAGCCGGTCCAGGGCGGGGTTCCCGTCCCGGTGCCCGGAATGGTGCCGCCGGTCAGCGGGTCGTCGACGGAGGGGGCGCGCCCGCCGGGGCCCTCGAGACCGGGCGACGGGGTCCAAGGGCGGTAGGACGGCCCCGAGCCGCCGGTGCCGGGGCCGCCGGGCCCGCCCGTGGGGCCGGTCGGAGCGGGTTGCGGCACCTCGATCGGCGGAGCACCGGTGCCGTGGGGGTCGGGCATCAGGGCGGAGAGCTGGGCGGTGGTGTCCCGGAGCTCTGCGCGGTGGCGGTCGAGGTTGCGCTCGAGCTCGTCGAGGGCGTCGCGCGCCACCTGCTCGCGCTGTGCGGCGAGGAGGCTGGCGATCTTGCCCACGGCGCCGTTGATCGGGAAGTCCATGCCCATGAAGTGCACCGAGGTGCCGACGGCGTTCAGCACCGAGCTCGGCACGGCCGACGCGGGCAGTCCGTGGAGGCGGTCGATCGCGACATCCACCGCACTGTTCGCCTTGCCCACCGCAGCCTCGATCTTGAGGGTCAGCTCGCCGACCTTGCCGTAGACGGCCATCATGTCCGCGAGCTGGGCCTTGCCCGCTGCCGCGGTCTCGCCCTTCCACCCCGTCGAGTTCGTCAGCAGGGCGTTGATGGCCTTCGACATGCCGTCGAGGGTCTCGCGCATGGTCGCGAAGTTCGGCACCTCGAACTTGCTGGCGCTGGCGATGGACTCGAGTTCCTGTTCGTTGCTGGTCATGGCGGCTCCTTACCTTGGCCCGGCTGACGAGCGCGACCGGCGGGTCGCGAGGATGACGATGAGCACGATGAGGCCGATCAGCACGAGCAGGCCGATCGCGCCCCCGACGATGATGGGCACCCACGGGACGGACGACCCGGCGCTGCCCGGATCCGTCGGCGCGTCGGTCGGCGCGGCGGAGCCGGTGCTGTCGGCGATCGACGGGAGGTTGCCGTCGTCGGTCAGGAGGGGGTTCTCGTCCGGGTACTGGGCGGGGTCGTTCTCGAGCATGTGCGTGGCGGACGCGATGCCATAGCCGATCGAGTCGTCGTGGATGAGCTCGTGGTCGTCGACCCCGGTGTTGCGGATCAGGCTCTGGATGAGCTGGTTGCCCGTCGCGTCGGGGTACTTCTGCAGCACGAGGGCGAGGAATCCCGCGACGGCGGGGGTGGCGAGGGAGGTTCCGTTCTGCAGTGCCTGGTCCGTCCAGGCGCCTCCGGGCACCCCCTGGGTGAGGATGCCGACGCCCGGGCCCGCCACGGTGGCCCACGGGAACGCGGTCCGCGCTCCGGTATCCGGGTCCTTCTGGGCCTCGCCGGTCGCCTCGACGGCCTGGACGGCGACGACGCCGTTCGCCGCACTCGGCCAGAGCGCGAGCTGGCCGAAGCCGGTGTTGGGGAGCGCGCCGAGCACGACGACGCCCTCGCGGTGCGCGCGGGCGACGGCGGCCGAGAGGTCCACGGAGCCGTTGACCGCGAGAGAGACGGAGATGATGTCGGCGCCCGCGTCGATCGCCGCGTTGATGTCGGCGGCGAGCGCGGTCTCGATCGTGGCCGGGCCGGGGCAGGTAGTGCCCTCCTCGGCGGTGGCGCCCTGGTAGGAGACGGCGTAGTAGAGCACTCTCGCGCCCGGGGCGACGCCGGTCACGCCGGTCTGGCCGTCGTAGCCCTCGCCGGTGCCGGAGAGCACCGAGGCGACGTCCGTGCCGTGGGCGGCGTTGAGGAGGCCGTCAAGGTCTGCCGAGGTCGAGGCGAGCGGGGTGCCCGAGTCGTCGAGGCACTGCGACGGCTCCTGCACCTCGACCCTGGAGCCGGCGAGCGCCGGGACGTCGGTGTTGATCGGCGAGTCCATGACGGCGATCGTCACGCCTTCGCCGGTGAGGCCGGAGGAGTGGAGGTCGTTGATGTGGAACGCGTCGAGGTACCACTGGCCGGTCGAGACGTCGTCGGCCGTGGCGGGGCCCGCGACGAGGACGGGTACGACGAGGAGGGGCAGCGCCGCGAGTGCGGCGAGCCAGCGCGAGGACTTCCGGGCGGTCACCCGATCTGCCCTGCGGGATTCGAGCCGGTGCTCGTCGACTTGGTAGAGCTGGCGCCCGCACCGGTACCGGGCACATCGGCCTGGTCGATGAACCGGGCGATCGCCTTCGCCTCGTCGGCGAGCGATGCGTCGGCCTCCACGGCGGCGGCGAGTACCTCGTGCAGGGTGTCGTGCACGTTCCTGAGGTTGGCGTAGTACATGTCGAGCGCCTTGCCGAAGCTCAGCGCCGACATCTTGAGCTCCATGCGGAACGAGGTCGCGGCGTTCACACTGCCCGCGCCGGGCCCGTGGACCTCCGCCACTTCGGCTCCGCTCAGGCCGTCAGCGGCGACGATGAGCCGCTTGACGTACGCCCGAAGCTCGTCGAACTCCCACGCGATGTCATTCGCCATGTGCCCCACCCCTTCATTGCACGGGCCGATCCACGACTCTCGCCCGGCGGGCACGGGGCCGGCCGGGCGAGAGTTCGTCGTTGAACTACTGGAAGCGTGCGGCGGAGCGCTTGTCGCTCGCGTCGTACGTGTTCGCGATCTCGCCGGTCTTCTGCCCGATCGTAGTCAGGATCTGCTGCATCTCGGCAGCCGCCTTGTCCCACTTGCGCTGGGCGTCGGTGTAGCTGCCCTGAGCCTCACCGCTCCACTGGCCGAGGAGGGTCGAGACCTTGCTCTCGAGCCCGTCGAGGGCACTGCGGATCTTGTTGGCGTGCGAGGCCATGTCCGCGCTCAGGCGCTGGACCTCTGCCGTCTTGACGGAATAGCTGTCAACCATCGTCGTTCCCCCTTAGCCCATCAGCGAGCCGAGGCCCGCGATCGTCGACTGGTGCTCTTCGTCCACAGCGGACTGGTCCTTCTCGGTGCCGCGCAGCGACGCCTCGAGCGTGTCGAGCACGTTGTTCATCGTGGTGACCTTCTCGTTCCAGTTCGCCATCATCGAGGCGAAGCTGGCAGCCGACGGGCCGGTCCAGAATCCGCGGAGCTCGGCGATGTCGGATTCGACAGCCTTGATCTCCGCCTTGATGGCCGAGTGCGCTTCGTTTACCGCATCCGCGCCCTTGAGTACCGCACCTGCTTCGGCGCCCTGTGTTTCCGCCATGCTTCACCCCTCTTTGTCTGGTCCTCAGTTGACACACTGCCCCCGCGACGTGTCGCGACGGTCCGGTCATCCTGCCATCTGAGAAAGATGACGGATGATCTCAAACTAGGGCACGGATGCCCGCCACGCAACATAACGGTGAGCAGTCCTCATTGCTGCGCGCGTGACGGCACGACTTCGTCGATCGCGTTAACTAGACTGAGCACAACTCACCGCCCGGCCGCAGGCCAGGGCGCCCGGATCCGAGGAATCAGATGAGCCAGTCCGTCGCCACCGCCGCACTCGTGCGCCTCTCGATCGTGAGCGAAGGGCGCCGCCTCGACGTCGGCGTTCCCACTCAGGTGCCGCTGGTCGAGCTGCTGCCCGGCTTCGCCCGCAGCCTCGGCGTGCTCGACCCCACCCTCGCCCACGGGGGCTATGCGCTGCACAGGGCGGACGGCACGATCCTCGACCCGGCGCGCGGCGCGGGCAGCCAGGGCCTGCGAGACGGCGAGCTCCTCACCCTCGTGCGCGGCGGGCTGATCGTCGAGCCCCGCATCTACGACGACGTCGTCGAGGCCGTCATCGACGCCACCTCCGAGCAGCACACCCCCTGGACGCCGCGCGACAACGCGCGCACCGCCCTCGCCGTGAGCCTCACCTTCCTCGGGCTGTGCGCGGTGCTCCTGGTGAGCGCCGGCTCCGCCTTCCTGGTCGGCGCGATCATCGCGGGCGGGGCCGCGATCGTGCTCCTCGCCACGTCTACCGTGCTCGCCCGGGTCGGCCAGCGCGAGGCGGGCCTCGGGCTCGGCCTCGCGGCGGCCCTGTTCGGCGGTATCGGCGGGTACCTCGCCGTGCCGGTCGAGCAGATGTGGGGCTGGCCCCTCGCGGCGGGCGGCCTCGGCGCGCTCATCGTCGGCGCTGCCGCCCTCGCACTCACCCGCACCGGCCGCGAGCTGCACCTCGTGCCCGTCGCCTTCGGATTCGTCATCGGCGTGACCTCGACCGTCGCGGCGCTGGTCGCGCCCGGCAGCCCGGCGCCGTACGCCATCATGATCGCCGTAGTGGGCTCGCTCGCGAACGGGCTGCCGTGGCTCGCGCTCAGCTCCACGCGCATCCGGGTGATCTCGCCGCAGAGCGACATCGACGTGATCGCCAACCCCGAGCCCATCGACGCGGACGACGTCAAGCGGCGTGCAGCGGCCGGGCAGCGCATCCTCACGTCGCTGCGGGTCGCCCTCGGGCTCACGATCCTGCTCGCCACCCCGCTCGTCGCCGCCTCGGGCGCCCTGGGCACGGCGCTGTGCGCGCTCGCCTTCGTCGGGATGATGTTCCAGTCCCGGCAGGTCTACGGGCGGCTCGGCGTGCTCGTCGTCATGGTCATGGGCGCCGTCGGCCTCGCCGTGACGGGTCTCACGGCCTCCGCGGCCCTGCCCGAGCTGCGGGCGGCGCTCCTGGTCATCCTGCTCGTCGCCACCGCCCTGCTGGTCGGCCTCACGCTGCTCAGCCCGAGGGCGCGACTGCGACTGGCCCGCGTGGCCGACACCGCCGAGGTCCTCGTGCTCGCCTCCCTCCTGCCGCTCGGCGTGCTCGCCTCCGGACTGGTCTAGCGCGCCGATGGCAACGAAGAAGGACCTCATCGAGGCGCAGGGCTTCAGCCGCCGGCGCCTGCTCTCCGCGTTCACGAGCGGCGCCCCCGGCGGCAAGGAGCTCGAGCCCGCCAAGCCGCTGCGGGCGGTCGCGGCCGGTATCGCCCTCACCGCGATCGTCGTGATCGCCGGTCTGTTCTACGGGTTCATCCGCCCGGGCCTGCCCGCCGGCTGGGAGAACAACTCGCTCATCCTGGTGAAGGACACCGGCGCCCGCTACGTGGCCATCGACGGCGTCCTCTACCCGGTCATCAACACAGCGAGCGCGCGGCTGCTCATGCCCGCCGGCGAGTTCACCGTGGTCTCCACCGACCGCCAGTCGCTCGACGGCATCCCGATCGGCGCGGCGATCGGCATCCTCGGCGCCCCCGACGACCTGCCAGCCCCGGACTCCCTCATCGGCGACGGCTGGGGGGCCTGCGCCATCGACGGCGAGCAGACGGCCATGAGCCTCTCCGGGGCGACGACCGTCACGGCGTCGGAGGGCGGCGCGGTCGTCAGCCGGGACGGCCGCACGTTCGTCGTCATCGGTGAGCGCCGGTACGAGGTGGATGCCGCGCAGTCGAGCTCGATCCTGCGGGCCGTCGGCCTCGACACCGCGCCGACCGTGCCCGTCGACGGCCGCTGGCTCAACCTCTTCGACTCCGGGGCGGAGCTCCAGCCGCTCGTGGTTCCCGGCGCCGGGGACTCCATCGCGGGGGTCGACCTCGTGGTCGGAGCGGTCGTGCACCCCCAGGGCAGCGCCGACACCGAGCGCTACCTCATGACCGCGGCCGGCGAGCTCGCCCAGCTCAGCCCGCTCGCGTACCAGCTCTACCTTCTCGGCACGGGCGCCGAGCTCGGCGGCGAGCAGGACGTGAGCCCCGCCGAGATCGCCGACCTGCCCACGGCTGCCTCACCCGCCGGCGGCATCGACTGGCCCGCCGACACGGTGGTCGCGCTCGAGGACGGCGCTCAGCCGTGCGCCGTGCTCACCCACGACGACGCGGGCGACCCGCACAGCACGCTAGGCTTCGCCGCGAACGACGTCGTGCTCACCGGCGACAGCGCGGGCGTGAGCGTCGCCGTCGACGGCGGCGCGCTGGTCCGCGCCGGCGGCGAGGGCGCCCAGGCCAGCGGCATGGTCTACCTCATCGACGAGACCGGCACGGCGTTCCCGGTGCCGGGCGCCAACGCCGACATCGTCGCGCAGCTCGGCTACACGCTCGACGACGTGAAGCGGGTGCCGGAGGCGTGGGTGCAGTTCATGCCCACCGGCCCCTCCCTCACGCAGGACGCGGCGCGGTCGACCCCCGTCTCCGCCGGCGGCTGACGTGGGCCGCAGCATCCGCCTCGCCGCCGCGCTGGTCCTGGTCGCCGGCGCTGCCGTCGTGCCGGCGATGCCCGCCGTCGCGGCCGACGAGGCGTGCACCGTCGGCACCGTCACCCTGACCACGGACACCCCGCCCGCCCTCGCCGTGCTGCAGGCCGACCTCAGCTGGACGCGCAGCACGGGCGCCGGCGTGCTCGTCGCCGTCGTGGACTCGGGCATCGACAGGAGCAACCCGCACCTCTCCGCGGCGGTCGCGGGCGGCATCGACCTCGTGGGCGACGGCACCGACCCGAGCGGCTACGCCGACTACGACGGGCACGGCACCGCGATCGCGGGCGAGATCGCTGCACGCCAGATCGACGGCTCGGGCGTCGTGGGCCTGGCTCCCGGGGCGAGCCTGCTCTCCGTGCGGGTGTTCCGCGGTACCGATGACGATTCCGTGCGCAACGGCTGGGGGCCGAGCACCGAGCGCGTCGCGGCGGGCATCCGGTACGCGGCCGATGCCGGGGCCCGCGTGATCAACGTGTCCATCAGCAACTACGAGCAGTCATCGGACCTGAAGGACGCCGTCGCCTACGCCGCCGCGAGCGGGAGCCTCGTCGTGGCGAGCGCGGGCAACGCGGCCACGACCGACGACACCTCGAGCACTCCGCGCTACCCCGCCGCGTACCCGGGAGCCCTCGCCGTCACCGCGGTCAACGCGGACGGGGTGGGCACGGACGACTCCATCCACGGGCCGCATGTCGACGTGGCCGCGCCCGGCTCGCAGGTGCTCACCTCCGCGACCGGGGCCGGGGACTGCCTGTACGCAGCCGACACACCGTCCTCGAGCTTCGCCACCGGCTACGCGAGCGCCGCCGCCGCCCTCGTCGTGCAGGCCCATCCGGGCGAGACGCCGGCGCAGTGGGAGTACCGGCTCACCGCGACCGCGGTCCGCGCCGACCCGGACGCGCGGGACGACGTGGTCGGCTGGGGAGTGCTCCAGCCGTTCGAGGCCATCACCCTGCTGCCGGATGCCTCCACCCGCGGCCCCGAGAGCCCCTTCGCCGACACCGCCGGGAGTGCCGTGCGGCCCGAGCCGATCGCTGTCGAGCCGGACTTCTCCCCCTCCGCGTTCAGCCTCACCACCGATGCGGCGGTGCTCGTCGCGATCATCGCCCTCACCGTGCTCGGCACCGTGGCCGTGATCATCGTGATGCGCACGCGGCGCCGGGAGTCCGTGCCCGTCCCGGGCGCGCGCCCCGGCCGCGGCGGACTGCTCGACCGCACCCCCGAGACCTGAGCCGCGGGCATCCCGTCAGCTGCGCACGAACCAGACGATCACGGCGACGATACCGATCACGGAGACCACGCACGCACCCGCGAAGGCCAGGAGCGCGACCACGCCGGCCGTGCGGGACCGGCGGGTGACCGAGGGCATGGAGGGGGCCGGCGCGCGCAGCGCCTCTTCGCCGCGCGGAACTGCCGGGCCGGGCTCGGGGGCAGGGGCGATCTCGCGGGGCACGTAGGTCTCGACGGCGTTCGCGCCCACGGCGTCAACGGCCTCCCGGCCGAAGCCTGGCTCGACCGGCGCCACCCGGATCACCCCGCGCCGCGAGGGCAGCAGCTTCATCACGGACTCGGCGTCGGGCGCGGCCGGCCCCGCGCTCGCCCGCTTGCCCCGGCCCTTCCGCTCGACCGCGACGGTCTTGTCGGTCTCGCGGTCCACGACGACGGTGCGGTCCTCCGCCTCGCGGTCCACGACGACCGTGCGGTCCTCCGCCTCGCGGTCCACCACGACCGTGCGGTCCTCCGCGTCGGCGGGCGCGGCCGTGCGGTCCACGACCACGGTCTTGTCCTCGGCCTGCGCTGACCGGTCGACGACGACGGTCTCGCCGCCCTCGTCGTCGACCTGCCCGTCGTCGATCGTTTTCTCGTCGCTCATCGGCCGGCCCGCACGGGGATCGTGGTGCCGTCCAGCTCGGGGTCCGACAGGTCCCCCGCGACCGCGGCGGCGCCCGTCGTGAACTCCCCGACGAGGAGGCTGCCGCCGGAGATCACGTCGATGACGATCACGGAGATGTTGTCCCGCCCGCCCGCGGCCTTCGCGCGCTGCACGAGGGTCGCCACCGCCGACTCCGGCTTTCCGCTCATCGTGAGCGTGGCGCGGATGCCCTCGTCGGGCAGCTCGGAGTGCAGGCCGTCGGAGCAGATGAGCAGCCGCTCGCCGTTCACGACCGGAAGCAGCCAGCTGTCGGCAGTGCTGTCCGCGGCGCCGATCGCGCGCGTGATGACGTTGCGCTCCGCGAACGCGGACATGTCCTCCCGGCGCAGCTCGCCCCTGTCGACGAGCTCCTGGCCGAGGGAGTGGTCGACCGTGAGCTGCTCGAGCTCGCTGCCAAAGTGGCGGTACACGCGGGAGTCCCCCACATTGAACACGAGCCAGTGCGGCACGCCCTCGTGCTCCACGATGACGGCGCCGGTGACCGTGCTGCCGGCCCCGCGGCTCGTGGCGCCCGCGACCTGGGCGACTCCCTCCGACGCAGCGACGAGCGCGGCGCGGATGCCGGTGAGCTCGGCGAATCCGTCGCCGGCCAGGCCCCGGAAGGCGTCGACCACGGCGGCGCTCGCGAGATCGCCTGCCTCGTAGCCGCCCATCCCGTCGGCGACGAGGAACACCGGGGACTCCGCGAACAGCGAGTCCTCATTGACCTCGCGCTTGAGCCCCGGGTCGGTCAGGGATGCCACGGCGAGCACGATCCCGCCAGCCGCCGCCACCTCGCTCATCGCGTCGCCTCCGTGTCGTCGAAGCTCAGGCGCATGGCCACCTTGCCGAGCATGAACCGCCCGGGAATCGCCGCGGAGCCGCCCCGCGGCAGCAGCGTCTCGGTGCCGTCGGGCTCGATGACGATGACGCCGTTGGTCGAGTCGAGGTCGAACACGGTCCAGGTGCCGTCGTCGGAGAGCTCGAGCCGGGCGTGGTTCTTGGAGAGCGTCTTGGTGCTGTCCGGCACGGCGATGGTCTCCGTGCCGTCCGCCGCCGCGGGCTTGCGGCCGAGGATCGCCGTGTGCGCGCGCAGCGGGATGACGTGGCCCTCGTCGGTCACGATCCGCCACGGCACCTGCGGGCGGCGGTCGACGACGACGGTGCGGTCCAGCTCGTCGTCGTCATCGGGCTCGTCCACGGCCACGGCCGGGGCGGCGGGGGCCGTCGACTCGACGACGGGCGGCGGCGCGAGCACGACGGGCTCGGGGAGGGCGACCGGCTCGGGGACGTACGGCGCGGCGGCCGGGGTCGCCACCGGCGGGGCGACAGCGGGAGCGGGCGCCGCAGCCGGGCCCTGCGCCCACGGGTTGTACACGGTGCCGGGCTCGGGCGGCGCGGCGGGCTCCGACGGCGCGGTCGGGGCAGGAGGGGCTACCGGCGCAACAGCGGTCGGAGCCGCGGCGGCCGGCGCCTCGAGGAGCGGCGACTCGAACAGCGGGGGCTCGGAGGCCGCGGCGAGCGACGGGAAGGAAACGGGCACGGGCGCCGAGGGAGGCGGCGGGGGCGCCGAGGCGTAGGCGGCGGGCTGCTGCGCGCCGAGGGCATCCGCATCCGGGGTGCGCGCGGCCTCGGGCACCGACATGAGCCCCTCGACCCTGCGGTCGTAGTCGCCCTCTGCGGGCATCCGGCCGCCGGCGACCAACGTCGCCCACAGGGGCGGCAGGAGGATGCCGAGCACGGTGAAGCCGGCGCCCCGTCCGAAGGACTCGTTGATGCGGTGCAGTGCCATCGCCTTGAGGTAGATGCCGTAGAGCTGCACGACCGGGATGAAGTAGAACACCACCGACCAGCCGGGGACGCCGCCCCGTACCAGGATCTCGATCTCGTTGAGGACGGGCACCCAGCCCTTCCAGCCCTCGGCGCCGAGCTTCGGGAACAGCTTCGACAGCGCGAAGCCGTACCAGACGTAGAGGCCGAGGCCCACGACGGCGGGCACGAGCGAAGCGATGACGACGGCCACGGCGAGGCCCTGGTAGTCGGGGGTCATACTGGTTCCCTTCGGCGGAAGACGGCGAGGCCCGCGCGCAGCAGGAAGCCGGGGTCGAGGTAGCGGAGGAAGGATGCGGGGCTCACCGCCGCGCGGATCCGCTCCATCCTCGTGCTCGCGCGCGCGAGCACCTGCCGCTCGTCGTCGACGAGGGTCCAGGCGTAGTCGCTCGCGGCGCGTCCCGGCGGGTTCTCCGCGAACACCGCGAGGTCCACGGTCGACGCGAGGGCCAGAGCCGCCGGGCGGCCGATGTCCTTCGCGATCGACGACCGAGTGCGGTTCTTCTCGACCTCGACGCCGTTGTCGACGTACAGGTCGACGAGCTCGTCCCAGGCGCCGACGATGCTCACCTCGGGCACCGGGGCATCCCGGCGGGCACGGCGGCGGAACAGCTTCGCGAACACCAGCACTCCCGCGGGCAGGAGCAGCAGGAGCAGGCCCAGGGCGCCCATGCCCGCCTTCCCGAGGATCGGCAGGAGGGTCTCGAGCCAGCCCGGGAGGGTCGGCGGCGGGGCGTCCGCGCCGTCGGAGTCGTCGCGCTGCGCGGCGGGCGGCGTGACGACCTCGGTGGCGGTCTGCTCGGGGACTGTCGGATTCTCGGGCAGCTGCTCGCCGACCGCGATGGTCGTCGGCGCGACGGAGAACTGGGGGCTGGAGTCGAGCGGCACCCAGTCGCCCGTGGGGGTCCGAACCTCGGCCCAGGCGGTCAGGTTGGCGCCCGTGCAGGTGCCGGCGTCGCACGGCTCGATCGTCGAGTCGCCGTCGTCCGCCAGGCGCACGCCGACCACGACGCGGGAGTCGAACCCGAAGTACCGGCCGAGCAGGGCCGCCGCGGTCGCGAACTGCTCGTCGTCGCCGACCGCCGCCACGAGCAGCTCGTCCGGGGCGTTCTCGCCCGCGCGGGTCTGCTGGTCCAGCAGGTCGGTGAAGAGCTCCTCCACGCGGGCCGTCGAGTGGCCGGCGTAGCTCGACTGGAACGTGTACGGCGCGCGCTTCGAGAGGTCGGAGATCCACTCCTGTGCCGTCGCGCCGTCGGTGAGCGAGTGGCTGAGGTACCCGCGCTCGGTAAGGCGTCCGACGAGCTCGACGAGGCCCCCGCCGGTGCGGGGAACCTCCTGCAGGTCGACCCAGTCCGCGAGGGCGGGGTAGGAGTCGACCGGGATGAGGGAGTCGCCGCCGCGCGCGGACGCGAGCGAGTCCGCCGGGTCGGAGGGCGTGCCGTACACGCGGTAGGTGTCGCCGGCGCGCAGGCCGTAGGTCGAGTCGGCCGAGAGGGCGGTGTCGATGGCCGTGGCATCCGACTCGCCGATGTAGAAGCCGTCGGCCAGCAGGTCGGCGCGCGGCCCCTCGAAGGTGGGCGCGGCGGTCAGGCCGCCCGGCACCGGCACCCACGGGCCGGTGAAGCCCTCGCCGACCGTCACCGTGAGCTCGCTGCTCCCGGGTGCCGGCGACGTGCGGGGCAGCCTGCTGAACCGGGCGCCGGCGCCCACCTCGAACACCTGGCCGTCGTACGAGTCGAGGGTGGCGATGCGGAGGCGGTCGAACGACGCGGTGTCGCCGGAGACGGTGAACAACTCTGTGTCGTAGGCGTCGCCGGCGAACCACGAGCGGTAGCCCGCGAGCGGGCTCGGCTGGTCGCGCAGCACCACGAGCGGGTCGATGCGGTCGCGCAGCGCCTGTCGGGGCGAGATCGCCGCGGCGACGGGCGCGATGGCGAGCCCGCCGACGAGAGCTGCGACGAGGAGCACGGCGGCGAGGATGCGGCGGCGAGCGGCCCGCCAGAAGGACTGCGGACCCTGCCGCACGCCGGCCGTGCTCGCCTGCGCGATGCGGAGCGACTCGATGCGCGCGAACCGTGTCCGGCCCACGAGCCACGCGAGAGACACGACGACGAGGAGGATGCCCAGCAGGACCTCGCGCGGCGCGGGGAGCGCGAACTGCCCCAGACTCAGGGCGGCCCCCGTGTCGCTCGAGCCGAACGCGATGCCGAACACCGCCATCCCGATGACGACCGGGACGGCAGCTCCGGCCCAGCGGCCGGCGCGCAGGATGATCGACAGCGCGATCACGGTGCCGAACAGCATGACCACGAGCAGCGGCACGAGGACCGCCTGGTAGTCGCCGAGCGGCAGGCTGAGGGTGAGCAGCTGCTTCCAACCGAGGACGACGCCGAGCACGCCGTCGCGCAGGGCCCGCAGGAAGCGGTCGGGAGCGGCGAGCCCGGAGGGGATGGCCAGCGGCACCACGAGCAGGAGGTAGGCGGCCAGCGCGAGCAGTGCCACGCGCCAGAACCGCCAGTGGAGGCGGCGGCCGAGGAGGACGAGCGCGGCTCCGACGCCGGCGCCGACCGCGGCGATCAGGACGACCCGCGGCGTCTCGTAGATCGGCCACGCGATGGCCGCCGCGATGGCGGCGCCCGCGAGCACGTACGCCACATCCCAGATCAGGCGGACGCGGCTCACGAGAGGGCGCCTCTCGCGATCATGTACTTCAGGTCGTGCAGTGCGCCGATCGTCATCACGGTGAGGTCGCCGGTCGAGCGCAGGGTGGGCTCCGCGCCGGGCTCGACGCGCACCGCCACGGTCACGACCTCCGCGGGGAAAGCGAGGGCGGCCGTGCGCAGCCGGGTGAGGGTGGGCTGGCTGCCGGTGACCACGAACGCGATCGACAGCTCAGGGTAGGTCTGCACGGTCAGCTTGGTGACCGTCTCGAGGTGCAGCGCTCGCTCGCTGCTCTCCACCTCGGACATGCCGTCGAGGAGCGTGCGCGGGGTTAGCGTCGGCAGAGACCGGATCGACAGCACCGTCGTGCGGGTCAGCTCGGGGATCTCGTTGCTCACCGCGACGAGCACCTCGCGCCCGTCGACGACGCCCTGCACTCCGAGCGAGGCGGCGGCGCTGACCGCCATCTCGAACTCGTCGTCGTCGGCGTACTCCTCGATGTTGAGGTCGAGCACCACCGCGACCCGGGCGCGGCGGGTCTCCTCGTACTGGCGCACCATGAGCACGCCGGTCTTCGCGGTCGACTTCCAGTGCACGTGGCGGCGCGAGTCCCCCGGCGCGTACTGCCGGATCGCGTGGAAGGAGAGGTCGGCGCTCACGATGTCCTTCGTGGGCGACCCCTCGAGGTCCTTGATGTTGCCGGCGCTCGTCGACGGGATGGGCACGGTGACGGGATGCACGAACACGCGCTCGACCTGCGGCCACGCGACCTCGCGCCGCAGGATCCCGATCGGGTCGCCGCGCGCGATCGTCATCGGGCCGACATCGATCACGCCGCGCCGGTGCGCCCCGATGACGAGGTTCTCGCGGTGCTCCGCGCCGGCCAGCAGCAGCGGCACGTGCGCCTCGACCAGCCCCTCCCCCACCGGGATGTCGACGACGCCCGGCAGCGAGAGCCGGTGCGACTGGTTGCGGATCTCGAGGTGCCCGCTCACATCGGTGCCGGCCACGACGCGGTCCTTGTCGAGCGCGAGGTGTACGCGGTAGTCGTGCCCGCCGAACAGGAACGGGATGCAGAACAGCAGCAGCAGGACGGCGATGCCGGCCACGACCCACGCCTCGACCCAGCCCACGGTGAGCCCGCCGACCACGCCCACGACGAGGACGGCCAGGAGGAGCCATCCCGCGCTCGTCACAGTCTCACTCAGCCACGTCGTGGCAGAGGCCATCGCCGAGCGGACGGCGCGCAGGGCCCTCCGCCCCCAGAACACGCTGGCGCCGACGACCCCGGCCCGGGTACTGGTGTACCGGGTGATCGTCTCCGCGCGGGTCCGGGTGCCGACCGCGGAGCGGCTCAGCCCGACTTCGGTATCAGACTTCACGCAGCGCCGTTCTCCGCGGGGGCCGGCACGTCGAGCAGGATCTGGCCGATGACGCCGACGGCGGTGACGCCGTCGAACTCGGCCTCGGGGATGAGGATGAGGCGGTGGGCGAGGGCCGGGACGGCCAGGTCGCGCACGTCGTCCGGCGTGACGAAGGTGCGGCCGTGGGCGACCGCCCACGTCATCACGAGCTTGGAGAGCGCGAGGGCGCCGCGCACGCTCACGCCGAGCTTGACCTCCGACGCCCGGCGGGTGGCGTCGACGATGCGCATGATGTAGTCGAAGAGCAGCGGGTTGACGTAGGCGCCGCGGGAGATGTCCGTCATGGTGACGAGGGTGGCGGGGTCGACGATGCCGGCGACCTCGCGCTTTCCGTTGACCACGCCCTGCAGGATGCGCATCGTGGCCGCCTCGTCCGGGTATCCGATCGACGTCTTGATCATGAAGCGGTCGAGCTGGGCCTCCGGGAGGCGGTAGGTGCCCGCCTGCTCAACCGGGTTCTGGGTGGCGATCACGAGGAATGGCGTACCGACCGGGCGGGTCACGCCGTCGACAGTGACCTGGCCCTCCTCCATGACCTCGAGGAGCGCCGACTGGGTCTTCGGGCTCGCGCGGTTGATCTCGTCCGCGAGCACGACGTTCGCGAAGATGGGGCCCGAGTGGAACTGGAACTCGCCCTTCTTCTGGTCGTACACGGTGATGCCCGTGACGTCGCCCGGGAGCAGGTCGGGGGTGAACTGGATGCGCGTGTTGACGCCCCGGATGGTCTGCGCGATGGTGCGGGCGAGCGCCGTCTTGCCCGTGCCCGGGAAGTCCTCGAGGAGCACGTGGCCCTCGCTGATCGCCGTCGCGAGCACCAGCTCGACCACCTTGCGCTTGCCGAGGATGGCCTGCTCGATGTTGTCGGCCAGGAGCGAGAACGTCTCGGCGAACCAGGTCGCCTGCTCGGGGGGGATCGTCATTCGTTGTCCTCTCGGGGGGTCAGCATGCGGGGATCTTGGTGGACTGCGCGGGGATCGTGGCCCACTGCCCGCTGAACGTGATGTCGTACTGCACGCGGTCGCCGATCCCGAACAGGCCGGGGTCGAAGGTGGTGGTGATGGCGTAGTCCGAGCTGCCGATCGCGCTGCTGAATGTCGGGTTGGCGGGGTTCGGCCAGTCGGCGCAGGAGTCGAAGTCGACAGTGAGCCCCGTCGGCAGGAGCGCCGGGTCGTAGGTGAACTGCGTCTCCGCAGTGCATGCGCCGGGGACGACCGTCGAGCAGTAGGCGACCCCGATGAACCCCGGCACCACGTTCGGGTTCAGGTTCGGGAACGAGTTCGAGGTGGCGCCGTCGATGCTGTAGCGGAGCTTGAAGCCCGAGGGCGCGCCCGGCGCGGACGTGTGGATGACGTTGTCCCACTCCCAGAACCCGCCGCCCTGGCCCTGGCCCGGGTCGACGCCGTAGGTGAGCGGCCCCGCGGGCTGCGCGGGCATGACCACCGTGTCCGTCTGGATCTCCGACGAGTGCGCGACGCCGAAGCCGTTGCTGCCGCACACGCTCAGCCAGTACAGCTTGTTCGGCTCGAGCCCGGAGATCGCGGCGCTCGCGGACGTGATGACGTTCGACCCGCCCGAGTAGGAGATCGAGCCGCCGTTGCCGACGCACGAGACGCCGGTCGACTGCGATGCGATGAAGAGCTCCGTCTTGCCGCTCGAGCTGTAGTTCATGTCGAGGGCGGGCACCGTGATCGTGCGGGTCCCGTCCGCGGTGCGGTCGACGGAGCCGCCGGCCGGGTAGAACGGGCCTCCGACCACGGTGATGGACTTCGAGGTCGTCGCGCCCTCGTTGCTGCCCGAGAGCGGCGGCGTGAACTTGCTGATCGGCACGATCTGGAGGGTCTGCCCGCCGACCCCGAGCTTGATGTCCTTCGGCTGCCCGGCGGGGATGGTCTCGCCCGTGTTGAGCACCCGGCCCGACTGCACGTCGGTGCCGCCGATGATCGTGACGGTGGTGATGCCCTCCGTCGTGCTCGTGGTGCCGGGCACGTACTTCGCTGCCGTCGTGATCGAAGTGATCTCCGGGGGCTGGTACGCGTTCGTGGTCGCCGCCGTGGTGTCGCCCGAGTTGCCGACACTGTTCACGGCCTGCGCCGTGTAGCTGTGGGGAACGCCGTTCTCGAGGCCCGTGACCTTGCAGCGGTAGCCGCTCGGCGGGGCCGCGGTGCACTCCGAGACCTTGCTGCCGTTCTCGAACAGCTGCGCGCCGGTGACGGAGGGGTGCGCCTGCTGGGCGCTGCCGAGGTCCACGTACATCGTGACGGTCGAGCCCGTGTAGGCCTCGGTCACGACGGAGGCGGGCGTCTGCGGGTACCCGAGCACGTCGATCGAGAGCTGCCCCGAGCCGGTGCGGCCCTGGGCATCCGCGACCGTGAAGGGCACTGTGCACTCGCCGCCGACGGGCTTCGGGCCGGAGGGCCAGGTCGCGACGACCTGCGACGCGCTGGAGACCGACACGGTCGCGACCGGGCACGACACGGGCGAGCCGCTGCCCACGGAGACGAGCTTGAGGCCGGAGCCGACCTTGCCCGCGAACGGGTCGTACTCGCCGGTGATCCCGACGACCGAGATGGTGCAGGATGCGCCCCTGCTGACGTCGCACTGCGAGCTGAAGTTCGCTCCGCGCGGGGCGTCCGGCGGGGCCACGCCGACGATGAGGGTGATGGCCGCCGAGAGGCCGCCGTACGCGCCGGTGTTGACCTGGATCGTCGACCGGGTGCCGGGCTGGGCGTCCGCCCGGGTGTCGATCGACACGGTGGTGCCCGACTGGTTGACGATGAACGCCGACCCGCCGCCGGAGGTCGTGTACGTGAGCGACTTGGTGTCGCCGACCCGGCCGCCCTCCCACGTCGTCATGTTCTCGTAGAGGTCCACCGACTCGGAGGCGCCCGGGGAGATCGTGCGGCTCACGGAGTTGAGGATCGCCTGCGGGTCCTTCGGGAGGATGTCGATGGGCACCGACACCATCGTCCAGCTCGACTGCCCGTCGATGCGCACGGGGATCGTGCAGGAGTCGACCCACGGCGCCTCGCGCCCCGCGTTGTACACCGCGCGCGACGAGCCGATCGGCGTGCACGACGCGTTCGCGCGCTGCACGGTGAACTCGTCGTCCCCGCGGATCTCGATCGAGTCCGTGCGGTCGATGTCGAGCAGCTCCCGCAGGGTGAACTCGGCGGACTTCTCCTCGTTCACCTCGACCGGCTCCGCGGAGGTCCGCACCTGAACGCGCATGTCGTCGAAGGCCGGGATGCGCAGGAAGCCGTAGCTCGTGACCGTGCCGCCCGCAGAGTCCAGGCCGGTGAGCGAGAACGGGATGAGGGCGCCGCGGGCGGGCAGGTCGCCCTTGATCGTGCTGCCCGAGACGATGAACCCGGCAGCCGCACCCGGCCAGATGTCGAGCGCGAGCTTCGAGACGTCCCCGGAGGGCCACTGCACCTTGCCGGTGACGACGTCGATCCCCGTCGAGGAGAGCTCGAGGCGCGTGCGGGCGGTGACGACGGTGTCGGCGACCACGGGGAAGTCGGGGGCCGGGACGTCGGACACGTTCACGACGATGAGGCCCTCGGCCGTGCTCGTCGAGATCGAGGACTGCACGGCGTAGACGTACGACTGGGTGCCGAGCACGCTGCCCGCCTTCAGCACCACCGTGCCGTCGGCGAGGGAGGTCGAGGGGTCGATGAGGGCCTCGAGGCGCTTGTACTCGTCCGTGCCCGCTGGTGCGTTCGGCACGAGGGAGATGATCGCGAGGGAGCCCTGCGCGGGGTCGCGGTCGTTGACGAGCGGTGTGACGGTCACGGGGTTCGCCGCGGCCGTGGTGGTGCGCACGTAGTCGCTGTACGTGACCGGCGTCGTGTCGGAGAGGGAGTCGCTGAGCACGCCCACGCGAACGAGCGCCGAGCCCTCCGAGCCCTGAGTGTCGCGCACCGAGTACGCGAAGCTCACCTGGCCGCCCTGCACGCCCGCGGCGGGCGCGGTGTAGAGGATCGCGTCGCCCTCGGCGGAGATCGCCGCGACGCCCTTGCCCGCGCCGGGCTGGTCGATGGAGGCGAGGATGACGCTGTCGCCGTCGGGGTCGACGCCGAAGCCGCTCACCGGAATGCGCACGGTCTGGCCGCTGAGGGCTCGGGCCGTGAGGATCGACGGCTGCGGCGCGCGGTTCGCGCCGGCCGGCAGCACGGTCACCGAGATGGTGGCCGTGTCGATGCGGTCCGGCCGGGACTCGAGGTAGATCGAGTAGCGCAGGACGTACACGCCCGGCACGGTCGGCGCGAGGTAGCGCACGGCGTCGCCCGTGACGAAGGCCAGCTCGCCCGCGGTGCCCGAGCCGTCGACCTTCGGGTACAGCACGAGGCGCTCGCCCCGGGGGCTGAGGTCGTTAGCCAGCACCGGGATGTCGACCTGGCCCCCGGCGCGGACGGTCACGCTGTCGGGCACCGCGATGGGGAAGCTGTCGGTGCTCGCCGGCACCTGGAACACCGTGAGCTGGCCCTCGACTGCCGCCCCCGCGCCGTCGGTGACCGTCACCGCCGCGGTGCCCACCCTGCCGGGCTCGCCCGACGGCGTCGAGCCGCTCACGCGCACCTGCGACTGGCCCACGACGCTCACGCTCAGACCGGGGTCGCCGGTGGTCGCCTGCGAGACGATGAGGACGCGGCCCGTGCTGTTCTGCACGGCCCCGATCAGGTCGATCGTGGTGTCCTCGTTCGAGCGGACGAAGGCCGTGACCGGGGCGATCGAGAGCGGCACGCCAGCCTCCGGCACGGTCAGCCGGATGATCGCCGACTGCTGCGACAGCGTCGTGGCATCCTGCACGCTGTAGTTGACCAGGTACTCGCCCGGGGACGACGCCGTCAGCTCGACCGTGCCCGCCGCCGCATTGGGCACCACCAGCAGGCCGCTCGACGAGCCCGTCGAGGCGACGGCGTCGAGCACGCGGTACGCGCCCGAGCCGCCCGTGACGTGGTCGTTGATGCGGATCGTCGCCTTCTCGCCGGCGCCAGCGACAAGGGCGATCGGCGAGACGTCGAGGGCGGGGCTCGCGCTCACGACCAGGGTCAGCACCTTCTCCGCGCTCGCGCCGAAGGAGTCGGTGACGGTAACGATGATCGGGATGGCACTGCTCGACGCGTTCGGGTCGCTGTGCCGCACCGCGATGCGGCCGTCGGCGGTGGCCACCACGGAGACGGGGTCGGAGTCGTTCTCGGCCCGGGCGTCCGAGAGCACGAAGGGGTCGCCCTCGGGGTCGACCCAGCCGGTGAGCACGGGGATGGTGACCGTGCCGCCGGGCGAGATCTGCGGGGAGGGCCACACCTGCTTGCAGTTCTCCACGCCGCACCACACGGGGGCTGAGTTCTGGTCGGGAGGCACCACGGTGAGGGTCACCGGCGCGGGGTCGGAGACGGCGGCCCCGTCGGTCACCGAGTAGATGAAGCTCGTCGACCCGCTCTCGGCGGCGACCTTGACCACGGCCTGCTGGTTGTTCGAGGCGAGGCCGAGCGTGCCGAACGACGTGTCCGCGAGTCCGCCGGCGATCGAGTCGGCCGAGATCGACAGCACGTCCTTCTTGTTCGGGTCGTGGTCGTTGAGCAGCAGCGGGAGCGAGACCTGCGCGCCCTGCCGCACGCCCAGGGAGTCGGCGACCGCGACCGGCGGCTTCTCCTCCGCGACGTCGTCCACGAGCACGGTGCCGGTGTCCTGCTGGGTGTCGTCGCCGACCGACCACTGGTCGACGGGGATGAGCGCGCCGTTCGGCACCGTCCAGACCATGCCCGACGAGGTCTCGTTGAGCACCAGCCGCTGCCCGTTGCTGCGGAACACGGGGGTGATCGCCTGCACGTCGTCGAGCACGTCGCTCTCAGTCTCGAGCGAGGTGCTCTCCCCCGTCGCGGACGACCACAGCGTGCCACTGTCGGCGGTCAGCCACGCCGCGTAGACGGTGCCCTCCACGGCGATCGGGGCTGCCGGGATGCCCGCCGCAGCGGTGACCGCCGAGACCGCGCCCGTGCCGAGGTCGACACTCGCGAGCCCCTCGGAGTCAGCCAGGTACGCCACCTGCCCGGTCGACGCGCTGGACTGCAGCTTCGTGTCGCCGTTGAGTCCTGTCTCGGCGGGCGCATCCTGCCCGTCGACCCACACGAGCCCCTCCGCCGGGGCGCTCATGATCCACTTCGACCCCACGATGGCGAGCTCGAGCGCCGACTCCGCCTTGGGCGGTGCGGCGACCTTCGTGGCCCCGCCGACGAACTCGAGCTTCTTCGCGTCGAAGCGCCGGACCGACGACTCGCTCGCCGAGTACAGCACCACCTGACCGTCGTCGGAGACGGCGACGGCGGACGCGGCGTACGTGGGCCGCTCCTCGCCCTCGGCGACCTCGACGGTGCCGAACGGGTTCACGGGGATCGCGACATCCGGGGCAACGCCACTGTCGTCGAGCACGCCCAGGAACACCGAGCCGGTGTCGGTGAGGTAGAGGATGTAGCCGCCCGCGGAGACCACCGTGCGCGTCCCCGCGGGGGTGTTGCTGCTCGTGGCCGGCTCGCCGGAGCCGTCGGCGGCCGTGGCGCCCTCGGTCAGGTTGACGGGGCTCGCGGCATCCACGGGCCAGAGCTGGCTGTAGCCCTGGCTGAAGACGAGGCTGCGGGCGCCGGACTGCACCACGCTCGTCGGGTCCTGCACGGAGCGGACGGTGTCGAGCTCGCCGAGCTCGGTGTTCACGCGCGCGTACTGGCCGTCGTCCCGCGTCACCCAGACCGAGGTCTCGAGGCGCGGGACCTCCTGCGCGTCGTAGCCCTGCGCGACCACGGCCAGGCCCGCCACGATGGCGATGCCCGCCACCGCCGCCCCGGCCTTCATCAGTGGCCGTGCGGAGACCGTGCGCGGCGCGGTAGTGCGAGCCACGTCAGACCACTCCCAGGAGGCGGAGGGCCAGCACGCCGATCCCCACGACCACGAGACCGATGACGACGCCGATCACGGGGCCCTTCCAGCCGGCCTTGGGGCGCGCGCCCGCGGTGACGCCGTCGCGGTCGTCGGCGAGCCGGGAGACCACGTTCTGCGCGCGGGCAGCGCGGCGCGAGTCCTTGTTGACGGTCGTGATCACCGGGCCGCGCGGGGCCGCGTCGGCGAAGCTGACGGGGGATGCCGCGGCTGCCCACTCCGGGGCCGCGACCTCGAGGGCGGTGGGCGGGATGCCGATCTCGTACTGCGCCCAGCGCAGGTCCTCGGCGAATGCGTACATCGACTCGTAGCGCTTCGCCGGGTCCTTGGACATGCTCCGGGCGAGGATGCTCTCGAGCTTCTCGCTCACGTCGGCGCGGCCGATCGGGGTGTAGTGCGCCTTCGCGATACGGGCCGAGAGCTGGTCGTGGGTGTTCTTCGCCTTGTCCGTGAGCTGGAACGGGCTGCGACCGGCGAGCAGCGTGTACAGGGTCGCGCCGAGGCTCCAGATCTCGCTCGGGACCGAGCCGGACACCTTCTCGGCGAGCACCTCCGGCGAGCTCCACGGCACGGACATCGCGATCTGCTCGAGCTCGTCGCTATCGGCGTTGAGCGCAGCCGCGATTCCGAAGTCCGCGAGAACGGGCCCGCCGAGCGTCGTGATGAGGATGTTCGACGGCTTGATGTCGCGGTGCAGCACGCCCGAGCGGTGGGCGGTCTCCAGGGCTGCAGCGACCCGGACGCCCGCGTCGAGTGCCTCGCCCACGCCGAGCGGGGCCTTCTTGTACCGCGCGCTCATCGTGTCCGGGCAGTACTCCATCGCGAGGAACGGCCGTCCGTCCGCCGAGATGCTCGCCTGGTAGATCGTGACGATCGAGGGGTGCGCGCTCAGCCGCGCCATGATGTCCGCCTCGGCATTGAACACCCGCAGCACGTCCGGGTTGATCGCGTCGTTGATGAGCACCTTGACCGCGACCACGCGCCGGGGCATGTCCTGCTCGTACAGGAATACATCGGCGAAGCCGCCGGTGCCGAGCGGGCGCACGTAGGTGAATCCCGGGAGGACCGGCGGCGTCGATGTGACTCGTGTGACCATGGCGCTGCTCCCTCCCCTCCCTGGACAGACTCGTAAATGCTTGCGGGTAAGTTCAGCGGGCTCGCGCGCTAGTTCTTGCTGCTCACCACGATGCGGAAACTCTCTCCGAGATCGAGGATATCTCCTGTTTGGAGGGACGTTGTACGCCCTCCGTGAAGGAGCCGCGGCGGCCGTTCCGGGGTGAGAACGATTGTACCGTTCGTCGAGTCGAGGTCGCGCGCAACGAGCTCGCCGTCGACGAGCGCGAGCTCGAGGTGCGTGCCCGAGATCTGCTTCATCGGGGAGGGTGCCGAGACGTGCTTGATCGAGTGCTCGTCGACCTCCGACTCCCAGGACTTGCGGCCGATCACGATCGTGCCGTCGGCGTCCAGCTCGTTGCCGTCGGGCAGGCGCAGTATCCAGCGCGGACTGCCCTCATCGTTCATCCACTCGTTCAGATCGACGCGCAGCGTGGTCGGGATGCCGACGGGCTCGAGTTCGGCGTCGGGCTCGAGCTCGGCCTCCCGTTCGGCCTCGGGCTCCAGCTCGGCCTCCGGCAGCTCCTCGTGCAGGTCCTCCGCCGGCGCCACCGCCGCGGGCACGGACTCCGCCGCGAACGGGAACAGGGTCTCGGGCACCGCGTCCGCGACAATCGCGCTCGCGCGAACCACTCCGCGGCCGAGCGGCAGCACCTCGCCCTCCGGCCGCTGCTCGTCCAGCGAGAGCCAGAGCGAGCTCACGCCGCGCGCCTCGCCGGTGATCCAGGTCGCCTCGCCGGGCCCGGAGAGCCGCGTCGCCGTCGTGCCCTCGATGCCCACGGAGACCTGGCCGCGCACCGCGACGTGCATGCTGCGCGCCACGGCATCGAGCATCTCGACGATGGCGAAGCGCTCCACGACCTCGACGTGCGCGAGTTGGCCGAGGGCGTCCTCGAGCTGCGCGTCCTCGCCGTCGAGCAGCCAGAACACCGACCTCGCGACCTCGACGGTGGCGTCGCCGCTCAGCAGGCACACGAAGCGATCCGTGACAACGGCGAAACCGCCGTCATCGCTCGGGGACGGTGAGTATGCGAACACAGACCACACCATAGCAGCGAGATTCTCTCGTCTCGTCGCGCCCGTTAACGAGGGATGGCCCCCGCCTGCCGGCGAGGGCCATCCGTGAGAACTACTGCCTAGTTGTAGGTGCCGGGCGTGTAGTCGTCGGAGTTGAAGCTGTCGAAGTCGACGAAGCTCAGGTCCGACTCGCTGAACACCGACTCATCCGTGAAGATGCGGTTCGGGTAGCGCTCGGCCTTCGCCTCCTCGGTGGCCTCGACAGACACATCGCGGTAGCGCGGGAGACCCGTGCCGGCCGGGATGAGCTTTCCGATGATGACGTTCTCCTTGAGGCCCATCAGCGGGTCGGACTTGCCCTCCATGGCGGCCTGCGTGAGAACACGCGTGGTCTCCTGGAACGACGCGGCCGACAGCCACGACTCGGTCGCGAGGGACGCCTTGGTGATACCCATGACCTCCTGGCGGGCCGACGCCGTCTGCTTGCCCTCGGTGAGCGCGGCACGGTTGAGCTCGTTGTACTTGAGCCGGTCGACCAGCTCGCCGGGCAGCAGCCCGGTGTCGCCGTGGTCGACTACCGTCACCTTGCGGAGCATCTGGCGGACGATGACCTCGATGTGCTTGTCGTGGATCGGGACGCCCTGAGAGCGGTACACGCCCTGCACGCCGTCCACGATCTCGAGCTGCACAGCGCGGACGCCCTTGACTCGGAGGACTTCCTTCGGGTCGACGTTGCCGACGTGGAACTTCTGGCCCAGCTCGACGTGCTGGCCGTCCTCGACGAGGAGGGTTGCACGGCGGAGCACCGGGTAGGCGATCGGCTCGTCACCGTTGTCGGGGGTCAGGATGATGCGGCGAGCGCGATCCGTGTCCTCGATGGTGACGCGGCCGGCAGCCTCCGCGATGGGCGAAGCACCCTTGGGCGTACGAGCCTCGAAGAGCTCGGTCACGCGGGGAAGACCCTGCGTGATGTCGTCCGCGGAGGCCACACCACCGGTGTGGAAGGTGCGCATCGTGAGCTGCGTTCCGGGCTCGCCGATCGACTGGGCCGCGATGATGCCGACGGCCTCGCCGATGTCCACGAGAAGGCCGGTCGCGAGCGAGCGGCCGTAGCAGACCGCGCACACACCGACAGCCGACTCGCACGTGAGCACGGAGCGGACCTTGATGTTGTGCACACCGGCGGCGAGCAGGGTCTCGAGCAGCACGTCGCCGACGTCAGCGCCGGCGGCCGCGATGACCTTGCCCTTCTCGTCGACCGCGTCGGCCGCGAGGCTGCGGGCGTAGACCGAGTTCTCGACGTTGGAGTCGAGCACCCAGTTTCCGGACGCGTCCTGCGCTGCGATCGGCATGTCGAGGCCCTTGGTCGTGCCGCAGTCGTCCTCGCGGATGATCACATCCTGCGAGACGTCCACGAGACGGCGCGTGAGGTAGCCCGAGTCAGCGGTGCGCAGTGCGGTGTCGGCCAGGCCCTTGCGGGCACCGTGGGTCGAGATGAAGTACTCGGCCACGGTCAGGCCCTCCTTGTAGGAGTGCACGATCGGGCGGGGGATGATCTCGCCCTTCGGGTTCGACACCAGGCCGCGCATACCGGCGATCTGACGCACCTGCATCCAGTTACCACGAGCACCGGACGACACCATGCGGTTGATGTTGTTGTCGGTCGTGAAGTTGTCCTGCATGGCGGTGGCGACCTCGGCGGTGGCCTTGTTCCAGATCTCGATGAGCTCCTGGCGACGCTCGGCGTCGGTCGTGAGGCCCTTGTCGAACTGGTCCTGGACCTTCGCGGCCTGCTTCTCGTATCCGGCGATGATCTCCGGCTTCGAGGGCGGGGTGACGATGTCCGAGAGCGCGACGGTCACACCGGAGCGGGTAGCCCAGTGGAAACCGGCGTCCTTGATGCGGTCGAGCGCCGCCGCGACCTCCACCTTCGGGTAGCGCTCGGCGAGGTCGTTGACGATCGCGGAGATCTGGCCCTTGTCGGCGACTGCCTCGATGTACGGGTAGTCGGTCGGCAGCGTCTCGTTGAAGATCGCGCGGCCCAGCGTGGTGTTCTGCAGCACCGTCTTGCCCTGGACGAAGCCCTCAGGAGCCTCGCCCTCGGCGAACCAGATGTTCTCCAGGCGGATGCGGACCTTGGCGTTCAGGTCGAGCGTGTGCTGGTCGAACGCGAGGATCGCCTCGGCGATCGACGAGAACGCACGGCCCTCACCGGTCGCACCCTCCTTGAGCGTCGTCAGGTGGTGCAGGCCGATGATCATGTCCTGCGTGGGCAGGGTCACCGGTCGGCCGTCAGACGGCTTGAGGATGTTGTTCGACGCGAGCATGAGCACGCGCGCCTCGGCCTGCGCCTCGACGGACAGCGGCAGGTGGACTGCCATCTGGTCGCCGTCGAAGTCGGCGTTGAACGCGGCGCACACGAGCGGGTGGAGCTGGATCGCCTTGCCCTCGACGAGCTGGGGCTCGAAGGCCTGGATGCCCAGGCGGTGGAGGGTGGGTGCGCGGTTCAGCAGCACGGGGCGCTCGCGGATGATCTCCTCGAGCACGTCCCACACCTGCGGGCGCGAGCGCTCGACCATCCGCTTGGCGCTCTTGATGTTCTGAGCGTGGCTGAGGTCGATGAGGCGCTTGATCACGAACGGCTTGAACAGCTCGAGTGCCATCTGCTTGGGCAGGCCGCACTGGTGGAGCTTGAGCTGCGGGCCGACGATGATGACCGAACGACCGGAGTAGTCGACGCGCTTTCCGAGCAGGTTCTGGCGGAAGCGACCCTGCTTGCCCTTGAGCATGTCGCTCAGGGACTTGAGGGCGCGGTTGCCGGTACCTGTGACGGGGCGTCCACGACGGCCGTTGTCGAACAGCGCGTCAACGGCCTCCTGCAGCATGCGCTTCTCGTTGTTCACGATGATCTCGGGAGCACCGAGGTCGAGCAGGCGACGCAGGCGGTTGTTGCGGTTGATCACACGACGGTAGAGGTCGTTGAGGTCGGAGGTCGCGAAGCGGCCACCGTCGAGCTGCACCATCGGGCGCAGCTCCGGCGGGATGACCGGGACGACCTCGAGCACCATGGCGGCCGGCGAGTTGCCGGTCTGCAGGAAGGAGTTGACGACGCGCAGTCGCTTGATCGCGCGGATCTTCTTCTGGCCCTTGCCGTTGGCGATCTGGTCGTGGAGCTCGACGCTCTCGTTCTCCAGGTCGAAGGCCTGCAGGCGCTTCTGGATGGCCTCGGCGCCCATGTAGGCCTCGAAGTACATGCCGAAGCGGTCCTGCAGCTCCTGGAACACCGAGTCCTCGGGCTTCAGGTCGCCGACCTTGAGGTTGCGGAAGTCGTCCCACACGCGCTCGAGCTGGGCGATCTGCTCGTCGAACGACTTGCGGGCCTGTCCCATCTCCTTCTCGGCGCCGTCCTTGACGCGGCGCTTCTGGTCGCTCTTGGCGCCCTCGGCCTCGAGGGCCGCGAGGTCCTCCTCGAGCTTGGCGAGACGGTCCGCGATGCGGGCGTCGCGCTGGCCCTCGAGCGTCTTGATCTCGAGACGGATCTCGTTCTCCAGGCCGGGCAGGTCGCTGTGGCGGCCATCCTCGTCGACGGAGATGATCATGTAGGCGGCGAAGTAGATGACCTTCTCGAGGTCCTTCGGAGCCATGTCGAGCAGGTAGCCGAGGCGGCTGGGCACACCCTTGAAGTACCAGATGTGCGTGACCGGCGCGGCGAGCTCGATGTGGCCCATGCGCTCACGGCGCACGGAGGACTTGGTGACCTCCACGCCGCAGCGCTCGCACACGATGCCCTTGAAGCGGACTCGCTTGTACTTGCCGCACGAGCACTCCCAGTCACGGCTCGGGCCGAAGATCTGCTCTCCGAAGAGGCCGTCCTTCTCGGGCTTGAGGGTGCGGTAGTTGATCGTCTCGGGCTTCTTCACCTCGCCGTGCGACCACTTGCGGATGTCATCCGCGGTCGCAAGGCCGATCTTGATTTCGTCAAACGCGTGAACGTCGAGCAATGTCTGTTCTTCTCTCTTATGAAATCGAGTAGGAGTCGGGGAGGGCTTAGATCTCGTCGATCGACGAGGACTCGAAGCGCGTGGAGATGTTGATGCCCAGCTCCTCCGCCGCGCGGAAGACCTCGTCGTCCGTGTCGCGCAGGTTGACCGTGGAGCCGTCAGCAGACAGCACCTCCACGTTCAGGCACAGCGACTGCATCTCCTTGATGAGCACCTTGAAGCTCTCGGGGATACCCGGCTCCTGGATGTTCTCGCCCTTGACGATGGCCTCGTACACCTTCACTCGGCCGAGGATGTCATCCGACTTGATCGTGAGGAGCTCCTGGAGCGCGTACGCGGCACCGTATGCCTCGAGCGCCCAGACCTCCATCTCGCCGAATCGCTGTCCGCCGAACTGCGCCTTACCACCCAGCGGCTGCTGCGTGATCATGGAGTAGGGGCCGGTGGAGCGGGCGTGGATCTTGTCGTCCACCAGGTGGTGGAGCTTCAGGATGTACATGTAGCCGACCGAGACGGGCTCGGGGAACGGCTCGCCGGAACGGCCGTCGAACAGACGGGCCTTTCCGCTCGCGCCGATGAGGCGCTCGCCGTCCCGAGTCGGGATCGTGGACTCGAGGAGCCCCTCGATCTCGGTCTCGAGCGCACCGTCGAACACCGGGGTCGCGACCTTCGTGCCGGGAGCCGCGCTGCGGGCGTGGTCGGGCAGCGTGTCAGCCCACTTCGGGGACCCGTCGACCTCCCAGCCCTGCTTGGCGACCCAGCCGAGGTGGGTCTCGAGCACCTGGCCGAAGTTCATGCGGCCGGGGATACCGAGGGGGTTCAGGATGACGTCCACCGGGGTTCCGTCGGCGAGGAACGGCATGTCCTCCACCGGCAGGATCTTCGAGATGACGCCCTTGTTGCCGTGACGACCGGCGAGCTTGTCGCCCGCGGTGATCTTGCGCTTCTGGGCGATGTAGACGACAACGCGCTGGTTGACGCCCGAGCCGAGCTCGTCGTCGTTGTCCGCGTTGAACTCCTTGACCGCGATGATCGTGCCCTCTTCACCGTGCGGAACCTTGAGCGAGGTGTCGCGCACCTCGCGGCTCTTCTCGTTGAAGATCGCGCGCAGCAGGCGCTCCTCGGCGCTCAGCTCGGTCTCGCCCTTCGGCGTGACCTTGCCGACGAGGATGTCGCCGGGGCGGACCTCGGCGCCGATGCGGATGATGCCGCGCTCGTCGAGGTCGGCGAGCAGCTCCGGGCTGACGTTGGGGAGGTCGCGAGTGATCTCCTCCTTGCCGAGCTTCGTGTCGCGGGCATCCACCTCGTACTCCTCGATGTGGATCGACGAGAGGGTGTCGTCCTTCACCAGGTTCTGGCTCAGGATGATCGCGTCCTCGAAGTTGTGGCCCTCCCACGGCATGAACGCCACGAGGAGGTTCTTGCCGAGCGCGAGCTCGCCGTTCTCCGTCGCGGGCCCGTCAGCGAGAACCTGGCCGGCCTCGATGCGGTCGCCCGCACTGACGATGACGCGGTTGTTGTAGCTCGTGCCCTGGTTGGAGCGGTCGAACTTGCGCAGGTAGTAGTCCTGCGTGCCGCCCTCGTCGAGCTGGATCGTGATGACGTCGGCGGAGAGCTCCGAGACGACACCGGCCTTGTCGGCCGTGATCACGTCGCCGGCGTCGATGGCCGCGAAGCCCTCCATGCCGGTACCGACGAGCGGGCTCTCCGAGCGCAGCAGCGGAACTGCCTGGCGCTGCATGTTCGCACCCATGAGGGCGCGGTTGGCGTCGTCGTGCTCGAGGAACGGGATGAGGGACGTTGCCACCGACACCATCTGGCGCGGCGAGACATCCATGTAGCCGATCTGCTCGGTCGGGATCAGGTCGACCTCGCCGCCCTTCTTGCGGGCGAGCACGCGGGGCTCGGCGAAGTGCGCGTCGCTCGTGAGCGGTGCGTTCGCCTGTGCGACGACGTAGTCGTCCTCCTCGGATGCGGTGAGGTAGTCGATCTTGTCGGTCACCTTGCCGCCCACGACGCGGCGGTACGGGGTCTCGATGAACCCGAACGCGTTGATGCGCGCGAACGACGCGAGCGAGCCGATGAGGCCGATGTTCGGGCCCTCAGGGGTCTCGATCGGGCACATGCGGCCGTAGTGCGACGGGTGGACGTCACGGACCTCGACGCCTGCGCGCTCACGGGACAGACCGCCGGGGCCGAGGGCCGAGAGGCGGCGCTTGTGGGTCAGACCCGCGAGCGGGTTGTTCTGGTCCATGAACTGCGACAGCTGCGACGTTCCGAAGAACTCCTTGATCGCGGCGACGACGGGGCGCACGTTGATCAGGGTCTGCGGGGTGATCGCCTCGATGTCCTGCGTGGTCATGCGCTCGCGGACGACGCGCTCCATGCGGGAGAGGCCGGTGCGCACCTGGTTCTGGATGAGCTCGCCCACGGCGCGGATACGGCGGTTGCCGAAGTGGTCGATGTCGTCGACATCGAGGCGCACGTCGACCTTCTTGCCATCGCGGAGGCCCTTGATGGTCTGGAAGTTGTTGTCGTGCGTGGTGACGTACGACGACGAGGTGTCGTGCAGGGCGACCAGGTACTTGATCGTCGCGATGATGTCCTCGATGGTGAGCACCGACTGCTTGATGTCGGTGTCGAGGCCCAGCTTGCGGTTGATCTTGTAGCGGCCGACCTTCGCGAGGTCGTAGCGCTTCGAGTTGAAGTAGAAGTTGTCGAGGAGCGCGCGAGCGGCCTCGGCAGCAACCTGCTCGCCCGGGCGGAGCTTGCGGTAGATGTCCTTGAGGGCCTCTTCCTTGGTGAGGATGGAGTCCTTCTCGAGGGTGAGCTCGATCGACGGGAAGCCCTTGAACTCCTCGAGGATCTGCTCGCTCGTCAGGCCGAGGGCCTTGAGGAACACGGTGACGCTCTGCTTGCGCTTGCGGTCGATGCGCACGCCGACCTGGTCGCGCTTGTCGATCTCGAACTCGAGCCAGGCACCGCGGCTCGGGATGATGCGGGCGGAGTAGATGTCCTTGTCGGACAGCTTCTCGGGGGTGCGGTCGAAGTAGACACCGGGCGAGCGCACCAGCTGGGACACGACGACACGCTCGGTGCCGTTGATGATGAACGTGCCCTTCTCCGTCATGAGCGGGAAGTCGCCCATGAACACCGTCTGGGTCTTGATCTCACCGGTGAGGTGGTTCATGAACTCGGCGTTCACGTAGAGCGGCGCGGCGAACGTCTTGCCGCGCTCCTTGCACTCGTCGATGGAGTACTTCGGCTCTTCGAGCTCGGGGCCCGTGAACGAGAGCTGCATGGTCTCGCCGAGGTCTTCGATCGGGGAGATCTCCTCGAAGATCTCGTCCAGACCGCTGCGCGAGGGCAGGTCGGTGCGACCCTGGGCCACACCCTCCTCCACGCGCTTCTTCCAGATCTCGTTGCCGACGAGCCAGTCGAAGCTCTCGGTCTGCAGTGCGAGCAGATCGGGAACCGTCAGGGTGTCGGTGATCTTGGCGAACGAGAGCCGCGAAGCTGCGCGGCCGTTCTTGGGGGACTTTTTGGTGGACGCAGTGCGCGCAGCAGCCAAGGAAACAACCTCCGTGGGCCTAGGACTAGGCCATAACTGTCGGTAATGAAATGCTCACCAGAACCCAAGAGAGATCTGCCCCGCCGCTATACTCGGGGCGCGCCAGCTGTCCACAATATGACGGCATGAGTTGTCTGGGAGCGCAAGGATCAACTATAGGACGTAACAACACGCCTATGCAACTTATTTCTTGACCTGATTCTGAGAATGGGCTATAAGCGCTGATGGACTGGCTGACACTCACCGCCGGCGAGCGCGCCGCCCTCACCCAGCGCGTCGTCATCGTGGGCTCCGAGTCCACCGGCAAGACCACCCTCGCGCGCGAGCTCGTCGCCCACTTCCGCGGCATCGGCGGCATCTGGGCCGACACCCGGTGGGTGGCCGAGTACGGCCGCGAGTACACGGAGGTGCTCCTCGACCGGCAGGGGGTCCGCGACGCCGACCCCGACGCCGAGGTCCACTCCGCCGCCTGGACTGCGGAGGACTTCGCGGTGATCGCGAAGGAGCAGCAGCGCCTCGAGGATGCGGCCGCGGCATCCGGCTCGCCCGTGCTGTTCTGCGACACCGACGCCTTCGCGACCCAGCTCTGGGAGCGGCGCTATCTCGGCGAGGGCTCCACGGCGGCACTGGACGCGGTGCCGGTCTCGCCCCCGCGCGGCCTCTACCTCCTCGCCGACCTCGCCGGTGTCCCGTTCGAGCAGGACGGCATCCGCGACGGCGAGAGCTACCGCGAGGAGATGCAGCGCTGGTTCGTGGAGGAGCTGACCTCGCGGGGCGAGCCCTGGGCGCTCATCACCGGGTCGCGGGAGGAGCGCCTCGCGGCCAGCATCGCCGCCGTCGACGAGCTGCTGTCCCGCCATTTCCCTACCCTCGCCTGACGGGAGCCGAGGTTAGCCTGAGGGCATGAAGCCCAGCGCGCTCGCCCTCGTCAGCCTCGCCCTGCTCGCCGGATGCACCGCGGCGCCCGCCCCGACCGCGGGCCCGAGCGGCTCCCCCGCGGCGGACGCGCCGCCCTCGGCCGTCGAGAGCATCTACTACCCGGTCGCCGAGGGCAACACGTGGGTGTACTCCATCGACTACGGGTCGGGCTCGACCGTCACCGACACCGAGGTGATGACGAAGGTCGTGCCCGAGGGCGATGGAGCTCGCGTGACCATCGAGCGCACGTTCGTCTGGGACGACGGCTCGCAGCCCGACCTCAAGGACAGCGTCGACTTCGTGTTCGCCAGCGACGGCTCGCTCTCGGTGCCGTTCCAGTCGATCCCGTCCGCCGGCGGCAGCACCGTGACCGTGCAGAGCGGCACGATGCTGTGGCCCACCAACGCCGAGTTCGAAGCGGGCACGGCCAAGACCGGCACGATCCAAGCCACGGTGGAGACCTCCGGCCAGACGTACGCGGAGACTGTGGACTTCTCGATCAGCGGCGCCGGCGTGGAGGACGTGACTGTTCCCGCCGGCAGCTACTCGGCCCGCAAGCTGGCCCAGGCGCTCGTCATCTCACTGCCCGACCTCGGGGTGCAGGGGCTCACCGTCAACGCCATGACGTGGCTCGCCGACGGGGTCGGCCCGGTACGCACGGAAGTCCCCGACACCATCGGCGGCGGGGCGACCATCGTGCAGGCGCTGCTGAGCTTCACCCCCGGGTCGTAGTACCCGGGGGGAAGCCCCGCGCGATCAACGGGCAGACGCGAGGAACGTACCGGTCGTCTTGCCGGCCGGGTCGAACATGATGCACGAGACCTCGCGGTCGTCGTAGTTGTTCCAGCCGTCCTCGGTGGGCACGTAGTAGGTGTAGTCGAGCGTCGAGTTCTCGAACGGGATACCGACCCACGTCGTGAACGGGGCGTAGCACGCGTCATCCGCGAGCGAGAAGATCTCGTCGTCGCCGGGCCACACGGCCTTGTCGAGCTGCACCGAGGCGTAGACCTCGTAGTCGTGCGGCTGGGCGCAGTCGACGGTGGGGACGTCCGAGACGATCTCGTCGTCGGTCTCGTTGAAGCAGTCGCCGACGGTGATCCAGGTGTCCTCCTCGCCCACCGCGTCGACGACGGGGCCGGCGACGTCGATGACGTCCTTGATGGTGCTGCAGCCCGTGAGGGCGGCACTGGCGACGAGCAGGAACGCCGCGATCGTGATGGTCTTCTTCATGGTTCTCCTTGGTGGTGTTGGGGGCCTTCGTGGCCGGTAAGTACAGGCTCCCGGCCACGGCCCGCGCGCGGATGGGCAGCGACTACTCATTCCCGCCGGCACGGTTACCTAGGTCGGCTAGCCTCGAACCCATGAGCGAGATCGTGTTGTCGGGCAGTGGGCTCCTCGCCACCATCACCCCCGACCGCTGGGTGCCCGGCGCCTTCACGCTCACGGTCGACGGAACACCGCAGTCCCACGTGAACCTCGACGACCCCGCCGACCTGTTCTTCGAGTACGTGCAGCGCATGGGCCACGTGATCGACCAGCTCGGGATGCCCGGCGAGCCGATCACGGCGGTGCACCTCGGCGCGGGGGCGCTCACGCTGCCCCGCTACGTCGAGGCCACCAGGCCCGGCTCGCGGCAGCAGGTCGTCGAGCTGGAGTCCGACCTCGTGGACTTCGTGCGCGCCGAGCTGCCCTGGTCGAAGAAGGCCTCGATCCGGGTGCGCCACGGCGACGCCCGGGAGGTGCTCGGCAAACTCCCGCCGGGCCTCCACGGCACGGTCGACCTCGTCGTCGTCGACGTGTTCAGCGGCGCCCGCACCCCCGCGCACGTCACCAGCATCGAGTTCTACCGGCTCGCCGTCGCCCTGCTCTCGCCGCGCGGGATCATCCTCGCGAACGTCGCCGACGGACCCGGGCTCGCCTTCGCGCGCTCCGCCGCAGCCACACTGTCCGCAGTCCTCCCCTCGGTCGCCGTGCTCGCCGAGACGCAGATCCTGAAGGGCAAGCGGTTCGGCAACCTGGTGATGGTCGGGTCGGCGTCCGAGCTGCCCTTCGAGTGGATGCCCCGCCTCCTGGCCGCGGGCCCGCACCCGTCGAAGGTCGTGATGGGGCCGGAGCTGCGCGAGTTCATCGCGGGCGCCCCCGTGGTCACGGACCACACGGCGATCCCGTCCCCGCCGCCCACGAAGAACATCTTCCAGGTGCGCCCGGGCGCTGGTTGACCGGCACCGCCAGTTAACCCGGTCGCCCTACGGTGCGACCATGTATGTCGAATACCTTCCCCGCTACCTGACGTCCGTACTAGTCGAGGAGACGGAGGTCGGGGTAGTCATCACGTGGAAGCTCGGCGACCTCGTGCCCGCGTCCACTGTTCTGCACTTCGGATACGAGGTCGCGTGCACCGACCTCGACGGCAAGGGGGGCAAGCGGTTCGGGGTGAAGTTTCCCAGCCCCTCCGCGTACACGTGGGACAGCGAGAGCGACGCCCATGTCGACTACGAGGCGGACCACATCAACGCCTCGGACGAGGCGATCATCGTCTACTTCCGCAGCGCGAATGTCGGGCCGCGCGAGGTGGGCGTGGTTCACGGCGCCAGCCACGTCAACGGAGTCGAAGGTCAGCGCGAGTTCCCTGTGGTCCTGCTGCGGTAGCGGGCAGGATGGGTTCATGAGACCCCTCGCGATCGCTGCCGCCGTGCTGCTGCTGGCCGGATGCGCCGCCTCCCCCGCTCCGGCGCCCTCCCCCGCCCCCACGGAGACGACCGACGTCGTCACGGGGCTCGCGGCCCCGTGGTCGATGGTGCGGCTCGAGAGCGGCTCGACCCTGATCTCCGAGCGCGACAGCGCCACGGTGAAGGAGCTGGAGGCCGACGGCACCGTGCGCGACGTCGCCACGATCGACGGCGTCGTGCCCGGCGGCGAGGGCGGGCTCCTCGGCCTCGAGGTCGACGGGCAGACACTGTTCGCGTACTACACGGCGGCTGACGACAACCGGGTCGAGCGCTTCGACCTCGAGGGGGATGCCGGCAGCTACCGTCTGGGCGGCGGCGAGGTCATCCTCGACGGTCTGGCGAAGGCGGGAAACCACGACGGCGGCCGGATCAAGCTCGGCCCCGACGGCGACCTCTACGTGACCGTCGGCGACGCGGGCGACCCCGGTCGGGCACAGGACCTCGGCAGCAACAACGGGAAGATCCTCCGGATAGCGCCGGACGGCAGCATCCCCGCCGACAACCCCTTCCCGGGCTCGCCCGTCTACTCGTACGGGCACCGCAACCCGCAGGGCATCGCCTGGGACGCGGACGGCCAGCTCTGGGCCGCCGAGTTCGGGCAGAACACCTGGGACGAGTTCAACCGCATCGAGGCGGGCAGCAACTACGGCTGGCCGGTCGTGGAGGGCGTCGCCGGCGACCCGGACTACATCGACCCGGTCATCCAGTGGCACACCGACGAGGCGAGCCCGAGCGGCCTGGCGTACGCCGACGGGAAGTTCTACCTCGCGTCGCTGCGCGGCGAGCGCCTCTGGGTGATCGACGGCTCGACCGCGACGGCAGCCCTCGTGGGCACCTACGGGCGGCTGCGCGACGTGGTCTCCGGGCCCGACGGCACGGTCTGGATCCTCACCAACAACACGGACGGGCGGGGGGATGCCCGAGCCGGCGACGACCGCATCCTGCAGGTGCCGGCCGATGTCCTACTGAGGGGTTAACCTCGACGGGTGGCAGACCTCAGCAGGGTGACGACGTGGGCGAACGCCCTCATCGACCTGCACCTCGACCGCAGCTGGACGTTCGGCTTCGACAACGCGAAGACCCGCGCGGGGCTGTGCAACTACACCGACAAGCGCATCTCCGTGTCGAAGTACCTGGCGGCCCGGTACGAGGACGACGAGATCCACCAGGTGCTCCTGCACGAGGTCGCGCACGCTGTCGCCGGCACGCGAGCGGGCCACGGCCCGAAGTGGAAGGCCGTCGCGAAGGAGCTCGGCTACGAGGGCAAGCGCCTGCACGACGGCGAGATCGCCAACGAGTTCGCGCCGTGGGTGGGCACCTGCCCGGCCGGCCACCTGCATTACCGGTACCGCAAGCCCGCGCGCGCCCTGTCGTGCGGGAAGTGCTCGAAGTCGTTCAGCCCCGCGAACGCGATCCGATGGGAGCAGCGCGCCGTCAGGCGAAGTGCTTCTCGATGACCGCCGCCACGTTCTTCCAGTGGCCGAGCATCATCTTCCGCTCCTCGCGGTCGGCGAGCTTCTCGTGGTGGAACCCGATGGTCGTGCCCGTCGGCGACTCCTTGAGCGTGATCTGCAGCGTGGTGTCGTGGGGCCAGTCGTCGGGCTGCCAGCCGAGCCGCACGCGGTACCGCTCGGTGTAGCTCCGGATGACTCCTCGCACGCCGTCCGCTGTGGCGTAGGCCGCGCCCTTCTCGGTCGGCAGCGCGTCGATCTCGCCGAGCCACACGGGAAGCCCCTCCCCGAGCAGGAAGTCCCACACCGCCGGCAGCGGCGCGGCCACCGTCTGGCGCACGCCCATCTCCCAGCCGGCGTCCTTGGTCAGTCCTGTTGTGTCGTCCATGTAACCAACTATAGTGGTTACCGTGCGACACTCAACAGACGCCCACCCGACGGGCCAGTGGTTCACCTCCGGCGACGGCCACCGCTGGTGGTTCGACTCGGGCGCGCTCGCACTCGACTTCGCCTACACGGGAGCGATGGGCGACAACCCCGCGTGGGAGACGCTGCACTCCCCCTCCGACCTGAGCGCGTGGATCGACGAGCGCTTCGACGACGTCGACACCTCCGCCTCCGACCGCGAGCTCACCGATGCGCTCGCGCTGCGCGCATCCATCGCCCGCACCGCCACCGCGTTCAGTCGCGGTGAGGATGCCGCGGCCGACGACGTCGACATCATCAACCTGTTCGCCGCTACCCCCGACATTCCGCCGGTCCTCCCCGGCGGCCGCCGGCAAGCGGGACGCGGGCGCGCCCGGGTCGGGCAGACCCTCTCCGCGATGGCACGGGAGGCCGTCGAGCTGTTCTCGTCCGAGGAGCGCGAGCGCATCCGTGAGTGCGCCGCCTCGGACTGCGCGATCGTGTTCTACGACGAGTCCCGCTCGAACAACCGGCGCTGGTGCTCCATGCAGCGCTGCGGCAACCGGGCGAAGGTGCGCAAGCACAGGACGAAGTCGGACTAGCAAGGAGGACGAATGACCATTACGCACATCAACCCCGGCACCATGCACAGGAACCCCTACTTCTCGCAGGCGGTCCTCGTGGAGGGCGGTCGCACGCTCTACATCGGCGAGCAGAACGGCATCGACGCCGCGGGCGCGATCGTTCCGGGCGGTGCGAAGGCGCAGGCTCTCGCAGCGCTCGACCAGGTGAAGAAGGTCCTCGCGGAGGTCGGCGCCGACCAGTCGAACGTCGTGCGCCTCACCGTCTACTTCTCAAAGGAGACGCCACTCGACCCGATCTTCGAAGCCTCCGGCGAGGCGTGGGGCGACTACCCCACGGCGATCACCGTGCTCCAGGTGCACGCGATGGGCCGCCCGGACGCCCTGGTGGGCATCGAGGCGGTCGCGGTCGTCTGACCCGTACGGGCTACTCGACGACCTGGACTTCCTTCCAGAAGGCCACGTAGTTCGAGAAGTCCTTGCCGACGCGGTCGAACGCGGTCGGGTACGGAGTGGGGTAGCTCCACGCGCGGTCCTGCAGGAGCGCGTCGCCGTCCTTCACCGAGAAGTACTGGCACTCGCCCTTCCACGGGCAGGTGTAGGGGGTGGCGCTCTCGACGAGGAGGTCGCTCTTCACGCTCGACGGCGGGAAGTACCAGTTGCCCTCGATGGAGATGAGATCTTCCTTGGGCGCTTCCGCGATGACGGTGTCGCCGAGTACTGCCTTCATGATGTTCCTCCGTAGGTGGTCCTTCTCACCACAACGCTACGCCGGGAGGCGGAATTCCTTGAGCACCGTGAACTCCGCGCTGTCGTTGTGCTTGCGGGCCGCCTCGATCGGCTCGCGCCCCTCGGCGGCGATGATCTCCTGGCCGGTGACGCTCGCGGAGAGCACGTGGCCGGTCGCGTTCCGAAGGCCCGTGTAGGCGCCGACCGCGGCCGCCGCCTCGGGCGAGATGTAGTCGATCCCGACCTCGGCGAGCGCGTCGATCACGGCGCCCGCGGCGAGCAGGTCCTCCACGGCGAACCGCCCCTCGGGGCCGCCGGCCGCCACGACCGCCACTGTCGCGCGGTCGCCGAGCTCCACCTGGCGCGCCAGCACCCAGTCGGCGATCGCCGCTCTGGAGCCCACACTGCCGGTGATGATCGCGTTGTCGTGCTCGAGATCGGGCTGGGTGCCGCCGAGCGCGTCCGCCCATACGACGATGTGGGCACCGGGCGAGATCGCGTTGGCGCCCTCGACTCCCCAGTCGAAACGGACCTGGTACTGCGGCTGGTTGCGGGGCGAACTCACCGTACGAGGCTACCGGCCTCCATCTCGCGCGCGATCACGTCGAAGTCGTGCTGCGAGATCTCGACCTGGCCGCGCCGCATGATGAGCCCCCAGTTGCTCGTGCCGCGCGTGAGCTCCAGCACCTCGAGCAGGGGCGCGATGGGCGTCGCGACCGCGGCCTTCTCGAAGTGCACCCTGCGGCGCCAGGGCCTGAACTCGCCCTCGTCCTCCTGCCACGGCTCGCCGTCCGCGACCACGCCGATGCCGGTGAACTCGCGCAGCGGGTCGCCGTCGGGGTAGGCGGTCTTCGGCGAGTAGAACACGAGGCCGTCGCCGGGCGACATCCGCTGGATGCCGGAGCGCACACCGTGGTTCGTCTGGACGATGCCGAGGGCCACGCCCCGGAGGACGTGCTCGCGCTGGACGACGCACAACCAGTTCTTCATGGCCCATTCCTAGCCCACACCCCCGATGATGGACATATGCACGTGATGCTCAAGCAGGTCCTCGACTGCGAACCGGATGCGGCGTGGCGCGCGATCCGCAGCCCCGAGGTGTTCCGCGCCGTCGCCGGCCCGCTCCTGGCCTTCACGTCGGAGGAGGAACTGGGCGCCACGTGGACGCAGGGCGAGCATCCCGTCACCGCCCGCTTGTTCGGGGTGATCCCGGTCGGCGAGCAGATCATCGACCTCACCTACACGCAGCGCGGCGACGTGCGGTTCGTGCACGACACGGGGGAGGCGACGTCCGGCGCCCTGTCGATCGTGAGCTACTGGCACCACACGATGGCGGTGTCGCCGACGAAGGACGGGCGCACGCTGTTCCGCGACCGGCTGCTGTTCGACGCGGAGCCCGTGAGCCTCGCGGTCTGGCCCGGGATCTGGGCGTTCTGGCAGTGGCGGGCGCTGCAGATCAAGCGGCTGGCGCCGACCTGGGAATCTGGTCTGTAAGGTTCTCCGCGCTGCGGAAATAGACAGTGCAAGGGCCGATCTTCTGGGGGATGCGC
Source organism: Rhodoglobus sp. GW821-FHT12B09 (assembly GCF_058809925.1). Classification (NCBI taxonomy): domain Bacteria; kingdom Bacillati; phylum Actinomycetota; class Actinomycetes; order Micrococcales; family Microbacteriaceae; genus Rhodoglobus; species Rhodoglobus sp. GW821-FHT12B09. The sequence goes on along the minus strand of NZ_JBXATB010000008.1, from coordinate 39,377 downwards.
CGTGATGCGAGATGAGGACGCCGCTGCGCGGTTCGGCGCCCTCTATCGCGAGTACTACCCACTGATCCTGACCACCTGCACCCGACGACTGGGAAGCCGAGCAGCTGCCGAAGACGCTACCCACGAGGTGTTCCGCATCGCCTGGCAGCACTCCGAGGAGGAGCTGACGATTGCATGGCTCTACGCGACGGCGAGGAACGTCATCGGCAACGAGTACCGGCGCACCGGGAGGTCTGACTCCGCGCACGCTCGGATCGAGCCGCCGGACGACGCCCAGGATCCAACAGATGCGCTCGACGTGCGGGCAGCGATGAGCACTCTCAAGCCCGCAGATCGCGAGCTGCTCTACATGGCCTACTGGGAGGGGTTGACCGCCCAGGAGATCGGGAGCATCACGGGCGTCTCCGCCCCCGCGGTATGGGTCCGGCTGACCCGCGCCCGCGACGCGCTGAGAAAGACCCTGCAGGCGGCTTCTCCGAGCGAGGCGGCCCGCCGTGGATGAGCTCGAGCGCCGCATCCGCGATGCGAACCCCCACGCCGTCCGCCGCACCGATCCTTTGAGCGAGCGGGCGACCCGCGAGCTCGCGGTACTGCTCGCGGAGCCCCGCACACCGCGGGTGCCGCGGTGGCGCACTCCCCTCCTGATCTCCAGCGCCGCGGCGGCCCTCGTGATCGCGATAGCCCTCGCCGCATCCGTACTCGCCCCGCGCGCTGCTGTCGCGGCTCCCCCGCTCCTCGAGGCGGCCCCGGTGTCGGCCAGCGCTCACGCGGTGCTGGAGAGGCTCGCCATGAATGCACGCACCGACTCCACCTCCCGCCCCTCCGGCCTGATCGTCGCGGAGACCTGGTCGGCCGACGTCACGGCGGCCGCCCGGTCGGTGTTCGTCCAGCCGCGCGAGGTCGTGCGGTCGCGCGCCGCCGACCTCGCGGGCGAGATCACCGTCTACGCGGGCGAGGTGCGGTGGGGCAGCGTGCCAGCCGGATACCGAGCGCCCTCGCCCGGCACCGAGCTCGAGCGGCAGACCTTCGCCGCGGGCGAGTTCCCCCTCCTCTTCGCGCAGGCGCCCCCCGACAGCGCCACGGAGCTCGCCGCCTACGTGGCGGCCTACCTCGGCACCGATCGGAGCACGACCGCGGGCGACCTGTTCCGCGCGATAGCCGACCTGCGCAACGAGTGGGCTCTGACGGGCCCGCAGACCGCCGCGGTTCTCGAGCTCGTCAACGGCCTTCCCGGCGTCACCGTCGCGGGCGAGGTCACCGACCGGCTCGGGCGCACCGGTGTGGCGATCGCGACCGAGACCCGCGGCGACGGCGCCTTCCGCGACCTGCTCGTCTTCGACCGCCAGACCGGCGCGCTGCTCTCCGCCGAGCAGGTGTACCTGGGCGGCATCCCGGGCATCGATCTCGACAGTCCCACTGTGCTCGACTACACCGCCTGGAAGGACACCCCATGATGACCGGAATCCGCCGTACGGCCGCAGCCCTGGTGGCAGCAGCCGCGATCGCAGCACTGCCCATCGCCCCCGCCGTTGCGGCGTCGGAATCCAGTCTCGAGGCCCGGACCTCCGCGATCATCGCGGCCCACCCCGGAGGCGTCGAGCTCGCCCCCGGCGTCATCGCCTGGGAGAAGGGCGCTGTGACCCTGACACTGGACGGCGCCGTGAGCCCGCAGTCGGTGGGGACGTGCCTCACCGGTCAGTACTGTGCCTGGAGCGGTACGGGATACACGGGGACGAAGCTGACTTTCACGGCGTGCTCGTCCGGCGGGACGTCGAGCAGCGTCGCGCTGCTGAGCGGCCTCGTGCGGTCGAGCGCCAACGCCCGCACGTCGGGCACGGTCAGAGCGGTCAACGGCAGCTCGGTGATCTACTCGATGTCGGCGGGCACGGGGAACTCCGCGAACGGGGCGACTCTCACCGCTCTCGTCTGCTACAGCTAGGGCTCGCCCAGCCGCACAACGTCGTCCCCCGCGGCGATGAGATCCTCGTCGTGGGTCGCGACGACCACTGTGGCCCCGCGGCGGGCCTCCTCCACGAGGAAGTTCGTGACGAGTTCGCGATTGGCCCGGTCGAGCGACGCGGTGGGCTCGTCGGCGAGCACGACGTCGGCCTGGCGGAACATCGCCCGGGCGAGACCCACGCGCTGCTTCTCGCCGCCGCTCAGCCGAGCCGTCTGCTCCTTGTTGCGCCCGGCCAGGAGCACGTGCGCGAGTACCTCGTCGACGCGCGCACGGTCCCTCCGCCTGATCCCGAAGAGCGTGCGCCTTCCCACCGTCACGTTGTACTCCACGCTGGCCTCCTCGATCAGGCCGTAGTCCTGGAAGATGAACGCCACGTGGTCTCGCCAGAAGCGCCGGCGACGGCCGTCGCCCCACCTCGTCGCGTCGGCCCCGCCGACCGTCACGGCGCCCGAGTCGATCCGGCGCAGCAGCCCGAGAATGTTGAGGAGCGTGGTCTTGCCGCTCCCGCTGCGGCCGGCAAGCACCAGCATGCGGCCGGGCCGCGCGTCCAGCGATGCCTCGTGCAGCACCGTCTTGTTGTCGATCTCCAGGGAGACGCGGTTCGCGCTCAGCTGCATGGGGTCATCCTCTCCGGGCCAGGGTGCTGCGGAATGTCGCGGTGCCGGCCCAGAGGTGCGTGAACCAGCTGGTCGCCAGGTAGCCCACGGCGGCGAGCGGGGCGAGGCCGACGCTGCCGGGCGCGAGGGCCAGGAATGCACTGGCCAGGGCTGCGCCGAAGACCGCCGCGACGGCGGCCTCCCACAGCATCCGCGGCACGAGGATCGCGGCCCAGGAGCGCCCGGCCGTGCGCTGCACGAACCAGCGGCGGCGGCGCAGGAGGGCAAGGATCCAGGCCGTCACCGCGAGGCTCATGAGCAGCGCCAGCACTGCGAGCGCCACCGCCAGCGCGGCGAGCTGGGCGTTGCGCTGCTTCGACTGCGCGTCGTAGAGCCCGAGGTCGGCCACCCTGTCGATCGACAGGACATCGTCGGTCATGCCGCGCGCCTCGACCTCGGCAGCCACCCAGTCCGGGTCGTCGAACACCGCGTTCCCGCGGCTGACCGCCGACGACAGGAACTCGTCGTTGAGCTGGTCGGCGTCGACCACGAGGATCAGGGGGCGCTGGTGCGTGTCGAAGGTTCCGGCCATCGCGCCGAAGACCGGGAACGGGATGTCGGCGGTCGATCGGTAGAGCTTCAGCTCGGGCGGCTGGCCCGAGTCCGTCCACAACTGCAGCGTGGGCAGGAGCAGGCCGGTGACCGACGACGGCAGGGCCCCGAGGCCTCCCGCGACCGGCTCCATCGCGGCTCCGATCGCGGAGAGGTACTCCCGATCGGCGATGACCACGCCGTCGTACCCGAGGTCGTCGAGTGCGGCGGCGCTTGTGGCATCGACGAGGCTGACCGAGTCGGAGCTCAGGGACATGGAGAACAGTAGGGTGCCGTCGCGGGCGGCCGCCCCGGCGAGCCCGCCGAACGCGGCGTTCTCCGCCGCCCCGAGCTCAGCGCTGCCGATGCGCACCGTCACCCCGTCGCCCAGGGACGCCCAGGTCGCGCCGAGCGCTGTCGCCGTCGAGGCCGCGGTGATCAGGGCAATCGAGCCCGGCACGATCGCCGCTACCAGCACGACTGAGATCGCTTTGAGAACTTCGCCCAGAGCCCAGGACGCTCCCTCGGGGGGCTTCCTGGCGGCGATCCGGCGCACATCGGGCAGAGTGAGCGCCGCCATCAGCAGTGCGGCAGCCACCGCGACCGCGGCGAGGACGCCCATGAAGGCGCCGACCGTCGCGAGGTAGAACGCGATCCGCCCGAATCCGCCGACCAGGACCACGAGGAGCGCCGCGACGACTGTGGCCGCGGCCGGAAGCGCGAGAGCAGCGAGGAGGGAGCGGAGGTCGGTGAGGACGATCAGGGAGAGCCGCATGCCCGCGAGCATGCTGAGCTCTCGAGCGCGGGCGCGCAACGTGTACCAGGAGAGGATGGTCGCGCACAGCAGCAGGAGTGCCGCAGCGGCAGGAACCCACGCCCCCACGGTCAGGAGGGCGTAGGTGAGCAGCGCCTGCGGGGTCTTCGCGCTCACCGCCGCCTCGGCGCCGAGCTCCCTCTTCGCCCAGCTCTCGAACGCAGACGCCTGCGCATCTGTCGCGTAGAGGGCGTAGACGCCGTTCAGGCCGGTGAAGCCGAGGTCGGCCGATCCGGCCAGTGAGCCCTTCATGGTCGGCGAGAACCACTCGATCTCCCGCGCAGCACCAGCGCTGGCGCTGCCGAACCTGAATGCGAGCCGCTCGTTGAGGAAGTCGTCAGGGGCGCTGGCCACCCGGACGATCCCCACGCCCGAGGAGTCGGCATAGGCGTCGAGCCGGTCGATGATCTCAGCCCGCGTGAGGGGGCTGTCGTCGAACCGCAGCGAGGCCACGTGGTCGGCATCAGGCAGGGCGTCGAGGTCCGCCGCGGCCGCGTAGACGCCGGCGAGGAGCGCGACAAGAGCCGCAATGGCAACACCTGCCACACGTACGAGAACTTTGAGCATTCACAACCCTGTCGACTACGGATCCTGGTGCGGCGCCACCCCGCGGACGTGGCGCCGCACAGTGCGAGGGACTAGCAGACGCGGTAGTACGCCCGGTTGTTCTGGTTGACCGTGGTCGGCTGCGAGTTGTTGGACCAGACCCCGCCCGCGACGTTCGGCGACGACGAGAGGCCCCAGTCGTTTCGGGTGGACGACCCGTGGCACTGGGTCTGGTGGAAGTAGTCCGAGTAGAGGTGGACGCCGGCGACGACTCCGTAGTTCCAGGTACCGCCCTCGGCCGGATAGACCGTCGTAGCAAGGGCGGCAGTGCCGCCCCCCAAAGCCAGGCCGAGAGACAAGACTCCTCCGACAACGACGCGTCTGATGTTCATGAAGTTCTCCTTAGCTCGAAAGTGCGGGAGGCCGAACGGCCTCTCACCCTGTCTATTTCCGGAGGCAGGCACATCCTTACAGAGAATTTCTCGAACTTTGTGGCGGGCCGGCCAGGACTAGCGTGGAGCCATGACAGCCCTCCAGGTCGCCGACTGGCGCCGCCGCGTGTTCTCCGTCTACGAGCGCGTGCGGGAGGCCGACGACCTGTTCGCCGCGCACGACCTGTGGCGCCGCGAGCGCGACGACCTGTTCGCGAACCACCCGTCCACCCCGCTGCTGCCGGAGGACCGCGCGGAGTTCACCGGGCTGCCGGTGCGGCCGTACGACCCGGCGTGGCGGTTCGAGGTGGCTCTCGCCCCCGCCGTGGAGCGCCGGATGGAGGTCGAGACGGGCACCGACGGCGTGGTCCCGTTCGAGCTCATCGGCATCGCCGACGTTCCGGGGGTCGGCACGCTCGACGTCTGGCGCCTCGCCTCCTACGGCGGCGGCATCTTCGTGCCCGTGAAGGATGCCCTGCACGGGCAGCACGGCGGCACGTACGGCGGCGGCCGCTACCTCCTCGACACCGTGAAGGGCGCGGACCTGGGCCCGGGGCGCGAGCCGGACTCGCTCGTGCTCGACTTCAACTTCGCCTACAACCCCTCCTGCGCGTACGACCCGATGTGGGCGTGCCCGCTAGCGCAGCCGGGCAACACGGTGGCGGTCGAGATCCCGGTCGGGGAGCGGTACTCGGGGGCCTACTAGCGCCGGGAACGGTCGCGGCGGGATGCCCGTGCGGAGGTTCTGACACGAGGCTGCTGCCGTGGGGGCCGCATGGTGCCGAAACCTCCGCATGGGCGGGACGGGGCGGCGGGACGGGACGGGACCGGGCAGCGGGACGGGGCAGGACCGGGCGCGCCTACCGGCGGTGCCGGGGCATCCGCCGCCAGACGACCAGGATGCCGCCGAGGAGCAGCAGCAGCGCGCCGAGCTGGAGCGCCACCCCGACCTGGCTGCCCGTGAAGGCGAGCCTGCCGGCGGACAGCACCATCGCGGAGTCCTGCCGCGCGAGCGTCGGCAGCGGGCCGGCGCCCCCGCCGCGGCCGCCCAGGTGCGGGGTGTCCCGCGCCGTGACCCCGGCGGTGTTCACGATCGCGCCGGCCGGCGCTGCCGGGTTGAGCTCTGCCGTGAGGAGCACATCCGGAGTCACCTGCTGGTAGCCGAGCGGCCGGTCGAGCTCGCAGGTGACCGTGCCGCCGTAGCCGTTCCTGCCTCGGCCGGTGATGTCGCACGATACCCACTGCGCGGAGCCGGCGGCGGCCGTCTGCGGGGCGACGCTCAGAATCTTGAGCGTCGAGGGCAGGTTGTCGACGAGGATGACGTTGTCGACGGCGCCGAGCCCGGCGTTGCCCATCGTCATGCGGTAGTCGAACGGCTTGCCCGCATCGATGCTGGAGACCAGAGCCTTCTTGGTGAACCAGATGTCGGAGTCGCGGCCGTCGGGCGTCTCGGCGCAGCTCGCGGTCGCCGGCGGGTACTGCACCGCGATCGTGGTGTGCGGGTTGATCGCCAGTGTTACCTGGGCGCCCGAGCGCAGGCCGTAGCCGTAGGCGGCGGGGTCGAGCACGAGGTTCTCCCAGTCCGGGGTCTCGCCGGGCAGCGCGTCGCGCCAGCCGGGCCACGCGATGCCCTCGCCGTCCGCGTTCACGGCGGCGCCGGGCCACAGGAGGGAGCCCGTGACGGTGCCGTTCGCGGCGATCGGCACGGAGTCGGTGTGGATGACCGTGCCGAGGGCGTCCGCCCAGGCGACGGTCAGGGTCCGGCCGGAGACCGCCACGTTGTGGGCGTCGACCGTGTAGTCGAGCCACGGCGCGTCCTTGATGCAGGTCGGGGTGGCGACCACGTCGAGCCACTTCACGTCCACGGTCTCGTCGTCGGTGTCGCCGTCGACCACCGGGGTCGTCGAGGTGACGGCTGCCGTGTTGTCGATCTGGTCCTGCGCGATCTCGGGCAGCACGCGCACACTGAGCGTGATCGGATCGGCCGAGTCGCCGGCCGCGAGAACGGGCGCGTAGACGCACTCGAGGTCGCCGCCGTATCCGTCGATGTCCTTGTTGGTCACGGCGCAGCTGGTCCAGAGCGCCGGATCGGCCGTGATCGCGGTGACCTTGAGCGTCGTCGGGATCGCGTCCGTGACGGTGACGCCCGCAGCCGGGATCACGCCGGAGTTGGTGACGGCGAGCTCGTAGTCGTAGTCGGTGTCACCCTGCACCACGGGCATCGAGGCCGTCTTGGTGATCTCGAGCTGGCCGACCAGGAAGGTGTTGGTCACGGTGACGACGGCGGTTCCGGATGCTGCGATCGTGCCCGTGCCGTCGGCAGGGGTGAGCGTGCTCGACACGGCGAGGCCGGCGTCTGTCTCCTCCACCGAGCACACCGCACCGGCAAGCAGGCCGCCGACGGTCGCGCGGTAGTCCTTCGACGGGTCGGCGTCGGCCTGCAGCACCTGCACGGCGTCAGCACCGAGGTCGATCGGCACCATGCTGCCGTTGCTCGGGTACTCGCACTCGACGGAGACCTCGAAGGGACCCGCGCCGAAGCGGCTCGCGCCGGCGCCGATGCGCTCCTTGTCGATCTCGAGCGAGCCGGTCTGGAAGTCGTTCGTGATAGTCACTGTCGACGTGCCGCCGGCGGGCACGGCCGAGACCGCTCCGACGGTCGACGTGGTCGCGCCGCCGGTCTTCGTCTCGGTGACCGTGCAGTCCGCGCCGGCGATGAGGCCGGTGACGGAGGCCGCGTAGCCGTTCGCCGAGGTGAGCTCGACGATGCCGGAGTCGGGCAGCGGGATGGTCAGCGCGGTGCCGCCCGGCGACTTCGCCCAGGTGCAGTCGACCTGCGCCTCGAACGGGCCGACGCCGTAGTCGTCCTTGCCCGGGCCCGTGAAGGCCTTCTCGACCCGCAGCGTGCCGGTGGTGAAGGTGTTCGTGATGCCCGCGGACGTGGTGCCCGCGACGATCGTCACGCTCGAGGCCGCCGTGTGGGAGGTCGCGCCGCCCGCGTCGGTCTCGTCGAGCGCGCACGAGGTGCCGACCGGGAATACCTCGGAGAGCGTCTTCGTCTCCCCGCCCAGGATCACGAGGTCGCCGTCGTGGAGCGTCTGGCCGTCGTAGGTGCACGTGATGTCGATCGTGAACGGGCCGTCGGCGTAGCTCGAGTCGCCCGCGATCGTCTTCGTGACGGCGAGCTGGCCGCCCGCGTAGTGGTTGGTGATCGCCGCGGTGTACTCGGCGCCCGTGCCGAGCGGCACGGTGACTGTCTGGTTCTGCACGACAGTCGCCCCCGCGCCGCCGTTGACCCTCGCGGTGATGGTGGTCGCGCCGTCCGCGTCGGACTCGCGCAGCACGCAGGTCGCCGTGACGGGCAGGCCGGTGATGACCCGCTCCTCGCCGTCGGCGAGCGTGAATGCCGCGTCCCCGGCCGCGAGCGGCACCGTCACCGTGCTCGCCCCGGTGTCGGCCGAGCACGCGAGGGTGAAGTCGAAGGGCCCGAACTCCCCGACTGTCGAGTCGGTCGTCACGGTCTTGCCGACCCGCAGGCTCGTCGTGCCGTAGCTGTTCGTGACGGTCGCCCGCTGGTCGGCCGGTACGGGCGCTCCGGATGCCGCGGCAGTGCCGATCACGATGGCCGCCGCCGTGCCGCCCGCGTTCGACGGCGAGTAGCTCGTCGAGCTCGCGCCGCCGGTGTTCTCGACGGTGCTGCACTCGGCGCCGACGGGGATCCCGTCGATCCGGGAGGTGTAGGGCACGGCGTTCCCGGCCGCGAGCGTGAGCCTGCCCGCGGCGGGCATCGTGACCGTCGCGCCGGCGACAGCGCAGCTGACAGTGACCTGGTACGAGGTGGGGGCGAAGGCCGCGGCATCCCCGGAGATCGCCTTCGCGACCTGGATCGGGCCCGTGGCGAGCTGCACGCCCGCCTTGAGCGGCTCGACAGCGCGCGACGCGTTGCCCGCGCCGAAGGTCGCATAGACGCCGAAGCTGTTCCACGCGCGAGCGTTCGCCACGGGGACGGTGACCGGCGCGCGGCCGTCGCCGGCGGTCGTGCTCGGGGTGTTGACCGTCTTGTACGTCAGGGCGAGGGTCGCGGCCGGCGGCAGCGTGTCCTCGATCGGGTCGATGGCGGTGAAGTCGAAGACCACCCGGATCGCCTTGACGGACGCGTAGCCCGAGGTCGGGTAGCTCGGCCCGTCAAGCCAGGTGACGCCGGTGGAGCACGTCGAGTCGCTCGTCGCGAAGTTCGGGCACGGGCTGGCGTTGGTGGTGACCTGCCAGGTGTACGTGGTGCCCGCCGAGAGGTCGTCGGTGGTGAGCTGCAGCCCGCCCGCGAACACGGGCGCGTACGTCGTGGCGCGGGTCGCCCCGGTGCGGAGGTAGGTGTCGCCGGACTTCGGCAGCACGTCGACGACGGTCGCCGTTTGGGCGGGGATGTTTCCGCCGTTCGTGAACTGCAGCTTCCAGAGGTCGGTGCCGCCGATCACCGTGTTCGCGGCGCACGGGCTGCGGTAGAAGCCGCCCGCGTCGGACACGCAGGGCGTCGACGCGCTGGTGACGTTGGTGGCTCCGCGGGTGGACAGGCCGTCGGCATCCACATCGCCCTTGACGCCCTTGAACGAGCTGATCGCCGACGCGGAGATCGTGCTCACCGAGTTCGTGGTGGTGCACGCCGTGCTCGCGCTGCCCAGGCTCGCGCCGCGGCCGTTGCCGGAGGTGTTCGTGCAGGCCGCGAGAGTGCGGTCGCTCGAGACGGTCATGGTGTTGGTCGCGGCGCCGTAGCCCGAGGTGAGGCCGGGCGCGACCTGGAGGGGCACCACTATCGTGTACTTCTCCCCGGGCGCGAGCCGCGAGCCGGCGGGCCAGGCGACCCTGATCGTGCGGGCGGTGCCGTCGTAGGAGACCGTCGCGCCCGTGGTCGGCAGGATGCCGCCGGTGGAGGTCGAGAAGGTGAGCTCCGAGGTCGGGTCGAAGAGCAGCGGGCCGCCGGTGCGCAGGCCCGCGTCGATGGGCAGCGAGTCGACGACGACGGGGTTGTCGAGGTAGCCCGTGCCGGTGTTGGTCATGATGAGCGAGAAGGTGACGGTCTCGCCGGCCGGAGTGGTGCTGACCGAGGGGCGCTTCTCCACATCCACGCGGAACGTGCCGGTGTCGAGCAGGATGCTCGTGCCGCCCGCCGCCGTCGCGTCCGGGTAGTCGTCGTTCGACGAGCTCGCCGCGACGGGCGCGCTCACGGTCGACGGGAACGGGATCGCCGCGCCCGTGCTGCGCACGGTGTCGCGGAGGCGCACCACGTACGCGGCGGAGGCCGACCAGGTGTCGGCAGGCGCGTTCGTCGAGAAGATGCCCCCGCCGTTCTTGGTGAAGACGAAGCGGATGCCCGTGACGTGCGACACGGAGGTGCCGGCCGGCAGCGCCGCCGTGGCGGACGAGGTGCCGAGCGTCCACGTGGTCGAGCCGTCCAGCTGCACATCGACGCGCACGCGGTCCGCGCCGGCGGGCTTGGTCACGGTGCCCAGCGAGCGCAGGGCGAAGGCGTCCCAGAAGGCGGAGCCGGTGTCCTCGATGACGACCTGCCGACTCGCTGCGGTCGAGCCGTTGTGGGCCGCCGACACGGTGGCCGTCAGATCGCTGGCGCGGTTGGACTCGAGGATGCTCGCCGCCGACAGCGACTTCGTGGCCGAGACCTTGAGCACCGCCGCGACGAGCGAGATGTCGGCGTACTTCGAGTCGTAGCGGCTGTCGTCGTCGAGCACGTTGTCCCACACCTGCGTGAAGGACGTGTTGCGCACGGTGCCGGCGGTCACGAGCGTGGTCGGCTGGCTGCGCAGCATCTGCCGCACGCGCACATCGATGCGCATGTCGACGTAGGCGCCGCTCGCGATCGTTCCGCCGCCGGACGTATCGGTGCCGGTGTAGAGCACGCTGACGCCGATGACGTCGGTCCAGGTCGACGCCGAGTTGAGCGCGGTGGTGTTGTTCGCGTAGAACGGCACGCCGCCGATCTGCGTGGTCGCGATCGGGTTGCCGCCGTTGTAGAGCAAGCGGGTCACGAGCGACTTGGAGAGGTCGATGCCGCTGCCGTTCGGCGTGAGCACGACCTTGGTGACGAGGAGCCGCTCGAACGGGTTCGTCGCGGGGTCGTAGACGGCGGTGGCGTAGGGCGCCACGTCGTAGCCGTTGGTGCCGGCGTCGGTGTTGTGAACGGAGCCCACCGCGGTGGTGGCGGGCATGACGTCGGCGACGCGCAGGAACCACGCGCGGGCGTTCGAGGTGTTGGTGGCGCGCACGGTGAACGAGCTCGTCGGGTAGGAGCCGACCGCCACGTCGTCCGGGTTCGGGATGACGAGCGTGCCGTTCGCCGCGGTCTTCGTCATCGCCACCTGGGGCAGGTCGTCGAGGACCATGATCGCGTCCGAGTCGGAGGCGGAGGTCGTGGACCCGCCCGCGACGAGGGCGAGCGAGGCGGTGTTGAGCACGGAGCCGTCGTCCGTGTTGTTGTACGGGCGGAACTGGGTGACCCAGGGCGCGGAGGGCGTGCCCGTCGTGTCCCTGAGCTGGTTGCGCACCTGGAACACGAGGTCGAGGGTGCGGGCATCCGGGCCGCTGGCCACGCCGGAGCCGACGGGCGGCGCGAGCGGGTCTGTGGTGCGGGCGTCGTCGTTCGGGGCGAACGTGACGCGCACGCCGATGGTCGACTCCTGCTGGGCGGCGCTCAGGTTCTGCACGGGCATCCCGCCCTCGCACGGGTGCGCCGGGGTGCACGAGCCGATCGGCTCCCACGCCTGCGTGTTCTTGTTGAAGAGCTCGACGGCCGTGACCTCGTCCCACGCGATCTGCGGGTCGGTCGTGGTCGTGATGGCCTTGATCTGGGTCAGGTTGAACGCCTGGTAGACCGTCTGGGCGACCGGGGTCGCGGTCGACACCGGGTCCTGCACGGTCGCGCTGTCGTAGCCCGTGACCTCGCTGCCCCACGAGAGGCGCGCGACACGGGACTGGCCCGACTGCGAGTCCACGGCTGTCGAGCCGCTGACCGCCTGCCAGGTCTTGTCGAACAGCGCGCCGCCCGCGCCCGGGGTGATCGCCTTGATGGCGCCCGTCGCGGTGTCGGTGGCTGTCGAGTCGACAGCGGTCGCGACGCCCGCGACGACGATCGAGCCGGATGCCACGGCCGAGGCCGCGTTCGTGTAGGTGACGGGCGTGCCGTCGGCCGCCGTCGGGTCGGAGGTTCCGCGCACCTCCGCGCGCGCCTGGAAGCTGATCGTGGGCCGCACGACCGAGCCGAGGGCGTAGCCGCCGGGCTTCGTGAAGACGAACTTGAGGCCGGTGATCGACGCCGGCGAGGGCAGTGCGCGGCGGTAGGTCTGGGCGCTCGCGGTCGCATCGACCGTGTCGAGCTCGACCCAGCCGCCGGTCGTCTTGTAGCTCACAACGAGGGTGGAGCCGACCGACACGGCGGTCGAGCTGATGGCGACGGCGTCGAAGCCCGCCCAGTAGTCGGTGGCGGTGCCCGTCCACTCGTCGACGACGGTGATCGTGCCGGGTGCCACGTAGCCCGTGTCCGAGCTGGTGCGGGCCGTGAGCTGGACGAGCGAGCGGCCTCCCGCGGGCACGGCGGCCGACACCGGGGTGATCGTCTTGTCGAGCGTGACCGCGACGGCCGGGGCGAGCACTTCGAGGGCTGCGGTCGGGGTCGCGGGGGTGGCCGAGCCGGCGTCGTTCGCGCCGCCGATGCTCGGGGCATCCGTGAGAATGACGCTCGTGCCGGCGCCCGCTGCCTGGCCGTCGACGTCCACAGCGAATGCCGCCTTCGCCACTGCGCTGACCGCGATGTCGCCCGAGTACTCGATCGAGAAGCCGATGATGCGCTGGCCGCCGGAGAGGGCCGGAGTGGACGGCACGCCCGACGTGAAGGTCTGCGGGGCGGGAGCCGTTCCGCCGTCGACTGCCCACGTCACCGTGGCGGAGGTCGCGCCGCTCGGCCAGGCGGAGCCCGCGGGGCGGAAGCCGTCGAACGTGAGGCGGGTGTCCGCGAGCAGGCCCGTGGCCGGCTCGGTGATCGTCAGGGTGTCTAGGGTGCCCTTCGATGCGTTCTGGCCGGTGACGGTGACGAGCGACTCGGTGCCGGCCGGGATGCGCGCGGGCGCGAACACCGTCGAGCCGGTGACCTTCGAGTCGAGCGAGTCGATCACGTAGCTATCGCTCGTGACCGCGTCCTTCGCGGGCTGGCCGGGGACCACCACGGTTCCCGTGACGTTCGCGACCGCGGTGGTGCCGGTCACGAGCGAGGCGCCGCCGGTGCGGAACGTCGCCCGCTGCACGAGCTTCACCGCGACCGAGCCCTCGGCGCCGCCCGCCGTGAGCTCAGAGCCGGCCGTGGACGTGAAGATGAAGCGCAGGCCCCGGATGCTCGACCCGGCAACCCCGTCGGGCAGCACCGGCACGGTGTCGGGGCTTCCCGCCACCCAGGCGCCGCCGACGTACGCGTCCACCTGCACGCGGTCCGCGCCGCCGGGGAGCGTCACCGCTCCGAAGTCGGAGAAGTCCACGGCCTCGAACGGGTTCGTCGGCGCGGAGGGATCTGTCGGCACCGCGATCGTGAGGCTCGTCGCCTTGGCGTTGGACGTGTTGCGGGTCTTGAGCACGAGCGTGGAGGTCTCGCCGACCTTGAAGCGCGTCGACGCGGGAGTCCAGTCCGCACCGGCAGTCGTGGCGACGGTGACCGGAACGGTGATGGTCACGTCTCGGGACGCGTCGGCGTCCGGGGCGTTCACCGAGCTCGCGCGGGCGGTGTTCGCGATGGGAACGCCGTTGTAGGCCCAGTCCGGCGAGAGGCCGGCGGGCACGCTCAGCGCGACCTGGACGGAGTAGCCGGAGCCGCTCGCGATGCCGACGCCGCCGTCCGTGAGCGGCTTCTGAAAGTCGACAGTGAGCGTGCGGCCGTCCGAGCCGCCCCAGCTCGCGGTGGAGGGTCCGCCCGTGACGATGACGTTGGTGTTCAGGGTGAGGGCGGCGAACTCGTCGGGGAGGTCGTCGACGAGCCGGGCATCCGGGCAGTCCTCGGGCGAGCAGTCGACGGTGATCGTGTAGGTGAAGGTCTGCCCCGGGAGCACCACGGCCTTGTCGACCGACTTGGTGATCGTGAACAGGGAGCCCGGGTCGGCGTGCGCCGCGACGGGCGCGATGGTCGACAGTCCGACGACGGCGACGACGAGCGCGGCGAGCGCGCCGGCCAGTCCCCGCCGGCGCGCGCCATGGTGCACGAATGACACGGTGATGTACTCCCCCAGAGAGTCACGGTCGGCAGAATGCCGGGTGACAAGTCCTCACGCTATTCGGAGGACAGAAAGGGGTACACGCCCCAGAAGGGGTCCGCCCATCTCGGGGGGTACACGTTCGGTATATCGGGGCCTCTGCTAGGGTGGTAGTACTTGCGAGACCACGACGGTCTCCCTGCGTCGTAGAACGCTTCCCTTGAGCCCCTGGTTCAATAACTTCTCCGGCGAACGAGTGCGGCTTTCCCGCCTTCGCCATTCAGCAGTCCTGTGCACTTCACGAGCACGCGACTGCGCTTCTCAAGAAATCACCCATGTCAGAAAACATCTTCAGCACGCTCGGCGTGCCCGCCCCCGTCGTCGCCGCGCTCAGCGCGAACGGCATCACCGAGCCCTTCCCCATCCAGGTGGACACGCTCCCCGACACCCTCGCCGGCAAGGACGTGCTCGGCCGCGGCAAGACCGGCTCGGGCAAGACCCTCGCCTTCGCGATCCCGATGGTCGCCCGCCTCGGCGGCGCGCTCGCCGGCGGCAAGCGCCGCTCCGGCCGCCCGCTCGGCCTCGTGCTCGCCCCGACCCGCGAGCTCGCCACGCAGATCACCGCCGCCATGGAGCCGCTCGCCACCGCGTACGGCCTCACCGTCACGACGATCTTCGGCGGCGTCTCGCAGAACCGCCAGGTCGCTGCCCTCAAGTCGGGCGTCGACATCGTCGTGGCCTGCCCCGGCCGCCTCGAGGACCTCATGAAGCAGGGCTTCGCCCACCTCGACGCGATCGAGATCACCGTGCTCGACGAGGCCGACCACATGGCCGACCTAGGCTTCCTGCCGGTCGTCACCCGCATCATGGACAAGACCCCGCAGACCGGCCAGCGCCTGCTCTTCAGCGCGACGCTCGACAACGGCGTCGACAAGCTCGTGCGCCGCTACCTCCACAACGAGGTGCTCCACTCCGTCGACGAGGCGAACAGCCACGTCGCGGCGATGACCCACCACGTCTTCGAGGTCGCCGGCGTCGACGAGAAGAGCGAACTGGTCCGGATGCTCGCCTCGGGCACCGGCCGCCGCATCCTGTTCATGCGCACCAAGCACCACGCGAAGAAGCTGGCCAAGCAGCTCACCGACGCCGGGATCCCCTCCGTCGACCTGCACGGCAACCTCTCGCAGGTCGCCCGCGACCGCAACCTCGCGTCCTTCGCCTCGGGCGAGACCCGCGTCCTCGTCGCCACCGACGTCGCCGCCCGTGGCGTGCACGTGGACGACATCGAGCTCGTGATCCACGTCGACCCGCCGGCCGAGCACAAGGCGTACCTGCACCGCTCGGGCCGCACCGCCCGCGCGGGCAAGGAGGGCGAGGTCGTCACGATCGTGCTGCCCGCCCAGCGCAAGGACACGGCCGCGCTCCTGCGCAAGGCCGAGATCACCGTCACGCCGCAGCACGTCACCGCGTCGTCGCCGGCCGTCACCGCCCTCGTGGGCGAGGTCGCCGCGTACGTGAAGCCCGCCCCGCGCGCTGCCGTCGCCGAGAACCACGGACGCGGCCAGTCGCAGGGCGCCAACGCCCAGCGCAAGCGCGCCGGAGCTCCCCGTGATGGCGCTCCCCGCCGCGACCGCTCGGGTCGCCCGGCCGCGTCCGGGTCGGGCCGCCCGGCCGCGTCCGGCTCGGGCCGCTCCGGCTCCGGCCGCACGGGTGCCCCCGCCGGCTCCGGCCGCGCCGCCGTGACGGGCGAGCGCCGCAGCTCCGAGCCGCGCGCCACCCAGCCGCACGCCCAGTCCTCCCACGCGCAGCCCGCGCGCGCCGAGCAGGCCCCGTCTCGCCCGCGCGGCGGCAAGGGCCGCGCCCAGTCCACCGGCGGACCCATCCGCGTCGGCCAGGTCGTGCGCGCGAACACCCGCGGCCGCTAGACCTCAGCCCCTCCGAACGGCGTCCCTCCGGGGGCGCCGTTCGTGCGTCGGGGGCGCTCCGCCTCAGCTCAGCGCCCGCCCCGCGACGACCCCGGGTCGCGCGCCGCCCCGCCGAGGGACCTGGTCGCGCCACGCACCCGCAGCCGTGGCGCCGCCCCACAGCCGTGCGGAGGTTTCGACACGAGGCGGGTGCCGCGGCGACAGCATGGTGCCGAAACCTCCGCGCGGGCACGGCGGCGGCACGCGCACTCCCACCCGGAACCTCCGCACGGGCTCGGCGGCGGCCCGCGCATCCCACCCGGAACCTCCGCGCGGGCACGGCGGCGGCACGCGCACTCCCACCCGGAACCTCCGCGCGGGCACGGCGGCGGCCCGCGCATCCCCCCAACACGCCGTATTGGACACCGTGCGATACCTGTCGCACACCGTACGGTGGCGGCATGGGAAGAGGGCGCGGAACCCGGGCTGGGCTCGTACGTGACGATGTGGCGACGGCGGCGCACGACCTGCTGGTGCTCGAGGGATTCAGCGCCGTGACCATGCGCCGGGTCGCCGAGGTGCTCGGGGTCGCCCCCAACACGCTCTACAGCCACGTCGAAGACCGCGGAGACCTCGCCGACGCCGTGCTCGACCTGGAGCTCGCCCGCATCGCGATGCCCGAGGCCGGCACGAGCCAGAACAAGGTCGAGCTCGTGATGCGCGCCCTGTGGAACTGCCTCGTCGCGCGCCCCGGCCTCGCCGCGCACCTGCTCGACCGCACGAACCGCAGCGCCGAGCTTGCCCGGCTGCGGCGCGACCTCGGCGATCTGCTCCGGCAGGCCTCCCCCACCCCCGACCTCTCGATGGACTTCGTGGGCGTGCTGCTGTCGTACACGGTCGGCTCCGCGGCGATGGCGGGCTCGATGAACATCGTGAGCGCCGACCGCATATTCCGCGAGGGGCTGCAGCTGTACATCACGGCCCTCAACCTCGAGCCGGCCCCCGGCCGCTTCACCGTGCGCGAGTGGCCCATCTTCGAGGACACGATCCCCGGCCGGGCGAGCGACCTCGCCGGCTAGCCGTGGAGCTGCTGATCCGACAGGCGGTGGCCCGGGATGCCGCGGCCATCGGCGCCGTGCACGCGCAGTCGTGGCGCGAGGCCTACGCGGGCATCATGTCCCCTCGGTGGATCGCCCGGGTGTCCGCCCGGGAGCGCACCGCGCGCTGGCGCAGGATCCTCGCCGAGCCGCAGCCCGAGGACACCTGGGTCGCGGTCGCGAACGGCACCATCGTGGGCTTCGCGTCGGCCGGCCCCGCACGGGATGACGACCCGCCCCGGCCGCTCGAGCTCTGGTCGCTCTACCTGCTCGAGAGCCACCAGGGCCTCGGCATCGGGCGGGCGCTCGTGGAGACCGCGATCGGCGACCGCCCCGCGTACCTGAACGTGCTCCGCGACAACGACAGGACTATCGGCTTCTACCGCCGGATGGGCTTCGAGCCCGATGGCCACACCGGGACGCTCAGCTACTGGGAGAACGTCGCGGACATCAGAATGGTGCGGTGACCCGCCGGACGGTGCCGGCCGAGCTGTAGCTCGGCTAGCCGACCCGGTCGAGGCGGGCGACCCCGATCTTCGAGTCGGCCATCCCGTAGAAGACCCAGAGCTGCCCGTCGACCTCCTCGATCGCGGTGGGGAACACCACGTTGGGCACGATGCCGCTGCGCTCCTCGTCGGTCTCGGCCTCCAGCAGCGGCTCGGCCGTGCGATCGACGACGGTGGAGGGGTCGTCCGCGTCGAGGATCATCCCGCCCGCGCGGTAGTTCACGTTCTTCTGCTGGTCGAAGGCACTGTCGATCACCCCGGTCACGCCGTGGTGCAGCACCAGCCAGCCCTCCGGAACGCGGAGGGGAGGCGGGCCGCCGCCGATCTTGAGCGCCTCGAACGGGAACTCGGGGCCGGCGACGAAGCGGTGCTGCCCCCAGAGCACGATGTTGCGGATGTCGCTCAGGACGAGGTCCACCGGGATGTAGCTGATCCAGATGCTCTGCCGCGGGTCCTCCACGCCGGCGGGCAGGCGGATGCCCTCCCCGGGAGCCGTCTCGCCGATGTCCCACATCGGGCGGTGGAGTACGGCAAAGCTCTGCACGCCGTCCGGGGCGGTCACCGGCTCCGGGAAGAACACCGTGTCCTTGTTGTGGAACAGCCCGAGGTCGATGTCGAGGCTCTCCTCGTAGCGGAAGAGTGCCGGGCCGAGGCGGGTCCACTCCCGGAGGTCGGTCGAGGTGGCGATCGCCGTGCGCGGCCCGAGCGGCCCGTACGCGACGTAGGTCATGACGTGCAGGCCGAGGAGCGGGATGAACGTGACCCGGGGGTCCTCGACCCCGGCGTGCCCGACGCCCTTCTCGAATCCGCGGTCGGGCTCGAGGACGACGCCCTCGCGCTCCACCGCCACGGGGACACCGTCGTCGACCACCACCCGCGCGAGCCCGATCCGGCTGACGTTCCCCGACGCGACGATCCGCGGCAGCAGGTAGAGGTTGCCGTCGCGATCCCGCCCCGAGCCGGGATTCAGCACGCCCTCGACCTCGAGGGCGTTGCCCGGCTCGGGCGCCATAACGACTCCCACCCGTGTCACTGCGTAGGGAAAGGTCATCCTTTTACTCCTGATCCGATGTCTGTTGAGGTGAAGTAGCGCTGGAACACGATGAACAGCACGACCACGGGGGCGGCCAGTACCAGGGCGCCCGCGAGGATCGCGCCGAACGGGTTGGCCGCCGACGACGAGACGGTGGTGATGTAGTTCGCGAGCGACACCGCGAGGGGCTGCAGGGCCGCATCCTTGGTGACCAGGAACGGCCAGAGGAACTCGTTCCACGGGCCGATGAAGGTCAGCAGCACGACGGTCACGAGCGCCGGTCGCACGAGGGGGATGGCCACACTCCAGAGCAGCCGGAACTCCGACGCCCCGTCGATCCGGGCCGCCTCGAACAGCTCTTTCGGCAGCTGCAGGAAGTACGCCCGGAAGATGATGACCGCCGTCGAGTTGATGAAGAACGGCAGGATCATCCCGAGGTAGTTGTCGGCCAGCCCGAAGTCCCTCGCGATCAGCACGTAGAGCGGGATCATCAGCAGCTGGAACGGAACCACCTGCACGAGCAGCGCGAGGGCGAACGTGGCCGAGCGCCCCCTCCACTGCAGCATCGCGAGCGAGTACCCGGCGAGGAGCCCGAACACGAAGGTGCCGAGCAGCACGCCCCCGGTGAAGATCCCCGAGTTGACCAGCCCGGTGAGCAGGTTGATCCGCGAGTTGATCGCCGCGTAGTTGTCGAGCGTGAGATTGGCGGGGTTGGGGAATGCGCCCGCGATGGTCGGATCCACCGTCGTCTGCAGCGACCCGATCACCATGTAGTAGAACGGGAAGAGGAACAGCAGGGCACCGAGCCCGAGCACGATCCCGCGGACGATCGTGCCGGTGCGCGACAGCCCGGAGACGCGGCGGCGGCGAGGGAGCACCTGGGCGGTCATCGGTCATCACCTCCCACGAAGCGGTTCTGCAGGAACGCGATGATCAGCACGACGACCACCAGGACGATGCCGATGGCGGCCGCGACATCCGGCTGCCCCTGCTGCAGTCCGCGCTGGTACATGATCAGCACCGGCGACGCGGAGGCCCCGTTGGGCCCGCCGCCCCCGGTCAGCAGGTACGGCTCCGTGAACAGGTTGGCCCCGGTCACCGTCGACACGAGCAGCACCAGCACTGTTGCCGAGCGCACGCCCGGCACGGTGACGGAGAAGAAGCTCCGGATGGCTCCTGCCCCGTCGGTCGACGCCGACTCGTACAGCTCCTTCGGCACCGCCTGAAGTG
This sequence comes from Rhodoglobus sp. GW821-FHT12B09, assembly GCF_058809925.1. Classification (NCBI taxonomy): domain Bacteria; kingdom Bacillati; phylum Actinomycetota; class Actinomycetes; order Micrococcales; family Microbacteriaceae; genus Rhodoglobus; species Rhodoglobus sp. GW821-FHT12B09. Next base: position 19,427 of record NZ_JBXATB010000008.1, on the reverse strand, counting down.
CCGCGAGGTACAGCAGGATGTAGAACCCGAGCTGCTTCCAGGTGACGAAGATCGCGATAGTCGGCATCGCCAGCTGCTCGTTGATGAGCCACGAGGGGTCTGGCGCGAGCGGGCCCAGCACCTGGTTCACGAAGCCGTTCCCGCTGAAGAGGAACAGCCAGATCGCGACGACGGCGACGCTGGCCGTGACGTACGGCACGTAGTAGCTCACGCGGAGGAAGCTGCGCAGCCGGGTAATCCGGTTCAGGGCAGTCGCCAGCACGAGTGACAGCACGACAGTCAAGGGCACGTTGATCAGCAGGAAGACGCCGACATTGGCGAACGACCGGATGACCGCGGGGTCGGTGAGCGCGGTGACGAAGTTGTCGAACCCGACGAACGGGCGATCGACCTGTGCGCCCGGGGCCGCGAAGAAGAAGTCGTGGAACGCGATGTAGACCGAGTACCCGATGGGGAACGCGAACACCGCGATGACGAAGACCAGGTAGGGGGAGCTGAACAGCAGCCCCAGCGGGTTCTTCCCGAGGAGGCGGCCCCGCCGACGGCCGTTAGGGCCGCCGTCGGGGGCCGCGAGCGGCACTGCTGCCGCTCGCGGCGAGAGGGTGTCAGTCATGGCTACGGCTGCTGCGCGATCGTGTCGATCTTCTTGGCCGCGTCGTCCAGGGCAGTCTTGGTGTCGCCCTTGCCGAAGATCACCGATTCAGACCACGCGTCGCGGAAGGCCTGCAGCATCTGCACGGTGTTCGGGCCCGGGGGCACCTCGACGGTGCGCGAGGCCTGGTCGCCGAAGGCCTGGTAGGCCGGGTTGGCCGCGAAGTAATCCGCATAGGTGGTCTGCAGGTCCTTGCGGAACGGCATCTGGCCCGTGATCTCGAGCAGCTTCTGGTCCTGCTCCTCGCTCGTCGAGAACTTCAGGACATCCCACGCCGTGGCCTGGTTCTTGCAGGCGGAGTAGAGGCCGATGTTCTTCGCGTCACTGAAGGTCCAGACATCCTTCGGGTCTGCACCGTCCTTGGTCGGAACCGGCACCGAGCCCCAGTTCACATCCTTGTAGACCGACACCGCCCACGGGCCGACGATGGCCATCGCCGCGTAGCCCTGCGCGAAGGAGTCGCCCTGGAACTGCTCCTTGCTCGAGTAGTTGTCCTTGTACATGGTCGCCCAGAAGTCGGCGACGTCGTAGCCTGCCTGGTCGGCGAAGGTCGCCTTGCCGTCCTCGACGATCTGCTTGCCGCCGGTCGCGGCCGCGTACAGCGGGTAGAAGTCGAACTGGGTCTGGAAGAACTCGCTCGTGGGCGCCGGCTGGATGGCCACCTCGGAGACGCCCGCATCGACGAGGGTCTTCGAGGTCGCCAGGAAGTCGTCGTAGGTCGAGAGCTTCGGGTTCTCGGGGTCGAGACCGGCCTTCGCGAAGAGGTCCTTGTTGTAGAAGATCACGACGGGGTTCGACTTCCAGGGCATCTGGAAGTAGTCGCCGTCCGGGTTCTGGTACTGCTGGGCGACGTCGCCGCTGCGCTCCTCGATGTAGGAGGCGCCGTCCTCGATCTTCGACAGGTCGACGAGTCCCCCCTGCTTCTCGAACTGGCCGACAGCCGACGGCGCCGTGTTGTAGATCAGGCAAGGAGCGTTGCCGGCGGTGATGGCTGCGCCGATCACCTCTTCGCTGCTCTTGCCCGCGGGGATCTCCTGCCCCTTGATCTGCTCGTCGGGGTGGTCGGCGTTCCACGCCTCGACCATCTGCTTGCCCCACTCGACCTCCTGCTCGTTGTTCGAGTACCAGATCGTGATGTCACCGCGGCCGGTTCCCGCTGACGAGCCGCCGCCTCCGCCTCCCGAGCAGGCGGTCAGCGCGATCGCGCCGACCGCGAGGAGCGAGGTCGCTAACGCAGTCCTTCTTCTCATGGTCGTTCTCCTTCGTGTGTTGGTGCGGCGTCAGTGCCGCGATGGCCGGTGCGGGGCTGGGCAGTCGATCCACCGACGACCAGCTGTGCGGGTTCGAGCTCGATGTCGTCTGGTGCGTGGCCGTCGATCGAGAGGAGCAGCGCGGAGGCCGCGGCCTCGCCCCACTCCCGCGCCGATGTCCTGACGGTGGTGAGCGAGGGATGCAGGTACTTGCCCACATCGCTGCCGTCGAATCCGGTGATGGAGAGCTCGCCGGGCACGTCGAGGCCCGCGCGCTGCGCGATCCCGAGTCCGGCGATCGCCATCGGGTCGTTCGAGTAGACGATCGCCGTCGGGCGGTCCCGGCGGGCGAGCAGACGGAGGGTCGCCGCCGCTCCCTGCGCGGCGCTGAAGTCCGTCTCGACGACGAGGTCGTCGGCGAGGCCGGACTCTCTCATGGCGAGCCGGAACGAGTCACGGCGGCGGCTGCCGTGCAGCATCGTCGCCGGGCCGCCGACGTGCGCGATCCTGGTGTGGCCGAGGCCCACGAGGTGGGCCACGGAAGCGCGGATGCCCTCGGCATCGTCGACCGTGACGGCGGGGAATGGCGACGCGACGTCGGGCCTGCCCAGCGTGACCGCGCTCAGCCCGAGCTCGCGGACGAGGGCTATCCGTGCGTCGCCCGCACGGAGGTCGGAGATGATGACGCCGTCGACACGGCCGTTGACCGCGAGCTGGCGGTAGGTGCGCGACTCGGCCTCCTCGGTCTCCACCATGCTGAGCACGAGCGCCTGCCCGGCCGGGGCGAGCACAGACTCGACTCCCGAGATGAACGCGGGGAAGAAGGGGTCGCCGGCGATGATGTCGGGGTCGCGCGCGAGCACGAGCCCGAGCGCGAAGGCCCGGTCGGAGCTGAGGGACCTGCCGCGGAGGCTCGGGCGCCAGCCCAGCTCGTCAGCGGCGGCGAGGATGCGCTGCCGGGTCTCCGCCGAGACGCCGGGGCGGTCGTTCAACGCGAACGAGACGAGCCCCTTGCTGACTCCGGCGCGGGTCGCGACATCGGCGATCGTCGTTCGGTTGGTCTTCGACGACGACATCCGACCTCCCCCTTGAGAACCGCCGGTTCTGAACCGGTTTAGTCACCCTAGGTCGGCCGTCCGGGCAGGCGGAAGGGGGTGGCGCTCCGCCCGCACCCTGTGTTACGCGCGCGTGTTCAAGGGGTCGTCGGCCTTCTGTGGGGCCCAGGACGAACTAGGGCAGAACGCCCACCGACGCGAGTGCGGCGCGGAGAAGCGCGCCGCGGCCGCCCTCCATGTCGGCGGTCACGGACTCCGACGCGGCCTCGGCGGGGCGCATCCAGGTCACCTCGAGTGCGTCCTGGCGCGGCTCGCAGGTGCCCGTGATGGGCACGACATAGGCGAGGGATACCGCGTGCTGCCGTGAGTCCATGAACTGGCTCTCGCCCGGCCAGGGGAAGTACTCGGCCACGGAGAACGGGACCGGCGACGCGGGCAGCAGCGGGAACGCCATCGGCCCGAGGTCTTTCTCGAGGTGCCGGAACAGCGCGTCGCGCAGCGTCTCGCCGTACATCACCCGCCCGGAGACCAGGGTGCGGGTGATCTCGCCGTCATTGGCGCGCAGGAGCATCCCGACCTCGATGACACGGCCGAGGCCGTCGACGCGCACCGGAACGGCCTCGACATAGAGCAGGGGGAGGCGCTTGCGGGTCTCGGCGAGCTCGTCCTCAGACAGCCAGCCGGGATTGGGGTCTGGGTCTGGTGTGCCGACGGAGCTCATGCTCCATTCTTACAGCCGTGCTCCCTAGGCTGGGACGATGCAGCTCGACACGTCGGCAATCCTCTGGTCAGCCCCCGAGCGCGAGCGGGCCGGCCGGCCGCTCCTCGTGCTCCTGCACGGCTACGGATCGCACGAGGGCGACCTGTTCGGCATGTCGCCCGGCCTGCCGCTGGGGCCCGTGGTCGCGTCACTGCGCGCACCGATCGCGGAGAACGGCGGGTGGGCGTGGTGGAGCCGCGCCGACAGCCCCACGGGCGACCCGCAGTCCGACCGGGTGGACGCCGCGGCCAACGCCGTGATCGAGTGGCTCGACACCCTCGAGTACACGAGCGTCTCGCTGGTGGGTTTCTCGCAGGGGGCTGCCCTCGCGCTGCAGCTCCTGCGCCACGCGCCCGGGCGCTTCACGGCCACGGTCGCGATCGCCGGCTTCGTGGCATCCGGCGCCCATCCCGGCGACGCCGAGCTCGCCGTCGTGAAGCCCGCGGTGTTCTGGGGCCGCGGCACCGAGGACAGGGTGATCCCGGCCGAGGCGGTGGCGCGCACCGCGCAGTGGCTGCCGGAGCACGCGGACGCGACGATCCGCATCTACGAGGAGCTCGGCCACGCGATCTCCGCGCCCATGCTGATCGACTTCGTGAGGTTCCTGCGTGAGCACGCGGGTTGAGTAAGGCGCTCTAGCGCCTGTATCGAAACCCGGCGGGTTGAGTAAGGCGCTCTGGCGCCTGTATCGAAACCCGGCAGGTTGAGTAAGGCGCTCTGGCGCCTGTATCGAAACCTCACCCCTCGCGAACCTCAGGTTTCGATACGGCCGCGGGCGGCCTACTCAACCCGCAGGGTCTCGATACGGCCGCGGGCGGCCTACTCAACCCACCGCTCGCCGCGCGATGACGGTCGGGCGGGGGAAGATAGGCGGATGGTGCTCGACCGCTTCTCGCCCGCGACCCGGGAGTGGTTCGAGGGCGCCTTCGCGGCGCCGACGCCCGCACAGCTCGGGGCGTGGGACGCGATCTCCTCCAGGGCGCACGCACTCGTCGTCGCTCCCACCGGCTCGGGCAAGACCCTCGCCGCGTTCCTGTGGGCGATCGACCAGCTGGCCTCGAAGCCCGCGCCGGAGGATCCACGACACCGCACCCGCGTGCTGTACATCTCCCCGCTCAAGGCCCTCGGCGTCGACGTCGAGCGGAACCTGCGCGCGCCGCTCGTGGGCGTCACCCAGACCGCGCGCCGCCTCGGGGTCGAGGTGCCCTCCGTCACCGTCGGCGTCCGCTCCGGCGACACCACGCCGGCAGACCGGCGGCTACTGGCGCGCACTCCCCCGGACATCCTGATCACCACGCCCGAGTCGCTGTACCTCATGCTCACGTCGGCGGCTCGCGAGACGCTGCTCGGCGTCGACACGATCATCGTCGACGAGGTGCACGCCGTGGCGGCGACCAAGCGCGGTGCGCACCTCGCCCTCTCCCTCGAGCGGCTGGACGCCCTGCTCGCCACCCCTGCGCAGCGCATCGGGCTCTCGGCCACCGTCCGCCCACTCGAGGAGGTCGCGCGCTTCCTCGGCGGCCGGGCGCCGGTCACCATCGTGCAGCCGCCCGCGGCGAAGACCTTCGACCTCTCGGTAGTCGTCCCCGTCGAAGACATGACAGAGCCCGGGATGCTCGTGCCGCGCGAGGGCGCAGCGCCCACCGGCATGCCCGCCGAGGGCACCGGGTCGATCTGGCCGCACGTCGAGGAGCGGATCGTGGACGCGATCCTCGAGCACCGGTCGACGATCGTGTTCGCGAACTCGCGGCGGCTCGCCGAGCGGCTGACATCGCGGCTCAACGAGATCTACGAGGAGCGGGCGGAGCTTGCGCTCAGCGGGTCGAGTAGCGACGAAGGAGCGCATCGAGACCTGACGTCCGCGAACGAGGGTTTCGATACGCGCGTCAAGCGCGCTGCTCAACCTGCTCAGATCATGGCGCAGGCCGGCTCCACCTCCGGCGCCCCGCCGCTGCTCGCCCGCGCCCACCACGGCTCCGTCTCCAAGGAGCAGCGCGCCACCATCGAGGACGACCTGAAGTCCGGCCGCCTGCGCTGCGTGGTCGCGACCAGCTCGCTCGAGCTCGGCATCGACATGGGGGCGGTCGATCTGGTGATCCAGGTCGAGTCACCGCCGTCCGTGGCATCCGGGCTCCAGCGCATCGGGCGCGCGGGCCACCAGGTCGGCGAGATATCCAAGGGGATGCTCTTCCCGAAGCACCGCACCGACCTCATCCACACGACGGTCGCCGTGGAGCGCATGAAGTCGGGCCAGATCGAGGCGATCGCGGTGCCCACGAACCCGCTCGACGTGCTCGCGCAGCAGACCGTGGCCGCCACGGCGCTCGAGGGCATCGACGTAGAGGAGTGGTTCGACACCGTGCGGCGCAGCGCGCCGTTCGCGACCCTGCCCCGCAGCGCATTCGACGCGACACTCGACCTGCTGAGCGGGCTCTACCCGAGCGACGAGTTCGCCGAGCTGCGGCCGCGCATCGTGTGGGACCGGGTGGGCGGCACGATCACCGGCCGCCCCGGGTCGCAGCGGCTCGCCGTGACCTCCGGCGGCACCATCCCCGACCGCGGGCTGTTCGGCGTGTTCATGGTCGGCGGCGACCCCGGCGCACCCGGCCGCCGCGTCGGCGAGCTCGACGAGGAGATGGTCTACGAGTCGCGCGTCGGCGACGTCTTCGCCCTCGGCACGACGAGCTGGCGCATCGAGGAGATCACCCACGACCAGGTTCTCGTGAGCCCAGCGTTCGGCCAGCCCGGCAAGGTGCCGTTCTGGAAGGGCGACGGGCTGGGGCGGCCGGCCGAGCTGGGGGCCGCGATCGGTGCGTTCGTGCGCGAGGTCTCGACGGGCGGCGAGGTGCGCCCGCGCCTGGCGGAGATCGGGCTCGACGAGAAGGCGGCGAACAACCTCGTCGCCCTCGTCGACGACCAGAAGCGCTCCACCGGCCAGGTACCGACCGACACCACCCTCGTCGTCGAGCGGTTCCGCGACGAGCTCGGCGACTGGCGGGTCGTGCTGCACTCCCCCTACGGCATGCCCGTGCACGCCCCGTGGGCCCTCGCCGTGACGGCGCGCGTGCGCGACCGGCTCGGGGTGGATGGCGCCGCGATGGCGGGCGACGACGGCATCGTGGTGCGGATCCCGGACACGGATGCCGAACCGCCCGGTGCCGATCTCTTCGCGTTCGAGCGCGAGGAGCTGGAGGCGATCGTCACGGAGGAGGTGGGCGGGTCCGCCCTCTTCGCCGCACGGTTCCGCGAGTGCGCGGCGCGGGCACTGCTCCTGCCCCGACGGGACCCCGGGCGGCGCTCCCCGCTGTGGCAGCAGCGGCAACGGGCATCCCAGCTGCTGGATGTCGCCCGCCGGTACCCGACCTTCCCGATCGTGCTGGAGACCGTGCGCGAAGTGCTGCAGGACGTGTACGACCTGCCCGCGCTCATGGCGCTCACCGACCAGCTCGCTGCGCGCAAGGTCCGCATTGTCGAGACCGAGACGGAGGTGCCCTCGCCGTTCGCCCGCTCGCTGCTGTTCGGGTACGTCGCCGCGTTCGTGTACGAGGGCGACTCGCCGCTGGCCGAGCGGCGGGCGGCGGCGCTCTCGCTCGACCCGACCCTGCTCGCCGAGCTCCTCGGCCGCGCTGAGCTGCGCGAGCTGCTCGACCCCGCGGTCATCGAGCAGACCGAGCTCGAGCTGCAGCGCCTCACGCCCGAGCGGAGGGCCCGCGACGCGGAGGGTGTCGCCGACCTGCTCCGGATGCTCGGGCCGCTGTCCCTGGACGAGATTGTTGCTCGCTCCGAACCGGGCCTCGATACGGCCCTGGGGGGCCTACTCGACCAGCTGCAGCACGCCAACCGCGTGCTGCGCGTCACCATCGCCGGTACGCAGCAGTGGGCCGCCGTCGAGGATGCGGCGCGACTGCGCGACGCGCTCGGCGTCCCGCTCCCGATCGGCGTCCCCGCCGCCTTCATCGAGCCGGTGGACGACCCGGTCGGCGACCTCGTGAGCCGCTATGCCCGCACCCACGGGCCCTTCATCGTGCAGGATTCCGCGTCCCGCTTCGGCCTCGGAACTGCCGTCGTCACCGACACCCTCCGCCGCCTGGCCGCCGACCGCCGGGTGGTGGACGGCGAGTTCCGCCCCGGCGCCACCGGCACCGAGTGGTGCTCGGTCGAGGTGCTCCGCCGCCTCCGCAGCCGCTCGCTCGCCGCGCTCCGGCAGGAGGTCGAGCCGGTCGACGCCGGTACGCTCGGCAGGTTCCTGCCCGCGTGGCAGTCGGTGGGCGGAACCCTCCGGGGCATCGACGGCCTCGCCCAGGTCATCGACCAGCTGGCCGGGGTCTCGCTGCCCGCGAGCGCGTGGGAGACGATGGTCTTCCCCGCGCGGCTTCAGAACTACTCGCAGGCGTGGCTCGACGAGCTCACCACCACGGGCGAGGTGATCTGGTCGGGCAACGGTGTTCTCCCCGGCAGCGACGGCTGGGTGAGCTTCCACCTCGCCGATACCGCCCGGCTCACCCTGCCCGAGCCGAGCGGCGACGAGACCACAGAGCTGCAGCGGAGCATCCTCGAGGCGATGGCCGGCGGCGGCGCCTACTTCTTCCGACAGCTCGGCCAGGCGGTCGGCAGCGAGGACGACAAGGCGCTCAACGCCGCCCTGTGGGAGCTCGTCTGGGCCGGCCTCATCACGAACGACACGTTCTCCCCGCTGCGGAGCTACCTCGGCGGCCCGGCGGCGGCACCCCGCGCGCGGAGCTACCGCGGCCGCTCGAGCGCGCTGCGGGTCGCGGTGAGCGGTCCCCCGACCGGCGGCGGCAGGTGGTCGCTGCTCCCGCTCGCGGAGGGCGACACCACTATCCGCGCGAAGGCCATGGCGGAGTCCCTGCTCGAGCGGCACGGGGTGGTCACCCGCGGCGCGGTCGTCAGCGAGGGCATCCGGGGCGGTTTTGCTCTTGCCTACAAGGTACTGAGCGGCTTCGAGGAGACGGGCCGCGCGCGCCGCGGGTACTTCGTCGAGGGGCTGGGCGCCGCGCAGTTCGCGACGAGCGCGACTGTCGACCGTCTCCGCAGTTTCGCCCGGGATGCCGACGCCGCCCCCATCCTCGACGCACTCACCCTCGCCGCCACCGACCCTGCCAGCCCGTTCGGCGCGGCCCTGCCCTGGCCCCCCGCGCCCGAGCCCGAGCCGGGAACCTCCAGCGCACCGGAGAAGCGCGGCCACCGCCCGGGGCGCAAGGCGGGCGCGCTCGTCGTGATGGTCGACGGGGTGCTCGTGCTCTACGTGGAGCGCGGCGGCAAGACAGTGCTCACCTTCAGCGCCGACGAAGCCGTGCTCCGTGCGGCCGCCGGCTCGCTCGCCAGCACCGTGCGGGCGCGGCTCGGCAAGCTGCGGGTGGAGCGGGTGGACGGCGAGTTCTCCGTCGGTTCGCCGCTCGGGCTGCTGCTGGTCGAGGCCGGGTTCGCGCCGACGCCGCAGGGGCTGAGGCTGCGTGCCTGAGGGCGACACCGTCTACCGCGCAGCGCGGCAGCTCGGGGCGGCGTTCGACGGCACTGTGCTCACCCGCTGCGACATCCGGGTCCCGGCGTTCGCGACCGTGGACCTGACCGGCGAGACCGTGCGCGAGACGGTCAGCCGCGGCAAGCACCTGCTCATGCGCGTGGGGGAATACACCCTCCACAGCCATCTCAAGATGGAGGGGGTCTGGCAGCTCTACCGCCCGGGCGAGCGGTGGCGGAAGCCGGAGTTCAAGGCCCGCGCGATCCTCGCCAACGAGGCGTCGACCGCGGTCGGCTTCGAGCTGGGACTGTTCGAGGTGCTGCGCACCGCCGACGAGGACCAGGCCGTGGGATACCTCGGCCCCGACCTCCTCGGCCCGGACTGGGACCCGGTCCGGGCCGTCGCCAACCTCCGCCGCGCGCCCGAGCGGGCGATCGGCCTCGCCCTCCTCGACCAGCGCAACCTCGCCGGCCTCGGCAACGTCTACCGCGCCGAGCTGTGCTTCCTCCGCGGCGTGCTCCCCACCACCCCGGTGGCGGAGGTCGCCGACCTCGAGCGCATGGTCGCGCTGGGCCACAGGCTCATCGACGCCAACAAGGACCGCTCCACCCGCACCACGACGGGCAACCTGCGCGGCGACACCGCCTGGGTCTACGGTCGGGACGGCCGCCCGTGCCTGCGCTGCGGCACGCGAGTGCTGCGCGGCGAGCTCGGCGACAACCCGCTCCAGCTGCGCGACACCTACTGGTGCCCGAACTGCCAGCGATGAACAGGGCTGTGGTGCGGGCCGTGGGCGCCTGCCTCACGGTGGGCGCGGTGCTGGCGTACGTGGTCGTGTCCCTCTGGCCCGTGGCGGAGGCCGGGGCATCCGCCACCGCGAAGCCCGTCGACGCACAGCCGATGACGGTGCTCCAGGTGCTGAGCGGCGACAGCCTGCTGCTCTCGTCCGAGCTGCCGGGGCCGCAGGTGCGCGACCGGGGCACGATCAGCGTGAAGCTGCTGAGCGTCAACTCGCCCAACTACGGCATCGTGCCCGAGTGCTACGCGGTGGAGGCCAAGGGCCGGCTCGAGGAGCTGCTGCCAGTCGGCTCGATCGCCTGGGTCGCGACGGACACCGTCGCGCAGGACGAGGCCGGCCGGTGGCTGATGAACGTGTGGGCCCCCGACGGGCGGTACGTGAACTACCTGCTGGCCGTCGACGGCTTCGTTCGCGCGGAGGAGATGCCGCCGAACGACGCCCTGTGGCAGCCGGTGATGCGCGCCGGTTCGAGCGCCGCCGCCCGATTCGGCGGGCTGTGGGGCGAGTGCCGCTGATCGGTGACTATGGTGGAAATCATGACCGACCAGACCACCGCCCCTGCCGCTCCCGCTGAGAATGTGGGGCGCGGTACGGCCTTCGCACTGCTCGCCATTCCCGCCGCCATCCTCGTGTTCATCATCGTGGGCGGCGTGCTGCAGTTCACCTTCGCGGGGATCGCCTCCATCGTCGTCCCGTACATCGCGATCAGCCTCTACACGCGCGGCGCGGGCGCCCCGATCAGCCGCAGGGGCTGGGGGCCGTTCATCGCGGTAGCAGGGGCGGCCGTCATCGTCGGGACGTTCACCGGCATCATCGCGCTGGCCTACGCCCGCTACCTCGGCCACGACGGCATCTTCTCCGGGCCCTTCCTGCGCACCGTCGGCAACCAGATCGCCAGCGCCGACGGTGTCATCTCCCTGGTCATCGGCCTCGGCATCGGGGCCGCCGCAATCGTGAGCGCCATCCGCGGCCCGCGAAGCCGCGTGGCACCCGGAGCGCCTGTAGCGCCCGGAGCCCCTGCCGCGCCCGAGGCGGCGGCCCCCGCTGCCGCGCCCGTCGCGCCGCCGGCCGCTCCCCCGGCGCCGCCCGCGGCGAACCAGCCGTCGCCGGGCGTGCTGCTCAACGGCAAGCCGATCGACCCGAAGCAGAAGTAGCCTGATCGCGTGGAGAGCGGCTACTCGGGAACGCCCCAGCTGAAGAAGCTCGGCATCGTGCCGGGGGTGCGGCTCGACGTGGTCGGGGCGCCCGAGGGCTGGCGGTTCGAGGCCGATCCCGAGGGCGTGCATCAGGCGGCCCCGGATGCCCCCGCCGACGTGATCGTCGCGTTCTGCCGCAGCGCCGCCGACGTTCAGGCCGCCGTGGAGGCGCAGGAGGCGCGCATCCGCCCCGCTGGCGCCCTGTGGATCGCGTGGCCCCGCAAGGCCGCCGGCCACGTGAGCGACGTCACCGAGAACCTGCTGCGGGATGTCGCGCTGCCCCGCGGCCTCGTGGACGTGAAGGTCGCGGCCATCGACGCGGACTGGTCGGGCCTCAAACTCGTGTGGCGGGTGGCGAACCGCTAGCGGCGGTCCCGCCGGACCGCGAGCAGGAAGAGCAGCCCGACTCCCGTCGCGAGACCCAGCACGAGCACGAGCGGTGCCGCGTACATGAGCACCTGAAGTGTCGTGTAGTCGATGGCCGAGGTCGACTGCGTGTCGGAGAAGAGGTCGCGCAGGCGCGAGACCAGGTAGAGGCCGCCGCCGACGAGCACGAGCGCCGCCACGCCGATCGCGATGACGTAGGGGTTCGTGCGCCGGGGCGCCGGGTCGTCCTCGAACTCGGACAGCGGCTCCCCCTCGCGCTCGACGGGTGCCTGCACCGCGGGGAGAGCCTCGGGAGCACCGACTGTCGGCCTCGCCCGCGCTGGCACCGACTCCGCGAGCGGGCCGGTGTAGCCGGGCTGGAATGCGGGGTCGAACCTCGGATCGAACCGGGCGTCGTCGCTCATAATTTCACGGTATCACCGCGGCTCTCGCTGTCTCCCAGTCTCGTCTGGAATACTGGTGGGGATGCGCGCCCTGGGATTCCTCACCAAGACCTCGCCCATCGTCGTGCCGATCCTCGCCATCATCGTCCTCGCGGCCGCGTGGAATGTGAAGGACCTGCCGCTCCTCGCCGTCATCCTCATCGCCATCGTGCTGGGCGGCACCGTGCTCGTGGCGGTGCACCACGCGGAGGTCATCGCGCACAAGGTCGGGGAGCCGTTCGGCTCGCTCATCCTGGCCGTCGCGGTCACGGTCATCGAAGTCGCCCTCATCATCACGCTCGTGATCTCGGGCGGGCCGGACGCGGCAACGCTCGCGCGAGACACGGTGTTCGCGGCCGTGATGATCACGACGAACGGAATCGTCGGCGTCTCGCTCCTGGTCGGCGCGCTGCGGCACCGCATGGTGAACTTCAACGCGGAGGGAGCGGGCGCCCTGCTCGCGACCGTCACCGCCCTGGCGGTTCTGACCCTCGTGCTGCCGACCTTCACCTCAGGACCAGGCCAGCAGTTCTCCCCCAGTCAGCTGGCCTTCGTGGCCGTCGCCTCCCTCGCGCTGTACGCGATGTTCGTGGCCACGCAGACGCGGGTGCACCGCGACTTCTTCCTGCCCGTCACCAAGGCCGGCAAGCCCGTCGAGCCGGACGAGCACGCCGAGGCCCCCACGCGCCGTGCGGCGCTCACCAGCCTCGCGCTGCTGATCGTCGCCCTTGTCTCCGTCGTGGGCCTCGCCAAGATCGAATCGCCCTCGATCGAGGCCGGCGTGGTGGCTGTGGGCTTCCCGCCGTCATTCGTCGGTGTCGTGATCGCGCTGCTCGTGCTGCTCCCGGAGAGTATCGCCGCGGTCCGCGCGGCGCGCGCCGACCGCATCCAGACCAGTCTCAACCTCGCCCTCGGCTCCGCCATGGCGAGCATCGGCCTGACCATCCCCGCGATCGCCGTCGCCTCGATCTTCCTCACCGGACCGCTCGTCCTCGGCCTCGGCTCCACGCAGATCGTGCTTCTCCTGCTGACCGTCCTGGTGAGCATCCTCACCCTCGCACCGGGCCGCGCCACGCGCCTGCAGGGCGGCGTGCACCTGGTCCTGTTCGGCGCGTTCATCTTCCTGTCGATCGCGCCGTAGCGGCCAGCGGCCAGCGGCCAGGCTTTCACCGCGCTACAGGTTTCACGTCGCGCTACAAGAATTTCTGTAGCGCGAGACGAAAACTGGAGCGCCGGGGTCCGGACTGGACGGTCGCTGCGGTCCGGACTGGACGGCCGCCGCGGTCGGACTAGACGGTCGCGGGCTCGTCGACGATGCCGATGAACCGGCTGCCGATGCCGTCGATCTCGGAGCGGACGAAGCCCTCGGCGAGCGCCGGCAGTTCGGCGGCGGCGTGCTCCTCGCAGCTCAGCCAGGTGAAGGCCGGCCACCACTTCTTGGGCCGCGCGGCCTCTGTGAACCCGCAGATGTCGCACGTGAGCTGAACCCACACGGGCTTCTTGCCCGTCCGGTTCGCCCAGGACTGCGCGAGCCAGGCCGGCGGATCGGCGCGCATCGCCTCCAGCTCCTGCTCGCTCATGGTGCGGGGCAGGCCGTGGCGGTTGGCCATCTCGAGGGGGATGTCGAGGCGTAGCGCGGCCTCTCTGCGCGAGATCATGACGGGATGTGCGCGCGGTAGGCCTCGACCACGCGCTCCAGGTAGGCGGCGATGGTCGCCTGCTCGTCCGTGTCGAACCCATCGAGGGTCGAGTCGATGTCGCCGATCATCGGCATGAGTATGGACATCGCCTTCGCCGCGGACTCCGGGGCCGGCGTGACCACGATCGCGCGCCGGTCAGCGGGATTCGGCTCCCTGGTCACGTGCCCCAGGTCCTCCAAGCGATCGACCGCGGCGGTGACGGCGGGCGGGGTGATCCCCAGCCGCCGCGCGAGCTCGCCCGGGCCGAGCGGGCCGCTTCTGATGAGGTGCTCCATCGCCGCGAGGTCCGTGGCGTTCACCGTCAGCTGCTGGCCCAGGTGGCGCTCGAACGCGCGGCTGAGCTGGACGATCTCCTGCAGCGCGTAGGTCGGCGGACGTGGAGGGCTTTGCATGGGGAACAGTTTACGACTAACTTATTCACGACACTAATAGTTCACCTAGTGAAGTACAGGGACCATGCGCCGGTTTACCGCTTTCATCACCGCTCGCCGCACCTCGTGGATCGTCCTCGTACTCGCGGCGCTGGCCGCCGGGGCGATCTTCGCCCTCGGCTCCGGCGCCGACGGCGACAGCTCGCCCGGCGTGGGCCTGCCGGCCTCCGCCGAGTCGGCGCAGGTCGCCGCCGCCCAGGACGGCCTGCCGAACGCCGACGGCACCAGTGCGCTGCTGGTGTTCAGCCGGGACGGCGACGCCCTGAGCGACAGCGACGTCGCGGCTGCGGCGGACGCGGCATCCCGGCTCGCCGACCTGTCGACCGACGGCTTCGTGCCGCCGCCGCCCTCCGTGTCCGACGACGGCACCGCCGCGCTCGTGGTCGTGCCGCTGCCCGAGCTCTCGGACGTCGCGGCGCAGGCCGACCGCGCAGCCGAGCTCCGCACCACCGCCAACGAGGACCTCCCCGCGGGCCTCACCGCGCTGCTCACCGGCCCCGAGGGCTTCGCGGTGGATGTCGCGGCGGTCTTCAAGGGCGCCGACTTCACACTGCTGCTCACCACGGTCGTCGTGGTCGCGATCCTGCTGCTCGTGACCTACCGCAGCCCGTGGCTGTGGCTGGTGCCGCTCACCGTGGTCGGCCTCGCGGACGGCCTCGCGAGCATCGTCGCCACCCGTATCGCCGCGGCGGCCGGCATCACTCTGGATGCCTCGGTCACGGGCATCCTCTCCGTGCTCGTGTTCGGGGCGGGGACGAACTACGCCCTCCTGCTGATCGCGCGGTACCGGGACGAGCTGCGCACCCACGAGGATCGCAGGGAGGCGATGGCGACAGCGCTCCGCGGCGCGGGGCCGGCCATCATCGCGAGCGGCAGCACGGTCGTCCTCTCGCTGCTCACCCTGCTCTTCGCCACACTGGAGGGCAACCGCGCCCTCGGCCTGGCCTGCGCGACGGGGATCGTCATCGCGATGCTCTTCGCGCTGCTGGTGCTGCCCGCCGCCCTCGTGCTCTTCGGCCGCGGCCTGTTCTGGCCGTACATCCCGCGCTTCGGCACCGAGGGCAGCGCCGAGAAGGGCGTGTGGCACCGCCTCGGCCTCCTCGTCGCGAAGCGCCCCGTGGTGGTCGTCATCATCGGCGCGCTGCTGCTCGGCGGCCTCGCCGTGGCGGGAGTGCCGGGCATCCGCACCGGTCTCTCGCAGAGCGAGAAGTTCACGTCGGTGCCCGAGGCCGTGCGCGGACAGGACATCCTCGCGGAGGCGTTCTCGGCGGGCAGCGGCTCGCCCGCGGTCGTGATCGCGGACAACGACCGGGTCGACAGCGTCACCGCCGAGCTCAAGGCTGTCGACGGGGTCGTGTCCGTGGTGCCGGGCGAGACCGACGGCACCGTGACGCAGCTGAACGTCACACTCGATGCCGCGGCCGAGACCCCCCGCTCCTTCGCGATCGTGCAGGACCTCAGGGACAGCACCGACGCGCTCGTTGGCGGCCTCGACGCACAGTCACTGGACGTCACCGCGGCGCAGACGCACGATCAGGACCTCGTGATCCCGCTCATCCTCGCGCTCGTGTTCCTGGTGCTCGTGCTGCTGCTGCGTGCGCTGGTGGCGCCCGTGCTGCTGCTGCTCACCGTGGTCGCGAGCTTCTTCGCGAGCCTCGGCGCCAGCTGGCTGCTGTTCCAGACGGTCTTCGGGTTCCCCGCCATCGACACCAACGTGGTGCTGTTCAGCTTCCTGTTCCTGGTGGCCCTCGGCGTGGACTACAACATCTTCCTGGTCACGCGGGCGCGGGAGGAGTCGGTCGCCCACGGCACTCGAACAGGAATGGTGCGGGCGCTCTCGACCACGGGCGGCGTGATCACGAGCGCGGGCATCCTTCTCGCCGCCGTCTTCGCCGTGCTCGGCGTGCTCCCGCTCATCACCCTCACGCAGATCGGCATCATCGTGTGCATCGGCGTGCTGCTCGACACCCTGCTCGTGCGCACGGTGATCGTGCCGTCGCTGGCCTTCATCACCGGCGAGCGGTTCTGGTGGCCCCGGAAGAGCGTGAAGGCCTAGCTGCGCTCGGTGCGCTTCACGCTGTTGTCCTCGGAGACGACGGGCTCCCCCGTATCCGGCTCCTGAGTGAGCACGAGGCCGGCGCTGCTGCCCGCGGCGAGGATCATCGCCTCGACCCAGGGGCGGTTCAGCCGGTGCGGTGCGGTAGTGGTGAAGCGGAACGCGAGCGGGATCTCCGGCGCGATCCAGACAGCGCTGCGACCGTCGCCCACCGCCCTGGTGTCGAACCAGCTCAGGAAGAAGCGCTCGTTGCGCCGCACCTTCACCCCGACGACGGCCTGCAGGTGCGCGAGGACGCGGTCGTCGAACTCCACTCGGAGGTTGCCCGAGCCGTAGACCAGTGTGCCCATCAGTTCTTCCCGTTCCCGTGCGGCTCATCGCGCAGCACCAGCCCGGCACTGCTGTTGATCGACCGCGTCATCTCCTCGAGCCAGGCCGGGTTGAGCGACGGCACGCGGCTGCCGGCGTACCGGAAGTACAACGGGATGGCCGGATGCACCCACACCGTGCTGCGTCCACCGCCGAGCACCTCACTGTCGGCCCAGCTGAAGTGGAAGCCCTCGTTGCGCCGCAGCTTGTCGGAGAACACCACCTGCAGGTGGGAGAGCACGCGATCCTCCAGCTTGATATCGATCGAGGGATGCCCGTAGATCAAGGAGCCCATGTCAGACCTCGTCCTCGTACCCCTGCAGGTCGACGTCGTCGAGCCCGTGCGCGAGCGGCGGCGTCTTGATGAGGCCGATCTGCTCCTTGAGGTAGGTCTCGGCGCTGTCGTTGTCCGGCTCCGGGAACGGGCTGCGGGCGGTCTCCGCCACCATGATCGTGGCGGGCCCGATGAGGAACGTGGCGGTGACCTGGTCGCCGTCGGTGCCGATCGCCTCGACATCCACGCTGTCGGCGGAGCTCTGCCTCGCCAGGAGCACGGCGTACTCCATCATGAGGTCGACCACATCGTCGCCCAACAGGAGCGACTTCTCGGCGTACATGACGTGCTTCATACTTCGACGGTACGGATGCCCGGGCCCACCCGGAACGCCTTGACGGGCTCCGGCTTTGACGGTACGGAGCTCAACAGTCCGGCAGGTCGACGAGGTTGTTGCGGCCCTGGCCGTCCCAGTTGGTGCGCAGGTACTTGCCGAGCGGCCCGTTGGCGACCTCGACGATCGAGCCCGCGCCGCCCTCGAGCGGCACGTAGTACAGGTCGATGCCGCGCTCGATGCTGAGGATGGCGTCGGGATGGCCGATCACGCCGAACTCGCCCCCGAGCGCGACGATGTTTCCCCACTGATCTTTGCGGGTGCGGTACACGGGTAGCTCGGACAGGGCAGGTCCTCTTGCTCGATGTGTTATCGGTGCGGCAATTCTCGCATGATCACCAGGTGCCGTCGGGCGATTTCACGACGGGAACTTCGGCGTACGACCAGTGGCCGCCGTTGGCGTAGTGGCCGGTGGCCCAGGGCGACGCCCAGATCGCGGCCTCGGTGACGCTGGTCTCGGCGGACGACGCGAACGCCGCCGCGATCTCCGAGTACCCGCCGTTCTGGAGCAGTGCCTCCGCGGCGTTCTGCGCCGCGATGTCGAGCGAATCGTAGGTGCCGGTTCCGCCGCCGCCACCGGAGCCCCAGCCGTTGTTGAGGGGGTTGTTGCGGTTCCACCAGTCGTCGACGCCGTTCTCCTGGCGCATCCAACGAGTGAAGACCGTGATGTTGTTCTCGCTCTGGGGCCAGCCCGCGTAGAGCATCACCAGCTTGGCGAAGTCGTAGTTCGTGCCGCTCGCCTTGAGGCTGTCGATGCCGGGGGTCGCGGCGTACGCGTCGCGCGGCACGATGGTGATCTCGGCCTTGGGCGAGACCGTCAGGCTCTGGGCGTTCGCGTCGATGTACGCGCTCAGCTGCTCGTCGACGCTCGGGCCCTTGGGCACGGCGACGATGGTGACGGCGATGAGGGCCACGACCACGGCCCCCACACCGGCGCCGACGAGCAGGCGGCGGGGAGAGCTGCGCACGGCGTCGAGGAAGCGGCGCGGCAGGGGCCGGGCGGATTCGACCAGGAGGCGGAGGGAGGGCTTCGCCGTCTCGAGTCGGCGGCGCGGAGAGTGTCTGAGTGTCATAGCGGTAGGGCCACGGAAGGCCGCCGGCCAGAGTAGGTCAGAACCTTGGGCGTTCCCTGAGTGCCCGGCGGCTAGGCTCGCTGCGTGACCGGAAATGCCACGCTCTACGACGTCGCTCGTGCCGCGGGCGTCTCGCTCGCGACCGCCTCCCGGTCGCTCAACGGCAGCGCGCGCAAGGTCAACGAGGAGTACCGCCAGCGGGTGCTCGCCGCGGCGGAGCAGCTCGGCTACACCCCGAACGTCTCCGCGCAGACCGTCGCCAGGGGCAGCTCGGCGACAGTCGCGCTGCTCGTGAGCGACATCGCCGACCCGTACTTCTCGGCGATCGCCGCCGGCGTGATCCGCGAGTCCGAGGAGCACGGCCTCAACGTCACGATGGCTGTGACCGAGCGCGACGCCCAGCGCGAGCTGGACCTCGTGCGGCTCCTGCGCGGGCAGCGGCCCCGCATCCTCGTGCTCGCCGGCTCGCGCTTCACCGACGGGAGCGGGGACGCCGCTCTCGCCGCCGAGCTCGACTCGTACACGGCGTCGGGCGGGCACGTCGTGCTGATCAGCAGGCACCAGCTCTCTTTCGACACGGTCGTGATCGACAACACGGGCGGCGCGGCGGCGCTCGCGGCATCCCTCGTCGATCTCGGCTACCGGGGGTTCGCGGTGCTGGCCGGCCCCGCGACGCTCGTCACGGCGCAGGACCGGGCCGCCGCGTTCACGGCGGCACTTCCGTCGGCCCCGGTCGCGGTGGTGCACGGCGCCTTCTCGCGAGACGCGGGCTACGCCGGGATGCTCGAGCTCATCGACCGCGGACTGGACGGCATCGACCTGGTCTTCGCGGTCAACGATGTCATGGCCATCGGGGCCCTCGCCGCGCTGCGCGACCGCGGCATCGACGTGCCGGGGCGCATCGCGGTCGCCGGGTACGACGACATCTCCACCGCCCGCGACGTGACCCCCGCGCTGACGACCGTGCGCGTCGACCTCGAGCACGCCGGCGCTGCCGCCGTGGCCCTCGCGCTCGGCGGGGGCGGCACGGCGCAGGTCGGCGCCGAGGTTGTCCTGCGCGCGAGCACTCCGCGCCGCTAGCGGTCGCCCGCGCCCGCGCCCGCCCGCCCGCGGCCCCGGCCGCGCCC
>NZ_JBXATB010000007.1:0-178242 GCF_058809925.1 Rhodoglobus sp. GW821-FHT12B09 | reverse complement strand
GGGGGGGGGGGGGGGGGGCGCGGGGGGGGGGGGGGGCGGGGCGGGCGGGGCGCGGCGGGGCGGCCGCGGGCGGGGCGGCCGCGGGCGGGGCGGCCGCGGCGGAGGCACCGCTACAGGTGGATGAACGTGGTCTTGAGGTCGGTGTACTTCTCGAGCGCGTGCCGCGACTTGTCCCGCCCATTGCCTGACAGCTTGTAGCCGCCGAACGGCACGGTGAGGTCGCCCTCCTCGTAGCAGTTCACCCACACCGTGCCGGCGCGGAGCCGACGCGAGAGTCTGTGGACCCTCGACACGTCGGAGGTCCACAGGCCCGCGGCGAGGCCGTAGTCCGAGTCGTTCGCGACGCGCACGGCCTCGTCCTCGTCGGCGACCGTCACGATCGCGAGCACCGGGCCGAACACCTCCTCGCGCGCGAGCCGGCTGCCGGGGGCGACCCCCGCGAACACGGTCGGCTCGAAGTACGAGCCGACGCCGGCCCCTCCCCCGACGAGCACCTCGGCGCCGTCCTCCCGGGCGTTCGCGACGTGCTGCTGCACCTCGGCGAGACGGGCCTGCGAGGCGAGCGGTCCCATGGTCGTGGCGGGGTCGAGCGGGTCGCCCGGTGCGTAGCGGGATGCCCGGCTCACCACGCCCGCGATGACCTCGTCCGCGACATCCCGATGCACGATCAGTCGCGACGGCGCCGTGCACATCTGGCCCGCATTGAAGAAGATGCCCCACGCGGCGGTGGAGATGGCGGTCTCGAGGTCGGGCGCGTCCGGGAGGATGATGTTGCCCGACTTGCCGCCGAGCTCGAGCCAGGTGCGCTTCAGGTTGGAGCGCGCCGAGTACTCGAGGTAGGCCCGCCCGACCTCGGTGGAGCCGGTGAAGGCGAGCGCGTCCACGTCCGGGTGGAGGCCGAGGTGCTTGCCCAGCACCGAGCCGCGGCCGGGGACGACGTTGAGCACGCCCGCCGGGATGCCCGCCTCGAGCGCGAGCTCCGCCATCCTCAGCGCCGAGAAGGAGGCGAGGTCGCTGGGCTTGTGCACCACCGTGCAGCCGACCGCGAGCGCCGGCGCGATCTTCCACCCGGCGAGGGTGAGGGGGAAGTTCCACGGCGTCACCACGCCCACGACGCCGACCGGCTCGCGCGTGATGAGGGCGAGGTCGTCGGGGCCGACGGGCGACGACTCGTCGAGCTCCTTGTCGGCGAGCTCGGCGTACCAGCGGTACGTGGCGAGCACGGCGCGCAGCTCGATCGTCCACGCCTCCTCGACGGGCTTTCCCATCTCGAGGCTGATCATGAGCGCGAGCTCGTCGCGGTGCTGCTCGATGAGGTCGGCCCAGCGCAGCATGAGAAGCTTGCGCTCGCGCGGCGCCATCCGCGGCCAGGGTCCGTTGTCGAACGCGCGACGGGCTGCGGCGATCGCGCGGTCGAGATCATGGGTGCCGCCGGCCGGCACGGAGCCGAGCAGGGAGCCGTCCCGCGGAGTGCGGTGCTCGAAGCCGCCGGGCGCCTCCGCGAGGCCGCCGTCGATCACGAGGGACCCGGGAAGGATCAGGGAGTCGGCTGCGCGCTCCCAGTCGGCGAGGGTGTGGTCTGACACGGGGGCCTCCGCTCCATTACGTAGCCCCAGCGTAGATCATTCGCTTCCAAACGGAAACGCTAGTCGCGCCACCAGTCGTCGAACATCGAGACCGGCACGGTGCGCTTGTGCCGGGTGTTGATGTAGCGCGTCTCGATCGCCACCGCGACCGCCTCGGGCACTTCCTTGCCCTCGAGGTAGTCGTCGATCTGCGTGTAGCTGAGGCCCAGGTTCGCCTCGTCCGTCTGGCCGGGGGTGTCATCCAGCAGGTCGGCGGTCGGGGCCTTGAGGTACAGGCGCTCGGGCGCCTCGAGGAACTCGAGCAGCGCGCGGCCCTGGCGCTTCGTGAGGCCGGTGAGGGGCAGGATGTCCGCTCCCCCGTCGCCGAACTTGGTGAAGAAGCCGTTGACGGCCTCAGCGGCATGGTCGGTGCCGACCACGAGCAGGTTGCCCTGGCCGGCGAGGGCGTACTGGGCGATCATCCGGGCCCGCGCTTTGACGTTGCCCTTGGTGAAGTCGAGCATCTCCGCGCCGGTCGCGTCCGCGTACTCGGCCTCGAAGCCGTCGACCGCGCGGCGGATGTTAAAGGTTACAGCGTGGTCGGCCTTGATGAAGGAGAGCGCGAGCTGTGCGTCCGCCTCGTCCGCCTGCACGTTGTAGGGCAGTCGCACCGCGCTGAAAGAGGCGTTGTAGCCCTCGGCGCGCAGCTCCTCCACCGCGAGCTGGCAGAGCCGGCCCGCGAGAGACGAGTCCTGCCCGCCACTGATGCCGAGCACGAGGCCCGTCGTGGCCGTCTTGCGCAGGTAGGCCTTGAGGAAGTCGATGCGCAGCCGCACCTGCTCAGCAGGGTCGATCGTGGGCTGCACGTTGAGGTCGTAGATGATGCGCGCCTGAAGCGGAGTCATGCAGACGAATCTACCCCCGGGTCTCGCTCGCTTCGAACTGGGGTGCGGTCGGGGCGTACCAGTACACCGCGAGGACGATGATGCCGGCGATCGGGACCAGCAGCCAGAAGATGTTCCGCCAGTCCTTGCCCGTGTCCCGGAGCCGGCGCACGCCCACCGCGAGGAACGGGAGCAGCACGGCGAGGGCGAACAGGTTGGCGAGGATGACGCCCAGGCTCGCGCCGTTCGTGACCGGGATAACCGCGAACACGTTGCACACGGCCTCCCCCAGCACGACGAACAGGAAGAACCACCAGAACTCGGCGCGGCCCGCGCGCCCGGAGAAGTCGGCGTACTTGGTCAACGCCGTGCGGATCGACTGCTGGAAGGTCATGGGTTCCTCTCGTTCCGGCCGCTCGCGCGGTGCCACCGAATCTACCCCTCACTCCCAGGGGTCGGTCAGATCGAGCCCGAGGTTGTGGAAGTCAAGGCCTCTCAGTTGCGGTCGAGCTGGAACACCGGGATCTGGCGGTCCGTCTTCTCGAGGTACTCGCCGAACTGCGCTTCCTCGGCCACGATCGCGTCGTAGGCCGCCTTCCACTCGTCGTCGGGGATCTGGGTGGCCGTCACCGAGACCGTCACGATCTCGCCGTCCTCGACAGCCTCGAGGTCGAACGTCGGGTTGGCGCGGAGGTTGTAGTACCAGTCCGGGTTCTCCGGAGTGCCGCCCTTCGACGCGACAACGCGCCACCCGGTCTCGTTCCGGAAGCCCACGACCGGGTTGAGGCGGACCTCACCCGACTTGGCTCCGATCGAGTGCAGGACGACCAGCTTCGGGCCCCAGTAGTTCTCGGTGCCCTTGCTCTCGCGGAAGGAGGTGATGACGTCGTCGTTCCAGCTCATGCTTCGACTGTATGCCACAGAGACGCGCGCCTCGCGCGGAGCCTGGCAGCGGATCTACCGCGGGCTCTGGAAGCGCCGCGACGCACACGCCCCCTGACAACGCAGAAGGCCCAGTCCGAAGACTGGGCCTTGTGACGTGGTTGCGGGGACAGGATTTGAACCTGCGACCTCTGGGTTATGAGCCCAGCGAGCTACCGAACTGCTCCACCCCGCGGCGTACTCCCACTCTAACACAGTGCCCCGGGCGAGCCCGCCCGGGGCTACCGTGGAGCATGGGCACTGTGTGGCACGAAGCAACTGCGACCCCGATCCTCGCGGTCGCCGACATCGATCGGGCGGCCGAGTTCTACCGCGAGCTGGGTTTCGACGTCGAGCCCTACGACAGTGGCTACGCTTTCGTCCGCGGCGGCGTCTCCCTCGACCTCGCCCGGAGTGACGGCTACGACCCGTTCACTATGGCGGGCATGGCTTACCTGACAGTCCGTGACGCGGATGCCGCGCACGCGGCCCTCGTCGCAACACGGCTGCTCCCCGGCTACTACGACCTCGACGAGCAGTCCCTCCGCGACAGGTGGACGGCCGGAGAATCCCTCGCCCGCATCACCCGCGTGGAGGACAAGCCCTGGGGAATGCGTGAGTTCGCCCTCGCCGACGTCGACAACAACCTGCTGCGGATCGGCGCACCGCTGAAACGCTGATCGAGCCCGCCGAGTTCTCGACGGGCTCGATCAGGCGGTGCTACTGCGTCGCCGCGATCGCCCGCTGCACGGCGTCCACCATCTTGGCGTCGGCCTGCGCCGCGGCCACGAGGTCGTTCGCCGCGTAGGCGGCCTGGCGCTCGGCGAGGGCCGTCTTGTAGTCGGCGAGCGCCTGCGAGAGCGCCGCGTTGTCCGACGGCGTGGTCGGTGTCGTCGGCGTTGTCGGGTCGGTCGGCGTCGTCGGGTCCGTGGGCTCGGTCGGCACGTCGCCGTCGCCCGCCTGCGCACCCGAGTCGCCGCCGAACAGCTTGTCGAGGGCGAGGTCGAGCGTGTCCTCGAACGCGATCTGGTTGCCGAAGGAGACGAGCACCTTGCGCAGCAGCGGGTAGATCGTTCCCGTGTTGGCCTGCACGTAGACCGGCTGCACGTACAGGAGCCCGCCGCCGACGGGCAGCGTCAGCAGGTTGCCGAGCTTGACGTCGGTATCCGCCTTCTGGAGCAGCGCGAGCTGGCTCGCCACCACCGTGTCCGTCTTGAAGTTCGTCTCCGCCTGGCCGGGGCCGGGCACCGTCGTCTGCTTGGGCAGGGTCAGGAGCGTCAGCTTGCCGTAGTTCGGCCCGGCATCCGAGTCGACCGCCAGGTAGCCGGTGAGCACGTTGCGGGTGGAGTCCGCGTTGCCCTTCGGAATGAAGGTCGAGTACAGCGTGAAGGCCGGGTTGTCCGTGCCGGGCACCTGCATGGTCAGGTAGTACGGCGCCTGCGGGGTGTCGGTGGTGAGCACCGGGTCGTTGGGCGTGACCCACTGGTCGTCGCTCGAGTAGAACGAGCCCGCGTCGGTGACGTGGTACGAGCCGAGGATCGCGCGCTGCACCTTGAACAGGTCCGACGGGTAGCGCACGTGGTCGAGCAGCTCGGGGCTCATATCGCTCATCGGCAGAACCGTGCTGGGGTAGATCTTCTCCCAGGTCTTGAGCACCGGGTCCTTGTCATCCCACGCATACAGCTTGACGCTGCCGTCGTAGGCGTCGACCGTGGCCTTCACCGAGTTGCGGATGTAGTTGATGTCGTCGATCGCGAACGCGGGGGTCGGCGTGTACGTGTCGGCGATCGACTTCGACAGCTGCTGCGTCTGCGAGTACGGGTAGTTGGTGCCCGTCGTGTACGCGTCGACGATCCACACGATCTTGCCGTCCACGATCGCGGGGTAGGCGTCGCTGTCGAGGGTGAGGTACGGCGCGACGGCCTGGACCCGGTCCTTCGGGTTGCGGTCGTAGAGGATCTGCGACTTGTCGTTCACCGCGTCGGAGAGGAAGATCTGCTCGCTCTGGAACTTCACCGCGTAGATCAGCTTCTTGAAGATGTTGTCGAGCACGGGCCCGCCATTGCCGCTGAACGTCGTGGTCGCGTTCTGGTCGCTCTCCTCGCCGCCGGACGGGTAGTCGAGCTCGATGTCCTTGCTGCCCTTGGGCGCGCCGACGATCGAGTACTGCGGCGAGTCCTCGCCGAAGTAGACGCGCGGCTCGAAGTCGCCCAGCTCTCCGACGCTCGGGATGCCCGACTCGAGGAACACCGGGTTGCCGTCGCTGGCCCGCTGGTTGCCGTAGGCGGCGACGAGCCCGTAGCCGTGGGTGTAGACGAACGTGTTGTTGTACGGCGTCTGGGAGTCTCCGAGGCCGGCCTGGTTGAGCTCGCGGACGGCGAGCACGGTGTCCTGGCTCTTGCCGTCGATCTCATAGCGGTCGACGTCGAGGTGCGGCGCGAAGCTGTAGTACTGCTTGAACTGCTCGAGCTGCGAGAAGGCCTTGGGAACGATCGACGGGTCGAGGATGCGGATGTTCGCCGTGGTCTCCGCGTCCGCGCGGAGCGCGCCCTTCTCGGCGTCGGAGACTGCCGCGTACGGCACCTCCTCCACTCCGTCGACGCCGTAGGCGTCGCGCGTGGCGTCGATGCTGCGCTGGATGTAGTCGGCCTCGAGCACCTTGGCGTTCGGCTCTACCTGGAAGCGCTGCACCACCCAGGGGTAGATGCTGCCGACGACCAGCCCGCTCACCAGGAGCAGGGCCGTGCCGATGATGGGCAGGCGCCAGCGGCCGATGATCGCCGTGACGATGAAGAGCACGGCCACGAGAGCGGCGATGCCGGCGAGGATGGCGCGGCCGGGGATCGTCGCGTTCGCCTCGGTGTAGCCGGCCCCGGTGGCGAGGAAGCCCTGGCTCGTCGAGAAGAGGGTCGTGTACTGGTCGAACCAGATGCTCGTCGCCTGCAGCGCGAGGTAGATCGCGGCGGTGATGGCGAGCTGGATGCGGGCCGCGCGCTGGATGCGCACCTCGCGGCCGCTGAAGCGGATCGCGCCGTACAGGTAGCTCGTCGCGAGGGCCGCGATCGCAGCGATGAGGACGACCGCCGAGGCGAAGCCGAGCGCGCCGTGGTACAGCGGCAGGTCGTAGAAGTAGAAGGAGATGTCGAGGCCGAACTGCGGGTCGACCTGGCCGAACGACGTCTTGTTGAGCCACTGCAGGACCGTCTGCCAGTGCGTGGCGGTCGAGACGCCGCCGAAGATGCCGAGGACGACCGGGATGCCGAACATCGCCAGGCGGCGGAGCGGCTCGATGACCTGCTGGTAGCGGTCGAGCTGCGCGTTGAGCTTTGCGTACACCGGCCGGGCACGGAAGGCGATGAAGATGCTCAGGAACACCGGCACGGCCATCCCGAGGAAGCCGATGACGAACATCACCGCGCCGGCGAACCACTGCGTGGTGAGCACGTTGAGGTAGCCGAGCTGGTCGAACCACAGCACATCCGTGTAGAGGTTCGAGAGGACGAAGAACGCGATGACGAGAACCGCGATGACGACCGCGGTAATGGTCAGCGTCACCCGCGTTCGGCTTGCAGTGGACGGGGCTGCTTGATTCGACACTGAGGTTGCTCCTGCTGTTGGGGGCCTCCGCCCATCTTAAAGGGCGAAAGCTGCTAAATCCCCGGGCGCGTCAGCCCACCGGGCACGCTGGCAGCGAACTCGTGTCAGCGCCCGTCTCGATCGCGTGCAGCGCGGCGAGGGAGTCGTCGAGGGTCTTCACCGCGAACACGGTGAGCCCGGCGGGGATGTGCCCGGTCACCTCGTCGCAGTTCGACTCCGGTGCGAGGAAGTACTGCGCACCCGCGCCGCTGGCGCCGTAGAGCTTCTGCCGGATGCCCCCGATCGGGCCCACCGTGCCGGTCGCGTCGATCGTGCCGGTGCCGGCGATCTTCTCTCCCCCGTTGAGCTCGCCGGGCGTGAGCTTGTCGATGATCCCGAGCGCGAACATCATCCCCGCGCTCGGGCCGCCGACGTTCTCGAGCTGGATCTTCACGTCGAACGGGAAGTCGAACTGGCTGCCCACGACGATGCCGAGGATGGGCGCGGGATTGTCGCCGGTACTGAGCACCGGGGTGAGCTCGAGCGTCATCGGGGTGCCGTCGCGCGTGATCTCGACGGTCGCCGGAGAGTCGGTGCCGTTGGCCGCGATCTCCTTGCGCAGCTCCGTGACATCCGCGAAGGTCTTGCCGTTCACGGAGACGATCACGTCGCCGGCCTTCAGCACGTCCTGCGCCGGCGAGCCCTTCTGGGTCTCCACCACGGAGAGGGTCGTGGGCAGGTCGTAGCCGAGGTTGGTGAGGGCGGCGGCGATGGCCGCCTTCTGCGAGTTGGCCATGTCGACGGCGCCCTGCTGGTTCGACTGCTCGACAGTCTGCCCCTCGGGGTAGATGAGGTCGACAGGCACGACGGCGCGGCTCGCGTCGAAGTAGGCCGCGGCCACCTCGAGCCAGTTGGGCAGGTTCTCCCGATTGCCCCGGATGCTCACCGTGAGCATGTCCAGGGTGCCTTTCGTGGGGTAGGTCTTCTCGTCCGGGATGTCGATGAGCGACACCGTCTTGTCGCCGACGGCGACATCCCCGAGGGTGTTGTAGACAGGCCCCGGCTGCTCGATCACGAAGGGCGCGGGCAGCAGTGAGACGACCACGAGCCCGGCGAGGGCGACGCCCAGGATGGACCAGCCGATCCGGCGCCGGCGCTGTCGCGGCAGGGCGTCTGGTTCGATATCGGTGAAGAGCGGCACCGTTTCCCTCACTGTCTGTTCGCCACGGGCGCACGGCGAGAGGTCCCAGCGTAGGCGAATTCCCAGTGGCTCCGGCAGTGCAGCGGCTAGCGTAGTTCGTATGGCTGAGGATTCACGGGAGCCCGCTGAGAGCGGCGACCCAGCGGACGAGTTCCGCGAGATGCTGCGCGCGTTCCTCGAGGGAAACACCGACATCGACCCGGCGAAGCTGGCAGGAGCGGCGGGGCTTCCCAACGATCCCGCCATGGTCGCCCAGCTCATGGCGCAGCTGCAGAACGCGCTGCAGTCCAGCGGCGACGGCATCAACTGGGGCCTCGCGCTCGAGCAGGCCAAGGGCATCGCGACCCGCGGCACGGTGGTGTCGCTGCCCGCCGAGCGCTCCCAGCTCGAGCAGGCCCTGCACGTGGCATCCCTCTGGCTCGACGAGGTCACCTCGATCTCGGAGCTCGCCAGCGAGCCCCGCCTGATGAGCCGTCAGGAGTGGGTCGCGGCCACGATGCCGGTCTGGACGCAGCTCGCCGAGCCCGTCGCCAACTCGATCGCCAACTCCCTCACCGACGTGCTCAAGCAGAGCGCCCCCGAAGAGATGGACGACATGATCGCCGGGGCGAGCCAGGTGATGCGCAACGTGGGCGGCACGCTGTTCGCGATGCAGCTGGGCCACGTCGTGGGCCAGCTCTCCAGCGAGGTGGTCTCGGGCGGCGACATCGGAATTCCGCTGCTCGACAGCGAGGGCGGCGCGATCCTCCCCCAGAACGTCCTCGGCTTCGGCGCGGGCCTCGACATCCCCGCCGACCAGGTGCAGCTCTACCTCGCGGTGCGGGAGCTCGCCCATGCCCGGCTGTTCCGGCACGCGAAGTGGCTGCGCCTGCAGCTGCTCAGCTCGATCACCGAGTACGCCCGCGACATCCACATCGACACCGACCGCCTCGAGTCGCTCGCTGCCGACTTCGACCCGAGCAACCCGGAGGAGCTCCGCTCCGCGATGACCAGCGGCGCGCTCATCGCCCCGCGCAGCGGCGAGCAGGTCACCGCTCTCACCAGGCTTGAGACGATGCTCGCCCTCGTCGAGGGCTGGGTGGACGTCGTGACGGCCCAGGCCACCAAGCGGCTGCCGTCGAGTGCGGCTATCGCCGAGACGGTCCGCCGCCGCCGCGCATCCGGCGGTCCCGCGGAGTCCGCGTTCGCGACACTCGTCGGCCTCGAACTCCGTCCCCGCCGCCTGCGCGAGGCCGCGGCCATGTGGCAGCGGGTGTCGGACGCGGTCGGCGACGACGCGAGGGACGCGCTGTGGTCGCATCCCGACCTCGTGCCGACCGGGGAGGACATCGACGACCCGAGCGCGCTCATCGCCCGCATCACGGCCGGGGCGCCCGAGCCGGACGACATCGACCAGGCGATCGAAGACCTCCTGAACGACGACACGAGCGAGCGCCCGCGCGAGGAGTAGTCCGCGGGCAGCCCCGCGCGGCAACTGTGGAATGCCCGCCCGGCCCCCTGTCCGGCGGGTGCACCATGTGCGGATGATCCTGCGCCTCGACCCCCGCCTCCCCCTCGTCTGGCGCACGCCCTCGAGCGTCCAGCTCGGCATCGACCCCGTGGTCGTCGTGCTCGACGGCGTGACAAGCCTCGATGAGCGGATGCTCGCCGCGCTGGTCGTCGGAGTGAGCGACTCCGGCCTCGCGATGATCGCCGGACAGCACACGGCCGAGCGGGAGACGCTCCTCGCCGCACTCGCCCCCGCACTCGCGACCGCGCCGGCCCAGCCCCTCTCCGCGACCGTCGCCGTGCACGGCAGCGACAGCCTCGTCTCGGCGATCGCGTCCGTTCTCGCCCACACCGGCATCGACGTGCTCACCGGCCCGGACCCGGCCTCCCTCGCCGAGCACCGGCCGGACCTCGCGATCATCGCCGGCCACCACGTGCTCGCTCCGGATCTGCACGCGCTGTGGCTGCGGCGCGACGTGCCGCACCTCCCGGTGGTGATCGGCGACGCGGGTGCGGTGGTGGGGCCCGTGGTCGAGCCCGGCGACGGGCCGTGCCTGCTCTGCCTCGAGCTGCACCGCCGCGATCTGGATGCCGCGTGGCCGGCGGTCGCGACACAGCTCCTCGGGCGGCGCAGCAAGGCGGAGACTCCGGTCCTCGTGATGGAGGCGGCGGCCGCGGCGTGCCGGATGGCGCTGGACCGGCTCGCGACGGGGGCGTCGGCCGCGGCATCCCTGCGCATCGATGCCGCCACCGGGCGGCGCGAGGTCCGGACTTGGAAGGCCCACCCGGAGTGCGGCTGCAGCGGTATCGCGCACCTGCTCGGGCGCGACTCGGCGGCTAGCCCAGCTCTGCCAGGAACCGACTGGGCGAGCGCTGCCCGGCGCGCCCCTGCTGCGGAGCGGATGACCAGCTGAGCGCGAGCGAACGGCGGGCCCGCGTGATGCCGACGTAGAGCAGGCGCCGCTCCTCCTCGACGGCGGCGGCGTCCTTCGCGTAGCTGATCGGGACCAGCCCCTCGGCCAGCCCCACGAGGTACACCGACTCCCACTCGAGCCCCTTCGCGGAGTGCAGGGTCGCGAGCGTCACGGCGGAGCGCGTCGGCTCGTGCTGGCCTGCCTGGCGCTCGAAGAGCTCGTCCACGAACTGTTTGAGCGTGGTCTCCGCTGGCGCGTCCTCCGCGAGGTGCATGAGCGCGTTCAGCGACTCCCAGCGGTCGCGCACGGCACCGCGCAGCTCGGGCGGCTCCTGCGACCAGCCGATCGAGCGCAGCACGTCGCTCACCGTCTTGAAGAGGGGCTCGATGGCGGTGTTGATCGTCGCGCCGCGCAGGAGCATGAGCGCCTCCTTCACCTCGCGCTGCTCGAAGAACCGGGTTGCCCCGCGCACGATGTACGGCACGCCCGCGTCGGCGAGCGCCGTCTCCAGCGCCTGCGACTGGACGTTGATGCGGAACAGGACGGCGACGTCCTCCGGCTTCGTCCCGGTCGCGATCTCCTCCGCGATGGCGCGCGCCACTGCGCGCGCCTCCGAGCTATCGGTCTCGTGGCGCGTGACCACGGGCGCCGGCCCGGTGCGCGCAGTCGCGGCGTGCAGCGTGAGCGCGCCGGGGCGGTCGCGCATGAGGCGGTTCGCCGCCGTGACGATCGCCGGGGTCGAGCGGTAGTTCTGCTCGAGCCGCAGCACCACAGCATCCTCGTGCTCGGAGCCGAAGCCGAGCAGGTACTCGGGCGAGGCGCCGGCGAAGGAGTAGATGGTCTGGCTGACGTCGCCCACGACGCAGACGTCGTTGCGGTCGCCCAGCCACAGCTGCAGCAGGTCGTGCTGCAGGGGCGAGACGTCCTGGTACTCGTCCACGACGAAGAAGCGGTACTGCTCGCGCACCTGCTGCGCGACGCGCGGCTCGGCCTCGACCATCCCTGCGGCGGCGAGGAGCACGTCCTCGAAGTCGATCTGCCGGCGCTCGTCCTTCACGGTCTCGTACCCGCGCTGCAGGGCGACCATGCTGTCGAGGGTGAGCGCGGGCGGCAGGGGCCGGGTGCGAGTGGCGTACTCGTCGATCGACAGGCGCGAGGTCTTGCGCCACTCGATCTCGGCGGCGACATCGCGCAGGGTCGCGGTGTCGAGCTTGAGCCGGAGCGCGTCGGCGGCGTGCGCGATGACCTTCGCCTTGCCGTCGAGCAGGCGCGGCATCGTGCCGCCGATCACCTGCGGCCAGAAGAAGTTCAGCTGCGAGAGGGCGGAGGCGTGGAAGGTGCGCGCCGAGACGCCGCCCGCGCCGAGCACCCGCAGCCTGCTGCGCAGCTCCCCGGCGGCCCGGGCCGTGAACGTGAGCGCCATGACGCGGCCGGGCGGGTAGACGCCGGTTGCGACGCCGTACGCGATGCGGTGCGTGATCGCGCGGGTCTTGCCCGTCCCCGCGCCCGCGAGCAGGCACACCGGGCCCAACAGGGACTCGGCGGCGAGGCGCTGCTGGTCGTCGAGGCCCTCGAGCAGCTGCTCGGCGGTCACCGCGACCCGTCGTCGATCGGCCCGCCGAACCACTCCTCGAGAATCGCCCGCGCGATCGAGGTGGGGCCGGGGAGCTTGATGTCGGCGAGCGAGGCGGCGAGCTCGTCGCGGCTGAACCAGCGCAGGTCGAGGATCTCCGTGCCGTCCGGCGTGGTCTCGGTGCCGTGGGCGGGGTCGACCTTCGCCGTGAAGCCGAGCATGAGGGAGGCCGGGAACGGCCAGGGCTGGCTGCCGAGGTACACCGGGTCGACGACGTGGATGCCGGACTCCTCGAGCACCTCGCGGATGACCGCGGACTCCAGGGACTCCCCCGGCTCCACGAACCCCGCGAGCAGGGAGTAGCGGTTGCTGTCCCAGAGCGCGTTGGATCCGAGCAGCATCCGGTCGTCGGCATCCGTGATGCCCACGATGATCGCGGCATCGGTGCGCGGGAACACCTCGGTGTTCGAGACGGGGTCGCGGCGCACCCAGCCGCCCTTCTCGACGACCGTCGGCTCGCCCGTGCGCGGCGAGAACCGGTGGGACTGGTGCCAGTTCAGGATGCCCAGCGCCTCCGTGAAGATGCCCGCATCCCGATCGCTCAGAACGCCGCCGACGGAGCGCAGGTTCGCCCAGTCCGACTCGGCGAGGTGACCGGCGTCCTCGAGGAGCACGGCGACGATCGGCGTGCCCGCCGGCTCGGGGCTCGTGGTCGAGGTCGAGCGGCCCAGGTACACGCGCAACTCGGCCGAGGGCACGGCATCGACGGGCAGCAGGGCGAGCGAGCTGGGCGTCGACAGCAGGGCGCTGCCCTGGAAGATCGGCAGGATGCGCGTCGCGGGGTCGGCCCACAGCTCGTCGAACAGGCCCTCGCGCTCGCGGGCGAGGTTGTCCCTGTCGATCTCGAAACGGGAGAGCGGGAGCCTTGAGAGGAAGGAATCAGGCATATCTGGGACCCCGTCGGAAGTGCGTGGCGTGAAGCTGAAGGATGGGGTGGGCGACCTACCCTGTGGGTATGGCCAGATCCCATCTCACTCTAGCCGCGCTCGCGACCTCGGCCGTCCCGGGCCTCGACATCGCGGCCGCCAGCGCCTTTGGCGCGAGCCAGGGCAGCGACTTCGACGCCGCACTGCTCACCGGGCGTGACGGACGGCACTGGATCATCCGCGCCCCTCGCAATGCCCGCGCCGAGTCGGAGCAGTCCGCCGACCTCGTCGCGCTCCGATCGCTCAGCGCCGGCGTGCGCACGCGCCTGCCGTTCGCCGTCTCGAGCTTCGCCGGCCAGGCGCCGGTCGACGGCACCCGCGCCATCGTCTACGAGTTCGTCTACGGCAACAAGGTGCCGCTGCACAGCTTCACCTACGGCGCAGACTCGCTCGCGGCGTCGGTGGGCACCGCGATCGCGGCAATCCACTCCCTGCCGACCAGCTTCGTCGCGGATGCCGGGCTGCCCGTCATGACCGCCGGCGAGTGCCTCCGCTCGAGCGTGACCGTGCTCGACCGCGCCGCCGCGACCGGGCTCGTGCCCGCCGGCCTCATCGGCCGCTGGGAGCGCGCCGCCGAGGACGCGAAGCTGTGGCAGTTCCAGCCGACGGTGACGAACGGCGCGCTCTCCGCCGACTCGTTCCTCAGCGCCGACGGCGTCGTGACGGGCGTGCTCGGCTGGCAGGACCTCCGCGTCTCCGACCCGGCGCGCGACCTCCAGTGGCTGCTCGCCAACTCCCCCGTCGCCGAGACCGCCTTCGACGCCTACACGCGCGTCCGCGGCGCCGGCGACCGGCAGGTCAAGCAGCGCGCCATGTTCTACGCCGAGCTCGAGGTGGCGAAGTGGCTCCTGCACGGCACCGAGACGCGGAGCACCGAGATCGTGGATGACGCTGTCGCGATGCTCACGAACCTGGCCGACAGCGTGCACAACGACGTCATGAACCCGATCGGCGCACAGACCATGCCCACCATGGCCGTCGACGAGGTGGAAGCGTTCCTCGCCCGCTCGGAGCGCGCGGTCTGAGTTAGGACCCTGCCCTCGGCACTATCGCGATCCACCGGCCGCGCCGCCGCGTGACCTTCACCTTCAGCCGCCCGCTGTGCGCGAGCAGGATGCAGATCACGACTGCGGCCGTCGCCGGCACCGCGCCGGAGATGACCATCGCCGTCTTGGCCCCGAGGTGCTCGGCAAACCAGCCCATCACGGGCCCGCCGATGGCCTGGCCGCCGACGACCACCATCACCCAGAACGCCATCACCCGCCCCCGGATGGCGAGGTTCGACGAGAGCTGCATCATCGTCTCGCTCGCGGTCATATAGAGGAGACGCGCGAGCCCGATGGTCGGCAGCACCAGCAGGAACAGCGGGTAGAACGGCGCGAGCCCGGCCGTGACGAGCATGAGCCCGTACACGATCGCGCCGATCATGATCGTGCGCAGGCGCAGCCCCGAGCGGCGAGTGGAGGCAAGCGCCCCCACGAGCGCGCCGATGGCCGCGAGCGAGTTGTAGAGGCCGTACCCGGTCGCGCCCGTGTGGTAGACCGTGTCGGCCATGCCGGCGAGCAGGGCGGGCATGGGCATCCCGAACGTCGCGACGAAGGCGACCATCACGAGCGTCCAGAACAGGGTCGGTTTCGCGAGCACGTACCGCGCGGCCTCGCGGATCTGGCCCTTCGAGCTGGGCACGCGCGGCGCCACGAGCAGCTCGCTCGTGCGCATGGCGAGGAGCAGGATGATGCCGAGGATGACCGCGCCGACGTTGATCGCGATCGCCCAGCCCGACCCCACCGCCACGATGAGGGCGCCGCTGAGGGCGGGGCCGATGAGCGCGCCCAGGTGGAAGTTGGAGGCGTTGAGGCTGATGGCGTTCCGGATGTGCCGCGGCCCGACCATCTCGTTCACGAAGACGGAGCGGGCCGGTCCGTCGAACACCTGCATCACACCGATGGCGAGCACCAGCGCGTACACGAGCCAGAGGTGCGCGTTGCCCGTGATCGCGATGACGGCGAGCACGAGGGTGAGCGCGCCAGCGACGGACTGGCACAGGATGAGCACCCGCCGCTTCGGGAACCGGTCGGCGATCACCCCGGCATAGGCGCCGAGCACGAGTGTCGGCAGGAACTGCAGCGCAATGGTCAGGCCGACGAGCGTGACACTGCCCGTGATCTCGAGCACGAGCCAGTCGACGGCGATGCGCTGGGCCCAGCCCGCGGTGTTCGAGACGAACTGGGCGATGACGTAGAGGCGGTAGTTGTAGAGGCGGAGGGCGCCGAACGTGTCGCGCCAGGCGGGCCGCTGCATCGCGATCGCGATGGGCATCGTGGCCGGCGCCTGTTCCGGAGTCATTGCCACCCTTCCACCGTAGGCTTGCAGTGATCATGCCGATAACCAATCGCGCCTATAAGTCCCATCACATTTCGTAATAGGAGGCACTGTGTTCGATCCCGTGCTGCTGCGCACCTTCGTGGCCGTCGCCGAGACGCTGAACTTCACGCAGGCCGCCGCGCGGCTCGGGATCAGCCAGCCGACGATCAGCCAGCACATCCGCAAGCTCGAGGTCGCCGCCGGCCGCAACCTCGTGCTCCGCGACACCCGGGTGGTATCCCTCAGCGACAACGGGGAGGCGATGCTGGGGTTCGCCCGCACGATCCTCGCCGCTCAGGACCAGGCGTCGAGCTACTTCACCGGCACGGCGATGCGGGGCCGCCTGCGCTTCGGCTCCGCGGACGACCTCGCGCTCACGCAGCTGCCGGGCATCCTCCGCGACTTCCGCCAGGTGTACCCCCAGATCAACCTCGAGCTCACCGTGAGCCAGAGCGGGACCCTGCTGCGGCGGCTGCATGCGGGCCACTTCGACCTGGTGTTCATCAAGCAGGACCCGGGATGGGACGAGGGCCGGCTCGTCCGCCGCGACCGGATGGTGTGGGTCGCCCACCGCGGCATGACGCTCGACCCCGGCCAGCCCGTGCCCCTCATCGCGTACGCGGCACCCGCGCTCAGCCGCACCTACGCGATCCGCTCGCTCGAGGAGGCGGGGCGCACCTGGCGGATCACCTGCAACGTGCGCGAGGTGAACGGCGTGATCGCGGCCGCCCGGGCCGGGATCGGCATCGCCGTTCTCGCCCAGTCGCTCATCCCCGACGACCTCGTGCAGGTCTCCCCCACGTTCGGGCTGCCCGAGCTCGGCGACGTCGACTTCACGCTGCTGAGCAACCCCGGCGCGGCGAGCGAGCCGGTGGAGGCGCTGACGAACGCGATCCTCAGCAGGCCGGTGCGGTAGGCGGGTTGAGTAGCGCGCTCTAGCGCGCGTATCGAAACCACGTCGGAGCCGGTTTCGATACAGGCGCCAGAGCGCCTTACTCAACCCGCGGCCGTATCGAAACCGCGTGCGGCCCGGTTTCGATACAGGCGCCAGAGCGCCTTACTCAACCCGCGGGCGTATCGAAACCACGTCGGAGCCGGTTTCGATACAGGCGCAAGAGCGCCTTACTCAACCCGCGGCCGTATCGAAACCACGTCGAAGCCGGTTTCGATACAGGCGCCAGAGCGCCTTACTCAACCCGCGAACGCCGCGTTCCAGCGGGCCAGGAGCTCCGCCTCGTCGTAGATGTGCTCGGGCCTGATGATCCGGTCGTCGGAGACGTAGTAGAACACGGCGTCGACACGATCCGGATCGATGCCGCGCCAGGTCGCGTACGCGAGGCGGTAGAGCGCGAGCTGCAGCTGCTTGTCCTCGAGGTCCTGGGCGTCTTTCGGCGCCTTGCCGGTCTTCCAGTCGACGATCTCGAACCTGCCGTCAGGGAGGGAGTACACCGCGTCGATCTTGCAGATCACGATCCGCCCGCCGAAGGGCAGGTGGATCTCCCGCTCGACCTCGACAGCCTGCCGCGCCGCCCACGGGCTCGCCTCGAAGATGTCCTTGAGGCGCGCCAGCTCCTCGTCCCCCACCGGGTCCTCCGCGTCGAGCTCGGTCGGCAGCGCGTCCAGCTCCTCGGCGTCGCCGCCCACCCCGTAGCGGTTCTCCACCCAGGCGTGGAACAGCGTGCCGAGCTGGGTCGCACGGTACGGCCGCTCCGGCATGGGCCGCCGCAGCGAAGAGGCGACGGATGCCGGGTCGCTCACGTAGTCCTTGAACCGGGAGGCCGGAACGCGCACGGGCATGGCGACGAGCCCGTCCGCCGACATCCGGCGCCGGCGCTCCTCGAGCAGCAGTTCGAGGTCCCGCTGCCACGGGCCGTCGAGGGCAGGCGTCGCCGCCCGCACCGCGAGGGCCGCGGCCTCGACGGCGGGCCGGCGGCGGCCGAGCGGGTCGAACGGCCAGCTGATCGTCTCGAGGTCGTCGCCGAGGGGGTTGTTCTCGGGGTCGGCCGGTGCGGTCGGCACGGCGCCGACCACCGGCTCGAGCTCGACCAGGTAGGGGCTCGGCTGCCGCGGGTTCGCCTGGGTAGCCCAGAACGAGCCGGTCAGCAGCAGCGCGTGGCGAGCGCGCGTGACCGCGACGTAGGCGAGGCGCCGCTCCTCCCGGTCGAGATGGGCCCGCACGCGCTCCTTGAAGGCGGCGAACTCGTCGGCCACGTCCTTGCGAGTGGTGGCCTGCTGCCACGCGAAGACCGGGAGCTCGTCGGCATCCCCCCGGAACTGCCACGGCAGCTGCCCGAAGCTCAGCCACCCCTGGTAGCCGCCCTCGACGGGCTTGCCGGGCAGCTCCTCGTCGACCAGGCGCGGGACCACCACGAGGTCCCACTCAAGGCCCTTGGCGCCGTGGATGGTGAGGATCTGGACAGTTCCGGGCTCCGGATCCTCCGGGCGGGGAGACAGGTCTTCGCGCAGCTCGGCCTCGCGCAGCCAGGAGAGGAATCCGCCGAGCGTCGCGACGTCGGTGAGCGCGAGGTACCCGTCGAGCGCGTCGTAGAAGGCCTCGATCGTGGCGGTGCCGAGCGCGCGGTAGTCGTTCGCCGCGACCTCGATGTCGAGCTGCAGCTCCTGCAGCACGAACGCGACGAAGTCGGGCAGGTCGAGGCCCGTGCGCGAGCGGAGCCGTGCGAACAGCCGGGCCGCCTCGCGCAGCCGCTCGAGCCCGATCTCGCTGAACGCCTCGAGGAAGGAGTGGCCGGGGCGCGCGGTGCCGATGAAGTCGAGCGCGTCGATGATCGAGCCGCCCTCGCCCTCCGCCACGGACGTGCGCAGCTTCTGCTTGAGGTCGTCGTCGTAGGGCTGCTGCGCGTAGTCGCGGTCGCGCAGGGTGGAGGCGAGCCGGTTGAGCGCGTGGATGTCCCGCACGCCCAGGCGCCACCGCGAGCCCGCGAGCAGGCGGATCAGCTCGAGCCCGGCGGAGGGGTCGTGCACCACGGTGAGCGCCGCGACGAGGTCGGCGATCTCCGGCTCGGCGAGCAGCCCGCCCAGCCCGAGCACGTGGAACGGGATGCCCCGCTCGCGAAGCGCCTCGAGGAAGAAGCCCTGCATCTTCCGGGTGCGGAACAGCATCGCCGCCGACGGCTTGCGGGACATCCGGGCAGCGAGCCAGTCGGCGGCGGCGGCGGCCTCCGAGCGCACGTCCTCCTCGAACCGCACGTCGATCGGCAGGGCCGACGCGAAGGGACTGGGCTCCAGCCGCTCCACACTCGCGCCGAGCGGCTCGACGAGGGCGTTGGCCGCGTCCAGGATGACCGTGCCGTTGCGCCAGCTCGTCGACAGCGCGTACCGCTCGCTCGCCCCGAAGGCCCGCGGGAAGTCGTCGAGGTTCGACGCGCTGGCCCCCCGCCACCCGTAGATCGACTGGTTCGGGTCGCCGACGGCCATCACGGGATGCCCGGAGAACAGCTCGGCGAGCAGCCTGGTCTGGGTGACCGAGGTGTCCTGGTACTCGTCGAGCAGCACCACCCGGTACTTCGCGCGCTCCTGCTCGGCGACCTCGCCGCGCCTGCCCACGATCGCGAGGGCGAGCGCCACCTGGTCGGAGTACTCGACGAGCCCCCGCGCCCGCTTCGCCGCGTCGAACTCTGCAGCCACGTCGAGCAGCGTGTCGAGCGCGGTGATGTTCTCCACCAGCCCGTCGACCGCCGCGTACGCCCCGCGGCCTCCCGGCTCGAGAGAGGCGATGCTCGCGAACCGGCGCGCGAACTCCTTCACCTCCCCGGGCTGCACCACGTTCTCCGCGACCGCGCGCGAGAGCCCGAGCACCGCCTTGGTCACGGGGTCGAGGTTCTTCGTGAGGCCCGCGAGGCGGGCATC
Organism: Rhodoglobus sp. GW821-FHT12B09; assembly: GCF_058809925.1. NCBI lineage: Bacteria > Bacillati > Actinomycetota > Actinomycetes > Micrococcales > Microbacteriaceae > Rhodoglobus > Rhodoglobus sp. GW821-FHT12B09. The sequence continues at coordinate 158,903 of NZ_JBXATB010000007.1, read as the reverse complement.
CCGACTCCTGATCACTGTGGTGCGGGCCAGCTGCCAGGCGCCCGCCTCGCCCAGCACGGCCCCGTCGCTCTCGCGGCCGATGTGCACGGCGTTGTCGCGGTAGATGCTGTTCGCGTACGAGTTGTAGGTCTGCACTGTCGGCGCCTCGAACGGGTCGTAGTCGTCGCCCAGCAGGTTCACCGCGGCGAGCTCGGCGATGCGCTCGCGGATGCGGGCCCCCAGCTCCCCCGCCGCTTTGCGCGTGAAGGTGAGCCCGAGGATCTCGCTCGGCCGAGGGAACTCTCCGCGGTTGTAGGGCTCGTTCGCGAGCAGCCACAGCACGCGGTTGGCCATGGTCTCCGTCTTGCCGCTGCCTGCGCCGGCGACCACGAGCGACGGCACGAGGGGCGCCTCGATCACCGCGCGCTGCTGCTCGGTCGGGCGCGGCCGCTGGAGGGCATCCGCAATATCGAACGCGCTAATCACTGCAGCCCCTCATCACTGCAGCCCTAGTCACTGGACACCGCCCTCACCCGGTGGGCCCGGAGCCGCGACGGGTCGCCGACGCCGAACATCGGCAGCTCGGCCCGCCCCGCGAACTCCGCGGCGGCGATGAGGAGGGATGCCTCGCGCACCCGCTCCCGGAACTCCTCGAGCTGCTCCGCGTCGAGCTGGCCCTGCACGCCCTCGCGGTACTTCTTGCCGCGCACCCCCTCCTTCACGAACAGGAGCTTCGCGCCCCCGCCGCGGTGCTCGCCGAAGGGCTCGAGCCGCTCGTCGAGCATCCCGGAGTCGTACGCGAGCTGGTAGGCGGCGAGCTGCGGGTGGTCGTCGATCTTGGCCTGGCTGGAGATCGGCGTGCCGGTCTTGAGGTCGACGATCACGACGGCCCCGTCGGCATCCCGCTCTACCCGGTCGATCGAGCCGCTCACGATGGCGCGGTCCACCTCGAGCTGGAAGCGGATCTCGGAGCCGACGAGCTGCTTGCCGTCGCGCTCGAACTCCCCGAGGTACTCGGAGAGCGCGTCGGTGAACCGCCGCGCGATCGCCCTTTGCCGGTCGGCCAGCCAGGGCGCCTCGAACAGCAGCTCGCTCCAGCGCGACTCCACGGCGGCCCACAGGGTCTCGGGGCTCGAGTCGGGCGCGGTCTCCATCGCCCAGTGCACGATCGTGCCGACGTTCGCGATGACGCCGGACTCGGAGCCGGCCATCCGCTCGAGGAACCAGTCCAGCGGGCTGTCCACGAGCTTCTCGAGACCCGAGGGCGACACCGGCACCTGCTCCCCGTCGTACAGGGGGCCCGTGGTGGAGGGCGCGAGCAGGCCGTGCCAGTCGGCGGGGTCGGCGCCCGGGATCTGCTCCGCGGCGAGCGCCGCCAGGTTGGACGCGGCGAACGGGCGGCCCGCTGCCGCCTGCGACCGCAGCTTGCCGACGAGCGCGCGGAGGGAGAGCGGGGTCGAGGTGGACTCGAGCACGGTGGCGCCCTGCACGAGGCCGAGGAACACGCTCGCCGCCTCGTCCTCGTTCGCCACCGCGGCGACGACGAGCCGCCGCCGGGCGCGCGAGACCGCGAGCGCGAACATCCGCAGCTCGTCCCCCAGCACCTGCCGCCGCTCGTCGACCGACGCGGAGTCGACGCCCGTCACTGCCCGCACGAGCTCCTGCGGGGCGAGCAGCGAGCCGCGCAGCCGGAGGTTCGGCCACACGCCGTCCTGCAGCGCGGCGACGACGACCGTGTCGAACTCGAGCCCGACCGTGCCCGCCGGGGTCGTGACGAGCACGGTCTCGTCGTTGGGCTGGGGCGACAGGGTGTCCTCAGGGACGTCGGCGTCGAGCACGTTGTCGAGGAAGGTGCGCGCCGCCTCGTCCGGCCGCAGCTCGCTGAACCGCTTGGCCGCCGTGAACAGGGCGACGATGCCGTCGAGGTTGCGGTTCGCCTCCGCCGCCGTGATCCCCGCACCGAGCGCCTGGTCGCGCCAGAGGCGCGCGAGGCCGCTGCGCTCCCACCCGAGCCACAGCACTTCCTCGATGGATCCGTCGCTCGCGGCGAGCATGGCCAGGGTGTCGGCGAGCCGCTGCGCCTGCCGCCCCACCCGGTGGTCGATCGTGGCCAGCCTGCCGGGAGCGCCGAGCGCCTCCACGAGCAGCTCGTCGGCCGAGCGCGTGCCGCCGCCGGCGACCTCCTCGGCGCGCAGCGCGAGCCGCAGGCGCCGCAGGGCCAGCCGGTCGAGCCCGCCGAACGGGCTCAGCAGAAGCTCGGAGGCGCGCTCCGCGTCGAGCGGGGTGCGGCCGATCCCCACGTCCACGAGCGTGAGCAGCCCGCGCGCCGCCGCGTCGTCGCGCAGGGCGGTGCCGCCGATCGAGGTGCGGGTCGGCACCTCCGCGAGCGCGAGAGAGCGGGCGATGACCGGGATGTGCGCACCGCTGCGCACGACCACCACCATGTCGCTCCACGCGACCCCGCGCTCGAGGTGCTCCTGCCGCAGCACGCGGGCGATGGTCGCCCACTCCCTGGCGGGGCTCGACGCCTCGATGCGCGCCACGGGCGTCTCGGCATCCGCGCCCCCGGCGGCCGCTGCACGCTGCGTACCCGCCGCCGCGGCGCCGATGCGGCCGGACACCGATGCCGTGAGCGCGCGCAGCGCCGGACCCTGCCGGTGGCTCGTGCTCAACGTCAGGGTCGCCAGCTCCGGCAGGCCGAGCACTGTCGCCAGTCTGCCCAGGGCGTCGGGCTCGCCGCCGCGGAAGGCGTTCGCCGCGACATCCGGATCGCCGAATGCGACCACCGCGACGCCCCGGCCGGCAAGGGCGCGCAGCAGGGCGAGGGTCGATTCGGTGGCCTCCTGCAGGTCGTCGACGACGACCAGGCGCAGCGCGGCGATGCGCTCCCCCGGCTCGTCGGACTCGATGGCCGCCACGGCGACCCGGGCGAGCTCGGAGGCGTCGAACTGGGTCTCGCGGTAGTTGCCCGTGACCTCGACGTACTCCTGGATGAAGTCGGCCGCGTCGACCCACTCCGGGTGGTCGAGGGCACTGCCGAGCTGCCGCAGCCGCGACGGCGGCACGTCGTACTCGGTCGCGCGCATCATGAGCTCGCGCAGCTCGTTGCGGAACCGCCGCAGGGCCCGCACCTCCGGCCCGAGCGACTCCGGCCACTGCGGGCCCGTGCCCTCCTCGAGGTGCCCCTCCAGGAGCTGCGCGATGTCGGAGTCCTGCTCGCCGCCGGTCACCAGGCGCGGCGGGGATGCCCCCGCTCGCCGTGCCGCGTCGCGCACCACCTCGAACGCGAGTGAGTTGACGGTGCGCGCCAGCGGGCCGGTGGTCGCGACACCGAGCCGCAGCGCGATCGCGTCCCGAAGCCGGGTCGCCGTTGCGCGGGAGGTTGTGAGCGCGAGCACCTCCGACGGCCCCCAGCCCCGCACCAGCACCCGGTCGGCGACGAGCTCGATGAGCGCGGTGGTCTTGCCGGTGCCGGGGGCGCCCAGCACGGCCGCCGATGCGGAGTCGGGCAGGTCGACGACGGCGCGCTGCGAGGCGTCGAGATCGGGGGCCGACACGGGCGCCTCAGCGCGCACGAACCCGGTAACTGCCACCCCACCACGGTAGTGCGCTGCGCTGACAGCGGACGGCGCGGGGGCGGGCATCCGGAGTGTCGTAATCTGGGCACGTGGACATTCGCATCGGTATCGCCAACAGCCCCCGTGAGATCAACTTCGAGTCGTCGCAGACGTCGGCCGAGGTGGAGAAGACCGTGTCCGACGCTCTCTCCGCCGACGCGAAGTTCGTCAAGCTGGTGGACGGCAAGGGCAACGTCTATGTTGTTCCCACTGCCTCCCTCGCCTACCTCGAGATCGGCTCTGAGGAGTCGCGTCGCGTGGGCTTCGTCGCCTAAGGACTCGTAATGGAACTGCTGTTCGTGATCGTCGTGGCCGCCGGCATCGGCGCCATCCTTCGCTACACCCTTCCGAAGCGCAGCACGTACGGCCTGTTCCTGCTCCCGGCTGCCGCCGCGATCGCCGCGGCGGTCGTGTGGGTGGGCACGCTGTGGGCGGTCCGCTGGACCTTCGACGGCACCTGGATCTGGGTCTCGGCGCTCGGCGCCGCGTTCGTCGTCGCCCTCGTGCTCGCGGTCGTTCTGCCGCGCCGCCGCCAGGAGCTCGACGCGCAGAAGCTGCACCAGCTCTCCGGCGGCAAGGCGTAGGCAGGCCGCCCGGGCCGCGCCACGCAGTCGGGCCCCGCCTACCTACGCGGTCAGGCCCAGCGCGTCCATGCGTCGCGTGTGCGCGGCGATCAGCTCGGTGAACACGGGCTCGATGCGCGCCTCGTCCGACTTGTGGTTCTCGCTGTAGCGCAGTGACGACCGCGCGACCAGCATCGTGTCGCCGACGAGCCGGCGGCCCCACATCGCCAGCCGGGAGGCAAGGCGCGGGTTCTCGTCGATCGCGTCCTCCAGCAGCTCGGCGAGGATCGCCTCGCCCGACTCGCCGTGGAAGATGGCCGCGATCCGGCGGCCCTCGACGGGGAGGCCGAGCGCGAGCCGCCCGAAGAAGTCGTCGAGGAAGCCCGCCGTGAGGTAGCAGGTGACGAGGGTCTCGAACCAGTCCGCGCCGTGAGTGGCGCGCTCGAACCTGTCGACTTCGGCGGTGGAGGGCTCCATCACCTCGGCGGGGGTGCCGCCCACCTTCGTGATCTCGTCCACGAGCATCCGGTGCTTGCCCAGCGACAGCTCGGCGGCACGGCCGATCGCCGTCTTCGCCGACGTCGTGGGAGCGCTGGAAATGGCGCGGGAGAGGTTCTCGAACTGGATCAGCTGCACGTACGCAGCGCGGCCCAGGAACTCCATGAGGTCGGGCGTGAACTCCACGAGGTCGACCTTCGTGGTGACCTGGTCGTCGCCCCGCGAGCGCAGCCGGGGCGCTTCGGTGCGCCGGGGACGCCGCGAGAACCAGTTAGCCACGGGGTTTAGCTTAGACTGTGCTCATACCTCCCATTTCTGGCGGAGGTCATGCGCCCCAGGACAGAACGGGCGTAACTCAGAGCCTGAAAAGGCACAGTCTGTAAGGGCACTACTTCTTTGACATTCTCAGATCTCAACATCGACCAGGACATGGTCGACGCGCTCGCCACCAAGGGCATCATCGAGCCCTTCCCGATCCAGACCCAGACGATCCCCATGGGGCTCGCGGGCCAGGACATCATCGGCCAGGCGAAGACCGGTACCGGCAAGACGCTCGGCTTCGGCCTCCCCCTGCTGCAGTCGCTCGGCACCGATCCGGAGCCCGGCGTGAAGGCGCTCGTCGTCGTCCCCACGCGCGAGCTGTGCGTGCAGGTGGCGGAGGACCTGGTGCTCGCGGCATCCAACCGCAGCACCAAGATCGCCGCGATCTACGGCGGCAAGGCCTACGAGGGCCAGGTCGAGGAGCTGAAGGCCGGCGCGCAGGTCGTCGTCGGCACCCCCGGCCGCCTGCTCGACCTCGCGTCACAGCGGCTGCTGTCGCTCAAGGACGTCAAGGTCATGGTCCTCGACGAGGCCGACAAGATGCTCGACCTCGGCTTCCTGAGCGACATCGAGAAGCTCTTCGCGCAGACCTCCCCGACGCGCCACACCATGCTGTTCTCCGCGACGATGCCCGGCCCGATCGTGGCCCTCGCCCGCCGCTTCATGAACCGCCCGATCCACATCCGCGCGACGGACCCCGACGAGGGCCTCACGCAGGCGAACATCAAGCACGTCGTCTACCGCGCGCACTCGCTCGACAAGGACGAGGTCATCGCCCGCATCCTGCAGTCGGAGGGGCGCGGCAAGACCGTCGTCTTCACCCGCACGAAGCGCGCCGCGGCCAAGCTCGTCGAGGAGCTCAACGACCGCGGCTTCAACGCCGCCGCCGTGCACGGCGACCTCAACCAGGAGCAGCGCGAGCGCGCTATGGCCGCGTTCAAGGCCGGCAAGAAGGACATCCTCATTGCGACGGATGTCGCGGCCCGCGGTATCGACGTCAACGACGTGACCCACGTGATCAACCACACCATCCCCGACGACCACGACACCTACCTGCACCGCGCCGGCCGCACCGGCCGCGCGGGCAAGACCGGCATCGCGGTCACGTTCGTGGACTGGGACGACATGCACAAGTGGTCGCTCATCAACCGCGCGCTCGAGATGGGCATCCCGGAGCCGGTGGAGACGTACTCGTCCAGCCCGCACCTGTACACCGACCTCGACATCCCCGAGGGCACCAAGGGCCGCCTGCCCGGCGCCGTCGCCCGCGTCAAGGACCCGGCCCCGGCCGGCGGCCGCGACGGCGGACGTGACGGCGGCCGTGGCCGCAGCGGCGGCGACCGCGGTGGCCGCCCGGCCCAGTCCGGCTCGCGCCCGCCCCGCACGTCGACGTCCACGGATGTCACGCGCGATAGCGCGGCGGGCGGCGGCACCCACGACGGTGCAGCCCCCTCGCGCCGCCGCCGTACCCGCACCCGCCGCGGCGGCTCGGGCACGCCCGGCAACACCGCCCCCACCGCCTAGGGCGGGTTGAGTAGCGCCCTCTGGGGCGCGTATCGAAACCGGATGCTCGGCATCCGGCTTTCGCACGTCACCGCCCCGCCCGCTCTCCCCGCTCGATTCGGTGCGAAATGCAGGTTAACTCGAGCCGATGAGTGCGAGCATCCCCGGAATCACTGGGGCGGCCGCCAGCATCTCCTGCATTTCGCACACCCGGAGCTGGGTGCGGACCGGAGAGGGACTGGGGAGGCAGCGCGGAGGGACTGGGGAGGCAGCCGGGAGGGACCCCGGGGCGGTCTAACGCCCCGGCGGGCCCGCTCAACCAGCCGCGGGCGTCGTCCCGGTACCCCGCTCGACGAGCTTCGCGAGCACCTCGGGGCTCGTGGAGTTCTCGGCCAGCCGGTTCGGCTTCCCCTCGCCGTGGTAGTCGCTCGACCCGGTGACCTCCAGGCCGAACTTGGCGGCGAGCTTCAGCAGCCACCGCTTGCCCTCCTCGGAGTTGTCGCGGTGGCCGACCTCGAGCCCGAACAGCCCGGCGTCGGCCAGTTCGCCGATCACCCGGTCCTCCATGGGCCGGTACCTGCCGTGGGTGGCCGGATGCGCGAGCACGGGCACTCCGCCGGCCCCCACGATCATCCGGACGCCCTCCAACGGCGACGGTGCGTAGTACTTCTCGTAGTAGCCGCTGCGCCAGTGCAGGATGCTCTCGAACGCGGCGCTGCGGTTGGGCACGAATCCCTTGCGCACGAGCGCGTCGGCGATGTGCGGCCTGCCGAGGGTGGTGCCGTCGGACGACTCCGCGAGCACGTCCTCCCAGGTGAGGTCGTAGTCGGCAGCGATCCGCTCCACGATGCGCTCGGCGCGGTGCAGCCGCCCGTCGCGGATGCGCGCGGTCTCGGCCACCACCTCGCCGTTGTTGGGGTCGAACAGGTAGGCGAGCACGTGGACGCTGGCGGGCCCGTAGTTGGTACTGAGCTCCATGCCCGGGATGATCGTGAGCCCCGTCCCCGCTGCTGCGGTGATCGCCTCCTGCCAGCCCGCCGTCGAGTCGTGGTCGGTGAGCGCGACGGCGGAGAGGCCGGCCGCGACCGCGGCCCGGACCAGCTGCGTGGGCGTCTCGGTGCCGTCGGAGACGCTGCTGTGCGTGTGCAGGTCGATCGGGCCGTCGGGCATCCGTCCAGCCTATTGCGCGGGCGGCTGGGTTAGGCTCGGGCCGCCATGTTTCGCAGATTCCTCGCCGCCGTCGTCATCGTCGCCGTGGCCGCTGGCCTCGTCGTGGCCCTCTGGCCCCAGGTCTTCGGCCTCGCGAACGCCCCCGTGGTCGCACAGGTGGTCTCCCTCCGCGGGCTCGCGGCAGCCGTCGCGCTGGTGCTGGTGGTCGGGCTCACGCTCGCCGCACTGATCTCGTCCGGGGTGCGGCGGTTCGCGGCATCCCTCGCCATCGCCCTTCTGGCCTTCGTGCTCGTCACTGCCGCCGTCCTGTCGACGCGCGGTTTCGGAAACCCGGGCTTCGAGTCGACGACGGACAGCGACGTGACAGTGCTCAGTTGGAACACCCTCGGTGACGCCCCCGGCTCCGACGCCATCGCGCAGCTCGCCCTCGACTCAGGCGCCGAGATCGTCGTGCTGCCCGAGACCACGCGCGAGACGGGGCTCGAGGTCGCCCAGATGATGAACGACGCCGGCCACCCGATGGCGCTCTTCACGGCCGCCTACGACGAGGTCTCGAAGGCGCGGTCGACGACGCTGCTGATCAGCGTCGACCTCGGCGAGTACGAGGCCGACGAGACGGCGGTGACCACGACCGTGCTGCCGAGCGTCGTCGCGACCCCCATCGACGGAACCGGACCGACGATCATCGCCGTGCACCCGGTGGCGCCGATCCCCGGTGAGATGCAGCACTGGCGCGACGACCTGCAGTGGCTCAAGGGCGCCTGCACCGGTGACAACGCGATCATGGCCGGCGACTTCAACTCGACGCTCGACCACTACTCAGGCCTCGCGACCTCGGCGGGCGCCGTGATCGGCGACTGCGCCGACGCGGCGGACGCCACCGGCAACGCCGCCGTCGGCACCTGGCCCGCCGCGCTGCCCGCGCTGCTCGGCGCCCCCATCGACCACGTGATGAGCACGTCGAACTGGAGGGTCACCGGATTCCGCGTCATCCAGTCGCACGACGGCGACGGAAGCGACCACCGCCCCGTCCTCGCGCAGCTCTCGCCCGCCGGCTAGGAGGGGTGGAGAATAGGGGGATGGCTGACAAGACCGCTCCCCGCGCCACGTCCAACCGATCGACGACCCCCGTGTCGGACACGTTCGCGCAGTACATCTCCTCGCAGTGGGCCGACCGCCCGGACGCCCTTCCCGCGCCGCGCGACCACGCCGCGTTCGCCGCCGAGCGCCGCGCCGCGATCTCTGCGATGCACCCCGGCAAGCGCCTCATCCTGCCGGCCGGCGCGGCGAAGGTCCGCTCGAACGACACCGACTACGCCTACCGCGCGCACTCCGCGTTCTCGCACCTCACCGGCTGGGGCTCCGACGCGGTGCCCGCGAGCGTGCTCGTGATGGAGCCGACCGCCGACGGCCACGATTCAACCCTGTACTTCCGCGAGCCCGCGGGCCGCGACTCCGACGAGTTCTACGCGAACCCGGAGATCGGCGAGTTCTGGATCGGCGCCCGCCCCTCCCTGGCGCACGTCGCCGCCGACCTCGGTCTCGCCACCGCGGGCCTCGCCGACTTCGCCGCGGTGCTCGACGCGGTCGACGCGGACACGCTCATCGTGCGCGACGCCGACCGCGACATCACCGACCAGGTCGACGGGCGCCGCCTGCTCACGGCGGACTCCGAGTCGCTGGACAACGACGGCGACACCGAGCTCGCGCGCGACCTGAGCGAGCTGCGCCTCGTCAAGGACTCCTTCGAGATCGCCGAGATGCGGGCGGCCGTGGATGCCACGAAGCTCGGCTTCGACGACGTCATCGCCGACCTCGGCGAGATCACCGCCCACACCCGAGGCGAGCGCCTCGTCGAGGGCACCTTCAACCGCCGTGCGCGGGCCGAGGGCAACACCGTCGGATACGACACGATCGCGGCATCCGGCCCCCACGCCTGCATTCTGCACTGGACCCGCAATGACGGCCCCGTGGTCACCGGCGACCTGATCCTCATCGACGCAGGCATCGAGCTCGACAGCTACTACACCGCCGACATCACGCGCACCCTCCCGGTCAGCGGCACCTTCACGGAGGTGCAGCGCCGCGTCTACGAGGCAGTGCTCGAGGCAGCGGATGCCGCCTTCGCCATCGTCAAGCCCGGCATCAAGTTCCGCGAGATCCACGCCGCCGCGATGAAGGTCATCGCCGCCAAGACCGCCGAGTGGGGCTTCCTGCCGGTGAGCGCCGAGGAGTCCCTCTCCCCCGACCAGCAGTACCACCGCCGCTACATGGTGCACGGCACGTCCCACCACCTCGGCATCGACGTGCACGACTGCGCCGCGGCACGCCGCGAGCTGTACCTCGAGGGCGTCCTGGAACCGGGCATGGTGTTCACGATCGAGCCCGGGCTCTACTTCCAGCCGGACGACCTCTCCGTGCCCGAGGAATACCGCGGCATCGGCGTGCGCATCGAGGACAACATCCTCGTGACCGAGACCGGCGCGGAGAACCTGTCGTCGGGCATCCCGCGCACGGCCGACGACGTGGAGGCGTGGCTCGCGCGCTAGCGCACCTGCCCGCGCCCTGCAGCATCGGCCTCGAGGCGAGCGATGAGGAGCCGTCCCGCCCCGGAGGCGGCCAAGTGAAACGTTCCACTTGCCCCAATCTGCTCAATGGGGGCGCGCACGACAGCACTTTGCGGCAAGTGGATCGTTTGACCCAGCCCGGGCACCGGCGAGCCACAGCCCGCCCGCGCCACCCGCGCTACTCCGCGGGGTGCGACTGCAGCGTCTGCTGCGCCTTGGCCGTCAGCTCGGGGTCGATGATGATCTGGTAGTTCGACGCGAGCACCTGGTGGGTGGAGGTGAAGTCACGGCGGCGGCGGTTGATCGCGTAGGTGACGAGGCCGAAGATGACGCCGAATCCCGCGCCGATCAGCACCGCCGCACCGACGAACCCGAAGGCCTGCGGGGTGGGCGGGCTGAAGATGGTGAGCACGAGCCCGAAGAACAGACCGAGCCAGGCACCGGATGCCGCGCCCGCGAGTGCGGCGCGCCCGTTCGTGAGCTTGCCGGTGACCCGCTCCACGGTCTTGAGGTCGTTGCCCACGATCGACAGCTTGGCGACCTCGAAGTCCGCCTTGGCGAGCCGGTCGACGACGCCCTGCGCCTCGAGGTAGGTGTCGTACGTGCCGAGGACATCGCCCTTCGGGATGGACGGGAGGACGGTGCCACGACGGCCGAACGCGCTGGGATTGGTCACGAGAGCCATTGTCCCACGCAGGGGCAGGGTTCTGCCTGAGTAAGCTTCTAGGCGTGAGCACGACGAGAGTATTCGCCGCCCGTCTGGTCGGGTGCTCCGTTTTCGACCCCAACGGCGACCGCGTCGGCAAGGTGCGCGACGTGCTCGTCGTCTACCGCACCAACGGCGGCCCGCGGGTGGTGGGCTTCGTGCTCGAGGTGCCCGGCAAGCGCCGCGTGTTCCTGTCGATCGGGCGCGTGACGAGCATCGGCTCCGGCCAGATCATCACCACCGGCCTCATCAACCTGCGGCGGTTCGAGCAGCGCGGCGGCGAGGTGCGCGTCATGGCCGAGCTGCTCGGCCGCACGGTGCGCCTGCGCGACGGCTCCGGCGAGGCGAACATCGAGGACGTCGCTATCGAGGAGACCGACCTCGGCGAGTGGGCAGTGACGCAGGCCTTCCTGCGCCGCCCGAAGACGAACGCCGCGCTGTTCCAGAAGGGCGCCACCGTCTTCGCCGCGTGGTCGGACCTCATCGAGAAGCAGGCGCCCGGGGAGTCCCAGTCGGCCACGCAGCTCGTCGCGAGCTACGCCGACATGCTGCCCGCCGACCTCGCCAACGCGATGCTCGACCTCCCGGAGCAGCGCATGCTCGAGGTCGCCGAGGAGCTCAGCGACGACCGCCTCGCCGACGTGCTCGAGGAGATGCCCGAGACCGAGCAGGTCGATATCCTCAACCAGCTCGACGACGACCGGGCCGCCGACGTGCTGGACCAGATGCAGCCGGATGACGCGGCAGACCTCATCGCGCACCTGAGCGACGAGCGCGGCGAGACCCTGCTCGACCTCATGGAGCCGGAGGAGGCGGAGGACGTGCGCTTCCTGCTCTCCTACGCCCCCGACACCGCGGGCGGCCTCATGACCACCGAGCCGATCATCGTGTCGGCGGATGCCACGGTCGCCGAGGGCCTCGCCCTCATCCGGCGGCACGAGCTCGCCCCCGCCCTCGGTGCCGCCATCTGCGTGACCCTGCCGCCGTACGAGCCGCCCACCGGACGGTTCCTCGGCATGGTGCACTTCCAGCGGATGCTGCGCTATCCGCCCAATGAGCGCCTGGGAGCCCTCGTCGACTCGACGCTCGAGCCGGTGCACTCGGGCACGAGCGCGGCCGAGGTGTCGCGCATCCTGGCCAGCTACAACCTCGTCTCGGTTCCCGTCGTCGACGAGAACCACCGCCTCGTCGGGGTGGTGACCATTGACGATGTCCTCGACTATCTGCTGCCGGACGACTGGCGAAGTACGAACGACGAGAGCCCCAGCACCAACACTTCGACCATCCCCGTGAGGAGGACATCCCGTGGCACGCGCTAACAACCGCTCCGCACGCACCGAGGCGCGCCTCGACTCCCCCCGCGGGCTGCGCCAGCCGGCACGGATCTTCCAGAGCAACGACCGGTTCGGCCGCTTCACCGAGGCGATCGCGCGCGGCATGGGCACGCCCTGGTTCCTGTTCGGCCTGTCGATCTTCGTCGTGCTGTGGATGCTCTACAACACGATCGCGCCGGAGGGCATCCGCTTCGACTCGGCGGCGATCGGGTTCACCGCGCTCACGCTCATCCTCTCGCTGCAGGCCTCGTACGCCGCCCCGCTCATCCTGCTCGCGCAGAACCGGCAGGACGACCGCGACCGCGTGCAGATCGAGCAGGACCGCCAGCGGGCGGAGCGCAACCTCAACGACACCGAGTACCTCGCGCGCGAGGTCGTGGCGCTGCGCCTCGCGATGCAGGACCTGGCCAGCAAGGAGTTCATCCGCCAGGAGCTCAGGAGCCTGCTCGAGGAGCTGGACCGCGACAAGGACGAGAAAGACGCTCCTTGAGGCACTCCCGATGAGTCCCGACGAGAGCCTCAGCGACCGGGTGGTGACCGCGCTCGCGCGCGTCATCGACCCCGAGCTGCGCCTGCCCATCACGGAGCTGGGGATGGTCGGCGGGGTCTCGGTCGACGACGGCCTGGCGACTGTCGACCTCAAACTCACGATCGTGGGCTGCCCCGCCGCCGACACCATCGAGCGCGACGTGCGCGAGGCGGCGCTCACCGTCACGGGCGCCGTGCAGGTCAACGTGTCCGTGATGTCCCGAGAAGAGCGCGCGGCCCTCACCGAGAAGCTGCGCGGCGGCCGGCCCAAGACCCTGCAGTTCGGCCCGGACTCGCTCACCCGCATCTACGCGATCTCGAGCGGCAAGGGCGGCGTCGGCAAGTCGACGCTCACCGCGAACCTCGGCGTCGCCCTCGCCGCCCGCGGCCTGCGCGTCGGCATCGTGGACGCCGACGTGTTCGGCTTCTCGATCCCGGGCCTGCTGGGCGTCGCGGGCGCGAAGCCGACCCAGGTCGACGAGATGATCCTGCCGCCCGTCGCGCACGGGGTGAAGGTCATCTCGATCGGCATGTTCGTCGAGGGCAACACCGCCGTCTCCTGGCGCGGTCCGATGCTGCACCGCACACTCCAGCAGTTCCTCACCGACGTATTCTTCGGCGACCTCGACGTGCTCCTGCTCGACCTCCCGCCCGGCACCGGCGACATCGCGATCTCGCTCGGGCAGCTGCTGCCCCAGGCGGAGGTGGTCGTCGTGACCACGCCCCAGTCCGCCGCCGCGGAGGTCGCGGAGCGCAGCGCCCTCGTGGCCCGCCAGACCGGGCAGACGGTCATCGGCGTCATCGAGAACATGGCGGGGCTCCCCCAGCCGGACGGCAGTGTGCTCCACCTCTTCGGCGAGGGCGGGGGCGCGGATGCCGCGGCGCGCCTCGACGTGCCGCTGCTGGCCTCGATCCCGCTGAGCCTCGCGCTGCGGGAGGGCGGGGATTCCGGCGAGCCCGTCGTGCTCGGGCATCCCGACGACCCCGCCGCCGCCGCGATCACGGCCGTCGCCGCCGCGCTCGCCACCCGCGCCCGGGGCCTCGCCGGCAGGAAGCTCGGCCTGAGCGTCACCTGAGGGCGCCGCCCGTTTATCGGGGCGCTGGCGTAGCGTCGAAGTATGGATACAGCAACAGTCTCCAGAACAGGGTGGGCGCGCTTCTTCGACGTACGGATGCCCGCGCTCTACTACGGCCTCGCCACGCTGTGGACGGTGTTCGCCGTCCTGCCGTGGGTCGACCCGGGCTTCGTCGGCGGAACCGGCCGCGCGCTCGAGATGACGCTGCTCGGCGGAGCGCTCGCGATCGTCCTGGCCGCGGCGGCGACGGTCACCGTCGTGATGCGCCGCAGGGGCGCGTGGCCGACCGACCGCAGGCCGAACCCCCAAGAGTCAGACCCGCGTTTTCGCGCCTGAGACGCAGAACGCCCCACTCGGCCGAGTGGGGCGTGGCGTGACCGGCTGACGGGCAGCGCGGTGGCTTCGGGTTAGAAGCGGCGGGTCGGGATGCGGCGGTATCCGTCGCGCACAACGGCGGCGATGGAGGCGGCGACTCCCGCGACGGCCAGGGCCGTGAGGATGACGAGATCGATTGACATGACTCAATTCTCGCCGCGTCAACCATGTAGGACAAGAACATAAAACTTACATGACTGTGTAGTCTGCCTACATGGATATTCGGCGGCTCGAGCTGCTCCGGGAGCTCGCCGACCGCGGCAGTATCACGGCCGTGGCGGCTGCCACCCGCCGCACCGCCTCCGCCGTGTCGCAGCAGCTGAAGATCCTCGAGCGGGAGGCCGGCGTGCCGCTCACGGAGCGGTCGGGCCGCGGCATCCAGCTCACCTCGGCCGGGCGCGCGCTCGCCAGAACCGCCGCCGACGTCGCCACCGCGATCGAGCGCGCGGAGGCCCTGTGGGAGGACTTCCGCTCGGCCCCGCGCGGCGAGGTCACGCTCACGATCTTCCCGACCGGCGGCCAGATGCTGCTGCCCGGCCTCCTGACAGCGATCGACCGGATGCCCGGGCTCGTCCTCCACGCCGGCGACCTCGACTCGCACGTGACGGACATCGCCGACCTCACCGCCGACTTCGACGTGGTGGTCGCCGACGCGCCGGGAGTGCTGCCCTCCTGGTCGGAGCGCGGGCTCACCGTCGTCCCGCTCATGCGCGAGCCCCTCGACATCGCCCTGCCGGAGGGCCATCCCCTCGGCGACAAGGCGGCCCTCACGCCCGCAGACCTCGTCGACGAGACCTGGATCGGCACCCCGCGCGATCTGCCGTTCGACAGGATCCTGCGCGGGATCGAGGCGGCGAACGCGTCGCCCGCCCACGTGATCCAGCGGTTCGCCGACAACGGAGTGGTCGAGGCCCTCGTCGCCGCGGGCCACGGCATCGGCATCCTGCCGCGGTTCACCACCCGCGATCGGGAGAACGGGCTCATCACGCGGCCGCTCGTGGGCGTGCGCGCGTCGCGGCTGATCTCGGCGCTACTGCGGCCGGACCGGGCCGAGCGGCCCTCCGTGCGCGCCGTCGTGGAGGCGCTGCGCGCGGAGGCGGAGCGCTTCGACAACGCCCACGCGGGCGCGTAGAACGCGTGCTTGACATCCGCCGGCAGCAGGGCCAAGGTCGTTAAAGCCAAAGCGCTTTGGCATTAGATTCACCACTGATCGCATGAGGATCCGTCATGCGAACAGAAACGCTTTAGCGACCGTACGGCACTGCCTCCCAGGCAGTTCTCCCGGGCTGGACGGCCGGCAACCATGCACCCCGCGCGCGGCATCGTCGCCGCGCGCCGACAAGGAGACAGCAATGAAGCTCACTCGCATGCTGGCCATGATGGGAACCGCCGCGATCCTCGCGGGGCTCTCCGTCGTCGCCGTCGCCGCCCCGGCCTCGGCCGCCGGCACCACGTACTACGTCGACGCCGTCGCGGGCTCGGATGCCGCTGCCGGAACGAGCACTGCCACGGCCTGGAAGACGCTCACCAAGGTGGGCGCGACGACCTTCGCGGCGGGCGACCGCATCCTCTTCAACCGAGGCCAGTCGTGGACAGGGCAACTGCACCCGCTCGGCTCCGGCACCTCCGGCAGCCCCATCACCATCGGCGCCTACGGCTCGGGCAACCGGCCGAAGATCGACGGCAGCTCCCTCACAGGCGGCCTCACGACCGGAGCGGCCGTGTACCTCAACAACCAGCAGTACTGGACTATCGACAACCTCGAGGTAGTCAACAACTCGGGCACCGACAACTTCGGGTCGATGACGGTCAACGGCGCGCACCGCGACGGCATCCTCGTGAACAACACGAGCGGGTCGACGCTGAGCGGCATCACGATCACCAACAACTGGGTGCACAACGTCAACGGCTGCTTCCACTGCTCCGAGATCGACTCCCACGGCAACGGCGGCATCACCGTTCTCGCCCAGGGCACGAGCGACAGCTGGGCGAATGTGCTCATCCAGTCGAACACCGTCGACTCCGTGGGCCGCACGGGCATCGGCTTCTGGGACATCTCGTACTACACCTCCGACCAGACGGTGGTCGTGGCGAGCCAGCTGAGCACCGGCGTGACCGTGCAGGACAACGTCGTGACCAACACCGACAGCGACGGCATCGTCGTCTACGGCTCCAAGGGCTCGATGCTCCAGCGCAACGTCGTCGGCAACGCCGGCCAGAAGACGATCGTGGGCTCGACGGAGCCCTCGGCGGCGGGCCTGTGGCCCACGCGCGGCATGGACGCGGTCGTGCAGTTCAACGAGGTCTACGGAACGCTCAAGCAGGGCACCGACGGCCAGGGCTTCGACGTCGACCTCGCGAGCATCAACACGAAGGTGCAGTACAACTACAGCCACGACAACGAGGGCGGCTTCCTGCTGATGATGGGCGGCTACTCGTCGAACCTGGTGGTGCGCGACAACCTGAGCGTCAACGACGGCTGGGGCGGCGAGAAGGGCATCTTCACGTTCTCGTACGGGGTGCAGGAGAACACGGACATCTACAACAACACCGTGTACATCCCGAGCGGGTCGACGGCCAAGCCGATCTACTGCGACGGCTGCGACGGCACCACTGCCGGCACCTGGAGCTTCCGCAACAACATCATCGAGAACCACGGCAGCGGCGAGTACCTCTACCCGAACACCGCGGGTGCCGTGATCGACTACAACGTGTTCTACGGCAACCACCCGGCCTCCGAGCCAGCCGACGCCCACAAGCTCACCACGAACCCGCTCCTGGTCTCCCCCGGAACGGCGCCGTACGGCATCGCCTCGGTCACGGGATTCAAGATCGGCTCGACCTCCCCGGCGAAGGCCAGCGGTGTCGTGATCGACGACAACGGCGGGCGCGACTACTTCGGCGCGGTCGTCGGTGTGACCACCGCTCCGAGCCGGGGCTTCCACGAGGTCGCGACAGTGGTCGAGCCGGCAACCCTCGCCGACTACGCCAACGACTGGTCGAAGACCTCCGCGCACAGCACCAACGCGCGCATCGACGTCTCCGGCCCGTTCAGCAACATGAGCGGCGACCTCGCCCGCTACGCGCGGACCAACGACTCCGCGGGCAGCATCACGTGGGACTTCTCCGGGATGAAGAACTTCTCGGCGAAGGTCTACCAGTTCTGGGCGAACTCCTCGTACCTCACGTGGAGCTCGTCGCCGGACGGCACGACGTGGACCACCGTCCCGACGTCGAAGACGACGGCCGTCGCGACCACGAACGGCTGGTCGACGACCACGTTCACGAACACCTCGACGCTGCCGACGGGAACGCGCTACCTGCGCGCGAACTTCGCCTCGAGCACGTCGTGGGCGGTCGAGATCGGCAAGGTCATCATCACCAAGTAGGGCAGGGCGGTGCGGCCCTCGGGCCGCACCGCCTCACCGCGGCTCGACCACCCGGGCGATGAGCTCGGTGAGCAGTCTCTCGGTGAGCGGCGCCGGCAGCGCCCCCACGAGCGCGAGCACCGGCGCCATCCGGTCGGGCAGCGCGCCGCCGCCCCCGCCGAGGCCCAGCCCCGCGAGGATGGCGGCGGCGGTCGCGGAGTCAAGGGGCCCCTCCGGCAGGGCGAACCCGGCGGGGAGCGACCCCAGTACGTCCGCCGCCGAGACCGGAGGAACGCCGCGCACCTCGTCCGCCGCCGCGACGAGCGCCGCCGAGAGCTCGGGCAGCACCGCCTCGGTGACCGGGGTGATCGTGAGGTGGGTGGTGTGCGGGAGCACCGTGCCGTCCGACTGCGCGAGCCCCGGCTGAAGCTGCAGGAGCCAGCCGTGGGCGCGCACCTGGTCGGCCCAGTGGTGCGGGTCGACCTGTGCCTGGGCGGGGGCCGCGGCATCCGTCGCCACAGCGATGAGCGGGCCGACCGGCGCCCCGACGACGCGCAGCCCCTCGATCGACCCGATGACGCCGATGAGCGCGCTGGTCGCGCGCTCGCACGACTCGGCGAGCGCGGCGAGGCCGTCGCGCCCGAGCGCGTGCGTGATCGCCCAGCCGGCCGCGAGCGCGCCCGCCGACTTCGAGCCCAGCATGGTGGGGTTCACGACCGGGTAGCCCGGCCACCGCGTCGTCGTGAAGAACTGGGCTCGCTGCCGGTCGCGCCCGCGCTGCAGCAGCACGGAGACGCCCTTCGGCGCGTAGCCGAACTTGTGCAGATCGGCGCTGATGCTCGTGACGCCCGGCACGCGGAAGTCCCACGCGGGCAGGCCGCTCCAGAACGGCAGCACCCAGCCGCCGATGCACGCGTCCACGTGGCACGCGATGCCGCGCTCCTGCGCGGCGGCCGCGACGGCCTCTACCGGGTCGAGCGCGGCGTGCGGGTAGCTCGGGGCGGAGACGACCACCAGCGCGACATCCGGCCCCATACGGGCGATCATGGCCTCGGCGGAGACCCGTCCGTCGGGACCCACCGGCACGAGGTCGAGCTCCAGCCCGAAGTAGTGCGCGGCCTTCTGGAACGCGGCGTGCGCGGTGACGGGGGCGAGCAGCCGTGGCGTCCCCGATCCCGACCACAGGTCTCGCGCGGTCTTCACCGCGAGCAGACAGCTCTCGGTGCCTCCGGTCGTCACGCTGCCCACGACATCCGAGTCGCCCCCGAGCAGCTCCCGCGCGAATCCGACGACCTCGCCCTCCATCACGGCGACCGAGGTGAACGTGGTGGGGTCGAGCCCGTTCACCGGCTGCACGGCGCGGATCGCGGCCGCGGCGAGCTCGTCCAGCTCGGCGAGACCGGAGTCGTACACGTACGACAGCACGTGGCCGCCGTGGGTGGGGGCATCCGCCGCTCGCAGCTCCCCGAGCCGCGCGAGGATGTCTGCAGGCTGTTCAACGAACCGCATCGATGTCCGCCTTCCGGAGGGGGTAGCGGGCGAAGGCCAGGAGCGACGCCGCGATGATCATGGCGGGCACGATGCTGAAGCTGATGATGATCCCGGTGATGGCCGACGGCGGCTGCACCACCACCTGCCCCGCAACAGCCTCCAGGTAGCCGGATGCCGCGAGCACGAGCGTGAGCACCGTCGAGCCCAGCGCCATCCCGGTCGTCTCGCCCGCGGTCCACACGCCGCCGAACGTTCCCGCGCTCGCGAGCCCGTGACGGTCCGCGTCGTGCGAGATCACGTCGGGCAGCATGGACATGGGCAGGGACTGCATCCCCGCGTACCCCGCGCCGGCGAGCGCGACGGGCGCGTACACCCACTCCCCCGGGAACCACACGAGCAGCACCATGGAGAGCGCGGCGACGCCGAACAGCACGGACGCGATGGTGAACGAGCGCTCCTTGCCGATGCGGCGCGAGATGACCGCCCACACCGGAGCGAAGATGATCGCGGGGGCGATGAGCGACAGGAACAGGATCGTCACGCCGGTGCCGAGCACCCACTTCGAGAGGTACGCGGCACCCGCGAGCATGAGGCCGGTAGCGAGGCCCTGCAGCAGGAAGGTGAGCAGCAGCGCGCGGAACGGCTGGCTGCGGCGCAGGGCAGCGAAGCCGGCGCGGTAGTTGTCGAGGATCGAGAACGGCTCCACGGCGGTCGGCGCACCGCGGCGGGCGACGAACGAGGAGACGAGCATCCCGCCGCCGATAACCAGGCCGGCCACGACCGCCATCACGAGGTAGCCCGTGTAGGCGTTCGAGAAGGCCTTCTGGATCTCGGGCGCCCCCGCGCCGAAGAGCAGGATCGCGAGCGTCAGGACGACCACGCGCGCCGAGATGAGCTTCGTGCGGTCGTCGTACCCGCTCGCGAGCTCCGCGGGCAGCGCGATGTACGGCACCTGGAACAGCGAGAACGCCGTGGCCGTGAGTAGGAACGCGAGCAGCACCCAGACCCCGGAGGCGAGCGGCCCGATACCGGCCGGCACGGCGAAGGTCAGGATGAAGAACACCGGCAGCGCGAGCGCGCCCAGGATCATGAACGGCCGCCGCGACCCGCGCAGCGCGAGGCTGCGGTCGCTGCGGGCGCCGATGACCGGGTCGATGATCACGTCCCAGATCTTGGCGATCGTGACGAGCACGCCGGCGGCGAGGGCGGCGATGCCCAGCGTGTCCGTCATGTAGATCACGAGCACGAGCCCGGGGAGCGTGGCGAAGCCGCCCGTTCCGAGGGATCCGATGGCGTAGGTGGCGATGGTTTTTCGGGTGAGAACGCTCTCCATTTTCGAGAGCCTAGCGGCGTAGAGTCGCTGCATGGCAGCATCGACGCTTACCCAGCCCCTCGTCTCCGGCCTCGTCGCCGACCTGACCACGACCACCGGCGACACCGTGCCCGTCATCGCGCCCTTCACCGGCGAGGTCCTGCACCAGCTGCCGATCAGCTCCGCAGAGGACGTGGCGGATGCCGCGGCCGCAGCCCGCATCGCCCAGAAGTCATGGCGCGAGGCCGGCTTCGCCCACCGCCGCGCCGTGCTGCTCAAGGCCCACGACCTCTTGCTCGAGCGCCGGGAGGAGCTGCTCGACATCCTGCAGACCGAGTCCGGCAAGACCCGCGGGCAGGCCTTCGAGGAGGTATTCCAGAGCGCGTCGGTGACCCGCTACTACGCCGTCTCGGCGCGCGGCGTGCTGCGGACGCGGCACCGCCGCTCGGGCATCCCGACCGTCGTGCGCACCCGCGTCGGCTACAAGCCGAAGGGCGTCATCGGCATCATCACGCCGTGGAACTATCCGATCGCCCTGTCGATCATGGATGTCATCCCCGCCCTCGCGGCGGGCAACGCCGTGGTGCAGAAGGCCGACAACCAGGGCGCGCTCTCGATACTCTCGTCGCGGCGCGCCTTCATCGAGGCCGGGGTTCCCGCCGCACTCTGGGCTGTCGTAGCCGGGGACGGCAGCACTGTCGGCAGCGCCGTTGTCGACGCCGCGGACTACGTCGCCTTCACGGGGTCGAGCGCCACGGGCATCCGGGTCGGCGAGCGCGCCATGTCGACGCTCACCGGCGCGTCCCTCGAGCTCGGCGGCAAGAACCCGCTCATCGTGCTCGACGACGTGAAGCCGGCAACCGCGGCCGCCAACGCCGTGTACTCCGTGTTCTCGTCGATGGGCCAGCTGTGCGTCTCGATCGAGCGCATCTACGTGGCCCGCTCGGTGGCCGAGGAGTTCACCGCCGCGTTCGTGTCGCGCACCCAGGCGCTCAGCCAGGGCCCCGCGCTGGACTACACGACGGATGTCGGCTCCCTCACCTCCGCGGCCCAGCTCGAGCGCGTGCAGAAGCACGTCGACGACGCCGTGAAGAAGGGCGCCACCGTGCTCGCGGGCGGGAAGGCGCGCCCCGACCTCGGCCCGTTCTTCTTCGAGCCGACCGTGCTCGCGAACGTCACCGAGGCGATGGAGTGCTTCGCGCACGAGACCTTCGGCCCGGTCGTCGCGATCACCGTGGTCGACAGCGAGGAGGAGGCGATCGCCGCGGCCAACGCGAGCGAGTTCGGCCTCAACGCCTCCGTGTTCAGCGGGTCGGTCTCCCGCGCCCGCCGCGTCGCCGACCGCCTCGACGCGGGCAGCGTCAACATCAACGAGGGCTACCGCGCGTCGTTCGGCAGCGTGGACGCCCCGCAGGGCGGCATGAAGCAGTCCGGCCTCGGCCGCCGGAACGGGCCCGAGGGCATCCTCCGCTACGTCGAGGCGCGCACGGTCGCCGAGGCGACGGGCATCCTCACCCTCCCGCGCACCGGCCCCGAGTGGGCCCGCCTCTCCGGCGTGATGATCGCGATGCTCAAGGGGCTCAAGGCGCTGCGCCGCCGCTAGGTGCTCTCGGTGTCGAACGGCGCCGGCTTGCCCTCTTTGAGGAACCTCTGCCGTTGCGCGTACGCGGACTCGCGGGCGGGCTTCACGACCGGCTGCTCCTGCTCGTCCTCGAGAAGGGCCTCCCGGATGATGCGGCGCGGGTCGTACTGGCGGGGGTCGAGCCGCTTCCAGTCGATGTCGTCGAAGTCGGGGCCCATCTCCTCGCGCATGCGGTCTTTGGCGCCGTTGGCCATGGTGCGGGCGGACTTCACCAGCCGGGCGAGCTGCGAGGCGTAGTACGGGAGGCGCTCGGGCCCGAGCAGGAAGACAGCGATGATCCCGATGATCAGGAGCTTGTCGAACGTCAGGCCAAAGGACACTCGCTCAGGATACCCGCCGCACCCCGCGCGTCCGCCTAGAGTTGCGTCGTGCCAGACAAGCTGTTGAGCGGGAAGTTCGCCGAGGAGTTCATCGTCGAACGCGCCGACATCGCGCTCATGCGCCAGCACTCCCTCGAGGTCGGGATCGAGCCGATCACCCCCGCGATGGGCGCGCAGCTCGCGGTGCTCGCTGCGGCGACGAGCCCGGCGAACATCATCGAGGTCGGGACCGGCCTCGGCGTGAGCGGGCTGTGGCTGCTGAGCGGCGTGCCCGAGGCGGTGCTCACCACCATCGACAAGGAGATCGACTTCCAGACGGTGGCGCGAAAGGCCTTCACCGACGCCGGGGTCGCGGGCAACCGCATCCGGCTGATCGGCGGCCGCGCGGAGGACGTGCTGCCGCGCATGAACGAGGGCAGCTACGACCTGGTCTTCATCGACGCCGACCCGGGGAACGTCATCGAGTACGTCGAGCACGGCCTGCGCCTCGCCCGGCGGGGCGGCACGGTCGTCGTCGCGCACGCGCTGTGGCGGGGCCGCGTCGCGGACCCCGCAGCGCGCGATGACACGGTCGCCGGATTCCGGATGCTCCTGAGGGAGATCGCGAGTTCCGACGCCGTGCTCACCGCGCTGTCACCGGTAGGAGACGGACTCCTGCAGATGACGAAACTGACTGACTGAAAGAAAGGCCAACCGCTAGGCGGTCGCGACAACTCCCGCAAGAGCGTCGTGCAGTTCCTTGGCCTCGGCGTCGTTCACTGACACCACGAGGCGTCCACCGCCCTCGAGCGGGACGCGAACGATGATGAGGCGACCTTCCTTGACAGCCTCCATTGGCCCGTCACCGGTCCTCGGTTTCATGGCTGCCATGAGCGTTCCCCTTTCACACGGATACGTCACCATTATCGTTCATCCGCCGCGTATCCCGAAAACGCGGGCAAAACAGCCGCCCTAGTTACGGGGGCGCCGCCCAGGGTTCACGGGGGCGTCCAGTCGTAGCCATCCACCCACCACGCCATGTTCACCCACGCGACCTGGCCGGCGATGCAGAGCACCACGAGGCCGGCGCGGTACCAGGGCGAGCGCGGTAGCGCGAAGGCGCCCAGGGCGGGGAACAGGGGCACGAGCAGGCGGAACGTGCTCGACTGCGGGAAGAACACGGCGAGCAGGTACAGCGCGTAGGAGGCGATCCAGAGCCGCAGGTCGACACCGAGCCGCTTGGCCCACGGCGTGAACAGGGCGGCGAAGAAGCCCAGGACGAGGATGACGAGGATGACGACGAGCGCCGGCAGCGGAATCCCCCACTGCCCCGCCCAGAAGGAGGCGGCCTTGAACCACGGGGTGAACGGCACCAGCTCCTGGTAGCCGATGTACGCCGAGCGCCAGGCCAGCTCGGTCTCGGTGTACGCCGTGGGCGACCCCGTGATCGCCCACGCGATGAGCAGCCACGCTATGCCCATGACGCCGCTGAAGAAGGCGGCGATGACGGACTTCACGCGGTCGCCCACCGAGAACTCCTCGTGGCGGCGGCGCACGAACCGGTAGACGACGTGCAGCGCGAGGGTGAGCGCGAACGCGAGCCCGCTCGGCCGCGTGAGGGACATGACCGCGATCACGGGCAGCAGCATGAGGTACCGCCGCTCCAGGAGCAGGTACAGCGCGGCGGCGAGCAGCAGCAGGTGCATCGACTCGGCGTACGAGACCTGCAGGATGGGCGAGAGCGGGGCTACGCAGAACAGCACGACCGCGAAGAGGGCGGCGCTGCCCGGCATCACGAGGTGCATGAGGCGGTAGAAGACGAGGGCGGCGCCGAGCGCGCAGGCGACCGAGACGAACACGGCGAGCACGGGGAAGTCCAGGCCCGTGACGAGCATGAGGAGCCGCACCACGGCCGGGAACGCGGGCATGAACGCCCACGCGCTCTCGCCCACGTGCCCGTCAGCGGTCATCGGCAGCTCCGACGGGTAGCCCACCACCGAGATGATGTAGTACCAGTGGCCGTCCCAGATGGAGGCGAAGTCGGCGTAGCCGGGGCTCGCGCCCGTCCAGGCGTTCGGCTGCTGCCGCGCGGCGAAGTCCAGCATGATCGCCGTGGTCACCACGCGCGACAGCAGGAACACCACGATCACCTTCACCCACCACGGGGTGAGGCGGTACCGGACCTTTGCCGCTACGAGCCCGTCAGCCACGCCCGCAGCCCCCGCTCGCACGCCTCGATCTCCGCCGTCGCGACGCGCTCGTCGTCGGCGTGGGCCTTGAGCGGGTCCCCGGGCCCGTAGTTGACCGCCGGGATGCCGAGCGCGGAGAACCGCGCGACATCCGTCCAGCCGTACTTCGGGCTCGCCTCGCCGCCGACCGCCGCGAGGAACTCCTGCGCGAGCGGAGCGTCGAGCCCCGGGCGGGCGCCCTCGGCGATGTCGGTGATCTCCAGGTCGAACCCGGCGAACACCTCGCGCAGGTGGGCGACGGCATCGTCGGCCGACCGGCTGGGCGCGAAGCGGTAGTTGATGCTGACGACTGCCTCGTCGGGGATGACGTTGCCCGCCACTCCCCCGCTGATCCCGACCGCGTTCAGCCCCTCGCGGTACACGAGGCCGTCGACCTCGAGCTCGGCCGGCACGTACTCGGCGAGGATCGCCAGCACCGGCGCCGCGTCGTGGATGGCGTTGTGGCCGACCCAGGCGCGGGCGCTGTGGGCGCGGACGCCGTGCAGGCGCACGTCCGCGCGGGCGGTGCCGTTGCATCCCCCCTCGATCGTCGCGCTGGTCGGCTCGCCCAGGATGGCGAAGTCGCCGGCGAGCAGATCGGGCCGGGATGCCGCGAGCCGCCCGAGCCCGTTGAGGGCGCTGTCGACCTCCTCGTGGTCGTACCAGATCCAGGTCACGTCGACGGGCGGACTCACCAGCTCGGCGGCGAGCTTGAGCGCGACCGCCACCCCGCCCTTCATGTCGACGGTCCCGCGGCCCACCAGGAAGCCGTCCTCCTCGCGCACGGGCAGGTTGTTGTTGACCGGCACGGTGTCGATATGGCCGGCGATGACCACGCGGCGGTCGCGGCCGAGGGTGGTGCGCGCGACTACGGCGTCCCCGTCGCGCGTGAGCTCCAGGTGCGCGAAGGGGCGGAGGGCCGCCTCGATCGCGTCCGCGATCCCCCGCTCGTTGCCCGACACCGACTCGATGTCGCACAGCTGTCGCGTGAGGTCGACGGAGGAGGCGGCGAGATCGAGCGCAGGCATGTGACCAGCTTAAGTACTCTTGGGTGCATGACATCGCGCGCTGCTTGGGGTTACGGTCTCGCGACCGTCGCCGGGGACGGAACCGTACTCGACACCTGGTACCCGAGCCCGAAGCTCGGCGGGATCCCCGCCGGAGTCGACCCGCACATCGCGCCGACCGAGTTCGAGGACCTCGAGGGCGCTGACGAGCGCCGCAACGTCACGCTGGACTTCGTGGCAGTCGAGATCGACCTGGATGCCCCGATCGCCTCCACCCCGGACGCCTACCTGCGCCTCCACCTCCTGAGCCACCTCCTCGTGGCCCCCAACACGATCAACCTCGACGGCATCTTCGCTCACCTGCCGATCGTGGTGTGGACCAACGCCGGCCCCGTGCATCCCGACGACTACACCCGCCTGCGCACCCAGCTGCAGCGCGCCGGCATCGCGGCGACCGGCATCGACAGGTTCCCGCGCCTGCTGGACTACGTCGCCCCCGAGCGCGTGCGCATCGCCGACGCCTCCCGGGTGCGCCTCGGAGCCCACCTCGCCCCGGGCACGACAGTCATGCACGAGGGCTTCGTCAACTACAACGCCGGCACGCTCGGCACGTCCATGGTCGAGGGCCGCATCTCGCAGGGCGTCGTCGTGGGCGACGGTGCGGACATCGGCGGCGGCGCGTCGATCATGGGCACGCTCAGCGGGGGCGGCACTACCCGCGTCACCATCGGCGCGCGGGCCCTGCTCGGCGCGAACTCGGGCGTGGGCATCCCGATCGGCGACGACACCGTCGTGGAGGCCGGGCTGTACGTGACGGCGGGCACGAAGGTCGCGCTGCTCGGCGGCGAGCCGCGCACAGTGAAGGCGCTCGAGCTCGCGAACGTGCCGGGGCTGCTCTTCCGCCGCAACTCGCTCACCGGCGCCGTCGAGGTGCTTCAGCGCAACGGCACGGGCGTCGAACTGAACTCGGCCCTGCACGCCTGAGCCGCCCGGTCTCCCCCCTCCTCTCCCCCGTCCCACCCCTGTTCCTCCCCCTCCGCCCCTGTCCCACCCCTGTGTGTGAAATGCAGGAGATCTGAACCCCGGATCCGCGAGATTGCCGGGTGCACATTCCCGACTACCGCCTCTTCTCCTGCATTTCACACCAGGGCGGCGGTAGTCCACAGACCTCGTCGCTGGGGCGAGCGCGCCCGCGCACGCGCGGCACGCTGCTGGGATGTCCCTCCTCGAAGACGTCCGACGTCGCGACGTTGCCGCCACCCATGAGCTGCTCGCCGATGGGTGGTCGAGCCGGCAACTCTCCCGCGCGGTGGCACGCGGCGAGATCGTCCGTGTTCGGCAAGGTTGGTATGCGGCCCCCGATCTGCCGATACCACTCCAAGAAGCCGTTCGCGTCGGCGGGCAGCTGACGTGCGCACAGGCGGGACGCTTGCTCGGTCTCAGCGTCCGAAACGGACCTCGGGTGCACGTGGCCGTCCCGCTGCACGCGTCGCGGTTGAGGCGCCCTGACAACGCGCGCGAACGGCTCGATCCCCGCGACGCGGTGATCCACTGGGTGGCCGACGGCGGACGAAGCCGGGTCATCCGCGACGTTCTGGACGTGCTCGTCGATATGGCGTACTGCCAGCCACTCGAACTCACGATTGCCGCGGTCGATTCCGCACTGCGGCTCGGTCTCACGGACAAGGCGGCCTGGCTCTCGCGGTGCAGGACCATGCCGCGCCGGCTCCGACGGTGGCTCGCACGAGTTGACAGGCGGGCCGCGTCGATCACTGAGTCACTCGTTCGCGTGAGGCTTCAGGGCCTCGGGATCGAGCCAAGGTTGCAGGTTCGAATCCCCGGCGTCGGTCGGGTGGACTTTCTGATCGGCACCCGCCTCGTCGTGGAGGTCGACGGGCGGGCGTACCATTCCGACCCCCAGGATTTCGAGCGTGATCGGACCCGCGACGCGCGGTTGAGCATCCGGGGCTACCGGGTTCTGCGTTTCTCGTACCAGCAGGTAATGAGCCGCTGGGGCGAGGTGAAGGGGGCGATTCTCGCCGCGCTCGCCCGGGGCGACCACGTGGGCTAGGGCGCCGAGCCGAAACGGCCACTGGCTCCCCCCGGTACGAAATGCAGGATCAGCCGCGAGCCTGAGTCATGCCATCCGCTAGATCGTGGGGTTCTTCGACAGGATCTCCTGCATTTCGCACCGTGGGGGGCGGGAGGCAAGGGGGCGGGGGCGAGGGGGCCGGGCACTGTGACGGGCGCGGTACGGTTCAGGGATGAAGCGCAGGGTCGTCCTCGCGGTGGCGGCCGCCGTCGCGGTCTTGGGGCTCGGCCTGCTCGTGCCGCTGTGGTTCGCGCCCGGCACCGCGACCGGCACGGTCTTCGCCGGCACGTACACCTCCGACACCGACCTGCGCGTCACGAACCTGACCATCGGCGGCGGGCACGTGCGGGTGCGATACGCCGTCGACGTGCTCTTCGAGCCACGGGGCCCGGATGCCGGCACCGGGGTTCTCCGGTGCGGGCTGGTCGACACCAGCGGCCGGCTCGACTTCTTCGAGAGCAGCAGGCGCAACGCCCTGAGCGGCACGTGGACGCACCTCGTGTACGAGTCGAACTACGACCTGCCGGAGCTCACGCTCGGCATCCGCTGCTCGCCGAGCATCGACGGGGTGATGTCGATCGCGTTCCGCAACATCACCCTGACGGCCACCCCGCTGGACTAGCGCCCGCGCACCTAGCCCTCCCGCTCCAAGCCCCGGAGGTCGCGGCTCAGGTCGCGCAGGCGGTCGATGCGCTCGATCACGTAGTCGGGCTCGTCCGCGATCGTGGCGGCCCGGTGCAGCCGTGCCTTCACCGAGGCCGCGATCTCCTCCCACGCGGCCTCGTGGGCCCGTGTGGCGGCATCCCTGGCGAAGTCCTCGTCGTTCGCGAGCTCGCGCAGCCTGGCGGCGAGCCGCCGGGAGTAGTCCTCGCGGCGCTCGAGGGTGGCGGCATCCCCTGTGCGGTAGTCGTGGAAGTGCTCGGCGTGGCCGCCCCGCTTCTCCGCGCCGGCCCGGTCCGCGCGGATGCGCTCGGCGTCGGCGTCCCGCTCGTCCGCGAGGTCGCGCAGCTCGTCGGCGACCGCGGACACGTAGCGGGCGGCGTCGAAGTCCAGGCCGTCCCGGAGGATGCCCGTGATGATCCGGTTCTTGATGGCAAGGCGCACAGCGGCCGAGGTGATCAGCTCGCCCTCCTCGAGGAGGTCGTCCATGCTCGCCGGCGGCCGAGGCTCGGGGGCGACGAACCTGCCGAGGTCGACGCGGCGCGTTCTGCGGAACCACGCCATACGAGGAAGGCTATCGGCCGGTGGGCCAGTCGCGCACGGCGGAGCCCGTGTACAGCTGCTGGGGGCGGCCGATCTTCGTCTGCGGGTCCTCGTTCATCTCGCGCCAGTTGGCGATCCAGCCGGGGAGGCGGCCGATCGCGAAGAGCACCGTGAACATGCGGGTGGGGAATCCCATCGCCTTGTAGATCACGCCGGTGTAGAAGTCGACGTTGGGGTAGAGCTTGCGCTCGATGAAGTAGTCGTCGGCGAGCGCGACGGCCTCGAGCTCCTTGGCGATGTCGAGCAGGTCGTCCTTGACGCCGAGGGCCTCGAGCACCTCGTCGGCGCTCTCCTTGACGAGCCGTGCGCGCGGGTCGAAGCTCTTGTACACGCGGTGGCCGAAGCCCATGAGCTTCACCCCGTGCTCCTTGTTCTTGACCCGCTCGACGAACTTGCCGACGCCCTCGCCGGACTCCTTGATCTCGGCGAGCATCTTGAGCACTGCCTCGTTGGCGCCGCCGTGCAGCGGGCCGTAGAGGGCGTTGATCCCGGCGGAGATCGACGCGAACATGTTGGCCTCGGTCGAGCCGACCAGGCGCACCGTCGAGGTCGACGCGTTCTGCTCGTGGTCCTCGTGGAGGATGAGCAGCCGGTCGAGCGCCTTCGACAGCACCGGGTTGATCTCGTACGGCTCGGCCATCGTGCCGAAGTTCAGCTTGAGGAAGTTGTCGACGAAGCTCAGCGAGTTGTCCGGGTAGAGGAACGCCTGGCCGAGCGCCTTCTTGTGCGCGTAGGCGGCGATCACCGGCAGCTTCGCGAGGAGTCGGATCGTGGAGATCTCGACCTGCTCGGGGTCGTGCGGGTCGAGCGAGTTCTCGTAGAACGTGGAGAGCGCGGAGACGGCGCTCGAGAGCACGGACATGGGGTGCGCGTTGTGCGGCAGCGCGTCGAAGAAGCGCCGCAGGTCCTCGTGCAGGAGGGTGTGCCGGCGGATCTTCTCGTCGAACTCGCCGAGCTGGTCGGCCGTGGGCAGCTCGCCGTAGATGAGGAGCCAGGCGACCTCGAGATAGGTGGAGTTCTGGGCGACGTCCTCGATGGCGTAGCCGCGGTAGCGCAGGATGCCCCGGTCGCCGTCGATGTACGTGATCGCGCTGCGCGTGGAGGCCGTGTTGACGAAGCCCTGGTCGAGGGTGGTGAACCCCGTCTGCTTCGTGAACGTGGAGATGTCGATGCTGTCGTGCCCGTCGGTGCCGCGGATCACCGGGAACTCGGCAGATCCACCGGGGAAGTGGAGGGTGGCGGTCTCAGGAGCGGCATCGTTCACGCCTACAGCTTACGCAGTCCCCACAGACACTGCCGCAAGTGCCAAGGGATCAGATCCCGCGTTGGAGGGTTATGCCAACAGCTCCAGGCGCGCCACGGTCTCGGCGATGTCGGCGTCCGATGCGGTGAGCGCGATGCGCACGTGCTGCGCAGGACTTTCGCCGTAGAACGTCCCCGGAACCACCAGTATCCCCGCATCGGCGAACTCCGCGACGGTCTCCCACGAGTCCTGCCCCTTCGTGACCCAGAGGTAGAGGCCGGCCTCGCTCTCGTCGACGGTGAAGCCGGCGTTCTCGAGCGCGGGCTTCAGCCGGGCGCGGCGGGCGCGGTAGCGGTCGCGCTGCTCGATGACGTGCGCGTCGTCGGCCAGGGCGGCGATCATCGCCTGCTGCACCGGCGCCGGCGGGATGAGGCCCATGTGCTTGCGCACCCCCAGCAGCTCCGCGATGAGGTCGCTACAGCCTGCGACGAGCGCCGCGCGGTACCCCGCGAGGTTCGACTGCTTGCTGAGCGAGTACAGCGCGAGCACGGAGTGGCGGTCTCCCGCAATCACGCGGGGGTCGAGGATCGAGGGGGTCGGCTCGCTGCCCGACCAGTTCAGCTCGGCGTAGCACTCGTCGCTCGCGATCACGGCGCCGAGCTCGCGGGCGCGGGCGACGGCGGCCTTCAGCTGCTCGACGTCGAGCACCCTGCCGTCGGGGTTGCCCGGGCTGTTCACCCACACCAGGCGGGTGCCCTCCGGCCACTGCGCCGGGTCGTCGGATGCCACAACCGTGGCGCCCACGAGCGCGCCGCCGATCGCGTAGGTCGGGTACGCCACCGCGGGGTGCACGACGGTGTCGCCCCTGCCGAGCCCGAGCAGGAACGGCAGCAGGGCGACGAGCTCCTTCGAGCCGATCGTGGGCAGCACGTTGGCCACGGTGAGGTCGCCCACGCCGCGGCGCCGGGCGAACCAGTCCACGATGGCCTCGCGCAGCGCGGGGGTGCCCGCCGTCAGGGGGTAGGCGTGGGCATCCGTCGCCGCCGCCAGCGCCTCGCGCACGACCGACGGGGTCGGGTCGACGGGCGAGCCGACGGAGAGGTCGATGAAGCCGTCAGGATGCGTGCGGGCGCGCGCCGCGTACGGGTCTAGCGAGTCCCACGGGAAGTCGGGCAGAGCGTGGCCCACGCCGCGCCCGCTACTCGCCGGAGCCGACGGGGATCGCCATGATGAGCGCGTGGTCCTTGTGGATCACGCCGACCTTGCTCGCGCCGCCGGGCGAGCCGACCTCGTCGAAGAACTCGACGTTGGCCTTGTAGTAGTCCGCCCACTTGGCGGGCAGGTCGTCCTCGTAGTAGATGGCCTCGACGGGGCACACGGGCTCGCAGGCGCCGCAGTCGACGCACTCGTCGGGGTGGATGTAGAGCATCCGGTCGCCCTCGTAGATGCAGTCGACAGGGCACTCGTCGATGCAGGCGCGGTCCTTGAGGTCCACGCAGGGCTGGGCGATGACGTACGTCACGTTGGATCGGGACCTTTCCGGGAGGGTGCTTCAATATTACTTCGCGCCGCCGGCCGATTCGGACGGGTCAGCTTCGGCCACGCCAGAACTACCGCGCCGATGAGCACCGGGCCGAAGGTCCAGACATACCCGGCCAGGTTGTCCGGCACGAGCACCGACCCGCCCGCGGACTGCAGAGCGAGCAGCGCGGACGCCCCGAGGAAGCCGACACCGGCGGCGAGCGCCACCGCCCGAGACTCGAAGACGATCCTCAGCCCGATGAACAGCGCGGTCATGATCAGGATGCCCGCGATCAGCCCCCACGGCACCGGCACCCCGGCGACGGCCACCGTCGCCTGGTGCGACGCAGTCAGCAGCGCGCCGGCGAACAGCCCGAGCAGCGCGGCGATCAGGAGGGTCACGATGCGGGCCGGGAGCCCGTAGTCGGTGAAGGAGGGCTCGGCGGGCCGCAGCCGCGTGAACGACTCCACGGCGGCGATGGGCCGGGGGCCTCCCGAGGACAGCGCGTACTTGTCCCCGGTGACCGCGACCTGCGTCGCGTGCGCCTCCAGCGCGCGCCGCTTGCGGTCGAGGCTTGCCGCGTTCGCGGCGAGGCCAGGGTCGACGACGACGGGCCCGCGGCGGGCGCCCTCGCTGTCCACGACGTAGAAGGGCACGCTGAGCACCTCGGCGGCGGTGCGGGTCGCCTCGTGCGCCCTGACATGGTCGGGATGCCCGTAGCCCCCGTCCGCCGCGTAGCTCACGACCACGTCCGGGTCGACGGCGAGGATGACCGCGGCGATGTCGGCTGCCACCTCGCCCTCCTCGGCGGCGGAGAGCGACCGCCCGTCCGGCGACTCGAGCGGCTCTGCGCCGGCCTCGCCCCAGCGCATCCCGGAGTCGAGGTACTGGCGCGGCTCGCGCCCCTCCCAGCGGGCGTTGCGCTCGCCCAGAACACGGTGGTCGGCCACGCCGAGCACCGCGAGGGCGGCGCGCAGCTCGCCCAGGCGGTACTCGCCCAGCGCCGTGCCGCTCAGGCCTTTCAGCGATTCCGGGATGACCTCGCCCAGCTCGCCGCGCGTGCAGGTCAGCACCGTGACGTGCGCCCCGCTGTCGACGAGGGTGGCGATGGTGGCACCTGTCGAAAGGGTCTCGTCGTCGGGATGCGCGTGCACGAAGAGCACGCGCTCGGGTTCTTCGGCCATCCGCGGCACCCCTTCTACGTCAAGTAGACAGGATACGCGGCGCCGAGTAGTGTCGATTCGGTTAGGTAAGCCTTACCAATCCTCAAGCCCTCGACCGCCGAAAGCCCAGTGTGCTCGCAAACTTCCTGATCGGCCTGCGTGAAGGCCTCGAGGCCGGCCTGATCGTCGGCATCCTGGTGGCCTACCTCAACAAGCTGCAGCGCCGCGACATCCTTCCCCGCCTCTGGATGGGCATCGGCGCTGCGATCGTCATCTCCCTGGGCGTCGGCGCCATACTCACCTGGGGCCCCTACGGGCTGAGCTTCCAGGCTCAGGAGATCCTGGGCGGCGGGCTCTCCATCCTCGCCGTCGGGCTCGTGACGTGGATGATCTTCTGGATGGGCAGGCACGCGCGCGCGCTCAAGCACGAGCTGCAGAGCAAGCTCGACGCCGCGATCGCCGGCGCGGGCATGGGCATCGTCGTCATCGGCTTCGTGAGCGTCGGCCGGGAGGGCGTCGAGACCGCGCTCTTCATCTGGGCCAGCGTCTCGTCGAGCGGCAATGCGGTGCTCGGCACGGTCGGCGCGCTGGCGGGCATCCTCGTCTCGGTCATCATCGCCTACCTGATCTACCGCGGGCTGGTGCGCATCAACCTCTCGCGCTTCTTCACGTGGACCGGGCTCTTCCTCATCCTCGTCGCGGCCGGCGTGCTCTCGTACGGCATCGGCGACCTGCAGGAGGCGGGGGTCATCCCGGGCCTCGGCCAGGCGGCGTTCAGCGTCGCGAACATCATCCAGCCCTCCACCTGGTACGGCACCGTGCTCGGCGGCCTCTTCAACTTCACGCCGGAGCCCACGTGGGCGCAGTTCATCGGGTGGCTCCTCTACCTCGTGGTCGTCACGCCGCTCTTCCTGCGCTCGGCGCTCTCGAAGCCCCGCACGTCGGGCCTCCAGCCCACTGACGCGCCGCCGACGGAGCCCGCCTCCGCCGCCCGCGCCGCCTGACCGCCAACCCCTCACAGCACGAGACCAGGAGACAGCCATGCGCCATCGCATTCTCGCCGGAGCCGCCGGAGCAGGGGCACTCGCCCTCGTGCTGGCCGGCTGCGTCCCGAACAACGCCGCCGGGGGCGCCGCCCTCACCGTGACGATGACGGACGACACGTGCGCCGTCTCCGAGGCCACCACGGCCGCGGGCACCGTGACGTTCTCGATCACGAACAACGGCACCGACGTCAACGAGTTCGAGATCCTCGCGGACGACAAGCTGCGCATCGTCGGCGAGAAGGAGAACGTCACCCCCGGGCAGACCGTCTCCTACGTCGCCCAGCTCGCACCGGGCACCTACTACACGGCGTGCAAGTTCCAGCTCATCGGCGCCCCCACCGGCGTCGCGGAGTTCACCGTGACGGGCGAGGCATCCGGTGTCTCCGCCGACGACCAGGCGCTCACCGACCAGGCCGTCACCAACTACATCTCGTACATCAAGTCGCAGGTCTCGGAGCTCCTCCCGCAGGTGAAGGCGTTCACCGACGCGTACGCGTCCGGTGACGACGAGACCGCCCGCTCGCTCTACGCACTGGCCCGCGTCTCCTACGAGCGCATCGAGCCGACCGCGGAGGCGTTCGGCGACCTCGACCCGAAGATCGACTACCGGGAGGTCGACGCGGTCGCCGAGGGCCTCGACTGGACCGGCTTCCACCGCATCGAGAAGGACCTCTGGCCGCCGGCCCAGGGCGCCCTCAACTCCGACGGCGAGTCCGCATTCCTGGACTGGGCGCCGTCCACGCCCCAGGAGCGCCAGGGCTACGCCGACAGCCTGGTCGCCGATGTGCAGCAGCTCTCCGACCTGGTGAACGCGAAGGACTTCACCGTCTCCCTCGCCGACATCAGCAACGGCGCCATCGGCCTCCTCGACGAGGTCGCCGTCGGCAAGATCTCCGGCGAGGAGGACTGGTGGTCGCACACCGACCTCTACGACTTCTACGCGAACGTCCAGGGCGCCGAGGTGGCCTTCGGCAACGTGAAGGACATCGCCTCCGGCAAGGGCAAGGAGGGCGCCGCGCTCGTGAAAGACATCGAGACGGAGTTCGCCGCCCTCAAGGCCCTGCTCGCGCAGTACGGCAGCCTCGACGCCGGCTTCGCCGACTACAGCACGGTCACCGAGGCCCAGCGCAAGGAGCTCTCCGACCAGGTGAACGCCCTCGCCGAGCCGCTCTCCAACCTGACGCACACCGTGCTCGGGCTCTCTGAATAAACTCGACTGATGACCGACACCGAGGAGACCGCGCCGACGGGCCTGTCGCGCCGCGGCCTCCTCGGGCTCGTCGGTGCCGGGGCGGCCGGTCTCGCGATCGGCGGCGGCACCGCCGCGGCCATCGCGCTCAACCAGCCCAACGCGGTCGGGGTCAGCACCGTCTACCCCTTCTTCGGCGAGCACCAGGCGGGCATCACCACGCCCGCGCAGGACCGCCTGCACTTCGCCGCGTACGACCTGTCGGCGAGCGCCACCCGCGACGACCTGATCGAGCTCCTCCAGGACTGGACCTACGCCGCAGCGCGCCTCACTGCCGGCCTCGACGTCACCGAGGGCGGTGCCGTCGACGGCTCGCCCCTCGCTCCCCCGGACGACACGGGCGAGGCGCTCGGCCTTCCCGCCAGCGGGCTCACGATCACCTTCGGCTTCGGGCCCACCCTCTTCACCGCGGAGGACGGCACCGACCGCTTCGGCATCGCCGCGAAGAGGCCGGACCTCCTGGCGAAGCTCCCGAGATTCAGCGGGGATGCCCTCCGCCCCGAGTCGGGCGGCGGCGACCTCTGCATCCAGGCTTGCGCCGACGACCCGCAGGTCGCCGTGCACGCGGTCCGCAACCTCAGCCGCATCGCGTTCGGACGGGCCTCGATCCGCTGGTCGCAGCTCGGCTTCGGGCGCACCTCCTCGACCTCCACCAGCCAGGTCACCCCGCGCAACCTGTTCGGCTTCAAGGACGGCACCGCCAACATCAAGGCGGAGGACCCGACGACGGTCGACGAGCAGGTCTGGGTAGCGAAGGGCGACGGCCCCGCGTGGATGACCGGCGGCAGCTACCTCGTCACGCGCAAGATCCGCATGATCATCGAGGCGTGGGACCGCACGCAGCTGCAGGAGCAGGAGAACGTGATCGGCCGCAGCAAGGGCGAGGGCGCTCCCCTGTCGGGCGGCAAGGAGTTCACCGAGCCTGACTTCGCGGCGAAGGGAGCCGCCGGCCAGGACCTCATCCCGGCCGACGCGCACGTGCGGCTGGCGCATCCGGACGCCACGGGCGGAGCCCAGCTGCTGCGCCGCGGCTACAACTTCGTCGACGGCAACGACGAGCTCGGCAGGCTCGACGCCGGTCTGTTCTTCATCTCGTTCCAGCGCTCGCCCGAGCAGTTCATCACCGTGCAGCGCAACCTGGCCCGCGATGCCCTCAACGAGTACATCAAGCACGTCGGGTCCGCGATCTTCGCCGTGCCGCCGGGCGCCTCGAAGGGCTCGTACGTGGGCGCGGGGCTGTTCAGCTAGCCCGAGGGCTTCGATACGGTGCCGGAGCGCCTACTCAGCCGGCCTTGTTCTCCGCGACCGTGTAGTTCGCCACGAAGCCGTTGTCGGCGTCCTTGGTCACCACGACGAGCACGTTGTAGGTGCCGTTGTCGTAGATGAGGGTCGCGCCCTCGTCGGTGGTGCCGCCGATTCCTGCCTCGTTCGCGGTGAAGCCCGCGCCCTCCAGCTGCGACTTGATCTGGTCGGCCGCATCGAGGCCGCTCACCTTGATCGTGACGTTCCAGGCCTTGCCGTCGTCGTTGCCCACGCCCAGGCCGAACACGACCTCGCCGTCGATCAGGGGCACGTCGGCCTTCGGGAAGTCGTCGGGCACGCTCTTGCCCGGCAGGCTCACGTCGCCGCCGGTCGCGCCCTCCACGATCTGCTCGATCGGGTTGCCGAAGCACCCCGCGAGGGAGGGCGTGATCGCGAGTGCGAGCACAAGGGCGAGCGGTACGGTGAGGCGCTTCGAGTTCATGGTTTCTATCCTTTCAGCACGACCACGTAGGTCACGCTCGGGCCGTAATCAGCGGAATCGGTGGCGGTTACTTGGATCGTGTACTTGTCGTTCTCGAAGGAGCCGAACGAGCCGTCGGCCGTCGTCGAGGAGAGGTCGGAAGTGTATCCGGCTCCGGTCAACCGGCTCTCGGCGTCCTGGTACGCGGCGGCGATGTCGTCGGTCGCGACGATGACCGTCCAGCCCGTACCGAGGTCGACGCCGAAGGGTATCTGGCCGTCGATAATCGGCACGTCGCCCGGGAACGTGGCCGGCTTGCCCTCGTAGCCCTCGAGGCCCGTGCCCGTGCCGTCACCGGAGTCCGAGCCGCCGTCGGTGCCCGGGTCCGTACTCGTGCTGCCTCCGCCGGAGGAGCCGGACTGGCCGCCCCCGCCCGTGCCCCCGGCGCCGCCTCCGCCGAGCATCCCCGAGCACCCGGTGAGGGTGAGGGATGCCGCGAGCAGGACGCCCACGAGCGCGCTGGTGCGCGGCTGAATGTGATTCACGGGCACAGCGTATAGCGCGGGCACCGTGGCTGGCTATACGGGTTTCGAGCTACCCGTCAGCCCGCCGCGCCCGGTGGCGCAGGCGCTACGCGTTCTGCTTCTTGCGCTGCGAGTAGGCGCGCGCCCGGGCGTTCGAGTCGAGCTCGACCTTGCGGATGCGGATGACCTCGGGCGTCACCTCGACGCACTCGTCCTCGCGGGCGAACTCGAGGCACTCCTCGAGCGTGAGCTTGCGCGAGGGGGTCATGCGCTCGAACACGTCAGAGGTGCTCTGGCGCATGTTGGTGAGCTGCTTCTCCTTGGTGATGTTCACGTCCATGTCGTCCGCGCGCGAGTTCTCGCCGACGACCATGCCCTCGTAGACCTCCTGGGTGGGCTCGACGAAGAACGACATGCGCTCCTGCAGGGCGGTCATGGCGAACGGGGTCGCGACACCGGAGCGGTCGGCGACGATCGAGCCGTTGGTGCGGGTCTCGATGGCGCCGGCCCACGGCTCGTAGCCGTGCGAGATGGCGTTGGCGATGCCGGTGCCGCGCGTGATCGTGAGGAACTCGGTGCGGAAGCCGATGAGGCCGCGCGACGGGACGATGAACTCCATGCGCACCCAGCCGGTGCCGTGGTTCGTCATGGTCTCCATGCGGCCCTTGCGCGCCGCCATGAGCTGCGTGATGGCGCCGAGGTGCTCCTCCGGCGCGTCGATGGTGAGGTGCTCGAACGGCTCGTTGAGCTTGCCGTCGATGTGCTTGGTGACCACCTGCGGCTTGCCCACGGTGAGCTCGTAGCCCTCGCGGCGCATCTGCTCGACGAGGATGGCGAGAGCGAGCTCGCCGCGGCCCTGCACCTCCCAGGCGTCCGGGCGGCCGATGTCGACGAGCTTGATCGAGATGTTTCCGACGAGCTCGCGGTCGAGGCGGTCCTTGACCATGCGAGCGGTGAGCTTGTGGCCCTTGACCTTGCCGATGAGCGGGCTGGTGTTGGTGCCGATGGTCATCGAGATCGCGGGGTCGTCGACCGTGATGGTCGGCAGCGGGCGCACGTCGTCCGGGTCGGCGAGGGTCTCGCCGATGGTGATGTCCTCGAAGCCGGCGACGGCGACGATGTCGCCGGGGCCCGCGGACTCGGCCGGGAAGCGGTCCAGCGCCTTGGTGATGAGCAGCTCGGTGACGCGCACGTTGTGCACGCTGCCGTCCCACTTCACCCAGGCCACGGTCTGGCCCTTCTTGATGGTGCCGTTGAAGACGCGCAGGAGCGCGAGGCGGCCGAGGAACGGCGAGGCGTCGAGGTTGGTGACGTGGGCCTGGAGGGGCGCCTCGTCGTCGTAGGTCGGAGCCGGGATGTGCTTGATGATCGCGTCGAACAGCGGCTCGAGGTCGTCGTTGTCCGGCAGGGTGCCGTTCTCGGGCTTGTTCCAGCTCGCAGCGCCGTTGCGGCCGGAGGCGTAGACGACGGGCACGTCGAGGACGGCGTCGAGGTCCATGTCCGGGAAGTCGTCGTGCATGTCGCTCGCGAGGCCCAGGAGCAGGTCCTGGCTCTCCGAGACGACCTCGTCGATGCGGGCATCCGGACGGTCCGTCTTGTTCACGAGGAGCACGACGGGCAGCTTGGCCTCGAGCGCCTTGCGCAGCACGAAGCGGGTCTGGGGCAGCGGGCCCTCGCTCGCGTCGACGAGCAGCACGACACCGTCGACCATCGACAGGCCGCGCTCGACCTCGCCGCCGAAGTCGGCGTGGCCGGGGGTGTCGATCACGTTGATGGTGATGGGTCCGTCGGTCGCGTGCACGCCCTTGTACGAGATCGCCGTGTTCTTGGCGAGGATCGTGATGCCCTTCTCGCGCTCGAGGTCGTTCGAGTCCATCGCGCGCTCTTCGAGGTGCGCGTGCTCGGCGAAGGAGTTGGTCTGGCGCAGCATGGCGTCGACGAGCGTCGTCTTGCCGTGGTCGACGTGGGCGACGATAGCGACGTTGCGCAGGTCGGAGCGAGTGGCGATGGCCATGGGGATTTCCTTTGATAAGAGTGGGGGCGCGAGCCTCGTGCGCTATGGCGCAGCGCGGCCTCGCGGGAGAAGAGTCTCAGAGCAGGATCTCGTCTCTGGTGACCTGCGGCGCTCAGTCTACCGCGATCCGCCAAATATCGAGCTCTGCCTACGGTGCAACTGCTTTCCAGTCCCAGACATTCCAGAAGATCGTGGGGCTCAGCACCGACCACGAGATGCCGGAGACCTTGTCCTGGTCGTACGCGTAGATGCTCGGATACTGGAAGAGCGGCATCCCGTACGCGTCCTCCCAGAGCAGGGCGTCGACCTGCTTCTCGATCTCGACCTGGCGCGCGGGGTCGAAGGTCGTCGAGAGCTTGGCGAGGAGGGCATCCACCTTCTCGTTCGAGTAGTGGCTCAGGTTGGTGCGCCCGTCGGTCGAGAACGCCTCGACGACGGGGCTCACGCCCACGTTCGAGGGCTGCCAGCCGTACAGCGCCGCGTCGTACGCGCCCGCGGACCCGAGCAGCTCGCGCCAGTCCACCGAGGAGCAGTCGGTCACGGTGATGCCCGCGAGTGCCGCGGACTTCTGGATGAGCGCGAACTCGCTCACCCGGCGCGGGTTGGTGGGGGCGTAGAGGATGCACACCTGCGGGTTCGCGACGCCGGCCTCGGCGAGCATCGCCTTTGCGCCGTCGATGTCCACCTCGGCATAGTCGGCCGAGCCGTTGTCGGCCACCGCGTCCGCGTACTCCTCCGATCCGGGCATGAAGACCTGCGAGTCGCGCGTCGTCGCGTCCTCCTGCAGGCCTGTCACGAGCGTCTTCACGATCTCGGCGCGCGGGACCGTCTTGAGGAAGGCCTGGCGCACGAGCGGGTTGGAGAACACGCCGTTCTTCGACTCGTCGAACTGCAGGTCGAGGTGCTCGAAGCTCCCGCCCGAGGTGCTCACCACGGTCTTGTCCACGGTGCCGAGAGCCGTGGCGACGTCCTCGGTCGCCTGCGGCACGATCACCTGCACCGAGCCGTTGAAGAGCGCCTGCACTGCCGCGAGCGGGTCGGTGATGACCTGCACCTCGATCTTCTCCAAGCTGGGCATCCGCTGGCCGACGTACTCGGGGTTGGCCTTGAGGGTCACGGACTCCCCCGCCACGAAGTCGCTGATCACGTACGGGCCGTTTCCGACGAGCAGGTCGGGATCCGACGGCATGCCGTCCACGTTGAACCCCGTGTTCCAGAACGCCGAGAGCTTCGCCAGCGCGGCCTTGTCGCCCGACGTGATCGCCGTGACGACGGCATCCTTGGCCTGCTGGTCGTCCTTCAGGCTGAGCGCGTTCTTGCCGACCACGTGCGCGGGCAGGCCCGCCGAGGTGAACGCGAGCTCCCAGTCGGCGAACGGCCTGTCATAGCGCATGGTGATCGACTTCATGTCGTCGCTCACCACCGGGAGCTGGCTGACCAGGCCGAGGCCGCTCGGGTGCGAGGGGTCGGCACCGGAGTCGAAGTAGACCACGTCCGACGGGAAATCGTCAGTGAACTGGCCGGTGTCGGGGTCGACGTACTTGGACTTGTCGAAGTCGGGGTCGTTGAGGGCTCCGGAGAGGGCGGCCCAGTTGAGCAGGAGGTCGGCGGCGTCGACAGCGGTGCCGTCAGACCACTTGACGCCGTCGGCGATGGTGTACTGAACGATGAGCGGGTCGTCGGAGATCTTGCGGTAGCTGCCGAACGACTCGTCGGCCACGAGCTTCGGTGTGTTGTCGTAGTAGCTGAACCCGGAGTTCGTGGCGTAGACGATGTTGCTGTTGGCGGGCGCCGCGCCGTACGAGGTGGCGGCGTTGTAGGAGAAGAACGACTGGTCCCAGCCCACGGAGACTGACGACCCGGCGACGACCTCCGACTCGTAGCCCACGCAGCCCGACAGGACGAGCGTGGCCGCTGCGATGACGGCAACCGGGGCAAACCTCATGTGTCTCACTCGCCCCACCCTATAACCCGCTCCTGGCGGAAGGGCTGCTACTTGCGGCGTCCCTCGCTCGCCAGGAGGGCTGCGCGGGCGTCGCGCCGCTTGCGCTGCTCCTCGGGGTCGGGCACGGGCACGGCCGCGATGAGCCGCTTGGTGTACGGGTGCTGCGGGTTGCGCAGGATCTCGTCCGCCGGGCCCTGCTCGACGAGCTCGCCGAGGTTCATCACGAGGATGCGGTCGGCAAGCCGGTCGATAACGGCGAGGTCGTGGCTGATGAAGAGGCAGGCGAACTGCAGCTCCTTCTGCAGCCGCTCGAGCAGGTCGAGCACGCGCGCCTGCACCGAGACGTCGAGGGCGCTGGTCGGCTCGTCGGCGATCAGCAGCTTCGGGCTGAGGGCGAGGGCGCGGGCGATGCCGATGCGCTGACGCTGGCCGCCCGAGAGCTCGTGCGGGTAGCGGTTGCGGAAGGAGCGCGGGAGCTCGACCTGGTCGAGCAGCTCCTCCACCCGGGCGCCGATCGCGGACTTCTCGATCGTGCCGGCGAGCTCGAGCGGCTCGCCGATCGACTGGCCGACGGGCCAGCGCGGGTTGAGCGACGACCCCGGGTCCTGGAACACGATGCCGATGTCGCGGCGCACCTCGCGCAGCTTGTCGGGCTTGATGCCGACCAGGTCGCGGCCGAGCAGCTTGGCGCTGCCCTCCGAGAACGGGAGCAGCCCGACGATCGAGCGGCCGACTGTGGTCTTTCCGGAGCCGGACTCGCCGACGAGGCCGACGACCTCGCCCGGGCGGATCTCGAACGACACGGAGTCGACCGCGCGGAACGCCGGCACCCGGCCGTGGCCGGGGTAGTCCACCGACGCGTTCGTCAGTGTGAGGACCGGCTCCTCCGTGCTCGTCATGCGCTCGCCGCCGGCCTCGAGGCCGAGGTGGGGCACCGCCGCGAGCAGCTGCTTCGTGTAGTCGTGCTTGGCGTGGTTGAAGACCTCGTCGACAGAGCCGCGCTCCACGATCGCGCCCTCGCGCATCACGATGATGTTGTCCGCGATGTCGGCGACGACGCCGAGGTCGTGGGTGATGATGATGATCGCGCTGTTGAGGCGCGTGTGCAGGCTGCGCAGCAGATCCAGGATCTCGGCCTGGATCGTCACGTCGAGGGCCGTGGTCGGCTCGTCGGCGATGAGCAGGTCAGGGTCGCAGCTGATGGCCATCGCGATCATGGCCCGCTGGCGCTGGCCGCCGGACAGCTGGTGCGGGAACGACGCGAACGCCTTCTGCGGGTCGGGCATCTCGACGAGCTCGAGCAGCTCGATCGCGCGCGCCGTGGCCTCCGCGGGCGTGAGCGCGAAGTGCGTGCGCAGCGCCTC
Source organism: Rhodoglobus sp. GW821-FHT12B09 (assembly GCF_058809925.1). Taxonomy (NCBI): domain Bacteria; kingdom Bacillati; phylum Actinomycetota; class Actinomycetes; order Micrococcales; family Microbacteriaceae; genus Rhodoglobus; species Rhodoglobus sp. GW821-FHT12B09. The sequence continues at coordinate 116,171 of NZ_JBXATB010000007.1, read as the reverse complement.
GACGATCTGGAACCCGATGCGGTAGACGGGGTTGAACGCCGTCATGGGCTCCTGGAAGATCACGGCAATGCGGTTGCCGCGGATGCGGTGCAGCTCATCGGCGGGGATCCCGAGGATCTCCTGGCCGTGCAGGCGCACCTGGCCCGTGGAGCGCGAGTTGGTGGGAAGCAGGCTCAGCAGCGACATCGACGTTACTGTCTTGCCGGAGCCCGACTCGCCCACGATCGCGAGCACCTCGCCGGGGCGCACCGAATAGCTGATGTCGCGGGCGGCGTTGACCCACTTGCCGTTGACCCAGAAGTCGATGGCGAGGTTGTCGACCTCGATGATGGGCTCGTCGTCACCGCGCTGCACGAGCTTCCGGCCGAGCCGGCTTGTCGCGAACCGGTCGCTGGGCGCCTTCGCTTCGCGTGCCGCCTTGGGCGTCTTCGGGGACTTGGGTTCTCTGGTCATCGTATGCCGCCGATCTTGGCGTTGGAGTGCCTGTGGGACGATGGGGCCATGACGACGCCCATCGTGTTCCGCCCGTGGACGGGCATCGCACTGACAGTGGTGATCTGGGGTGTCGTGGCTGTGGGCCTCGGTAGCCTCGCGCTGGCGGGGGATATCGACTCGCTGCGCCGCTTCGGCCCGGCATTCGTCGCCCTCGCCGCGCTCACGTGGCTTCTGTTCTGGTGGCCGTCGGTGACGCTCTCGGCGGAGACCGTTGCTGTCCGCAATCCGCTGCGCACCACCGTGGTGCCGTGGGCGGCCATCGAGGGGATCGAGACCCGGTTCGGCCTGCGCATAGCGCTGCGCCCCGCCGGGGTCGTGGCCGCGTGGGCGGCGCCCGCGGGCTCGCGGCGCGCAGGAGCCAGGCTGCTGCGGCGGGCGGTGGATACCTCGGCAACGGGGGCCTCGGAGGCGCTGGTGCGCGAGGCACGGCTGCAGGGCGAGGGTGAGGCTCCCATGGCTATCCGCCAGGAGCTCGCTCGGCGCGAGCGCACCGGGGTTGCCGCTACCGGCTCCACCGACGTATCGCGCACGCTCAACGTCCCCGTGATCGTGCTGCTCGTCGTGGTGCTCGTCGCCGCTGTGGCGTTTCCCCTGACGTAGCTCAATCCGGGTCCCTCGTCGTCTCGCCGTCGGTCGGCACCGTCGACGCGCGACCGCGGAACGGCCTGCCGAGGATCTGGGCGAGCTCGCGGTACGGGCCCATCTTGGCGGGCATCCGACGCTGGCGCGGGTCGAAGGCGTCGCGCAGGCCGTCGCCGATGAAGTTGATGGCGAGCACGATCAGGATGAGGATCAGGCCGGGCCACCAGAACAGCCACGGGCGTGTCTGGAACGCGGACTGGTACTCGCCGAGCAACTGGCCGAGCGAGACATCCGGGGCCTTGATGCCGAAGCCGAGGTAGGCGAGGGCGGCCTCGAGCAGGATCGCGCCGCTCATCGTCAGCGAGATGTTGACGATGAGCACGCCCGCCGTGTTGGGCAGGATGTGGCGGAAGATGATGCGCAGGTTCGAGGCGCCCGCCACGCGAGCGGCGTCCACGAACTCGCGCTCGCGCAGGCCGAGGAACTCACCGCGCACGAGGCGCGCGAGCACCGGCCAGCCGAAGAGTCCGAGGGTGATGCCGAGCACGAAGATGCCCTGGCTGCCGAAGGTGCGGCCGATCACGGCGCCGAGCAGAACGACGGGGACGATGATGATGACGTCTGTGAGGCGCATGAGCACGCTGTCGAGGCGTCCGCGGAAGAATCCCGCGATGGCACCGACGACGATGCCGAACACGCCGGCAACGGCCCCGTACACGATCATGATGATGATCGACTGCTGGGTGCCGCGCATGACCTGCGCGAAGACGTCGTGGCCGATGTCGTCCTGCCCGAGCGGGTGGTTGCCAAAGCTGAACAGCCCGTCCCAGGTCGGCGCGCCACCGGGACGCTCGATCGGGAAGTAGTTCTCGAAGTCGTACTTCCACCACCCGGGGATCTTCAGCCCGAAGATGTCGAACCCGACGGAGCTGAACGAGAACAGCACGACGAAGACGAGCACGCCGAGGGAGATCATCGCGCCCGCGTGGCGCACGAAGCGACGACGGACGATCGCACCCTGGCTGAGGCCGGCGACCTCCTGCTGCTCGATCGAGATGATCTCGCCCGAGCCCTCGGGCGGAATCGCTGCTAGTGGATTGGTCATGATCAGCTCACCCGGATTCGTGGGTCGAGAACGGAGTACGCGATGTCAGCCAGCAGGTTGAACAGCAGCGCGAAGATGCTCGTCACGAGGAAGACTCCCATGATCGAGTTGAGGTCGACGACCCTGAGGGCCGCGACGAACATCGTGCCCATGCCGCGCCACGCAAAGACCGTCTCGGTGATCACCGCGCCGCCGATGAGGCCGCCGAGGTCGAAGGCGACGATCGTGGCGATCGGGATCAGCGCGTTGCGGAAGGCGTGCCGCATGATCACCGTGCGCTCGTTGAGGCCCTTGGCGCGAGCCGTGCGGACGTAGTCCATCGACATGACCTCGAGCAGGCTGCCCCGGGAGTAGCGGCTGTACGACGCCAGCGAGATGAGCATGATCGTGATAGTGGGCAGGAGCACGTGCGCGAAGCTGTCGACGGTGGTGAGCCAGATGCTGCCCTTGAGCCCGGCGGTCTCGGACCCGATGGTCGAGATCGGCCGTCCGCCCGTGTTCGTGACGTAGTCGGGCCAGGCGCCGAGCACCCTGTCGACGAGGACGAGGCCGCCCGAGAAGAACGCGGTGATCATTGCCGCGCGGATCGAGACACCGCGGTCGTCACCGCCCCACAACCAGCCGACGAGGGCGCCGACACCGAGAGCGACGAGCCCGAGAAGGAGCACCGCCCACCACTGCGCCAGGTAGTAGAAGGCGAACTGAACGGGCCACCACAGCACCGCGCCGAGCACGGCGACCGTGAGGGAGGAGTACAGCGCCCTGCGGTTCGAAAGGCCGGTCGTGAGCTGCACGACGACGCAGGCGATCGCCGCACCGAGAATGCCGATCCACAGCGGGCCCAGGTTCGGGTTGCGGAAGGAGTCGGTCAGGTTCGCGTAGATCATCAGCCCTGCAGCGAGAACAGCGGCGAGGCCGAAGTTGATGGAGAAGCGCTTGAGCTGGCCTCCCATCGCGCTCGCCCAGATGAAGCCCGCTATCAACGACAGCGCGACTATCCAGATCGGAGTGATCACCGGATTCGCGAGGAAGTTGTTGAACGCGATGGCGACATTGAGCTTGAGCAGGTTGCCGACCCAGAACGTCGGGAGGGCGAAGAAGAAGAAGGCGATGAGGGTCACCGAGTAGTCGAACCCGGTGTACTGGCGCAGCGCCGAGATCATGCCGATGCCGACACCGAAGAAGATCGCGAGGACCGTGGCGATGCTGACGAGCTGGATGGTCGACCACATTGATTGCGACAGCACTGTCGTAACCGCGGTACCCGTGAGCGTTGCCCCGAGGTCCAGCTGGCCGATGAAGACCTTGAGCACGCCGCTGAGCCAGATGAAATAGCGCAGAGGGGGTGCGACGTCGAGGTGGAGAAGTTGGATCCTGGCAGCGATCAACGCTTCCTTGTTCGGAGCGGTCGAACCTCGGAGGTCTTCGAGCGGGTCACCGGAGTTGGCGGCCAGCACGTAGACGAGGAAGCTCGCGGCGAAGATCACGAGGATGGCGATGAGAACTCGCCTCAGCACATAGCTCCACATGGAGATGCCCTTCTGGTGGTGGATTGCTGCGGCGCGGGTGCCGCATATCGCGTGCTAAGGGTGCCGGGGCATTGCCCCGGCACCCTCCACACGTTGCCGGACGTTGGCTACTTAGCCAGCGGCGACCGGCGTCCACTCCCAGAAGTTCCAGAAGTACTGCGGCGTGAGCGGCGATGCCGACACTCCGGAGACCTTCGACTCGTCCCAGGCGGTGATGCCGGGGAACTGGAACACGGGGATCGACCAGTACTGCTCGCCGATGGCCTTCTCAGCCTGGACGAGGAGCTCGTCGGCCTTGGCGCCATCGGTCTCGGTGTCGATCGCCTTGAAGGGCTCGTCAACCGAGTCAGCGGACCATCCGTAGTAGTTGTTCGCGCCACCGGTGATGTAGTTCGGGGCGTTCTGCGTACGGCCGGTGTTGTTGAGGATCCAGGCGAACAGCGCGGCGTCGTACGACGTCTGCTTCGTGTCCAGATCGGCAGACCACGTGGTCGACGAGGCGTTGATCAGGTTGAAGCCCGCCTCGGCCGCGATCGGAGCCCACAGGGTGTACTCCGAGTTGCGGCGCTCGTTGGTCTGGCTGAACAGGAGTCGCACGTCGACCGGCGTGGTGATGCCGGCGTCAGCGAGGACCTTCTTGGCACCCTCGACATCCGGGACCTCGAGCTCCGGGTAGCCGTTGACCTTGGCAGCCTCGTTGGCGACGTCGGTGCCCGGGAAGGAGACGAGGGTGTTCATGACCTCGGCGTTCTCCTGCAGCGGCTTGACGAGCTTGTCGATGATGTCCTGGCGGGGAATCGTCATGAAGAACGCCTTGCGCACCGCGAGAGCCTTGTCAGCGTCGCCGCCGTAGGTCGCGGGGTCGAACGGACCGCCGTTGGTGACCTGCAGGTCGATGTGCTCGAACGAGGACTCCGAAGCGCCCTGGTAGGCGACGTTCGGGATGCCGTTCGCAAGAGCGGTGGCGATGTCAGGCGTCGGCTGGCCGGACGCGATCTGGATGTCGCCGTTCTGGAGTGCCGTCAGCTGAGCCTGCGAGTCGGGGACCGCGCGGACAGTGATGGACTCGAACTTCGGCGACGGGCCCCACGTGTAGTCGGGGTTGGCCGTGAGGGTGACGTACTCGTCAGCCTTCATGTCCGTGATCGTGTAGGCGTAGTTCGACAGCAGCGCGGGAGAACCCTTCTCCGGCATGGTGTTGAACGTGTAGCCGGTGTTGAAGGCCTTCGAGACCGGGCCGAGGAAGTCGAAGTCCTGGTCCTGGATCGCCTTGATCAGGTCGGTCTTGGCCTTCTTCGCGCCGTCATCGCCGGTGTACTTGTCCGGGTAGGCGAGCTGCACCGTGCCGTGACCGGAAACGCCGATCGGGCTCACGAGCTCCCAGTCCGCGTAGGGCTTGTCGTAGACGACGGTCATGCTGCGGTTGTCGTCGCTCAGGGTGGGGGTCTTCGACACGAGGTCGAAGCCGATGCCCTCGGCAGCGCCCGTGTTCCAGACCGTACCGGTCTGGTCGGTGACCGCGCCGGTCTCCTCGTCGACAGTCGCCTCACCGTTGGTGACGTGGGTGGTGACCGCGGCCCAGTAGAGCAGCATGTCAGCAGCGTCGACAGGAGTGCCGTCCGACCACTTGACGCCCGAGTTGATGGTGTACTTCACCGTCAGCGGGTCGTCGCTGGTCTTCTCGTACGTGCCGAAGTCGGTGTTCTTCACCAGCTCGGACTTGTCGTTGTAGTACGCGAACGTGTCCTGGGCCATGTAGACGACCTGGGCGTTGTAAAGGCTGTTGAGGTTCGTCAGCAGCGTGTTGTAACCGCTGTAGACGTCGTTCATGGCCACCGTGATCTTGGTGCCCTCGACGACTTCGGACTCACGGGGCGGCGTGCACCCTGCGAGTACGAGTGCCCCAGTGGCCACCAGCGCGACGCCAGCAGCTAGGCGCTTAATCTTCAATTTTCCTCCTGTGCAAGATGAGACCGCGGCATGCCGATTCCTAGCGGCACGACGGGCTTGATATTTCACACCCTAAACGGGGGTAAAGCCCCCGCAAAACTGTAAGCGGAAACGTTACATAGTGGTAACGCAGTTATGAATTCATTGCGCCGAATGGTGATAAGTTGCGTGAATCCTGCGCGGCACGCTCTTTTATTGCGGGCATGGTGCTTTCGTGCGCCGAACCCGCGTCGTCAACGGCGTAGTCTCGACTCGTGAGCACAACCGGACTGTCGGATTCGTCCAACCTCCCCCTGCTGGTGTTCGACGGAGATTGTGCGTTCTGCACCACCTGGGTGAACCGCCTCGAGAAGATCCTTCCCGTGTTCCCCGCCAAGTCCCCCTGGCAGTGGCTCGACATCGACGAGCTGGGGCTCTCCGAGCACGACGTCACCCACTACGCGTGGGTCGTGACCGCCGGCCACCACTACGCCGGGCATCTCGCCGGTTCGGCCCTCCTGCGCATGCAGCCCGGATTCGGCTGGCGGTTCCTGGGCAACCTGATCGCCACTCCCCCGGTGTCGTGGGCGGCCGCGGTCGCGTACCACTTCATCGCGAAGTACCGCCACAAGCTGCCGGGCGGCACTCCGGCCTGCGCCATGCCTCCGGCGGGAGCCGCACATCACTGAGCTGCCCCTCTCGCGCCGCACGGTGGGCGCGGAGGTCCTCATCGTCCTGGGGCTCTCGCTCGGGGCATCCGCCGCGTACTCGATCGTGTCGATCACGAACAAGCTCACGCAGCCGGTCGCCCTCTCCCAGCAGACCACCACGCTGAACTCCTCGTACAGTGACCGACCCACGTTCGACCTGATCTACCAGCTCATGGCGATCTTCTTCGACCTCGTGCCGGTGGCCCTGGTCGGCTTCCTGCTCTGGCAGGCCTCACGGCCGCACCTGGGCCGGCTGGGCATCGACTTCACGAAACCGGGCCGGGATGCCCTCGCCGGCGTCGGGCTGGCGCTCGCGATCGGCGTCCCGGGCATCGGCGTGTACCTGGCCGGCCGCGCGCTCGGACTCTCCGTCAACGTCGTGCCGACCGCGCTCGACGCCTACTGGTGGACGGTCCCCGTGCTCATCCTCTCCGCCGTGCGCGCCGGGGTCACCGAAGAGGTCATCGTCATCGGCTACCTCTTCGCCCGGCTGCGCGACCTGGGCTGGGGCCGGTGGCAGATCATCGTCGCCACCGCGGCCTTGCGCGGTACCTACCACCTGTACCAGGGCTTCCCCGCGTTCGTCGGCAACTTCGCCATGGGGATGCTCTTCGGCTGGCTGTACAGCAGGCCGTCGGACAAGCACGGCGGGCGCGTGCTGCCGCTGGTGATAGCCCACGTGCTGATCGACAGCGCGATCTTCGTGGGCTACCCCTGGGCGGCGGCGACGTTCCCCGCGCTGTTCAGCTAGCTTCGAGAGACTCAGTCAGCGAACGCCTCCACCGGCGGGCACGCGCACACGAGGTTGCGGTCGCCGTACGCGTTGTCGATGCGGCGCACGGGCGGCCAGTACTTGTGGCCGATGAGCGTGCGCAGCGGGTAGACGGCCTGCTCGCGGGAGTAGGCGTGGGCCCACTCCCCCTCGATCACCGACTGGGCGGTGTGCGGGGAGTTCACGAGCGGGTTGTCGTCGGCGGGCAAGGTTCCGGCGGCAACGGCATCCGCCTCGTCCTTGATCGCGATCATCGCGTCGATGAAGCGGTCGATCTCGACGAGGTCCTCGCTCTCGGTCGGCTCGACCATGAGCGTGCCCGCGACCGGGAACGACATCGTCGGGGCGTGGAAGCCGTAGTCGACGAGCCGCTTGGCGACGTCGTTGTTGTCGATGCCGGTGGCCTCCTTGAGCGGCCGCAGGTCGAGGATGCACTCGTGCGCCACGAGCCCGTTGTCGCCCGCGTAGAGCACCGGGTAGTGGTCCCGCAGGCGCGCGGCCACGTAGTTCGCCGCGAGCACCGCGGCGCCCGTGGCGGCCTTGAGGCCCTCAGAGCCCATCATGCGCACGTAGGCCCACGAGATCGGCAGGATGCTCGCACTCCCGTACTTCGCCGCGCTCACCGCGTGCGGGTCGTCGAAGTGCGCAGTGCCAGCCGCGCCGGGCAGGTACGGCGCGAGGTGCGCCTTCGCCGCCACGGGCCCCACGCCGGGTCCGCCGCCGCCGTGCGGGATGCAGAACGTCTTGTGCAGGTTGAGGTGCGAGACGTCTCCGCCGAAGTCGCCGAAGCGCGCGTAGCCGAGCAGGGCGTTGAGGTTGGCGCCGTCGACGTACACCTGGCCGCCGGCCCCGTGCACGGCATCGGTGATCGCGCGCACCTCGTGCTCGTAGACGCCGTGGGTGGACGGGTACGTGATCATCAGGGCGGCCAGCGCCTCGGCGTGCTGCGCGATCTTGGCGCGCAGGTCGACGAGGTCGACGTTGCCGAGGTCGTCGCACTCGACCACTACCACCTTCATACCGGCCAGTACCGCGGAGGCCGCGTTGGTGCCGTGGGCGGACGACGGGATGAGGCACACCGTCCGGTGCGCGTCGCCGTTCGCGCGGTGGTAGCCCCGGATCGCGAGCAGGCCCGCGAGCTCGCCCTGGCTGCCCGCGTTCGGCTGCAGCGAGACGGAGTCGTACCCGGTGACCTCGGCGAGCCAGCCCTCGAGCTGCCCGATGAGCTCGCGGTAGCCGACCGTGTCGCTGTCGGGGGCGAACGGGTGCAGCCCGGCGAACTCCGGCCACGTCACCGCCTCCATCTCGGTGGCGGCGTTGAGCTTCATCGTGCACGACCCGAGCGGGATCATCCCGCGATCGAGCGCGTAGTCCTTGTCGGCGAGGTACTTGAGGTACCGCATCATGCTCGTCTCCGAGCGGTGCGTGTTGAACACGGGATGCACGAGGTACGCGCTCTGGCGGGCGAGGGCGGGCAGGTACTCGTGCTGGTGCGCGGCGTCGAGCTCGTACCAGCGGTCGGTCTTCGTGAACACGCCCTGGTCCTGCTCGGGGGCGCGGTCCCCCGCGCCGAAGATCTCGAACAGGACGGGCAGCAGCTCCGGCAGGTCCTCGGCCGAGACCTCGTCGAACGACGCCGTCACGGTGCTCTCGCCCGCCGCGTGCAGGAGGACGCCCAGCGAGTGCGCCCGCGAGACGACGGCCGCGGCATCCTCGACCTCGATCGACAGGGTGTCGAAGTAGCTCGTGCTGCTGACCGTGACGCCGCGGGCGGTGAGCTCCTTGGCGGCGAGCACCGCGGAGGCGTGCACGTTCTGCGCGATCCGCTTGAGGCCCTGCGGCCCGTGGTACACCGCGTACATCGAGGCCATGACGGCGAGCAGCACCTGGGCGGTGCAGATGTTCGACGTGGCCTTCTCGCGGCGGATGTGCTGCTCGCGCGCCTGCAGCGAGAGCCGGTAGGCGGCGTGGCCGGACGCGTCCTGCGAGACGCCCACGAGGCGCCCGGGCAGCTGGCGCTCGAGTCCGGCGCGCACGGCCATGTAGCCGGCGTGCGGTCCGCCGAAGCCCATCGGAACGCCGAAGCGCTGGGACGTGCCGACGGCCACGTCGGCCCCGAGCTCACCGGGGGCCTTGAGCAGGGTGAGGGCGAGCAGGTCGGCCGCGACAACGGCGAGGCCGCCGTGCTCCTTCACCGCGGCGATGGCCTCGGTGGGGTCCCAGACGCGGCCGGAGACGCCCGGGTACTGGATGAACGCGCCGAAGGCCGGGGGGATGTCGGCGAAGTCGGTCTCCACGAGCTCGATGCCGACCGCGTCCGCGCGGTTCCGCAGCAGCACCTTCGTCTGCGGGAGGGCGTCGGCATCCACGAGGAAGACGTTCGACTCGGCACCGGAAGCCCGGCGGGCGAGGAGCATGCCCTCGACCACGGCCGTGCCCTCGTCGAGCATGGAGGCGTTCGCCGTCGTCATGCCCGTGAGGTCGGAGACCATGGTCTGGAAGTTGATGAGCGCCTCGAGGCGGCCCTGCGAGATCTCGGGCTGGTAGGGCGTGTACGCCGTGTACCAGCTCGGGTTCTCGAGCACGTTGCGCTTGATCACGGCGGGCGTGATCGTGTCGTAGTAGCCGAGGCCGATCAGGGAGCGGTTGACGGTGTTCTTGCCGGCGAGCGCCCGGAGCTCCCGCAGCGCTCCCCGTTCGGAGGCGGCATCCGGGATCACCGAGTTCTCGAGGGGCTCCACCCGGATCGACGCCGGCACTGCCGCGGTGACGAGCGCCTCGACGCTGTCGTAGCCGACGGCCGCGAGCATGGCCTTCTGCGCGTCGGTGTCCGTTCCGACGTGCCGGTGCTGGAAGAGGTCGGTGCGGTCTGCGGAATCCATCAGTCTCCTGTGAGGGCGGTGTACTGGTCGAACGAGAGCAGCTCGGGCAGCTCGGTGAACTCGACCTTGATGAGCCAGCCCTCGCCGAACGGGTCGGAGTTGACGAGCTCGGGGCTCGACGAGACCGCGTCGTTCGCCTCGACGACCGTGCCGTTGACGGGCGCGAAGAGCTCCCCCACCGACTTGGTGGACTCGATCTCGCCCACGACCTTGCCCTCGGCGACGGACGAGCCGGCCTTGGGCAGGTCGACGAACACGATGTCGCCGAGCTTCTCCGCGGCGTACGCGGTGATGCCCACCGTGGCCACGGAGCCTTCCACGAGCACCCACTCGTGCTCGGCGGTGTACTGGAGCGTGGTCTTGTCAGCCATGGTTCTCCTTCTTGTAGAACGGCAGTGGGACAACGGATGCCGCAACTCGCGACCCCCGCACATCGATGTCGAGCGCTGTGCCCGGCTCGCTCAGGCCCTTGTCGACGTAGGCCATGGCGATCGGGTAGCCGAGCGTCGGGGAGAGCGCGCCGCTCGTGACCGTGCCCACCTCGGTGTCGCCGTGCAGCACCGGGTAGCCCGCGCGCCCGGCCCGCTTGCCCTCGGACACGAGCCCGACGAGAACACGCGCGTCGTCCGCGGGGCCGGCCTCGATGCCGTGCTTGCCGACGAACTCCTTCGTGAGGTTCACCACGCGGGCCAGTCCGGCCTGCTCGGGCAGGGTGTCGAGACCCAGCTCGTGGCCGTAGAGCGGCATGCCCGCCTCGAGCCGGAGCGTGTCGCGGCTCGCGAGGCCCGCCGGGACGAGGCCGCGGGACGCGCCGGCCTCCAGGAGCGCCTGCCAGAGCGCCGCGGCATCCGGGACATCGACGTAGAGCTCGTAGCCGTCCTCGCCCGTGTACCCGGTGCGGGCGACGATGACGTCTGCCTCACCGAACGTGCCGTCGGTGCAGGCGTAGTACTTGAGGTCGGCGAGCGCCGGCACCTCGAGGGCGTCGGCAACGATCTCCCGGGACGCCGGACCCTGCACGGCGATGAGCACGATCTGGTCGGTGAGGTCGGCGAGCTGCACGTCGAAGCCCGCGCTGCGGTCCTGCAGCGCGCTCACCACCACGTCGCGGTTGCCGGCGTTGGCGACCACGAAGTACGCGCCCTGCGTGAGGTGGTAGACGATGAGGTCGTCGAGGATGCCCCCGCTCTCCTCGAGGATGAGCGAGTACTTCGCCCGCCCGAGCGGCACCGCCGAGATGAGGCCGGCGAGGGCGTGGTCGAGGAAGGCCGCCGCATCCGGGCCGGTCACACTGATCTCGGCCATGTGCGAGATGTCGAAGAGGCCGGCGGCGGTGCGCACGGCGTGGTGCTCTGCCAGGTCTGAGCTGTAGCGCACGGGCATCAGCCAGCCGGCGAAGTCGGTGAAGCTCGCGCCGAGCTGCTCGTGCAGCTCGTGAAGCGGTGATTGTCTGGTCACGGAGTTCTCCTGGCGCGCGGGGCTGCGGATAAGAACTCCCCCTCTGTGATGGAGCCTGAGAGTTTCACGCTTGCGCGCTTTCACCGACGGCGGGATGTCGATGCGCGCGAGCGCGCTACTCCATCCGCTTTCCAGAGTGGCCAGTTCGATGCGGTACGGAGACCTGAGAGATTGGCGGGGAGGCTTGCTCCTTCGGTGCAGCTCTCGAAGAGCTGCTCTCCCGCATCGTGTTTGCGGCCCGATGTTCTGTTGTGCGGCCAGCTTACTAGTCGCTCAGCCCAGCCCGTAGACGACCGCCGCGGCAACCGCGCTTGGCGCTACTTCGTGGCTGGCGCTACTTCGTGGCTGGCGCTACTTCGTGGCGGTGCCGTAGCTCACGTAGTGCCACGACTCGGGAACGAGCCGGTTGAACACGCGCTCGTCGGCGGAGGCGAGCTCGTTGCGCTGGCGCTCCCGCAGGCCGAACATCGAGAGGAAGCCGGTCACCCGCACGTCGTGCCGGGAGTACTGCGCCAGGTGCGGCCGGAGCTCCTTCACCGTGACGTAGCGCCACGACGTGCCGCGCACCTTGTACGCGATCGCGCGGGCGAGCCGGTGGAGCACGGTGCCGCGCAGGTTCTCGGCGAACAGCAGGGTGCCGCCCGGCTTGAGCGCCCGGTAGATGCCGCGCATCGCGTCATCCTGCGCCGCCCTCGTCCCCACCCCGCCGATGACCGACTTGAAGACGATGAGGTCGAACTCGTTCTCGAACGGGATCTTCGTGGCGTCGACATCCTGATAGCTGATCCCGGATACCCCGTACCGCTCGTGCAGCGGAGCAGCCTGCCCCTCGGTGTTCTGCCAGTTCGTGCACAGCACCTCGTGGCCCTGCAGCGCGAGCCACAGTGACGGTCCGCCCGGACCGGCCCCGATCTCGAGGCAGCGCAGCGTGCGGCCCTTCGGCAGTACCTGCTCCCAGAACAGCACAGCCGTCGACCAGGTGCGCACGTCCCACGAGACGATGTCGCGCATCAGTTCGGAGTCGCGCTCGAGCGGGCGGATGTCGTCGACGCTCATGTGTGAAGGCTACCGGAAGCCCCGGCCCTCCCTCCCAGAAGGTTCCCCGGCTCCACTAAGCTCGGGGCGAACTTGCACCTGAGGAGGGCAGCGCATGGCCGAAGGAACCGCGAAGAGCGGCAAGAAAGTCGTCAAAGTCGAGCAGGCAGAGCCGAGCCAGAAGGCAAAGGATCTCGCCAACGAGGCAGTCAAGAACAACACCGACGGCGTGTGGAAGCCCACGCCCGAGAACAAGAGCAAGGCGACCACGTTCCGCATCGTCGCCGTCATATTCTGGGTGCTGGCGATCGCGGCGGAGGCTGTCGCGATCTTCTGGCTGCTCAAGCAGACCCAGCAGAGCTGGTTCCTGTGGGCCCTCATCGGCGGCATCGTGCTCATCGGCATCCTCGCCGTCGTCGGCTCGCAGTTCTGGAAGAAGGCGAACCAGCTCGACCCGGCCAAGAAGTCGGAGCCGGCGCGCTTCTTCATCCAGAACCAGCTGGGCGTGATCATCTCGATCATCGCCTTCCTGCCGCTCATCATCCTGATCTTCCTGAACAAGGACATGGACGGGAAGCAGAAGGGCATCGCGGGCGGCATCGGCATCGCCGTGCTCATCGCGGCCGGTCTGCTGAGCGCCGAGTTCAGCCCCAACTCCGTCGAGAACGAGACCGCGCAGCAGGTCGCGAACGAGGGCCAGATCGGCAACTACTCCGAGATCGTCACCGAGCTCACCGGTGAGGACTTCGTCACGTGGACCAAGTCGGGCAACGTCTACCACCTCTGCACCGACGCCTCCGCGGTCAACCTGACCTCGGCCGACAACCAGATCTACTCCGGGGATGTCGCCACCGCCCACACGGCGGGCAAGGAGGGTCTGACGCTCGAGATCAAGAAGGAGCTGCAGGAGTGCGGCTTCGCGGAGCCCGAGAACGTCGACGAGATCATCCAGCAGGTGCGCGACCTCCGGGCCGCCGCGCCGACGGAGGACGCGCCGTCTGACGAGAGCACCGACGGCAGCACCGACGGCACCGAAGGCTAGAAGGCTAGCCGCTGTACTCGTAGGGCCTCGCCGCACTCGGCGGGGCCCTTCGAGCGTCTAGGGTCAGGATTGTGCGCCCTGCCTCAGCTTCCGACTCCGCGGCTTCCGACTCGGTCTCTGCCTCCGACTCGACTGCCTCCGACTCAGCTGCCTCCGCGTCAGGCGTCTCCGCCACCGGGGTCCCTGTCTCCGGGGTCCCTGTCTCCGGGGTCCCTGTCTCCGGGGTCTCCGCCACCGGGGTCTCCGTCTCCGTGCCCGCCACCATCGCGCGCTACCTGCTCGCCCTGGTCCTGGTCGTCACCGGGATCGGGCATCTCACGTTCGCGCGGGTGGGCTTCCAGGGCCAGGTGCCCGCGTGGGTGCCGCTCGACCCGGACTTCGTGGTGCTGGCCTCCGGGGTCGTCGAACTCGCGTTCGCCGTCGGGCTGATCCTTCTCCGTCGCTGGCGCGTGGCCGTCGGCTGGCTGCTGGCCGCGTTCTTCATCGCGATCTTCCCCGGCAACATCTCGCAGTTCGTCACGCACACCGATTCTCTCGGGCTCGACTCGGATGTCGCGCGCGGCGTGCGCCTCGTGTTCCAGCCGCTGCTCGTGGTGGTCGCCCTGTGGTCGACGGGCGCGTGGAAGTGGTGGCGCCTGCGGAGGCGCGGGCGGCGCGTGCAGAGCTAGAACGGCGGCGGATCGGCTTCGCGCTGGTACCCGGTGGGGCTGGTCCACACGGGCTCCGGGTGGCCGCGCAGGTTCTCTACAGTCCACTTGGTCTGGTGCTTCATCGTGTGGTGCTTGCGGCACCGCGGGGCGAGGTTCGCCAGCGTGGAGAGGCCACCGTCTGCCCAGGCGACCGTGTGGTCGAGGTCGCAGTTCACCGCGCGTCGGCCGCAGCCCGGGAAGTCGCAGGTCGCGTGGCGCACCGTGAACCACCGCTTGACCGCGGCGCTCAGACGGTACTGGTTCGGATCCATCTGCAGCACCCTGCCCGAGACCGGGTCGGTGAGCAATCGGGTGAAGCTCGGCACATCACCGACCAGGCGTCGGGCGGTGTCGAGGTCGATCGGCCCGGCACCCTCCAGCACTGCCAGCTCCCCGGAGTGGCCCAGCAGCGCCAGAACCGGGATGGTCAGGGCGAGTGTCACCCGCGGCCGGTCCTCCCCGTCGCCCAGAAGCAGGTCGGCGAACACGTCGGCGCGCAGTTGGCTCATCGTGCGGGTCTCGTCGGCCTCGCGGAAGTGCTCGAACGCCGCGGCGTCCACCCGAGCACTCGCCATGGCGATGGTCTCCGACGGGAGGTACGCGCTGATCCAGCCCATGCCGTCACGGTCCTGCTCGACCGCGACCCGGCGCTGGGCCGACGCGAGCTCGTGGCGCTCCGCGAGCGGCGTCGGGTGCAGCTTCTCGCGCAGGGCGCGGGCCTTCGCCGCGAACCGTGACGGCGCGAGGGTGCTGGCCGGACCCGCGAGCTGGGCGTCGAACTCGAGCCACGCGGAATCCGGCAACTCGACCACTATCGACGCCGCCTCTCGGGCGTTCTGCGTGGAGACGTCGCCCTCCGCGAAGCCGGCCCAGACCCGCGGCATGCACCGCTGCAGAGTCTCGGCGATGTGGCCGTGAGCGCGCACCGTCGACTCCGCGAGGTTCAACCGCACGGCAAGGTCGGCGACCGCCGCTCGGACGGAGAGCTCGACGGCGTCGCCGCGCAGCATCTGCTCGTCGATGAACACCTCGGGGTGCGCTGCTGCCTCGCGCATCACCTCATGGATCGCCGCGAACGTCAGCGCCGAGCTGCGCCACTGCCCGCGCTGGGCGACCTCCGCCTCGGCCAGGCCGAACGACACGCGCGTCTCCGCGTCGCGCGGGTCGAGTGCCGTGTCCATACAGGTATTAGATCAGAAGCCACCGACATTCGAAGAAGATGCGCGACCCGCTGTGAACCATCGATCGGAACGTCAGCCCGTGGAGGAGGAGCGGCAGACCGCTAGACGTTGAACCGGAACTCCACAACGTCCCCGTCCCTATGAGATGACGATCTTGCGGGGCACGAATGACCCTGACTTACTCGCAGTCCAGCGTCGCCATTGCTTCGAGGAGAACGTGAAGGGCGCGTGCGACTGGAGGCTTGGAAGCAGTCGACGCAGACCCGGGTCGTCTAAGTCGGGAATACAAATCTCGATGGTGAGCGAAGCACGGTTGCTGAGATGCAGGGTCAGTCGACTGTCGTAGCCGAGTCCCGGGTAGCGCGCCGGGTCTTGACCGGGGAATGGCTTGCCGGTCTGAGGATCAATGATTGCGATCTTCCAGAAGGTTCTGAGGGTGAGGGGAGCCATTCCCCATTCATTGTGAGGCTG
Organism: Rhodoglobus sp. GW821-FHT12B09; assembly: GCF_058809925.1. Classification (NCBI taxonomy): domain Bacteria; kingdom Bacillati; phylum Actinomycetota; class Actinomycetes; order Micrococcales; family Microbacteriaceae; genus Rhodoglobus; species Rhodoglobus sp. GW821-FHT12B09. The sequence continues at coordinate 100,291 of NZ_JBXATB010000007.1, read as the reverse complement.
CGGGGCTATCTCTTCGAGAAACCCTAGCGCCGCCTCTACTCGGTCGTCCGAGACAGCGATCGCATTGGCTGTGGCTTCACCGAATTCACGATGCAGCTCGCCTTCCCACTCGGCACCTTCCCCGAGACCCGGAACATCGTGCAGAGAGAAGCTCTGCGTTCGCGGTCCGACCTCGACCGCGCAGTTGGCGATGAACTCGACCGTACGCCGGTACGCATCACGTGACCCGATCGTCCCAAGCCCGTGCGAACCACCACTCCCGAGGGGAAGTCCCTCATACGTGACGACCATCGCCCCGGCCTCGGCCATGTTCTACTTCTAACTAGACGTTGAACCGGAACTCCACGACATCCCCGTCCTGCATCACGTAGTCCTTGCCCTCGATGCGCGCCTTGCCCTTCGAGCGCGCCTCGGCAATGGACCCGGTCGCGACGAGGTCGTCGAAGCCGATGATCTCGGCCTTGATGAAGCCCTTCTCGAAGTCGGTGTGGATCACGCCGGCCGCCTGCGGGGCCTTGTCTCCCTTGTGGATCGTCCACGCGCGCGACTCCTTCGGGCCGGCCGTCAGATAGGTCTGCAGGCCGAGGGTGTCGAAGCCGATGCGGGCGAGCTGGTCGAGTCCGCTCTCCTCCTGGCCGGTCGAGGCCAGGAGCTCCGCGGCGTCCTCGGGCGAGAGGTCGATGAGCTCCGACTCGAGCTTGGCGTCGAGGAAGATCGCCTTGGCCGGGGCGACGAGGGCGGCGAGGGATGCGAGAGCCGCGGCATCCCCGAGAATGCCCTCGTCCACGTTGAAGACGTAGATGAAGGGCTTCGCCGTGAGCAGGCCGAGCTCTTTGATGAGGGGGAAGTCGCCGGCCGACGACAGGGGCTTGCCGGAGTCGAGCACTGCGCGGGCCCTAACAGCCTCATCGAGCACGGCCGGCTCGATGCGCTTCGTCTTGAGCTCCTTCTCGTACCGCTCGATCGCCTTCGACAGCGTCTGCAGGTCGGCGAGGATCAGCTCGGTGTTGATGGTCTCCATGTCGGAGGCGGCATCCACCTTGCCGTCGACGTGCACCACGTCAGGGTCGGCGAAGCCGCGGATGACCTGCGCGATGGCGTCCGCCTCGCGGATATTCGCGAGGAACTTGTTGCCGAGGCCCTCACCCACCGAGGCGCCCTTCACGATGCCGGCGATATCGACGAACGAGACCGGCGCGGGCAGGATGCGCTCGCTGCCGAAGATCTCGGCGAGCACCTCGAGCCGCTTGTCGGGCAGGTTGACCACACCGACGTTCGGCTCGATCGTCGCGAACGGGTAGTTCGCCGCGAGCACCTGGTTCTTGGTGAGGGCGTTGAAGAGGGTCGATTTGCCGACGTTGGGGAGACCGACGATCGCGATAGTTAGAGCCACGGGAGTACAGCCTAACGGCGCACCAGACTCACGGCGCCGCTGACGAAAAGCCCTAGAGTTCTGGCATGGACGCTGTTGTCATTGGAGCCGGGCCCGCGGGCCTCGCCGCCGCCGCCGAGCTGCAGAAGGCCGGGTACACGGTCACCGTCGTCGACAGGGCCGACAGCATCGGCTCCAGCTGGTCGAAGCACTACGACCGGCTGCACCTCCACACCTCGCGACCGCTGAGCTCACTGCCGGGTCGCCCCATCCCCTCCCGCTACGGCCGGTGGGTGGCCCGCGACGACTTCCGCGCCTACCTCGCCGACTACGCGGAGGCTGAGAAGCTCGACGTGCGGCTCGGCGTCACCGCCTCCGGAATCACGAAGACCGATTCGGGATGGACCGTGGACACGTCGATCGGCGCACTCCAGGCCGACGCGGTGGTCGTCGCCACCGGGTACAACCACACCGCGAAGATCCCGGACTGGCCGGGCCTCGACAGCTACACCGGCCGCGTCCTGCACTCCTCCGAGTACCGCAACCCGACCGAGCTCGGCGCGAAGGACGTGCTCGTCGTCGGCCCCGGCAACAGCGGCGCCGAGATCGCCGCCGACCTCGCGGGCGCGGGCGTCGCCGTGCGGATCGCCGTGCGCACTCCCCCGAACCTCGTGCGCCGGCAGGTGCTCGGCATCCCCACCCAGTCGCTCACGCTCTCCACCTACCCGCTGCCCACGAAGGCGGCGGACAAGGTGGCCCGCGTCATGCAGATCCTCACGGTCGGCGACCTCAGCAAGTACGGGCTGGAGAAGGCTCCCCGCGGCGTCTTCTCCCAGCAGGCCTACGACGACGTGACACCGACGATCGACGTCGGCTTCATCGACGCGCTCAAGGCGGGAAAAGTCACCGTCGTGGGCGCCGTCGAGTCGTTCACTGACGATGCCGTGGTTCTCGCCGACGGGACATCCGTCCGGCCGGAGGTCGTGCTGGTCGCGACCGGGTTCCAGCGCGGGCTCGAGCCGCTCGTGGGCGACCTCGGCGTGATCGCGCCCGGCGGCCGTCCGCTCATCAACGCCGACGAGCAGCTGCCCGGCCTCGAAGGGCTGTTCTTCCTCGGCTACTCGAACCCGATCACCGGCAACATCCGCCAGGTCGCTATCGACGCGAAGAAGATCGCGCGCAGGGCCAGATAGGAGCACCCGGCGCGCCCGCGCGGCCAACGTCGGGGGCCCGTGTGAATCTAGGTCCGTGCCACTGGATTTCACCGCGATCGACTTCGAGACCGCCAACAACTCGGCGGCGAGCGCGTGCTCGGTCGGCATGGTGAAGGTGCGCGACGGCCGCGTCGTCGACACCGCCTACTGGCTCATCAAGCCGCCGCTCGGGCACGACGACTTCCTCGAGTGGAACGTCCGCATCCACGGCATTATGGCGGTGGATGTCGCGGACGCCCTGCTCTGGAGCGAGCAGCTTCCCGACCTCACGGCCTTCGCCGAGAACGACCACCTGGTCGCCCACAACGCCGGCTTCGACATGGGCGTCATCGCCGCCGCGTGCGCCGCCTCGTACGTCGCAACCCCCACCTACGACTACCTGTGCAGCCTGCAGGTGGCGCGCAAGACCTACCACCTCGAGTCGTACCGGCTGCCCGTGGCCGCGATGGCCGCCGGCTTCGAAGACTTCGAGCACCACAACGCTGCTGCGGATGCCGCGGCCTGCGCCGCGATCATCGTGCACGCCGCGCAGCGGCACGGGGCCGGCAGCATCGCGGAGCTGGCCGAGCTGACCGGGGCGCGGATCAGGACCCTGGGCGCCCCGGTGCAGTTCGCCTAATCAGCCCAGCGCTAGTTCTGCGGGAACCCCAGGTTGATCCCGCCGTGGCTCGGGTCGAGCCAGCGCGACGTGATCGCCTTCTCGCGCGTGAAGAACGCCACCGACTGGGGGCCGTACGCCTTCGCGTCGCCGAACAGCGAGTCCTTCCAGCCGCCGAAGGAGTAGTAGCCGACCGGCACGGGGATCGGCACGTTGATGCCGACCATGCCGACCTGCACCTCGCGCTGGAAGCGCCGGGCGGCACCGCCGTCGTTGGTGAAGATCGCGGTGCCGTTGCCGTACTGCGAGGCGTTGATGAGGGCGACGCCCTCCTCGTAGGTCTTCACGCGAACGATGGACAGCACCGGGCCGAAGATCTCGTGCTTGTACACGTCAGAGGTGGTGGCGACATTGTCGATGAGGGTCGGGCCGAGCCAGAAGCCGTTCTCTCCCCCGTCGACGTCGATGCCGCGGCCGTCGACGACCACCGTGGCGCCGTCCGCCGTCGCGATGTCGATGTACGAGGCGACCTTGTCGCGGTGCTCCCTGGTGATCAGCGGTCCCATGTCGCAGCCGCGGGTGCCGTCGCCGACCTTCAGTCCGGACATCCGGGACTGGATCTTGGCGATGAGCTCGTCCGCGACGGGCTCGACGGCCACGACGACCGAGATGGCCATGCAGCGCTCGCCCGCGGAGCCGAAGCCCGCGTTGACGGCGGAGTCCGCGACCAGGTCGAGGTCGGCATCCGGAAGCACCAGCATGTGGTTCTTCGCACCGCCCAGGGCCTGCACGCGCTTGCCCGCCTTCGCGGCGTTCTCGTAGATGTACTTCGCGATCGGCGTCGAGCCCACGAAGCTGATGGAGGCGACGTCGGGATGCTCGAGCAGCGCGTCCACGGACTCCTTGTCGCCGTGCACGACGTTGAAGACGCCGTCGGGCAGGCCGGCCTCCTTGAGCGCCTTGGCCATCCAGATCGCGGCGGACGGGTCCTTCTCCGAGGGCTTGAGCACCACGGTGTTGCCCGCGGCGATCGCGACCGGGAAGAACCACAGCGGCACCATCGCCGGGAAGTTGAACGGGCTGATGATGCCCACGACGCCGAGGGCCTGCTTGACCGAGTACACGTCGACGCCGGTCGAGACGTTCTCGCTGTGCTCGCCCTTCATGAGGTGCGGGATGCTCGTTGCCCACTCCACGACCTCGAGGCCGCGGGCGACCTCCCCCAGCGCGTCGGACGTGACCTTGCCGTGCTCGTTCGTGAGGATCGCGGCGACCTCCTCCTTGCGGGCGTTGAGGATCTCGCGGAACGCGAACAGCACCTGCTGGCGCTTGGCGAGGCTCGTCTCCGACCACTCCGGGAACGCGGCCTTGGCGACCTGGACGGCGGCGTCCACATCGGCGGCGGTGGCGAGGCGCACCTCGCGGGAGACGGTGCCCTCCGCGGGGTTGTAGACGGGCGAGGTTCGGGTGGAGGCGCCGACGAACGCGGTGCCGCTGACCCAGTGGTCGAGGATGGTGGTCATAGCCCTAGTCTCACGACTCTGCTATCTGCGATCAAGCACTACTCATGCAGAGGGAATCTGCAGAAACGCAGATCACAGCATCTCCGCGGCGCGCGCCGCCACCTCGGCGCGGATAGCCCGCTCGACCAGTGCCACCGCCTCGACGTTCGCGCTGTCGCGCCGCGTCGCGATGCTGAACTGCAGGCGGAAGTCGACCTCCTTCGGCAGCACGGGCACGAGGCCGGGGTCGCGCCCGGCCATGAACGCGTGGAGCAGGCCGATGCCCGCTCCGGCCCTCGTGGCCTCGAGCTGGGCGAACACGTTCGTGGAGCCGAATCCGACGCGCATTCCGTTGAGCACGGGGGCGAGGTCGAGCTCGTGCACCGTGAGGAGGGCATCCACGTAGAAGACCAGGTCGTGCTTCTCGAGGTCGGCGAACGCGGCGATAGGCGGGTGGGCGCTGAGGTACGCGGGCGACGCGTACAGGCGCAGTGCGTAGGGCGCGAGCACCTCTGACGTGAGCCGCGACGCCGCGGACGAGCCGACGGTCACGGCGATGTCGAAGCCCGAGCCCCGCAGGCTCAGCGGGCGCGTGCTCGTCACCAGTTCGACGACGATCCCGGGATGCCCGCGCTGCAGCCGCGCGAGGGCCGGCGCCACGAACAGCGAGCCGAAGCCGTCGGGGGCCACGACCCGCACGGTGCCGCGCACGGCGTCGTCCCCGCCCGAGGCCGCCGCGACCACCTGCTCGACAACCTGCTCGAGGCTCCCGGCACGCTCCGCGACCTCACGGCCGATCGCCGTGAGCTCCCATCCGTCGGCGCCGCGGTCGAGCAGCCGCACGCCCAGCGCGGCCTCGAGCCGGTCGATGCGGCGCTTCACCGTCGTGTGGTCGACCGCGAGCAGCGCGGCCGCGCTCACCATCCGCCCGGCCCGCGCGACGGCGAGCAGGTAGCGCAGGTCGTCGGTGCTGACGTCCAAGGGGCGGGGGTCCGGCATGGGACCACAGTAATGTCCGAGCCCGGTGCGAGACTCGGAGCATGGATCTCGTGATGCTTCTCGCAGCCCTCCTCGTCGGCCTCGTGCTCGGTGCGGCAATCGGGCTGCTGATCGCGCGCGGTCGCCGTGCCGATGCCAACCCCGCGCTGCTCGAGGCGAGGCACCAGACGGCGCTCCTGCAGGTGCAGGCCGAGGAGGCAGCGCGCCGCTCGGCGATCGAGGCCAGCCTCGCCGCGACGGAGGCGAGCATCGCCGGCCTGCGCGAGCAGCTCGAGGAGGCGCAGAACCGCTACCACGAGGCTGTCGATCGCGCGCGCGCCGAGGCTGACGAGCGCCAGCGCGAGAGCAAGATCCTCCAGGCGCTCTCCCCCGTGCAGGAGTCGCTGCGCACGATGCAGCAGAAGGTCGCCGACATGGAGGGCCAGCGATCGCAGCAGTTCGGCCAGATCGCCGAGCAGCTGACCCAGACGCGCCTCGCCGGCGACCAGATCCGCGCGACCACCGAGTCGCTCGCCTCCGCCCTGCGCAGCAACAGCACCCGCGGGGTGTGGGGCGAGACGCAGCTGCGAAACGTCGTGCAGGCGGCAGGCCTCATCGAGCGCGTCGACTTCGACGTGCAGCACAGCATCAGCTCCGATGCGGGTGCCGGCCGCCCCGACATGGTCATCCACCTGCCCGGAGGCAAGAACATCGCCGTCGACGCCAAGGTGCCCTTCACGGCGTACCTCGAGGCGAGCCAGATCCCGATCACCGCGACGGGAGAGGAGGGCGCAAAGCGCGAGGCTCTCATCAAGCAGCACGTCAAGGTGCTGCGCGGCCACATCGACACCCTCGCGAGCAAGGCGTACTGGCAGGGGCTCGACGCCTCCCCCGAGCTCGTCATCGCCTTCATCCCCAGCGAGTCGCTCGTCTCCTCCGCCATGGAGGCCGACCCCGCGATCATGGACTACGCCTTCAACAAGCGCGTCGCCCTCGCCTCCCCAGTCACCCTCTGGTCGGTGCTCAAGACCGTCGCCTTCTCCTGGCAGCAGGATGTGCTCACGGATCAGGCGAAGACCCTGTTCGACCTGAGCAAGGAGCTCTACTCGCGGCTCTCGACGCTGTCAGAGCACGCTGACAAGCTGCGGCGCTCGATCGACTCCACGGTGAGCAGCTACAACCAGTTCGCGAACTCGCTCGAGACGCGCGTGCTCGTCACGGCGCGCAAGCTCAACGCCCTCGACGAGTCCAAGGTCATCGGCACCGCCACCACGATCGAGACCGGCGCCAAGCAGCTCACCGCCGTCGAGATGGAACTCGCGGCGCTCGACGAGCTGCCGGGTGTCGCGCGCGAGCCCTTCGCGGGCGCGGAGCTCGAGATCCCCGAGCTGCCGAGCCTCGCCGACAAGAAGAAGCGCGCCTAGCTTCTAGCCCAACCACTTCTCCGCGAGGTGGTCGGCGTGCACGCGGCGGATCGTGCCCGAGTGCGAGCGCAGCACGATGCTCTCCGTGCGGATGATCGGCCCGAGCCGCTTCACCCCGTTCACGAGGCCGCCGTCGGTGACGCCGGTCGCGACGAAGAACGTGTTGTCCGAGGTGACGAGCGAGTCGGCGTCGTAGACGTGGTCGAACTTGAGCCCGGCCGCGAGGCCCTTCTGCCGCTCCTCGTCAGTCTTCGGGTGCAGCATCGTCTGGATGAACCCGCCGAGCGCCTTGATCGCGCACGCCGTCGCCACGCCCTCCGGGCTGCCGCCGATGCCCACGCACAGGTCGATGCGCGTGCCGTACAGCGCCGCGTTGATGCCGCCCGCGACGTCGCCGTCGAGCATGAGGCGCGTGCCGGCGCCCGTCGCCCGGATGTCCTCGATGAGCTCCTCGTGCCGCGGCCGGTCGAGCACGGCGACGACGATCTCGCCCACGGGCTTGCCCTTCGCCTTCGCGAACTCGCGGATGTTGTCGCCGATCGGCTGGCGGATGTCGAGCACGCCGTGGCCCTCCGCGCCCGCCACGATCTTCTGCATATAGAACACCGACGACGCGTCGAGCATGGTGCCGCGATCGGCGACGGCGATCATCGAGATCGCGTTCTGCCGCCCGGCCGCCGTGAGCGACGTCCCGTCGATCGGGTCGACGGCAATGTCGCACGAGGGGCCGTGGCCGGTACCGACGTGCTCGCCGTTGAAGAGCATCGGCGCCTTGTCCTTCTCGCCCTCCCCGATCACGACGACGCCGTCGAAGTCCACGGTTCCGAGGAACTTGCGCATCGCATCCACGGCCGCGCCGTCCGCGCCGTTCTTGTCGCCCTTGCCGATGAACGGCACCGCGCGGATGGCCGCGGCCTCCGTGGCACGGACGAGCTCCAGCGCGAGGTTGCGGTCGGGGTGGAGGAAGAGGGTTCCGGTTTCGGGGTTCACCACAGCGAGTTGTCCTTTAGAACGAGATGGGCGCTGTGGTGGGATTCATCGGAATCAGCAGCTACAGCCTAATCGCTAGACTCGGTGCCATGCCTGTAGCTACCCCAGACCAGTACGCCGAAATGCTCGACAAGGCGAAGGCCCGCGGCTTCGCCTACCCCGCGATCAACGTGTCGTCGTCGTCCACGATCAACTCCGTGCTCCAGGGCCTCACCGAGGCCGGATCCGACGGGATCATCCAGGTCACGACGGGCGGCGCGGACTACTTCGCCGGCCAGAGCGTGAAGGCACGGGCATCCGGCGCCCTCGCTTTTGCCGCGTTCGTGACCGAGGTCGCCAAGAACTACCCCGTCACGGTGGCGCTGCACACCGACCACTGCCCGAAGGACGCGCTGGACGGCTTCGTCATCCCGCTCATCGAGGCGTCGGAGGCCGAGGTCAGGGCCGGCCGCAACCCCATCTTCCAGTCCCACATGTGGGACGGCTCGGCCGTGCCGCTGGCGGAGAACCTCGAGATCGCGAAGACCCTGCTGCCCCGCATGAAGGCGATCAACGCCATCCTCGAGGTCGAGATCGGCGTCGTCGGCGGCGAGGAGGACGGCGTCAGCCACGAGATCAACGAGCACCTGTACACGACGCTCGACGATGCGATCGCGACGGTCGAGGCGCTCGGCCTCGGCGAGCAGGGCCGCTACATGGCCGCCCTCACCTTCGGCAACGTGCACGGCGTGTACAAGCCCGGCAATGTGAAGCTCAAGCCCGAGCTGCTCGGCGAGATCCAGGCCGGCCTCGAGGCCAAGTACGGCACCGGCCCGAAGCCGCTCGACCTCGTCTTCCACGGCGGGTCCGGCTCGACCGACGAGGAGATCGCCACCGCGGTCGCCAACGGCGTCGTCAAGATGAACCTCGACACCGACACGCAGTACGCCTACTCGCGCTCGATCGCCGACACCGTGCTCAAGAACTACGACGGCTTCCTCAAGGTGGACGGCGAGGTCGGCAACAAGAAGGTCTACGACCCGCGCTCCTGGGGCAAGATCGCGGAGACGGCCATGGCCGCGCGCGTCGTCGAGGCGACCAAGCAGCTCGGCTCGGCCGGGCACTCGGGCAACTAGCGCGCTGCGCTAGCCCTTAGCGTTCTCCCCGGGCACGCTGAACGACAGCTTGAGCAGTGTCTCCCGGTCGATCGTGAGGTCGTCCACGGCCGTCCTGAGGGTGAGGTAGTACGGCGCCAGGTGCATGATGCGCCTGCCCTCGGGCAGCGCCATGTCGAGGCTCACGGCGACCGCGGTCGCGCCGTCCGGCGCGCCGCGAAGCTCCACCATGAGTGAGCCGCTGTCGATACCGGGGGTGTCCACGATCGCCCGGAGCATGCCGCGCATCGCGGTGCGCTGGGCGCTGTTCATGCGGTGCGCGCGGCGATCGGGGTCGACGACGACAAGCCGGGACTCGCTCGCGATCGAGTCGAGCCAGGTGAGGTTCGACTGGGTCACCAGCTCGTCGCGCAGGCGCCGGGCGAGCTGGCCGGCGAGGGCGCGGTCGGTGGGCGTGATGCGGCCGGCCTCCGCGATGCCCTCGAGGAACGGCGCGGCGCGCGCGGTCAGGCGGGCGATCGTGACGCGCTCGATGTGCTCTGCTGCCTCGTCGCGCAGGGCCTGGCCGGTGACCATGATCCGGGACGGGCTCTCGAGCATCTCCATCATCGTGCTCACCACGGCGTAGGAGAACACGGCGGTCGCGATGAGCCCGAGCAGCGGCGGGTAGGCGATGATCACGGCGGTGGCGATCGGCCCCCAGCGGTCGTTCGTCGGGTGAACGATGAGCAGCGAGATGAGCACCGCGACGACCGTGGCGGAACCGCCGAGCACGAGGATCTTGCGCACCGGCACGTAGGGCCCGAGCGTCGCGATCATGAGCGCGAAGGCCCCGGATGCCCACCAGAGCTCGACCGAGAAGGCCGCGGTGTGGGCGTAGCCGACGGCGGAGACGATCATGCCCGCAGTCGCCGGGAGGAGCGCGAGGGCACCGGTGCCCCACCCGAGGTCGCCGCGGAGCGGGCGGGTAGCGAAGTGCACGGCAAACCCCGTCGATGCGCACAACAGGGCGGCGATGAGCTGAAGCCAGGGCGCCGACGTGTCGTTCCAGGTCATGGCGGCGAGCACCAGGCCGTACGCCAGTCCGAGGAAGGCGAACGAGATCGGCACGAGCGGCCCGGTGAACCAGCTGAGCGGATCGATCTGGCGCGCGGAGGTGACGAAGTGCCGCCTATTGGTCGCCATGGTGCGACTCCTCGTGCGCGGCGACGACCTCGAGGATCGGGACCCGGATGATGATGGATGTTCCGGCCCCCGGTGCCGACCAGATGCGGGTGGTCCCGCCGGCGGCGCGGATCCGGTCGATGACCGAGAACCGCACGCCGAGGCGGTCGGTCGGGATCGCCTGGGGGTCGAACCCGCGGCCCTGGTCGGAGACGATCACGGTGAGCTCGTTCTCCTCGTATGCCAGGTCAACCTCGGCGACGCTCGCGCCCGAATGGCGCAGCACGTTCTCGAGGCAGGCGCGGATCGAGTCGATGAGCGCCGTGGCGACCTCCGGGGCGAGGCGGTAGATCCCCGAGCCGCTGCCCGTGACGTGCACGGTGAGTCCGCGCCACTGCAGGTCGCTCATCATGGCCATGATGCGGTTCCGCAGGTCGGAGTCCTGGTCGTCGGTGATAGCGGCGTCCGCCGACTCCTTCGCCCACTCCGCGCTCGTGAGGGTCGCGATGTCGCTCCGCAGTCGCGCGGTGATGCGGTCGTCGAGCTCGTCCGGCGCGTTCATGACGAGCGACAGGTCGTTCAGCAGCGTGTCGTGCACTGCGGCGGTGACGCGCGCGCGCATGTTCTCCTCCACCGCGAGCCTGCGCGTCTCCTCCTCGAGCTCGTCGAAGTTCGGTACCCGGCGGCGCTGGCTGCGCTGGATAGCGGCGAGCACGAGGTACGCGGTGACATAGAGCCCGAGCATGAGCAGCGGTCCCCACCCCGTCGTGAGCGGCAGCCCCGTGAACGCGGCGACCGTGACACTCACCCCGGTCGAGAACAGGTACCCGCCCATGGTCCACGCCAGCCCCGTGAGCCAGGTCGTGGACGCGACGCCGACGAGCACGAGCGAGACCGCCGGCCGGTTCAGCAGGAAGAACGCCTCGGTGAGCATTGTCGGGTCGGTGGCGAGAAGGGTGACCTCGTACATCACGGCGCCCGCGCTGCCCAGGATCAGGAAGGAGAGGACGACCCACGGCCTGGGGATGATCGCCGCACCGATCGCGAGGAGCAGCAGGAGCGAGAGCAGGGTGACCGGGAAGGGCAGCGCCTCCGTGTGGCCGTGCTGCACGAGGTACTCGACCAGGATCGGGATGGTCAGCAGCAGGTTCGCGGCGTTGACGGCCCACGCACCGCGAGCGATGCCGCTCGTGATGACCCGGGCCGCGACCTCGCGCGGCAGTACCGCGACTCGCACAGGTCCGCCTCTCCTCAGCCCTTCCGGCTACTGGAGATTCTGGCATCCGGACGGGGTAGCGGCCCGCTGCGCCACGGCTACTGGTTCTGCGTGAGCCAGGCCTGGTAGGCGGGGTCGTTGAGCATGAGCGCGATGACCAGGCCGCTGGAGATGATCCCGGCGAGCACGTAGCCCGCGAGCGGCACCCAGAACGCCCGGCGGTGCCGGGCGATCAGCAGCAGTGACACCGCGATGGTGATGACCAGCACCGTGATGCGGGCGATGTTGATCGCGAGGCCGTAGGGAGCGGCGAGGTCCGTAGCGACGGTGCCGTCGATCCCGAGCTGCTTGTAGACGAGGCTGAGCGAGGCACCGAGGTCGGCGAAGGTCGCGAAGGCCGTCACGACGTCGAACACGCCCACGAGCAGGAGCACCGTCGTGACGATCACGTCCCGCGTCCGGTTGGGAGGTGCGACCACGGGCGGCGGCGGGGGCGGCGGAAGTTCCGTGGGCTTCGTCGCCGAAGCCGCCGGAGCCACCGGCGCGTACTGGCCGTACTTGGGCTCGGGGCGGTCGTCAGTCATCAGCCTGCCAGTCGAGCCTCCGGATGCGGCCGCCGAGCGCCCGCTCGTCCTGGTTGCCCGCGGAATCCTTGCGCAGCTCCTTCGGCAGCGAGAACATGAGGTCCTCCTCCGCCGTGACGACCTGGCTCACGTCGCCGAAGCCCGCGTCGGCGAGGTCGTCGAGCACCTCCTGCACGAGCACCTCGGGCACGGATGCCCCGCTCGTGACGCCCACGGTCGAGACGCCGTCGAGCCACTCCTGCTTGATCTCGCTCGCGTAGTCCACGCGGTAGGCCGCCCTGGCGCCGTTCTCGAGCGCGACATCCACGAGTCGGACAGTGTTGGAGCTGTTGGCGCTGCCGACGACGATCACGAGCTCGGCATCCTGCGCGACCTTCTTGATCGCGACCTGGCGGTTCTGGGTCGCGTAGCAGATGTCGTCGCTGGGCGGGTCCTGCAGGTGCGGGAAGCGCTCGCGCAGCAGCCGCACGGTCTCCATCGTCTCGTCGACACTGAGGGTGGTCTGCGAGAGCCAGACGAGGTTCTCGGGATCGTCGACCACGAGGCTCGCGACATCCGCCGGTCCTGTCACGAGCGTGGTCTGCTCGGGCGCGTGGCCCATGGTGCCCTCGACCTCCTCGTGGCCGGTGTGGCCGATGAGCAGGATGTGGCGGCCGGCCTTCGAGAACCGGGTCGCCTCGCGGTGCACCTTGGTGACGAGCGGGCAGGTCGCGTCGATAGCCTGCAGCTCGCGATCGGCGGCGCCCTGCACGACAGCCGGCGAGACGCCGTGCGCACTGAACACGACGTGCGAGCCGACCGGCACCTCCTCGACGTCGTCGACGAAGATCGCGCCCTGCTTCTCCAGAGTCGACACCACGTGGATGTTGTGGACGATCTGCTTGCGAACGTAGACGGGGGCTCCGAAGTTCTCGAGGGCCTTCTCGACCGCGACGACGGCACGATCCACACCCGCGCAGTATCCACGGGGTGCTGCCAGCAGCACCCGCTTGGGCCCGGGGGCCGGGGTATCCTTGAGCCGGTTCCGCACGGCGGGCATATGCGGCATCTCCAAGCTCACCGCATTGCCATTCGAGATCACGGGCCGATTCTACGTGAGGGAGCCTGTGTGACGATCGAGACGCCGCCCCCCACGGTCGACGCGCCCTGGGGCGTGTCCCTGTTCTCCCAGAAGATCAAAGGCTGGATCGAGCGGCTCGGCACCGCCTGGGTCGAGGGCGAGATCACCCAGTGGGGCATCTCTGGCGGCAATGTCTACGGCAAGCTCAAGGACGTCGACGAGGATGCGACCATCTCCTTCACCATCTGGTCGTCGGTGAAGGCCAAGCTCCCGGCCGACCTGAAGCAGGGCGACCGGGTGGTCGCCCTCGTCAAGCCCAACTACTGGGTCAAGGGCGGCACGCTCTCGATGCAGGTTTTCGAGATGCGCCACGTCGGCCTGGGCGACCTGCTCGAGCGGCTCGAGCGGCTGCGCCAGAAGCTGCGTGCGGAGGGCCTGTTCGACCACAAGCGGAAGCTTCCGTTCCTGCCGGGCCGCATCGGGCTCATCACCGGCAAGGACAGCGACGCCGAGAAGGACGTGCTGCGCAACGCCCAGCTGCGCTGGCCCGCCGTCGAGTTCCGCGTGGTGCACGCCGCGGTGCAGGGCGAGCGCGCCGTCTCCGAGGTCGTCTCGGCCCTGAAGTCGCTCGACGCCGACCCCGAGGTCGAGGTCATCATCGTCGCGCGCGGCGGCGGCGACTTCCAGAACCTCCTCGTGTTCAGCGACGAGGCGCTCGTGCGTGCCGCTGCAGCATGCGCGACGCCGATCGTGAGCGCCATCGGCCACGAGGCCGACCGGCCCCTGCTTGACGAGGTCGCCGACCTGCGGGCATCCACGCCGACGGATGCCGCGAAGCGCGTGGTCCCGGACGTCGCCGAGGAGCTCGCGCGGGTGCAGCAGGCGAGAAGCGGTATGCGCCTGCGGGTCACCCAGCGCCTCGGCCACGAGGTGGACCGGCTGGAGGCGCTGCGCTCGCGCCCGGTGCTCGCGAGCCCCGTGTCGATGATCGACGCCAGGGCCGACGATCTGGGCCGCTCCGTGTCGCGGTCGCGCGAGCTGATCGAGCTGCGCATCGAGCGGTCTCACCGGGGCGTGGCCGACCTCACGGGGCAGCTGCGCGCCCTCTCCCCCCGGCGCACGCTGGAGCGCGGGTACGCCATCGCACAGCTGCCGGACGGCACCGCACTGCGGGACGCCTCCTCCGCACCCGCGGGCACCCCGCTGCTGCTCACGGTGGCCGTCGGCACCGTGAGCGCGACGGTCGACCCCGGTTAGGATCGAAGCGTGGCCAGTGAGAAGAACGACGTCGGCGAGCTCAGCTACGAGCAGGCGCGGGACGAGCTGATCCGCGTGGTCGCCGAGCTCGAGCAGGGCTCGTCGAGCCTCGAGGAGTCGCTCGCCCTGTGGGAGCGCGGCGAGGCCCTCGCGCAGCGCTGCGAGGAGTGGCTGATCGGCGCCCGGGCACGGCTCGACGCGGCTCGCGCCGCCAAGGCCGAGTGATGGCCGAGAACCGCCCCGTCGTCGCCGAGCTCGGCCGGCCGGAAACTCCGGAGGAGACCGCCGCGCGCAAGGCCGAGACATCCCGCAAGCACCGCGCCAACCAGACCCTGCTGAACCTCGTCGTCGCCCTCGTCGCGTCCCTCGCGGTCGTCGTGTTCCTCGTGGTCGTGGTGGTCAGGCCGGCGCCCGCCCCCGCCGCGAGCATCGACTACGCGACGATCGCCACCCAGGCCCAGGTGGACGCCGCTGAGCCGCTCCTCGCGCCCGTGCTCCCGGCCGGTTGGTCGGCGAACGATGCGCGATTCCAGACCACCGAGCAGGTGCCCACCTGGTACATCGGCCTCATTACCCCGAGCGAGCAGTACATCGGCCTCGACCAGGGCATCGGCGCGAACCCGACCTGGCTGGCGGCCCAGCTCGACGACGCCGAACAGTCGGGCACGGTGACCATCGACGGCATCGAGTGGACGGTCTACGACCAGCGCGGTGCGAGCGACCCCGGCAACTTCGCCTACTCCCTCGCCGCCACCAGGGGCGGCAGCACGGTGATCCTGCACGGGACGGCGTCTGACGATGAGTTCGAGCTGCTGGCGACCGCGGTCGCCGCGGAGTGGGAGGAGAACTGATGAGCACGCGCACCCCGGGCAAGGTCTGGCAGGAGATGCTCCGCGGCAACGACCGTTTCATCTCGGGCGAGCCGCTGCACCCGCGGCAGGACGTCGAGCGGCGCGAAGAGCTCGCCAACAAGCAGGAGCCCCACGCGGCCCTCTTCGGCTGCAGCGACTCCCGCCTCGCCGCCGAGATCATCTTCGACAAGGGCATCGGCGACCTGTTCGTCGTGCGCAACGCCGGGCAGGTCATCTCCGACTCCGTGGTCGGCTCGCTCGAGTACGCGGTGAGCGTGCTGGGCGTGCCCCTCATCGTGGTCCTCGGGCACGACGAGTGCGGCGCCGTGCGCGCGGCCATCGACTCCGTCGCCGAGGACGCGCCGGTGCTGCCCCCGCACATCGCGAGCCTGGTCTCGAAGATCGTCCCCGCCGTCCAGCGGGTCTCCGCCGCCGCACCCGACCACCACGTGGACTCGCACGAGGTCGGCCGTGAGCACCTGCGCGACACGATCGCGGAGCTGCTGGCCTCCTCCGAACTCATCTCCGACGCGATCGCCGCCGGTACGCTGGCCATTGTGGGCGCCAACTACCGCCTCCGGGAGGGCCGCGCAGTGCCCGACGTCGTCGTCGGCACGGTCTAGCCCCACCCACCCCACCACTGTCTCCCATCCGCCAGGCACTACGTAAAGGACCATGCAGTGAGCACCCCTGAGTACCGCATCGAGCACGACACGATGGGCGAGGTGCGGGTCCCCGCATCGGCCCTGTACGCCGCACAGACGCAGCGTGCCGTCGAGAACTTCCCGATCTCCGGGTCGGGGCTGGAGCCCGCGCAGATCATCGCTCTCGCCCGCATCAAGCGCGCCGCTGCCATCGTGAACGCCGAGCTGGGCATCCTCGACCAGAAGATCGCCGACGCGATAGTCGGCGCGGCCGACACTCTCATCGCCGGGGAGCACCACGACCAGTTCCCGGTCGACACGTACCAGACCGGCAGCGGCACCTCCTCGAACATGAACATCAACGAGGTGCTCGCCACTCTTGCGACAACCTCGCTCGGCTCGCCCGTGCACCCGAACGACCACGTGAACATGTCGCAGTCGTCGAACGACGTGTTCCCGACCTCCGTGCACCTCGCGGTCACGGGCGCACTGCTCTCCGACCTGATCCCCGCACTCGACCACCTCGCAGCCTCGCTCGACGTGAAGGCAGCCCTGTGGAAGGATGCCGTGAAGTCGGGCCGCACCCACCTCATGGACGCGACGCCCGTCACTCTCGGCCAGGAGTTCGCCGGCTACGCCCGCCAGGTGCGGCTCGGTATCGCGCGCGTCGAGGCGACCATCCCCCGCGTCGCCGAGGTGCCCCTGGGCGGCACCGCCACCGGCACGGGCATCAACACCCCGAAGGGCTTCCCCCAGCGCGTCATCGAGGTGCTCGCCGCCGACTCGCAGCTGCCCATCACCGAGGCCCTGGACCACTTCGAGGCGCAGGGCGCGCGCGACGGGCTGGTCGAGGCATCCGGCGCGCTCCGGGTCCTCGCGGTCTCACTGACGAAGATCTGCAACGACCTGCGCTGGATGGGCTCCGGCCCCAACACGGGCCTCGGCGAGCTGCACATCCCTGACCTGCAGCCAGGATCGTCGATCATGCCCGGCAAGGTCAACCCGGTCATCCCGGAGGCCGTGCTCATGGTGTGCGCGCGCGTCATCGGCAACGACGCGACGATCGCCTGGGCCGGCGCCTCGGGCAGCTTCGAGCTCAACGTTGCGATCCCGGTCATGGGCACGGCGCTGCTCGAGTCGATCAGGCTGCTCACCAACTCGAGCATCGCCCTCGCCGACAAGACCATCGACGGTCTCGAGGCGAACCTCGTGCGCGCACGGGCCCTTGCCGAGTCGTCCCCCTCCATCGTGACGCCCCTCAACAAGATCATCGGCTACGAGGCGGCGGCGAAGATCGCCAAGCACTCCGTGGCAAAGGGCATCACCGTGCGGGAGGCGGTCATCGACCTCGGTTTCGTGGAGCGCGGCGAGGTCACCCTCGAGCAGCTCGACGTTGCGCTCGACGTCATGTCGATGACCCACCCGGGCTGATCGAGTCCCCTACGCGCGCACCTTGACCTTGGTGATCTCGTCCCCGTTGAGAGTCTCGACGGTGCGGTCGCCGAGCTCGGATGCGAGAGTGATCGGGATGAGCACGGAGCCGGTGATCGGGTCGTCGGTGGCGCAGCTCTTCACGTTGTCGGGCGCGGCGGGCGCCTTCTCCCCCTCGAGGACCGGCATGGGGTCGGGCAGGCCGTAGTAGATCGCGATCTGCACGGTGGTGTCGGTCTCGATCACGACAGCCTCGCGCGGGATGCACAGCACCGGGCCCCGCACATTGACGATCAGGTCGGCCGGGCCGATGCCGGAGAAGCCCTCAGCGGGTGCGGAGCCGATGTACCCCGTCGGCGTGGTGTCCCCGAGCAGCGCGTACTCGGTGAGGTCCAGGAGGTACGGCGGCAGCTCGTCAAGCTCGTCGAGGTCCTGGTAGCCGAGGACCGGGAACTCCACGAGCCCCTTCGGCGGCTCCGACGACCCGTAGACGGCGCGGTTGACCAGCTGCGGGTCCGGTGAGCCCCACATGATGGTGACGGGGGGCACGACCCGCTCCTCCTGCGGGATCGCGGCCAGGAGGCCGGGCACCGCGGCGAGCACGCCGACCAGGGCAAGGCCGAGCACTCCGACACCGGAGAGGAAGCGCCGCCAGCCGTAGGCGGACCCCCCGGGCTCGTTCGCGTGCGGGTTCGCGACGCTCCACGCGGCGAGCGCGCGCCACTGGCTGCGCGGCGCGAGGAGGCCCCAGAGGAAATAGATCCCCAGGCTCACCGCAAGCACCCCGAAAATCCACGTCACGAAGTAGACCCTACGTGTTCTACCCCCCGACGGGTGACCGCCCCACCGGTGCGGCCACCCTCTTCACGACAAATTCTCAGGCGAGTTCGTTCGACTCCAGCATCTCCGTCACCAGCGCAGCGATCGCCGAGCGCTCCGACCGGGTCAGTGTGATGTGGGCGAACAGCGCGTGGTCCTTGAGCGTCTCGATCACGGAGGCGACGCCGTCGTGCCGTCCGACCCGCAGATTGTCGCGCTGGGCGACATCGTGGGTGAGCACCACGCGCGAGTTCTGGCCGATGCGGCTCAGCACGGTCAGCAGCACGTTGCGCTCGAGGGACTGGGCCTCATCCACGATCACGAATGCGTCGTGCAGCGAGCGCCCGCGGATGTGCGTGAGCGGAAGGACCTCGAGGATGCCCCGCTCGAGCACCTCGTCGAGCACGTTCTGCGAGACCACCGAGCCGAGCGTGTCGAACACCGCCTGAGCCCACGGGTTCATCTTCTCCGCGGCGTCGCCGGGCAGGAACCCGAGCTCCTGGCCGCCGACGGCGTACAGCGGGCGGAACACCATGATCTTCTTGTGCTGCTGCTTCTCGAGCACCGCTTCGAGGCCCGCGCACAGCGCGAGCGCCGACTTGCCGGTGCCGGCGCGTCCGCCGAGGGACACGATGCCGATCTCGGGGTCGAGCAGGAGGTCGATCGCGAGCCGCTGCTCGGCCGAGCGGCCGTGCAGCCCGAAGATGTCGCGGTCGCCGCGCACGAGCCGCATCTCGCCGCGGCCGGAGACCCGGCCGAGCGCCGAGCCGCGGTCGGAGTGGATGATCAGACCCGTGTTCACGGGCAGGTCCTGCACGAGCCGCGAGTGCAGCTGCTCGTTGTCGTACAGCTGCGCCATCTGCTCGCTCGACAGGTCGATCTCGGTCTGGCCGGTCCAGCCGGAGTCAACGGCGAGCTCGGCGCGGTACTCCTCGGCAGCGAGGCCGATCGAGGCGGCCTTGACGCGCAGCGGGAGGTCCTTGGAGACGACCGTGACAGCGAGGCCGTCGTTGGCCAGGTTGAGCGCGACGGCGAGGATGCGCGAGTCGTTGTCACCGAGCTGGAGCCCCGAGGGGAGCACGGACATGTTCGAGTGGTTGAGCTCGACCCGGAGCGAGCCGCCGTCGCCGACGGCGATCGGGAAGTCGAGGCGCTCGTGCTGCACGCGCAGCTCATCGAGGTTGCGCAGGGCCTGCCGGGCGAAGTAGCCGATTTCCGGGTCGTTGCGCTTCGTCTCGAGCTCCGTGATGACGATCACGGGGAGAACCACGTGGTGCTCGGCGAAACGGAACACCGCTTTCGGATCGGAGAGGAGCACCGACGTGTCGAGCACGTAGGTCCGTTCCTTCTGGAGTGACCCGCTGCCCTCCGCCCCGGTCTCGTTCCGCTTCGACTTGGGGCTGGCTAGCTCGGCCACGTGCACTCCATCCCCGAGTGCTGCGCACCCGGATCCAGTCTGCGAAGACGGCCGGTCGTGTTTTTTAAGGACACTGGTTCCGAAACGAACTTACGTGGCCGTCTCGATCAGGCGCCGTGCCTGATACCTCGACGCTAAGCCTCGGATGATTCAGGGGCGTAACCGACACACCGCCGAATGTGTCCGAAAGGTTAAAGGTTGACGGCGCTACCGAGTGCGCCCGAAAGCCAGCGCTAGAGGTTGACGGCGCTGCCGAAGGAGGTGAAGGCGGCGCGCAGCATCGCGAACGTCTCCTCGTCGGTGGTGACGTGCGGGCTGAGCCGCACCGTGCCCTCGCGCGACGTGGACGTGATGCCGTGGTTGTGCAGCGACGCCACCAGTACGGTCAGCTGGTCGGGCTCCGGTGCCACGACGACGATGCCCGCCCGCTCGGGCTCGGCCCGCGCCGAGGTGACCTCGAGTGCGAACTCGTCCGCGAGGTCGATGACACGGGAGACATTCTCGGCGAGCTTCGAGTTGATGGCCGGGATGCCCACCGCCGCGATCTCCTCCAGCGCCGCCGCGAACCGCGCCTGGGCGACCGGGTCGGGGTTGCTGATGCTGAAGGCGCGCGCACCGCGGGCGGGCGGCAGCACCTCGGTGGGAGTCCCCTCCGCGTCGGTGCCGTTCCAGCCGGAGAACACCGGCACGAGGGTCTCGGCCGCTCGGTCGCTCAGAGCGAGGAAGCCTGTTCCCCAGCCCGCGCGCACCCACTTCTGGCCGCCCGCGACGACGACGTCCGCGACCTCGTAGGGGGCGTCGACGATGCCGAAGCCCTGGATCGCGTCCACGATGAGCAGGCGGTCGCCGATCACTTGGCGAATGCCCTCGAGGTCGACGAGGTGGCCCGTGCGGTAGTCGACGAGGCTCACCCCGACGGCGACCGTCGACTTGCGGAGCTGGCGCTTGATGTTGCCGGGGGTGACGCGCCCGTGGTCGGTCTCGAGCCAGCGCGGCGAGACGACGCCGAGGGCATCGGCGGCCCGGGACACCGCGTACGTGTTGCTCGGGAACTCCGCCGGCGAGAGCAGGATCTCCCCCGTGAGGCCGAACATGGCGTGCATGAGGCCCTGGCTCGTGTTGGGCTGGAAGACCACCTGGTCGTCGCGGAACCCGATAGTGCTCGCGACCGCGGCGCGGACCCGGGCATCCTGCTCCTCGAGGGTCTCGAGCGTGCCGAACCTCGAGCGGCCGAGGAGGCTCGACATGGCCGCCTCCTCGTCGCGCACGGTGCGGCCGACGGGGGCGCGCTTGGCGAAGTCGAGGTAGCCGGGCTCCTCGGTGAACGTTGCAACGAACTCGTCGATAGTCACTGTCCGAACCTCCGTTGGCGGCGTGAGAAGTCGCGCAGGGCGCGCAGGAAGTCGACCTCGCGCAGGTCGGGTCCGAGGGCCTCGACGAAGTAGAACTCGCTGTGCGCGCTCTGCCACAGCATGAAGTCGCTGATGCGCTGCTCCCCCGAGGTGCGGATCACCAGGTCGGGGTCGGGCTGTCCGCCCGTGTACAGGTGCTCGCCGATGAGCTCGGGGGTGAGCAGCTCGGCGAGCGCGTCGAGCGTGCCGCCCTTGCTCTCGTGGGCCTGCACGATGCTGCGCATCGCGTCGGCGATCTCACGGCGCCCGCCGTAGCCGATGGCGAGGTTGACGTGCAGCCCCCGGTTGCCCTCGGTGCGCTGGGCGGCCTCGGCGAGGCGCTTCTTGAGGTCGTCCGGGAGTCCCTCCGTCGACCCGACGTGCTGAACGCGCCAGTCTCGGAAGTGCGAGAGGTCCTCCGCGAGGTCGCCGATGATCTCGAAGAGGCTCTCCAGCTCGACCTGGGTGCGGCCGGTGAGGTTGTCGGTCGAGAGCAGGTAGAGGGTCGCGACCGAGATGCCCAGGTCGTCGCACCACTCGAGGAACTCGCGGTACTTCGCAGCGCCCGCGCGGTGGCCGTGCGCGGCCGTCTCCAGCTCGCGCAGGCGAGCCCAGCGGCGGTTGCCGTCGATGATCATGGCGACGTGCCGCGGAACGGTCTGCTTGGCGAGGAAGCGCCGGAGCCGGTTCTGGTAGAGGCCGTAGAGGAGGCCGCGACCGAGGGGGATCTGGCGCTCTTTCACATGCATACGCTAGCCCAGCTGGCTGTGCGGGCGCTGCCGTACACTGGCGCCATGAGCCTGCCCGACGTCCCCAATCTCCCGCTCCTCGAGGATGAGATCGAGCACGGCACCGCCGATATCAAGCCCACCTGGCGGGGGTGGATCCACGCGGGGACCTTCCCGGTGGCCATCGCGCTGGGCATTGTCCTCGTGGTGCTCGCCGACGGCACGGCCGCCAAGGTCAGCACGTCGATCTTCTTCGCCTGTTCACTCCTCTTGTTCGGAACCAGCGCGCTCTACCACCGCATCAACTGGAGCCCGAAGGTCAAGGCGATCTTCAAGCGCATCGACCACGCGAACATCTTCCTGCTCATCGCCGGCTCGTACACCCCCATCACCGTGCTGTGCCTTCCGCCCGAGAAGGCGGCGCTGCTGCTCTGGCTGGTCTGGGGCGGCGCCGGCATCGGCATACTGTTCCGGGTGTTCTGGATCGGCGCACCGCGCTGGCTCTACGTGCCGCTCTACCTGCTGCTGGGCTACGCGGCACTCGCCTTCATCGTCGACTTCTTCACCGCCAATGCCGTGATGATGACGCTGATCCTCGTCGGCGGCGTGCTCTACTCCGTGGGCGCCGTCATCTACGGCCTGAAGCGGCCGAACCCGGTGCCCGGGGTGTTCGGGTTCCACGAGATCTTCCACACGCTCACGCTGCTCGCGTTCCTGTGCCACTGGACGGGGATCCTGATCGTGGCGATCAACCCTCCGGTGCTGGGCTAGCTCTCTCCTCGGTCGCTTTCGGCCTTCTCCGCCTCGAGCTTCTCCTGGATCTCGGCGCGGTAGCGCAGCCGCCGCACGCGGCGCGTCATGTCGATGAGCAGCAGCACCGTGACGACGGCGACGAACGCCGTGGCCACGAAGCCGATCACGCCCGGCGTGACGGCATTCTCGTCGCCGGTGAACTCGCCGGGGGTGGGGCTCGGGGTGGGGTCCGCCAGGAACACGATCACGTAGCTGGCCAGTACGCCGAAGGTCATGCGTCATCCTCTGTGATGCCCGAGAACAGGTCGCTCTCGGGAAGGGTTGTCTCGACCGACGACTCGGCGAGCTGGAAGTCCTCGTACGGCCACGCCGTGCGCTGCACGTCGTTGGGCCAGAAGAAGAAGCGGTCGTCGGGGGCGACCTGGCTCGCGTGCGAGCGGAGGGCGGCGTCGCGGGTGTCGAGGTACTCCCCCACCGGCACACGGGTCGTCGTGGCATCCGGCCGGCCCGTCAGCCACTCGCGCATCTCGGCCATGTCCGCGGCGCGCTCGTGGCCCGCGGCGACCAGCGCGTCATGGACGGCGGCGACCCGGGCCGGGCTGAAGACGCGGTCGTAGTAGACCTTCGAGATGCGCCACGGCGCGCCCTGCTCCGGGTAGCGTGCGGGGTCGGCAGCCGCCTCCCACGCGTACAGCGCGAGCTCGTGGGTGCGGATGTGGTCGGGATGCGGGTACCCGCCGCTCTCGTCGTAGGTGATCATCACCTGCGGGCGGGTCTGGCGGATCACCCGCACGAGGGGCTCGGCGGAGATCTCGAGCGGCACGAGCGCGAAGCACCCCGCCGGAAGGAGGTCCGCGCGCTCGCGGGTGTAGTCGTCGGGCAGGCCGGAGTCCACGTAGCCGAGCCAGCGGTGCTCGATGCCCATCACGCTCTGCGCGGCGGCCATCTCGAGGCGGCGCAGCCCCGCCATGTCGCGCTCGGCCATCGCCCGAGGCTCCAGCGCCTCGTTCTGCACATCGCCGCGCTCTCCGCCAGTGCAGCTCACGACGGTGACCGTCGCGCCGGAGGCCGCGTAGTACGCGTACGTCGCGGCGCCCTTGCTCGACTCGTCGTCGGGATGGGCGTGTACAGCCAGCAAGCGCCGTGTCACTGAAATGTCCTTTAGCCTTGGAACCTCAAGACTAATGGAGTGGCCCTTGACCGACCTCGATGCGCGCTACGGCCGCACGCGCTCCGCGTCCCGCCGCACCCGCGTGGTGGTCATCGCCTCAGCACTGGCGTTCGTGGCCGTGTTCGCGGCGTGGCTGCTGTGGGCGGGCATCCTCGGGGCCCCCGCGCAGTTCCAGGCCGAGGACACGGCGCACAGCATCGTCGGCGATTCGGCGGTCGATGTGACTTGGCAGTTCACCGTCGAGCCCGGCACGGATGCCCGGTGCGCTGTCCAGGCGCTCAACTCGACGTTCGCGATCGTGGGGTGGAAGGTGGTCGACGTTCCCGCCTCGACGCAGCGCACCCGGGACCTCACCCAGCGCGTGCTCACCACGGAGCCCGCCGTTACCGGGTTGATCTACCGCTGCTGGCTGACCTAGGCTGAATCATTCCGGCCCGCGCGGCCGGATTCATCATGTTCAGGGAGGCTCCAATGGCTAACGACAACTCGGTCACCTGGTTGACCCAGGAGGCGTTCGACCGTCGCACTGCGGAGCTCGAGCAGCTCTCCGGAGAGGGCCGTCTCGAGATCGCGAAGAAGATCGAGGCCGCGCGCGAAGAGGGCGACCTCAAGGAGAACGGCGGCTACCACGCCGCCAAGGAGGAGCAGGGCAAGATCGAGGCGCGCATCCGCGTGCTGACCCAGCTCCTCAGCCACGCGGTCGTGGGCGAGGCACCCGCGAGCACCGGGGTCGTCGAGCCCGGCACCGTGATCACCGCGACCATCCTCGGCGACGAGAGCACGTTCCTCATCGGCAGCCGCGAGATCGTGGGCGACAGCGACCTCGACGTCTACAGCGAGGGCAGCCCGCTCGGCACGGCGATCATCGGCATGAAGGTCGGCGACGAGACCAGCTACACGGCGCCGAACGGCAAGGCGATCGCGGTCAAGATCCTCAAGGTCGAGACCTACGTCCCGTAGCCGGCCGACCAGCAGCCGGCCGTCCCTTGGACAGTACTAGCGGCACGGGCTGAACACGGCGACCACCAGCAGGCCGTCGTCGACGGTCACCGTCGCGGTGATGCCCTGGGGGTCGACCCACGCCCGCTGCCCGGTGTCGAGGTCCTTGCGGACCTCGGTCCAGCGCTCCTCGTCGTCGTCGGTCTTCTCGCTCAGCTCGAACCCGTCGACCAGCTCGCGCTCGTCGACCGAGTCGGCCTGGACGGCGATGGTCCCCGCAGCGACGAACACCGTGTGCTCGTCCTCGGTCTTGGCACCGCAGGACTCGACGGCGGGCTTCTCGACCTCGAGGGTGTGCAGCACCGCCACGTCGGCGGCCGCCGCCTGGTCGACGAGCCCGTCGAAGTCGCCGGAGGCCTGCGTGATGAGTTCGTCCTCTCCCGGGCCGAAGCAGCCTGCCAGCAGGAGCACGACGGCCGCGGCCACGACAGCGCCCTTCGCGGCCCTCACGGACGGCTCGATTCGACGAGCTCGTACGTCGCCGGGTCCGGCTCTGTCAGGCTCGCCCCGAGCGAGGTGAGGTAGTCGCTGATCCAGCCCTCGTACCAGCCGTCGATCGTGCACGGCGAGCTCGAGTCCGCGTAGTCGTCGAGGGACATCCCGTAGACGTACACGGCCCGGCAGCTGGCATCCGCCTCCCACTTGTCGTTGTACGAGGCGGCGTCGATGCCCGCGAAGTCGGCGAGGTAGGTGGCCTGGGCGTACTTCTCCGCCTGGAACCAGTGCATCGCCTCGTGCACGAAGATCGCCCAGACGAGGTCTTCGGCGCCCGGGTCCCACGCCATGTAGAGGGTGTTCGCGTAGTCGCCCCGGAAGCAGCCGCCCGCGTACACGTAGTCCGCCTGCCCGCCGTTGCCGTAGTAGCCGCAGTTGTCAGGACCGGCGTCGAAGACCACCGAGACATCCGTCGCCCCGATCGAGTCCAGGAACGCACGGCCGGCCGGGTCGTCGCCCGGCAGCGCGTCGCCGCCCGGATTGGCGACGGCCACCGCGGGCTGGTCGGCGGGCCCGTGCGCGTCCTCGGCCCAGGCGAGCGACTGGTCCCACTGCGAGTCCGCGGTGCGGTACGCCGCGCGCTGGTCGTCGAGCTCGCCGAGCAGGTCCTCCCGCTCGGCGACCTCGTCCTCGATGCGGGCGGCCTGCGACGCGGTCAGGTGCGGCGGCTCGGGGTCGGCGAAGGCTCCGGAGAGCAGGAGGAAGGCGAAGACGCCCGCAGCGGCGAGGATCGGCACTCCGACCGCGAGCGAGACGATGAGGGCCGTGCGGCGCCTGCGGGGCGGCTCGGCGGCGGGCTGACCAGCCGCAGGCGGCTGGTCAGCAGCCTGATCGAACGTGAAGGGCGCGATCGGCTGCAGGTCGTCCACGGGGACGAACCTATCAGCCCGGCCGGCGGCTCAGAAGTCGATGCGCGGCTCGAAGCCCTCGTCGCGCAGGCGCGCGAGCACGTCCTCCGCGTGCTCGGGCCCGCGGGTCTCGATGTGCAGCTCGAGCTCCACCTGGCTGATCTGCAGTCCGCTGCCGTGCCGCGTGTGGAGCACCTCGACGACGTTGGCGTTGGCCTCGGCGACGATGGCGGCGGTGCGGGCGAGCTGGCCGGGGCGGTCGGGCAGGGGGATCCGGAGTTTCAGGTAGCGCTCGGACGCGGCGAGGCCGTGCGAGATGACGCGCTCCATCATGAGCGGGTCGATGTTGCCGCCGCTCAGGATGACGACGGTCGTGCCGGTCGCCGCGACCTTGCCCGCGAGGACCGCCGCCACGCCCACCGCGCCGGCGGGCTCCACGACGAGCTTCGCGCGCTCGAGCAGCACGAGCAGCGCCTGCGCGGTGTCGTCGTCCGTGACCGTCACGACCTCGTCGACGTAGGTGCTCACGATCTCGAAGTTCAGGTCGCCCGGCCGCGCCACAGCGATGCCGTCGGCGATGGTCGGGGCGATCGTGATCTCGGTCGGGGCGCCCGCCTCGAGCGAGACGGGGTACGGCGCCGCGTTCGCCGCCTGCACTCCGATGATGCGGAGGGTGCGGCCGTCGAGGGCGGCGCGCTGCTTCATGGCGCTCGCAACGCCCGAGATGAGCCCGCCGCCGCCGATGGGCACGACGACGGTCTCGACGTCGGGGCGCTGGTCGAGGATCTCGAGGCCCAGGGTGCCCTGGCCCGCGACGACGTCGAAGTGGTCGAAGGGCGGGATGAGCACGGCGCCCGTGGTCCGGGCGAACTCGGCGGCGGCCCGCAGGGGCTCGGAGACGGTGTGGCCGCGCAGCACGACATCCGCGCCGTAGTCCTTCGTGGCCTGCAGCTTGGGCAGGGCGACGCCGAGGGGCATGAAGATGGTCGCCTTGATGCCGAGCTCACGGGCGGCGTAGGCGACGCCCTGGGCGTGGTTGCCGGCGGAGGCCGCGACGACGCCGCGCGCCCGCTCCTCCTCGGTCAGGCGCGCGAGGCGGTTGTACGCGCCGCGGATCTTGTACGACCCGGTGCGCTGCAGGCTCTCGCACTTGAGGAACACCGGCACCCCGAGGACTCCCCCGAGGTAGCTCGAGGTCTCCATCGGCGTGACGTGGATCGCCGGGGCGACGCGCTCGCGGGCCTCCTGGAAGTCGGAGAGGGAGGGCCCCACAGCAGTCTCAGGCATCAGGCAGAACGTCTTTCGGTTTCGGGTTCGGGTCCGTCCTCCACTGGCCCGCTGCAATGTATTTCACCATGACGTTGGCCACCGCGATGACCGGAACGGCGAACAGCGCCCCGGGGATGCCCGCGAGGAACGATCCCGCCGCGACGGCGAACACCACGGCGAGCGGGTGGACCTTGACCGCGGAGCCCATGACGAGCGGCTGCAGGATGTGCCCCTCGACCTGCTGCACCAGCAGGACGATGCCGATCATGAGCAGCGCGGGGAACGGGCCGAGGTAGACGAGGGCCACGAACACGGCGATCGTGCCGGTCAGCACGGCACCGACGACGGGGATGAACGAGCCGAGGAACACCGCGATCGCGATGGGGATGACGAGGGGGAACCCGCCGAACACGAGCCCGAGGATCCAGGCGCCGACGCCGATGCCGATCGCGTCCACCGCGGCCACGAAGATCTGCACCTTCACGAACGTGGTGAGGGTCACCCATCCCGCCCGGCCCGACCCGTCGAGCGCCGTGCGCGAGCGGCGCGGGAACAGCCGGACGATCCAGGCCCAGATGCCCCGGCCGTCGATCAGGATGAAGAGCGTCGCGAACAGCACGAGCAGGAGGCCGGCGAGCACGTGGCCCGCCGTCGTCCCGACCGAGAGCGCGCCGGAGAGGAGCGCCTGGCTGTCCTTCTGGATCGCGGCGAAGGCCTGGTCGATGTAGCCCTGGATCTGCTTGTCGTCGAGCTGCAGCGGCGAGTTCGCGAGGAAGTCCTTGAACTGGTCGTACGCCAGGAGCGACCGCTTCTGCAGGTCGGGGTACCCGCTGCGGATCTGCTGCACGATCACGAAGATGAGGCCGCTGACGATCGCTATGGTGCCGACCATGGCGACGGCGACCGCGAGCGCCTTCGGCCAGCGGTGCCGCACGAGGAAGTTCACAAGGGGCACGAGCAGGGCCGCGACGAGGATCGCGATCATGAACGGCACCACGATGTCCTTGAGCTGGGCGATCACGAAGATCACCACGCCCACGACCGCGACGACGAGCAGGATGCGCCACGAGTACGCCCCCGCGATCCGCAGCGAGGGCGGGACGACGGCGTCGATGTCCTGTGCGGTGGGCGGTGTCTCGACCGTGCGGGGGCCGACCTTGCGACGGAGTGCCATCCCGTCAGTCTAGGGAACCGCGACCTCCGAAACCGGGGCATTGACTGTGCGGGGCACGGCGCTCACCGGCGCGCCCTTCAGACGCAGGAACACCGCGTCCCCGGGCTGCGGCCGCGTGTCCACCTCGTGCTGGATCGACAGCAGCGAGCCGTCGTCGAGCACCACCTGGGTGCGGCGCAGGCTCCCGAGGAAGCTCGAGGCGACGACGGTGGCCGGGATGCCCTTGCCCTCGATCGCGATATCCTCCGGCCTGACGTACGCCGTGACCGGGCCGTCGGGCTGCGGCGCCCCCAGCAGGTCCAGCTTCTTGCCGTGCACGACCACCTTGCCGCCGGAGAGCTCGGCACTGACCCGGTTGCTCAGGCCCACGAAGTCGGCGACGAACGGGGTCGCGGGCGTCGTGTACAGCTCCTCGGGGGTGCCGATCTGCTCGATCACGCCGTCCTTCATCACGGCGACCCGGTCGGCGACGGCGAGCGCCTCCTCCTGGTCGTGCGTGACGAACACGGTAGTGATGCCGAGCTCGGTCTGGATGCGGCGGATCTCGTCGCGCAGCGAGACGCGAACCTTCGCGTCGAGGGCGCTCAGCGGCTCGTCGAGCAGGAGGACGCGCGGGCGGGTGACGAGGGCGCGGGCGAGTGCCACGCGCTGCTGCTGGCCGCCCGAGAGCTGGTGGGCGAAGCGCTCCGCGAAGGTGCCGAGTCCCACCATCTCCAGCGCCTCGAGGGCACGGGCGCGGCGCTCGTCGGCCGGCACCTTGCGCATGCGCAGCCCGAACTCGACGTTCTCGAGGGAGGTCATGTGCGGGAACAGCGAGTACGACTGGAAGACCATCCCGATGTCGCGCTTGTTGGTGGGCACGTCCGCCACGTCGACGCCGTCGATCACGATGCGGCCGCCGTTGACCGTCTCGAGGCCCGAGAGGGCGCGCAGCGCGGTCGTCTTGCCGCAGCCCGAGGGGCCGAGCAGGGCGATGAACTCGCCGGGCTTGATCGACAGGTCGATCGAGTTCAGCGCGCGGTGGCTGCCGTAGTCCTTCACCACCCCGATGAGCTCGACAGTGGCGCCCTCCGTCGCGAGGGACGGGGCGATGGTGGTGGCGATGGGGATGCTGCTGGTCATGATGAACTCCGGTTCCGGGTAGCACCCAGTCGGCCGATGAGGAGGAGGAGCACGAACGCGAACGTGAGTGCGAGGAGCGCGAAGATCGCCGCGACCCAGGGGTCGGACTGGCCGACCTGGAGCAGTGCGGTCTGGAGGTTCACGCGGTTGAGCAGGCTCGCGATCGTGAACTCGCCGAGGACCACGGCCACCGAGATGAACGCGGCGGCGAGGACTCCCCGCCGGAGGTTGGGCAGGAGCACGCGGCCCAGCACCGTCAGCCAGCCCGCCCCGAGTGAGCGGGCCGCCTCGCTGAGAGTGACCACCGGCACGGCGTCGAGGTTCGACTGGATCGCCCGGTACGCGTAGGGCAGCACAGTGATGCCGTAGGCGAAGGCCAGGGTCCAGACCCCGCTGCCGAACAGCTTCACCACCACGGAGTAGACCGGGGCGAGGCCGACGACGAGCACGATCGCCGGAACCGTGATCGGCACGATGCAGATGAACTCGAGCACGCGCTTGAGCTTCGGGAACTGGAGGTGCACGAGGATCATCGTCGGCAGCAGGATCACGAGCACGATCGCCACGGTCACGATCGCGAGGAGCACGGAGTTGCCGACGGCCTGGAAGAGCCCGCGGTAGGTGCGCGCGGCCTCCGGGCCGAAGAGCCCCGTCCAGTGGTCGAGCGTGTAGCCGCCGCCGAGCCCGTCGCGGAACGAGAACTGCAGGAGGGCGATGATCGGGATCGCGAAGATCACGCCGACGACGCCGAGGATGATCCAGCGCGTGACCGCCGAGGGCTCGGTTCCGAGTTTCATCGCTGCCACCTCGAGGTTCGGTTCTGCAGGACCGAGTAGCCCCACATGACGACGACCATGACCACGATCATCCCGAGCGCCAGGGCGCCCGCCATGTTCTCGCGGCCGAGCACCGTCTCGCTCACCAGGGCGGAGCGGATCTGCAGGGGCACGATCTGCGCGCCCTGGCTGATGAGCGCCGCCGCCGTCGCGTAGGAGGAGAACGCGTTGGCGAAGAGGAGCAGCAGGCTGCCGATGAAGGAGGGTGCGAGCACCGGGATGGCGATGCGGGTCCAGTAGGTGAAGGGCGTGCCGCCGAGAGTGGCGTTCGCCTCGGCCCAGGTGGTCTTGAGGCCCTGCAGGGCCGGCATGAAGGTGATGATCATCAGCGGGACCTGGAAATAGATGTACACGGGCAGCAGGCCCGGCACCTGGTAGAGCCAGGGGCCGCTCGCGAAGAGGTCGATGCCGAGGCCGCGCAGCGCCACGGTGATGAGGCCCTGGTTGCCGATGGTCGCGATGAAGGCGAAGGCGAGCATGACGCCGCCGAACTGGGCCAGCACGCTCGAGAGGGAGTCGATCACCGTGCGCAGCGAGCCCTCCGCCCTGGTGCCGAGCAGGGCGTAGCAGACGAGGGCGCCGATCACGGCCCCGACGACGGCGGTGACCGCGGAGACCCAGAACGAGCTGCCGAAGGTGGCGATGACGTTCGGCGCGAAGATGCCGGCGACGTTGTCGAGCGTGAACGCGCCGCTCTCCGTGAAGAACCCGGTGCTCACGGCGAGGGCCGTGGGTATCGCGAGGAACAGGATCACGTAGACGGCGAAGGGCGTCAGCCCGAGGTATTTCGCGAGGCCGGACCGTGACTGGCGCCGGGGGGATGCCCCGGCGCCAGTGCTGGTCAGAGCTGGCGCGTGAGCGACAGTCACTGTGGTTGATCAGTTGCGCGCGATCAGGAGATCGCGGCAGCCCACTTCGAGGCGAGGATCGCGGCGTTGGCCTCGGCCTGCTCGGCGGTGGGGGTGACGAGGTCGCCCTTCAGCTCGCCGAGAGCCTCGAGCGCGGCCTTGTCGACCGTGCCGGCGTCCTGCAGCGTCTTGATGGTCACGGGGTACGCGCCACCGACGATGAACAGGTTCTGCGCCTCGGCGCTGTAGATGAACTCCTGCCAGAGGCGAGCGGCGGCCGGGTGCGGCGCGTCCTTGCTGATGGCCTGGTTGTAGAAGCTCGTGTAGACCGCGCCCGGGAGCGTGGTGACCTTCCAGCCGTCGACCGTCGCCGCGGCGGCGAGGTTGTTGTAGCTCCAGTCGAAGACGACCTTGGTCTCGCCCGAGGCGATCGTGGCGCCCGTGGCGTTGACCGGGAGGAAGTTGCCCGCGTCGTTCAGCTTCTCGAAGAACTCGATGCCGGGGGTGAAGTCGTCGAGCGTTCCGCCGGACTGCACAGTCGCGAGGCCGACGGCGGCGAAGGCCGCGCCCGCCTGCGTCGGGTCGCCGTTGAGGGCGACCGCGCCCTTGTAGTCGGGCTTCAGCAGGTCGTCGAGCGAGGTGGGCTCGGGGACCGAGTTCGAGTCGTAGCCGATCGACATCGAGCCGGTGTAGTCGTTCACGTAGAGGCCGGTCGACTCCTTGTTCTCAGCCGGGATCTCGTCCCAGTTGGCGACCTGGTAGGGCGCGAAGTAGTCGAGGCTGTCGAGGGTGACGGCCGTTCCGAGGTCGAAGACGTCGGGGGCGGTGTCCTGGCCCTTGAGGTTGTCGGCGGCGGCGATCTCCTCGGCGGAGGAGATGTCGGGGTCGGCCGAGTTGACCGTGATGCCGTACTTCTCCTCGAACAGCGCCTTGATGGCGCCGTAGTTCGCCCAGTTGTCGGGAAGGGCGATGACGTTGAGCTGGCCCTCCGCCTTCGCGGCGGCGACGAGGGCGTCGAGCCCGCCGAAGTCCTCGGCGCTGGTCGCGGTGGCCGCGTCGACGTCGGAGGCTGCGGGGGTGCTGGCACCGGCGCAGGCGGAGAGCGAGATCGCCACGCCCGCGACGAGCGCGAGAGCGGCAAGGTTGCGCTTCTTGAACAAGAGAGTGTCCTCTTCTGGGCCGCCGGCCGCCTGAGCTGTGTACAGGGCGAGGGATACCGGACAACCTCGGTCGGAACGCTACGGAGCGCCGGGGTAGGCGCGGTGCCCGCAGGGTGAACGGGAGGCGAACTCGCGCTGTCGGTCGCGTTCAGTACTGTCGGGAGCGTGGATGTCTCCGCCGCCCAGGCCCGCCGCATCGCCCTCGCGGCGCAGGGCTTCGGGCGCGCCCCCGGCCCCGTCGGCACGCGCCAGTTGAACCTCGCCCTGCAGCGCCTCGCCGTGCTGCAGATCGACTCCGTGAACGTGTTCGAGCGCAGCCACTACCTTCCGCTCTTCGCCCGGCTGGGGGCGTACGACAAGGCGCAGCTCGACAGGCTCCTGCTCGCCCGGCGGGCGCCGTACGTCGAGTACTGGGCGCACCAGGCGGCGTTCATCCCCGTCGAGTCCTGGCCGCTGTGGCAGTGGTTCCGCGACAACGAGCGCGCAGGCACCGGCAAGACGAAGGCCTGGGATCGCACCGACACCCGGATGACCGACTTCCTGCTCGGCGAGCTTGCGGCGAAGGGGCCGCTGCCGGCGTCGAAGATCGAGCACGAGGCGAACAAGCGCTCCGGTCCGTGGTGGGGCTGGTCGGAGGTGAAGTCGGCCCTGGAGACGATGTTCTTCGACGGCCGGGTGGTGGTCGCGGGCCGCAAGAACTTCGAGCGCTTCTACGACCTGCCCGAGCGGCGGCTGCCCGCGCACGTCCTTGGCGCGAGCATCCCGAAGGCCGATGCCATTCGCGAGCTGGTGCGGCAGGGCGCGCAGGCGCTGGGCGTGGGCACGGTCCGCGACCTCGCCGACTACTGGCGCCTGTACCAGGCGGACGCGAAGGCCGCGGTGCTCGAGCTGGTCGAGGCGGGCGAGCTGCTGCCCGTGCGGGTCGAGGGGTGGCCGCCGGCCTACCTGCACCGCGACGCGCGCATCCCCCGCCGCGTCGAGGGCACCGCGCTGCTCTCCCCCTTCGACCCCGTCGTCTGGGAGCGGGCGCGCACCGAGCGCATGTTCGGCTTCCGCTACCGCATCGAGATCTACACCCCGGGGCCGAAGCGGCAGTTCGGCTACTACACGCTGCCGGTGCTGCAGGACGAGGCGCTCGTCGGCCGCATCGACCTGAAGTCCGACCGGCAGAGCCGCGCGCTGCGGGTGCAGTCCGCGTGGACCGAGCCCGGCCACCACCCGGACGTGGCGCGCATCGCGCAGCTGCTCCGCGAGACCGCCGCGTGGCAGGGGCTCGACGGGCTGGTCGTGCAGCAGTGGGGCGATCTCGCGTCCGCCCTCGCGGCGGAGCTGGGGGTGCCGCTGGTGGAACGTGCGAGTGGTTTCGATACGCCGCAGGCGGCTACTCAACCAGCAGACCTTTAGAAGCTCCTACCGCTCTCGATCAGGCGCTTGACCCGGTCGGCGATCGGCGGGTGCGTGGAGAACAGCTTGTCCATGAGGCCCGGCTTGGTCGGGTCGGCGATCCACATGTGCGCCATGGTCGAGTTCTGCCGGCGCATCGGGCGGCCGTACTGGCCCAGCTTCTCGAGGGCGGAGGCCAGGGCATCCGGATGCCGCGTGGTGAGCGCCCCCGTCGCGTCGGCCAGGTACTCCCGCTGACGGGAGATCGCGGCCTGCACGACCGCGGCGACGAGCGGGGAGATCACGAGGGCCGCGAGGCCGATGATGATCATGACCGGGTTGCCGCCGCCGTTGTTGTTGTTGTTGCCGCGGCCGCCGAACAGCGTGAAGCGCAGAGCGATGTCGGAGATGAAGCCGACCGCGACGACGAGGCCGAAGACGATCATCGACACCCGGATGTCGTAGTTCTGCACGTGGCCGAGCTCGTGCGCCATGACGCCCTCGAGCTCCGAGTCGTCGAGCAGTTCGAGGATGCCCGTGGTCGCCGCGACCGAGGCGTGCTGTGGGTCGCGGCCGGTGGCGAACGCGTTCGGCGCCGGGTCGTTGATGATGTACACCTTCGGCATCGGCGTGCCCGTGGTGATGGACAGGTTCTCGACGATCCGGTACAGCCGCGGGTTGTCGGCCTTCGTGATCTCCTGCGCGCCGCTGATGGCCAGGGCCTGCCCGGACGCGGCGAAGTACTGGATGAGCGTGAAGAGGCCCGCGCCGATCACGGTCGCGGTCGTCACGACCCACGGGTTGCCGCCCATGAACGCGCTGAGCGCGAGGCCCAGGGCGCCGATGATGATGACGAACAGGATGATGATGAAGACGGTGTTGCGCTTGTTCTTCGCGATATTGCGATACATGTCGGGTCCTTAAACCGGTGATCGAGCCTGGGCGGGCCCAGGCTCGATCAGCGAGAAACTAGAACTGCACCCGGGGCGGCTCGGCGATCGAGGCCGAGTCGGTGACCTCGAAGAACTCGCGCTCCGTGAAGCCGAGCCCGCGCACGAACAGCGTGTTCGGGAAGACCTTGATCTTGGTGTTGAGCTCGCGCACACCGCCGTTGTAGAAGCGGCGCGAGGCCTGGATCTTGTCCTCGGTGTCGACGAGCTCGCCCTGCAGCTGCAGGAAGTTCTGGCTCGCCTGGAGCTGGGGGTAGGCCTCGGCGACCGCGAAGATCGACTTGAGGGCCGACTGCATGTGGTTCTCGGCGACCGCGGCGTCAGCGGGGCTCGAGACCGCGAGGGTCTCGGCGCGGGCCTTGGTCACGTTCTCGAAGACCTGCGACTCGTGGGCCGCGTAGCCCTTGACCGCCTCGATGAGGTTCGGGATCAGGTCGGCCCGGCGCTTGAGCTGCACCGTGATGTCGCTCCACGCCTCGTCAACGCGCACGTTGAGCGTGACGAGCCCGTTGTAGGTGGCCCAGAGGTACCCGCCGATGATGACGACGAGCAGGACGATGACGCCGACGACGATGAGGATTTCCATAACGCCAGATCATATCTGGTGAAACCGTGCTCCCCTAGGCTCGCGGCAGGTATTCAGCCGCAAGCGAAGCGGTCGATGAGCGCCGGGCCGCCGCATCCCTGAGATCCGGCAATCGGCGTTTACCACGCCGAGCGAACCGGCGATTGACGGATCTCACCGCGGGAGCGGGGCAGTTCTGGAGCGGGAGCGGGAGCGGGGCAGTTCAGCAGCCGATCAGTTTCGCCCGCGCAGCACCTGCTGCAGCCAGCGGTACGAGGCCTTCGGAGTGCGGTCCTGGGTCTTCGGGTCGACGGCGATGAGCCCGAACTTCTCCGCGAAGCCGGCCGCCCACTCCCAGTTGTCCATGAGCGTCCACACGTAGTACCCGCGCACGTCGACGCCGGGCGCGCCGGCGAAGGCGGCCGACAGGTGGTCGGCGAGGTAGGCGGTGCGGTCGGCGTCCTCGATGGTGCCCTCGGGCGTGAGCGCGTCGCGGAAGCTCGCGCCGCCCTCGGTGACGTACACCGGCGGCAGCTTCCCTTCGTAGCGCTTCCCGTAGTCCGCGAGGGTCTCGGTCAGGAACTGCGGCGCGATCGGCCACCCGAACGCGGTCACCGGGAACTCGGGCCACTTCGCGAGGTGGAACGGCAGGTCGCGCATCCCGGCCGCATCTCCTCCGTCGGGAGTCGTGCCGTCCGCCGGCGGCCCCGCGGCGATGCGGGTCGGCATGTAGTAGTTGAGCCCGTAGAAGTCGAGCGGCTGCGCGATGGTCTTCAGGTCGTCGCTGTCCACATCGTGCAGGGCCTTGAACTGCTTGCGCGCGAGGAACGGGAACTTCGGGTACCGGCCGAGCAGCACCGGGTCGGCGTAGATGCGGTTGTGCACGAGGTCGAAGACCTCCGCGTACTGGCGCGTGACGAAGTTGTCTTTGGCGGGATGCACGGGCGAGTGCACGTTCGTGATCCCGATGCCGCCCTTCACGCCCTCCGAGCGCAGGGCCTGCACGGCGAGCCCGTGGCCGAGCAGCTGGTGGTGCGCGGCGAGGAGCCCGTCGAACATGAGTGTCGCGCCGGGGGCGTGCACCCCGAGCGCGTAGCCGTTGAGCGTCACGGTCGTGGGCTCGTTGATCGTCACCCACTTGTCGACGCGGTCGCCGAAGGCCTCCCCCGCGAGGAGGGCGAAGTCGGCGAAGCGGTAGGCGGTGTCGCGCGTCATCCATCCCCCCTTGTGCTGGAGGGGCTCGGGCATGTCCCAGTGGAACAGCGTGACCATCGGCTTGATGCCCGCGGCGAGCAGCTCGTCGAGGAGCTTGTCGTAGAACGCGAGACCGGCCTTGTTGGGCGAGCCGGTGCCCCCGGGCTGGATGCGCGGCCAGCCGAGCGAGAAGCGGTACGAGTCGACGCCCAGCTCGGCCATGAGCCGCACGTCCTCCCGGTACCGGTGGTAGTGGTCGGCGGCAACGGAGGCGTTGGAGCCGTCGGCGATGCGGCCCGGCTGCGCCATGAACTCGTCCCAGGTGGAGGGGCCGCGGCCGTCCTCCCGCACCGCGCCCTCGATCTGGAACGCGGCGGTCGACACGCCGAGCTCGAAGCCGGCCGGCACCGTGCTCGCGAACCCCGCGGGATCCCGCACCCACTCATTCATCCCAGCACGCGCTCCAAGTAGGGGTTGGTGAAGACTCTGTCGGGGTCGAGCCTGTCACGTACCGCGAGGAAGTCGTCGAAATGGGGGTACGCGGGGCGGAGGTCGTCCGCGGTCCGGAAGTGCATCTTGCCCCAGTGCGGCCGCCCGCCGTGCTCGCGCGCGATCGCCTCAACGGCCTCGAAGTACTCCGTCGGGTCCTCCCGGTAGTAGCGGTGGACCGCGATGTAGCCCGTCTGGCGGCCCTGGGCGGTGGAGAGCCAGTTCTCGTCGGCCGCGGCCACCCGCACCTCGACGGGGAAGGTGATGCGCCAGCCGTTGGCGTCGATCGCGGCGCGGATGGCCCGCAGAGCCTCGGGCACCGCCTCGACGGGCAGCGCGTACTCCATCTCCCGGAACCGCACCCGCCGCGGAGACGTGAACACCTCGTGCCAGCCGTCCGTGACCTGCCGCTCGGCCACGAGCCTGTTGGCGAGCCGGTTGAGCGGCGGGGTGGTGCCGGGCGCGATCATCCCGAGCCTGCACAGCAGCACGTACAGGCCGTTGGGCATGAGCTCGTCGTCGATCCACGCCGCCACCGGGTGCTGCGGCTTGCGCGGGGTGTCGGCGGGCATCCGGGTGTTGGTCTTGGTGAGGGCCTGCTCGGTGTGCGGGAACCAGTAGAACTCGAAGTGGTCGACGGATGCCGCGCGCTCGAGCCACCCGTCGAGCACCTCCTCGAGCGGCTCGGGCCGCTCGACCGCGTGCATCACGAAGTCGGGAACGCACCGCAGGGTCACGTCGGTGATGACGCCGAGCGCCCCGAGGCCCACCCGCGCCGCGGGCAGCAGGTCGGGGCCCACGGTGAGCACCGAGCCGTCGGCCGTGACCAGGGTCATGCCCTCCACCTGCGTGGCGATGCCGCCGAAGCGCGCGCCGGTGCCGTGGGTGCCCGTGGAGATCGCCCCGGCGATGGTCTGCTTGTCGATGTCGCCCATGTTCTCCAGGGCGAGGTCGTGCTCGCCGAGCAGGGCGGGCAGCTGGAAGAGGTTCGTGCCGGCGCCGAGGGTGACCAGGCTGCCGTCCACGGCGAGCACGCCGTCGAGCGAGGCGATGTCGAGCTGCACGCCGTCGGTCGCGGCGATGTCCGTGAAGCTGTGGCCGGCGCCGATCGTCTTGATCGGGAGGCGCTGGTCACGGGCGAAGGCCACGGCCTCCACGACATCGTCGACCGACGACGCCCGCACAACGTGCTGCGGGCGCGACTCCTGCGAGCGGCCCCAGTTGCGCCAACGGCCGCCAGCCTCAACTCTCACAAGAAGGCCTTTCCCTCGCCCCGGTATGTCGGCAGAGTCTCCACAATACGGCCGTCGTCGACCACGGCGAACTCGTTCAGGTGCTCGCTGATCTCGCCGGCCTTGGTGTGGCGCAGCCAGACGCGGTCGCCGACCTGCAGGGCCGCGGCGGCCGCGCCGCGCAGCGGGGACTGCACCTCGCCCGCGGCCTCGCGCGCGACGTACTCGAGGCCCTCGGGGTAGGCGAGCTGGGGCATCCTGTCCGCCGCCGGAGGGCCGGACGCGATCCAGCCGCCGCCGAGGAGCGTTGCCATGTCGGGCGTCGGCTTGCGCACCACGCTCAGCGAGAACGCCGCCGCCGGGGCCGGCTGGAAGTGGCTGTAGCCGTCGAACAGGTGCGGGCCGAACAGGCCGCTGCCGGCCGCAATCTCTGTCACCGAGGGATCGGACGACGTGCGCTCGAGCGACCCGGTGCCGCCGCCGTTCACGAACTC
This sequence comes from Rhodoglobus sp. GW821-FHT12B09, assembly GCF_058809925.1. Classification (NCBI taxonomy): domain Bacteria; kingdom Bacillati; phylum Actinomycetota; class Actinomycetes; order Micrococcales; family Microbacteriaceae; genus Rhodoglobus; species Rhodoglobus sp. GW821-FHT12B09. The sequence continues at coordinate 61,575 of NZ_JBXATB010000007.1, read as the reverse complement.
GAGATCGGCGAGCTCCCGAAGCGCCGCCACGACCTCGCCGCGCCTCGCGTTCAGCTCGGCGCTGGAGTTCTTCTGCATGTAGTCCACGACGCGCCCGAGGAGCGGCTTGCCCCGGGGGCGGTTCACCACGCCGGCGATCTGGGCCTCGTAGGCCATCATCCCCACGAGCCGGAAGCCGGGCCTGCCGACGACCTCGCGGGCCAGGGCGACGGCATCCGCGACGCCCTGCACGGGAGAGCGGTAGACGCCCAGGTAGCCGAGCACCTTCGAGCGCCACGAGGCGTTGAGCTCGATCGCGACCCGGATCTGCTCGCGCTGGGCACCGAGTACGGAGTCGACGACGTCGAGCTGCTCGACCGAGTCGACCATGAGGGTGACGCGGCCCGCGAGCTTCTCGGAGCGACCCAGCGCCGCAATGGCCGCGCGGTCCACGGTCGGGTAGCCGACCACGACGTCGTCGATGGTCTCGGCGAGCCAGAGCGCCTCGGGCAGCGTGTAGGCGAGCACACCGCGGTAGCCGGGCAGCTTGAGCACGGCGTCGATCACGCCGCGCACGCGCACCGACTTCGAGGCGACGCGGATGGTGGTGCCATTCGCGCGGCGCAGCATGTCGTGGGCGTTGTGAGCGAGCGCCGGCGCCGAGACGACGCCGAACGGGGTGTCGAGCGCCGCGGTCGCGGCGCTGAGCTGCGGCCAGTAGACGGAGGGCTGCAGCCAGGGCTGCGCGGTGGGCTTGTCGAGTTTCATCGGACGCTCCTGATCGGTAGTACGGCGAGGGCGCCGAGGATGGCCGCGGCCGCGGCGAGCACGAAGAGGCCGGTGAAGCCGGCGAGCGCGGCGACGATGAGCGCGCCGAGCAGCGGCGCGATGGCCTGCGGCACGGCAGTCGCGATGTTCATGATGCCGAGGTCCTTGCCGCGGGTGTGCGGGTCGGGCAGCACCTGGGTCGCGAGCGCCTGGTCGACGGAGAGGAAGCAGCCGTAGCCGAGGCCGAGGAGCCCCGCCGCGACGAACGCGACACCGAGGTCGGGCACGAACGCGAGCATGAGGGCGGCGACGCCCTGCAGGGCCGAGGCGATGAAGACGAAGATGCGCCGGCGGCCGAGCCGGTCGGAGAGCTTGCCGAGGAAGAGGGAGGCGAGGATGACGAACACCATGTACACGAGCACGAGGTAGATGAGCACGTCCTCGGCGTCGGGCACCCCGAGCCCGTACTGCAGGAACTGCAGCAGCAGCGCGGTGCCGAACGCGTTGCCGAAGTTCACGAGGATGCGGCTGAGCAGCGTCCAGCCGAAGTCGGGGTACTGCTTCGGGCTGATCCAGAAGCCGTCCACGAAGCTGCGCATCGTGAGCTTCTCCGCCCGGGGCAGCACGGCGTCGGGCACGAACACCAGGAACGGGATGACGAACACGACGACGATCGCCGCGATCACCGGGTACCCGCCGAGGTACGGGGCGACGAACAGCGAGGTGACGAGCACGAGGCCGAGGATGGTGCCCACGGCCTGCGGCGCCGAGATCCAGCCCGACACGAAGCCGCGCTGGTTGACCGGCACCTGGTCGGAGATGGTCGCGGTGAGCGCGGCGGTCAGCACGCAGAATCCGGTGAGTGCCAGTGCCCAGAAGACACCGATGCCGACCATCGTCGTCTGGAGGCCCAGCAGGGCGAGGGAGGCCGCGAAGATCACGGCGCCGGCGGCGATCCAGGGGCGGCGGCGGCCGAACCGGCTCGTCGTGCGGTCGGAGAGCGCTCCCGTCAGCGGATAGGCGACGAGCGCGCACAGGCCCGCGATGCCGGAGATGATGCCGAAGGCCACGACGTTGTCGACCCAGTAGCTCGCCTTGAGCTGCGCCTCGATCTGCAGCGGGAGCAGCAGCTGCACCGGCGTGAGCTGGGCCATCCAGATGCCGAGCCACGCGGTCGCGAAGGCCGCGATCCACCCGGCGGTGACGGCCTTGGCCGGTTCGGCGAACACGGCGGTGGTGGCGGGAGTCGATGTCGTCATTGAGCGCTCTCTCTGGTTCGGACGGGGATGGCGAGGGCGGCGAGGGAGTCCGCCGCGAAGTCGAGCACGCGCTCGGCGGCGGCGGTGTCGCGGTTGGCGAGCCAGGCGAGGGTGACGCCGTCGGTGATCGTCACGACGAGCCGGGCGACGTCGGCGACGGGTACGGCCCACTCCACCCCGGAGACGGCGGCGCCCTCGAGCAGCACGCCCGTCACGCCGGCGTGGTACGCCTCGTACTGCTCGGCCGCGAGGCTCTCGAGGCCGGGGGTGCGCAGCGCGTAGTGCACGAGCTCCTGCATCACCTGCTCGTGGCCCGGGTCGGCGATGACGTACTCCAGGTACGACTGCAGCCCCTCGCGCACCGCGTCCCGGATGCTGCTGCCGAGCCGCAGCGTCGCGAACACCGAGTCGACCTCGGCGCCGACGACGTACGCCACGACCTCGCGCATCATCTCGGAGTGCGAGCGGAACGCGTAGTGGAAGCTCGCGAGGGACATCCCGGCCTCGGCCACGATCGCCCGCGTGGTCGCACCGGCGACTCCGTGCTTCGCGATGACCCGGATGGCCGCCTGCACGAGCAGCGCGCGCCGGTCTGAGGAGGGGATGCGCGGCATAGTGGGTCAACTGTCCCAGACGAGTGTCCCGAACGCAACCAGTGACCTTCCTGCGAATGCCGCACACACGTTTGACCTCGCCGCCGAACTCGTCTGCAATAGAAGGAGTGACCTCCCAGAGCCCGAACGTCCTCCGCCGCGCGCTGCTCGCGCTGCTGGGCGTCGTGGTCGCCGGAACCGCCCTTCTGGGCGCACCGCAGGCCGCGCTCGCGGCGTCGTTCGCGATCGCCACCTCCCCCGGAACGCTCTTCCCCGGCACCGTCACGGTCACCGGCACCAAGGATGCCGCAGCCACCGTCACGGTCGGCGAGCAGGGCGCCGCCGCCGTCTGCACGATCGCCCCGGGAGCGGCTCCAGACCCCGAGGCCTGGTCGTGCGACCTCCCGCTGTCGGACGGCAACCACACCGTCGAGGCGACCCAGACCAGCGCCGACGCGGCCCCCGTCGTGACGACCGCGACCGTGCCGGTCCGCGTGCTCGGCGCTCCCGTGATCACGACGACGGGCATCACCCCCGGCACCCTCAGCGGCACCGGCTTCCCGGGCGCGGGCATCGAACTCTCCGGCGACGTCACGAAGTCGTGCGGCCCCGTGCTCCCCAACGGCACCTGGAGCTGCGCGCTCGGCGTGGGCACCGGCACCTACAGCCTGTACGCGACCCACACCTGGAGCAACGTGCCCTCCGAGCCCGGCGGCAGCTCGGCGTCGATTCTCGTGCGCGTGGATGTCGACCCGCCGGCCCTGCCCGCGTTCGCCGCTCCGGCGGCGGGAAGCCGGGTGTCGAGCCAGCCCACCATGTTCTCCGGCAGCGGCGAGAACGGCGGCCGGGTCGAGGTGTTCGCGGACTCCACCCGTGTCTGCATGAGCCCCGTCATCACGCAGCACTGGTCGTGCTCGGCGACGCTCGCGAACGGCCAGCGCACGATCAAGGCGATCCAGTGGGATGCCGCGGGCAACGCCAGCGGCGCAACCCAGGGCTTCACGATCACCGTGGGCGCCGCAGCCCCCGTCACTCCCCCGACTCCGTCGCACGAGGCGGAGCCGAACCCGAACGCGCAGCCGGCAGCGCCACTGCCGCCGGTCGCCCCCGCGCCGAGCGCGCCCTTTTTCCCGCCGCCCGTCGGCGGGGTCTCGGGCATGGCGCCGTTCGACACCTGGGAGCTGCCGACCGACTACGGCGCCGCGATCCCCAGTGTGTCGACGACGAACCCCACGTCGTGGCTGCTCGGCCTCGGCCTCGCGCTCGGCTTCGCGCTGCTCGTGGCGCTCCCGCTGCGACTGCTCGTCACGACCCTGCGCCGCAAGCGGGGGTATGTGCCGCGCCCGCCCAGCACCGAAGAGCCGCTGCTGAGCCCGCGTGTGACCGCCGTCCTGTTCCTCGCGGCGGCCGTGCTGCTCGCCGCGCTGGCGGGCGGCATCCAGGCCGAGGTGCGGTACCTGCGGCTCGCCGTCGCGATCGGCCTCGCGCTCGCGGCGCTCAACGGGGTCGCCATGCTGACGGCGAAACTTGCCGGCCGCGCGCTCGGGCTGAGCACGGGCATCCGGCTCGCCCCTCTTCTCCTGGGGATCGCGGCGGTGACGGCGCTGGTGTCGCGGGTCGCGGGGATCCAGCCGCCCATCATCGTCGGGATCGTGCTCGCCGTGCGGTTCGCGCCGGAGCTCGGCGCCCGCGCCCGCGGGGCGGTGTCTCTCGTCGAGGTGGCGGCGATCGTGGTCCTGGGGTTCATCGCGTGGCTAGCCCAGAGCGCGCTGGGGCCCGTCGACGGGTTCCTCCCGTCACTCGTGAGCGAGGCGCTCTCGGCGCTGACGATCGCGGCGCTCGGCTCGGCGATGGTCATGCTCCTGCCCGTGAACCGGATGCCCGGCCGCCTGATCTGGGCCTGGTCGCGCACAGCGTGGGCGGTGCTCACGCTCGTGACCGCGACCGTCGCCGGCGTCGTGATCGCGGGCGGCAGCGGCTTCCCGGTGCCCTGGGTGATCGGCGGCGCGCTCGTGTTCTCCGCCGTGTGCCTCGGCGTGTGGGCGTGGGTGCGCCTCGTGGAGCCGCAGTTCATTGTCAGGGGCGAGTCCTAGCGTCAGAGCATGGCTACCGTCGTCCTCTTCCACTCCGTCCTCGGCCCCCGGCTCGGCATCGAGGAGGCTGCCGCCCGGCTCCGCGCCGCGGGCCACGAGGTCGTCACCCCCGACCTCTACGACGGCCGCCGGTTCGACGACTACGACCCCGCGATGGAGTTCTCAGCCGCCTACGGCCAGGAGAAGCTCATGGCACGCGCGCTCGAGGCGGTCGCCGAGCTGCCCGACGGCTTCGTCGTGGGCGGCTTCTCCCAGGGCTCGAGCGCCGCGGTGTTCGTCGCCACCCGCCGCGCGGTCTCGGGCGTGCTGCAGTTCGCGGGGTTCAACGTGCTCGAGTGGTTCGGCCCTGAGGCGAAGTGGCCCGCGGGCATCGACACCCAGGTGCACCAGACGATCGGCGACCCCTGGCGCGAGGACGAGTTCGCCGAGCAGGCGGCAGCCGACGTGACCTCGGCGGGCGGCCGGGTCGAGGTGTTCGACTACCCCGGCACCGGCCACCTGTTCACCGACCCCTCACTGCCGGACGAGTACGACGCCGAGGCTACCGAGCTGCTCTGGTCGCGCGTGCTTCAGTTCGTGGCGGCGCGCTAGCTATTCCGCGTGCGCAGCCTAATGTGTACATTGTCTACATGACTAAGTACCTGATCTCCTTCCCCGGCAGCGCCATGAACCTCTCGGAGGACGAGTTCGTCGCCGCCGGGGTCGACTCGCACGCCGTCATCCGCGATGCCAAGGCCGCGGGCGTCTACGTCTTCGGAGGCGGCATCGCCGAGGACGTCCCCTCCGTCATGGTCGCCGCCGATGGCTCCACGTCCGCCGAGACCTACCCCGAGACCCGCGTGTTCAACGGCGGATTCTGCGTGCTCGAGATCCCCACGCGCGAGGAGGCGGTCACCTGGGCGGCGCGGATCGCGGCAGCCTGCCGCTGCTCGCAGGAGCTGCGCGAGTTCATGTACGACCCGGAGAGCTAGCCGCCCGGGGCGCCCGCACCCCGTCGTCCGGGGCCTCCGCCCGCTTCGCCGGCGCCACAACCGAGTACGTTCCGCCCAGCCAGATCCGGCTTCGAAGGTGCTCGGCGGTGTGCCGCTTGAGAACCTCCCAGCTCTCATCGTCGATGCATCTCACCGGGGCGCAGTCCTGTCTTCCGTGGGAGGCCCAGTCCACACCGCACGGCGCCCGCGACCCAGTGCCGAAGGTCCCGGGACCTTCGGCACTTCACCGATCGCGCCGGCCGGACCAGCCTTGGGGCAACACCCCAACGGAAGAGACGACAATGACCGCAACGACAGTCCCCCTCATCGCCGGCCGATCAGCCGCACCGGCACGGACAGCGGCCTTCGCCGCCGCACCGCAGCACATCGCCCTCGCAGTCCTGAGGCTCGCCACCGGTTTCATCTTCCTGTGGGCGTTCCTCGACAAGACATTCGGCCTCGGCTTCTCAACGCCGGTCGAGCGCGCGTGGATCAACGGCGGGTCGCCCAGCCAGGGCTTCCTCGGCAGTGAGGCCGTCACCGGCCCCCTCCAGCCCTTCTTCGCCGGGATCGCCAGCCCCGCCAGCGACATCCTCTTCATGCTCGGGATGCTCGGCATCGGCCTCGCGGTCATGCTCGGTATCGGCCTGCGCGTCAGTGCCGTCGCCGGCACGGTCATCCTCGTCCTGATGTACCTCGCCGAGTGGCCCTTCACCCCGAACACCGCGTCGACCAACCCGCTCGTGGACTACCACATCATCTATGCGCTCGCCCTGATCGTCATCGCCGCAACCGCGGCCGGCGACACCTGGGGGTTCGGGCAGCTCTGGCGCAAGCTCCCCGTCGTCCGCAACCAGGCCTGGCTGTTCTGAGAGCGGTCACCGGACAGCCCCCGCTCACGCGCCGGCGATCTCCGTGCCGTCCCCCTCGAGCGCGTGCCGGCCGCGCCGGTGCACGAGCCGGCCGTCGCGCAGCTCGAGGATGCGGTCAGCGTGTGCCGCCATGCGCGGGTCGTGCGTAGAGACGAGGGCCGCGACGCCCCGCTGGTGCACGAGCGCCGAGATCAGGGTCATCATGAGCTCGGAGTTCGTGGCATCCAGCTGCCCGGTCGGCTCGTCGGCGATGATGAGCCGCGGGCTGTTGGCGAGGGCGCGCGCGATGCCCAGCCTCTGTTGCTGGCCGCCCGACAGCTCGAACGGCCGCTGTGCTGAGTGCGGGGTCAGCCCGACGATGTCGAGCAACTCCGAGACCGTCGTAGCGCGCTCGTCGTAGGGCACCCCCGCTATCCGCATCGGCAGCTCAACGTTCTCCGCCGCTGTCAGGGACGGAAGGAGCGCGAAGTTCTGGAAGATGAAGCCGATCTCCCTGCGCCGCATGTCGAGCATGTCGCTCTCGCTCGCCCCGACGACGTCGCGATCCCCCAGCTGCACGGTGCCGCTGGTGGGCTTGTCGAGCCCGCCGAGGATGTTGAGGAGCGTCGTCTTGCCCGAGCCCGAGGGGCCGCGGAGGATGACCAGCTCGCCGGCGGCGACCTGGAGGGAGACTCCCGCCAGGGCGTGGACCTCGTTGTCGCCGCGGCCGTAGGTACGGGTGAGGTCCTCGGCCCGGAGAATGGTGTCGTCGCTCATCCGCGGGTCTCCTTGGGGGTGTTCGGGTGGACCTCGGCATGGCCCTCCGCGAGCTCGACCCTCACCAGGCCGCTCAGGCCGAGCGTGCGCACGTAGTCCTGCGGGAGCTGCAGGCGGCCCACCTTGTCGATGACAACGAACTCCTCGGAGGCGTGCAGCTCTCCGCCGAACTCGTCGAGGGCTGTGCTGCGGTGCACCTCGGTGGAGAGGCGCCCATCGCGGATCTGCACGGTCCGGCGCACCTGCGACGACACGTCCTCGTCGTGGGTCACGATGAGCACCGTCACGCCGAGGTCGCGGTTCACCGCCCCCAGAGCGTCGAAGACGCGCTGCGAGTTCACCTCGTCGAGCTCGCCGGTCGGCTCGTCGGCGAACAGCACCTCGGGCGCGTTCGCGAGCGCGACGGCGATGGCCACGCGCTGCTGCTGGCCTCCCGACAGCTCCCCCGGCCGGCGGTCGCGGAACTCTCCGATGTCGAGGACCTCGACGAGCTCCGCGACGCGCTCGACCCGGGCCCGGACAGACCCGCCGAGGATCGAGAGCGGCATCGCGATGTTCTGGCTCGCCGTGAGGTAGGGCAGCAGGTTGCGGGCGGTCTGCTGCCAGACGAAGCCCACAGTCTTCGCCCGGTACTGGACGCGCTGCCGCGCGGTCATGCCGAGGAGGTCGTGCCCGGCGACCATCGCGCGGCCGGCCGTCGGAGTCTCGAGCCCCGTGAGGATCGCGAGCAGCGTCGACTTCCCCGAGCCGGAGGCACCCACGATCGCGGTGAGCTCCCCGCTCTCCACGGAGAGCGTGAGGCCCTGGAGGGCCTGCACCTCGACCCCGTCGCCCGAGTAGATCTTGACGAGGTCTGAGCACTCGATCTGCGCGGCCATCAGTCTCCCATCCTTATGGTCTTCGCCGGTGCAACCCGGCGCCCGATCAGAGTCGCTGTCACACTCGCGAGCACGACGACCGCGAGGAAGATCCCCGCGGCGAGGACGAGCCACACCGGCTCGAGGGCTGGCTCGGGCGCGGCGATGCCGCCGACGAACCCGCGCAGGTCGAGCACGGCGAGGATGATCCACGGCAGGGCGAGCCCCAGTCCCGCGGCCACCAGAAGCGCGACTCCGGCGGCGGGGGCGAGCTCCCACGCGGTCAGCACGGCGACCTGGCGGCGCGACATCCCGAGCACGCGAACAACACCGAGGGTCCGGCCGCGTCGCCCGGCCGCTGCGGCCGTAGCGAGGGCGACCACGAGGGCCGACAGCGCGAGGGTCGCGACCGCGGCGGCCAGGAGCGTCCCCTGCACGGCCCCGACCGCCGGCGCCGCCGAGATCGCGTCGGCGCGCTGGGCCGCGGTGAGAACGCGCACGCTGGTGTCGAACGTCGCGGGCTGCTCGGCCTGGGCGGCAGCGGCCACTGCCTCGGCGACCCCGTGGATGTCGGCAGTCTCCGCGCTCGCCAGAATGACCCCGGGAGTCTGCCCCGCCAGGCCGAGCTCCTCTTCCGCGGAGCTGTCGACGAGCAGCCACTGGCGGCTGAGCCCGGGCAGGGCCTGCGCGCCGATCGTGCCCGCGCGCTCTACCGCGCTGTTGACGACGAAGAGCTCGGTGCCGTCGATCTGCTCCGCCCAGTCGTCGGAGATGAGCACCGGGATCGCCCCGCCGCCCACCTTCGGAGGGAGCGCGGGGATATCGGGCCGCACCGCGTGCAGCTGCTCGGTATCGGCGACCACGATCGTCACGCTCGTCGGCCCCGACTCGTCGGAGAAGTCGACGCCCGACTTGGTCACGAGCGCGACCGCGCCCGTGACTCCCGGGATGCCGGTCAGGTCGGTGACGAGCGACGCGGGCAGGTCGTGAGCGGTGAGCTGGAGATCGGCGCCGACCTCGTCGCGCGCCGACTGCTGCACTGCGCTGCCGACTGTCGACACCATCACCACGGCGAAGACGACCATCGCCATGCCCACGACCAGGGCCAGCGTCGCGATCGCACCCACGGCGGGCTCCCGGATGGCTCTGGCCACGCCGAGGGAGAAGGACGGGAGGGTGCGGCGGCGGAGCCCCGCGGCGAGCGCGCGCAGGGGCAGCGGGTAGAGCCTCAGCACGAGCATCCCGACCCCCGCCGCGATGAGCACGGGTGTCGCGGCGAGAAGCGGATCGATGCCGACCTCGCCGCTCGACTCCACGAGCCCGCGCCGCTGCAGCAGCACGAAGGCGATCACCGCGAGCCCGATCACCGCGGCCTCTGCCACCCAGCGCGAGGAGCCGCCGCCCCCGAGGTCGCCCCGCGATTCCCGGATCACGCCGGGCCGCAGCAGCACCGCGGCAAGGGCGATCGGGATGCCCGCCACGACGATCGGCGCGAGCCATCCCCCGACCCCCACCCGGGCGGGGAGCAGCACCGCCGCGAGCACGAGCGCCGCGACCGCGCCAGGGACGACGATGGCGGCCGTCTCCAGCACCATGATCGCCCTGAGCTGGCCCCGTCGAGCACCGCGGGCGTCGAGCAGCGTGAGAGCCGGAGCGCGACGGCGGATGAGCGCCTGGACGCACAGCGCATACGCCGCGATGAGCACGCCCAGGAACCCGGACGCGCTCAGGGCGATGAGAGCGCTGGATGCCGCGACCGCCCGCGCCACGGAGTCGAGCACGTCCACGGTGGACGACCGGAATGTCAGCTCTCCGTAGTTCGGCAGCGTGAGCGGCGTGGCGGTCGCGTTGCGCACCTGGGTCTGGATCTCGTCGCGGTCGGCGAAGTCCCACGCCGTCGGGTCGATCGGCACCCACGCCGAGAGCGCGCCCGCGGCGAAGTCCGCCTGGAGCGCGACCAGGGACTCCGGCGCGACGTAGAGTGATGCCTGCACTCGCGGCGGCGCTCCCTGCTCCTGGATCACGCTTCCGCGAAGGAGATCGCGCGCGTGCGACCAGTACTCCTCTGCCGGGTCCGCGGCCTCGTAGATCTCGGCGATGCGCAGCGGCACGGTGCCGACCTCGATCTCGTCCCCGACCGACGCCCCCATGTTGTCCGCCGCCGTCGACGACAGCGCGACGTCGATCGGGGTGCCGGCGTCCCCCGTCCACACGGCCGGCGCGCTGCCCGCGACCAGGGTCACCCGCCGGTCCCACCGGAGGTCGAAGGCCAGGGAGAGCGAGAGCACCGTGTTCGGCGCCGAGGCGATCGATCCCGTGCGCGACAGGGTGCGCACCACCCAGTCGACGTCGCCCGCGGCGTCGCCGAGCGGCGCGGGAAGCTGGCCCGCGAGCTCGGCGAGGCTCGCGTCAGTCTCGCCCACGTAGTCGTCGAGCGGTGCCGATCGGCCGAGCTCCGGGATGCCCAGCCTGCCCTCGCCCACGAGATCCGTGCTCCCGGGGGTCTGCGCGGCGAACTCGTGCCGCAGCTCGGCAGTCCCGAGCAGGGCGAGCGCCCTCGGCGCGAGGGCGACCACGAGCACGGTGCTCGCGACCAGCAGGGCCACGAGCAGCGAGGTGCCGAGCCCCTGCCGGAGGTGGACGCGCAGCAGTGCCGCGCGGGAGAGCACGGTCATTCGACTCCCCCTCCGGGCACGGCCGCACGGGCCAGGCGCGCGGTAGCTCTCGCCAGCGCGAGCAGGAGCGCGAGGAGGCCGACGACCAGCGCGCTCACCAGCACGGCGAGGCCGGGAACGTCCCAGGACACGGCGGTGCCGATCGACAGATAGCGCTCGGGCACCGCGGCGCGCGCTATCTGCGGCACGGTGAGGAGGGCGACGGCCGCACCGGCCGCGAGCCCCCAGAACAGGCCGAGCACGAGCACGGCCCCGAACTCCCGCACCGGCACTCGCTGCTGGTCGCGCGGCCCGAGGCCGAGGGCGCGCAGCGTCGCGACATCGCCGCGGCCCCAGCGGATCCGGGCCTGCACCGACGAGACGACCGCGATCAGGGCGAGCAGGAGGGATGCCGCGGCGGCAGCCCAGAGCACGGTCCGCGGCGACCCCAGCACGGCGAATGCGGCGGGGTCGTTCGCGATGTCGATCCGTGTCGACGCCGGCAGCAGCGGGCGCAGGGAGTCCCGCAGCTCCGCGGGCGAGTCCGCACGAAGCCAGAGGTCGCGGGGCTCGGCCGGAGTCTCCGTGGAGCGAAGCTGGCTGTGCTGCACCACGGCGAGGTCGACCAGCACCGCCACCTCGGTCGGCGCGCCCGGGATCGCGGGCACGACGCCGGCGATGTCCCAGCTGATGCGCTCGACGCCGTCCTCGAGCCCGAAGGAGATGGTGTCGCCCACACCGACGCCGAGGAGCGCCGCGAGCCGCTGGGAGATCACGACGGGAGGGTGCGCGCGCTCGAACTCGGTGCCGTCCAGGGAAGGGACGAGGCGCGCCGACGCGGACTCGTCGGTGATGGCCAGCCCGAGGCCCGTGCCGTCGCTCGTCGGCATCTCGCCCCCGGCCCCGGGGTTGTTGGGGATCCAGAACGGCCCGAGGTCGAGCGGCTGGGAGCCCGCAGCGAGCTCCACGAGGCGCACGGTCGCGGACGACTGGGCGAAGGTCCCGCTCCCGAAACGGAAGTCGATGGCGAGCACGGTGAGCGGGCCCGTCCCGGAGAGCGCTGCGGAGTAGTCGAAGGTCCCCTTGCCGTCGACGACCGGGCCAGACGGTGCCGCGAAGTCGACCACCGAGGTGAACCCGAGCGCGTCGACGACGTGAGCAGAGACCGCGGGTGCGGCAGTCAGGCTCGTGGTCGCGAGAGTGAGGGAGAGCGTCGAGGCGCCCTCCGGGACCACCGGTCCGGGCGAGGGGATGCGGACGCTATCGGCCGCGGACGGGAGGTCGAGCATCCCGCCGCCGCTCGCGAGGGTCGCGATCGCCTCGGGCGCTGCGCCGACGATCGTGCCCGACACACTGCCCAGGGCTAGCGGCTGCCGGGCCCAGGGCGCGACGGCCCCCTCCCCCACGAGGTCGCGGACCGCCCGCTGGGATGCGGCCGAGAAGTGGTCGGTCGTGGACGCGTGCAGGTCGGATCCGACCCGGAGGGACGACGCGGCGTCGTAGCTCGACGTCCAGGTGGCGGAGTACGCGGACGCTACCGCCGTGCCGCCGACCGCGATCGCCACGACGACCAGCGGCGCCGTGAACCGCGCCGCGTGCAGGGCCAGCGATCGCGCGGCCAGCGTGGTGGGGATGGACCGGCGGGCCGTCGCCCGCTCGCCCCCGCGCGCGAGCCAGGGCAGCAGCGCCGCAATCAGGAGCACGAGCGCGAGCAGTGCGGCTGCCGGGGCCGCCACGGCGAGCGGGTCGACGGAGCTCGCCCCTTCGGCGTTCACGATCACGGGCGAGCCGTAGAGGCGCAACTGCCAGACGGCGATGCCCGCGCCCGCGCACACGAGGACGACGGCCCCCGGTACCGCGACGCGGCGGGCGGCGCGGGAGTCCCAGCGGCCGCCGCGAGTCTGGCGGGTCATCCCGCTCAGGGAGCGGAGGGAGGTGATCACGGCGAGGACCGCGCACACCGCCACGGCCGCGAGCGGCACCACCGCCAGAGTCCGGGCCTGCGCGACGAGGGCGTCCGTGAAGCCGACCGCGAGGCCGACCGCCGCGGCCGCGCCGCATCCGACCAGCGCGCCGACCGTCGCCGCCACCGTGACGTCGGTCGCCGTGCGCCGGGCGATCCGCCACGGTGCGCGGCCGCGCGACCAGTGCAGGTACGACTCGGTCGCGCGGATGCCGGCCAGCAGGGTGACGAGCTCGAGGGCGGCGACCAGCCCCAGGACGCCGAGCAGGGTCAGGATCACCGGCTGGATCGCCCGCTGCCCGTCGAGGCGCACCTCGAGCTCCGCGAGGGTCTTGCTGAGGCCGCGCTGGAAACCGAACCCCTGGAGGTCGTCGACCTGCCCGCGCCAGTCGGCCTGGATGCGCGACCAGCTTGCGATGACCCCGCCGATGTTCGCCGACGTGGCGTCGGCGAGGTCGACCGGCACCACTGTCCAGGTCGCCTTCGGCTCGGACTCCAGCCGCGACCACGCGCGCTCGATGATCAGGAACGGGCCGTACCCGTCGTCGGCACCGGTCTCGATCATCGGGTCGCCGTACCAGCGCGGGTCGAGGTAGTCCTTGGCCCGCCACGTTCCCGTGACGGTGAAGGTCGCGCCGTCGAGCGAGACCGTGCTGCCGGGCGCGAGCCCCAGCTCCCGGGCGGCGTCCGCCTGCACGGCGACCTGGGTCTCCTTCTCGGCGAACGCCCCGGCGACCAGGTCGGCGCGCGTCTCCAGATCCGGGATGCTCATCGCCGTGCCCTGCTCGACAGCGGCACCGGCGGTGTCCGTCTCGACGCGCACGTCCCCCGCCACCGTGCGAGAGACACCGAACCGGATGCCCGTGCCGCCCAGACTCGTCGCGATGGCGGCCCGCACCTGGGCATCCTGGGCGTCGGGGTTGGCCGTCGGCGACAGCGACACCTGCAGCGCGAGGTCAGAGCCCGCGCGGGACCCGAGCTCGGACTGCACGCCGGCCGTCCCCTCGTGGGTGAGGAAGGCGACGGACCCGACGGCCACGGCCGAGGTGAGCGCGACAACTGCCGCCACCCCCACGAGAGCGCTCACGCTACCGCGCAGCCTCGCCATCGGCATGCTTCGCGCACCAATCCGTCACGGCCGGCGACCGTGCCGGTCCTGCGAGTATATGGTCCGGTCGCGCGTGGCCGGGCGTGCCCGCAGCTACCAGGTCACCCCTGCGCGGTGCCGACGCCGGCGAACTCGAAGACGATCCGGGCCGGGATGTGCCCCGCGAGCACGTCGTCCATCGACACGGCGATGTCGGCGAGGTCGCGCGTCTCCGTGACGACCTCCGTGCGCCCGGCAGCGTGCAGGGCGAAAACCTCGCGCAGGTCCTGCCGAGTTCCCACGATCGAGCCCACCACTGACAGCCCTTTGAGCACCGTTTCGAAGATCGGGAGTTCGAACGCGCCGTCCTTGGGCAGACCGACGCAGATCAGCCGGCCGCCGCGCCGCAGCGAGTGGAATGCCTGATCGAACACCGTCGACGAGGCCGCGAGTACGATCGCGACATCGGCACCGCCCTGGCTCTGAATTGCGGCGACCGGGTCGGTGGTGGACGCGTTGACGAGGTGATCGGCTCCGAGGCGGGCGGCGAGTGCGAGCTTGTCGTCGACCACGTCCACCGCGGTGACGAACCCGCCCACGATCTTCGCGTACTGCACCGCGAGATGGCCGAGGCCGCCGATGCCGAAGATCGCGACACGTTCCGTCGGCACGACGTGGGCGACCTTCACCGCCTTGTAGGTCGTCACTCCCGCACAGGTGAGCGGTGCCGCATCGCGCGGCGATACTCCCTCGGGCACGCGGACGACGTACCTCGCGTCCGCGGTCGCATACTCGCCCAGACCGCCGTTGACCGAGTAGCCGGTGTTCTGCTGAGACTCGCACAGGGTCTCGCGGCCGTCGATGCAGTAGCCGCACTCTCCGCAGCCGTAGCCGAACCACGGAAGGGCTACCCGGTCGCCCAGCCGCAGGTTGGTGACGTCGGCGCCGAGTTCCTCGACGATGCCGACCCCCTCGTGCCCTGGCGTGAACGGAAGGGACGGCTTCACGGGCCAATCACCGTGAGCAGCATGGATGTCCGTGTGGCACAGGCCGGATGCCTCGATCCTCACCAAGACCTGGTGGGCCGCCGGCGTAGGGCGGGCCACCTCCTGCACGGTGGGAGGTGCAGTGAAACTATCGACGATGACAGCGCGCATGGTGACTCCAGAGGTTGAGGTGGTTTTCTCACAACCAGTGTTGGACCCCTCGATCAGCGCCAGTAGGGGCGAAGGTCCCGTGCCTACGCGCCGAGCGCGCCCAGCAGGTGGTAGACGGCGTAGACCGGCCAGACGGCCGCCTGCAGAAGACCGAGGACCACCCGCCAGAAGCTCCCGTCTGACTGGGAGATGAAGTAGATCGCGGCACCGATATACGCGAGGAGGAAGAAGAACCCCCACGGTCCCGCGCGCTCAACGAGTCGGACTCTCTCACTCATTCTGGCCTCCGATAGTGATGTATCGATCAGCCTGCTCGGCGCGCGCGCTCGCCGCTAGTGGCGAAGGTCCCTCGCCGCGTGCCCCGGCAGGGACTCGAACCCTGACTGAAACGATTTTAAGTCGTCTGCCTCTGCCAATTGGGCCACCGGGGCCGGGCCCCGAACAGCGGGGCTAAGCCCCACCACCCTACTTCGCGACGGCTCCGCCCACCGGGACCGGGGCGCCCGCGGGCGCCTCGTGTCCGGCAGCGGGCTTCGGACGGGAGGCGAACTCCTCGAACGCGGCGCGCGGCGTGATGCGGGCCTGCAGTGAGACGGTGTCCCGGCCGACGAAGAAGTTGATGATCCAGTTGCCGAAGACGCGGATCTTGCGCTCCCACATCGGCATCGCGAAGCCGTGGTAGCCGCGGTGCATGATCCACGCGAGCGGGCCCTTGATGGCGATGTTGCCCGACTGGAACACACCGTTCCAGAGGCCGAGGCCCGCGACGGCGCCCAGGTTCTTGTGGAAGTAGTCCTTCGTGGCCTCGCCCCGGATGTCGGCGACGATGTTCTTCGCGAGGAGCTTGGCCTGGCGCACGGCGTGCTGCGCGTTCGGCACGCAGAATCCGCCGACGCCCTTGCCCGTGAGGTCGGGGACCGCAGCGACGTCGCCGGCGGTCCAGGCATCCGCAATGGGCCCGTCGTCGTTGATGATGCGCAGGTCGGCACGGGCGCGCAGGCGCCCGCGCTCCTCGATCGGGAGGTCGGTGTTGCGGATCATGGGGTTGGCCATGACGCCCGCCGTCCACACGATGGTGTCCGACTCGAACTTCTCGCCGGTGGAGAGCTCGATGACGCCCCCGGCTGCCGACGACAGCTGGGTGTCGAGGTGGATCTGGGCACCGCGCTCGGCGAGGCTCTTGATCACCCAGAGGCTCGTCTTGAGCGAAACCTCGGGCATGATGCGGCCCATCGCCTCGATGAGGTGGAAGTGCGTGTCCTCGAAGGAGATCGTCGGGTACTTCTTGACGAGCGACGAGGCAAGGCTGCGCATCTCGGCGAACGCCTCGATACCGGCGAATCCACCGCCGACCACCACGAAGGTCAGGAGGCGGTCGCGCTCCGGGCCGGCCGGGAGGTTGGACGCCTTGTCGAAGTTGGTGAGGATGCGGTCGCGCACGGCGATCGCCTCCTCGATGTTCTTCATGCCGATCGCCTCGTCCGCGACCCCGGGGATCGGGAAGGTGCGCGACACGGCGCCCGCGGTCATGACGACGATGTCGTACGTCTCGGTCCACGGCTCGCCCACGAGCGGGGTGATCGTGGCGGTCTTCGTCGCGTGGTCGACGTGCGACACCTTGGCGGAGAGGATGCGCGTCTTCTTGAGGTGACGGCGGTGCGAGACGACCGCGTGGCGGGGCTCGATCGAGCCTGCGGCCACCTCGGGGAGGAAGGGCTGGTAGGTCATGTACGGGAGCGGGTCGACCATGGTCACCTCGGCCTCCCCGCGGGAGAGCCATTTCTCCAGCTTGAGAGCGGTGTAGAACCCGGCATATCCGCCGCCGACAATGAGAATCTTGCGCACGAGTGGTGGTCTCCTAGAAGGGGAAGTAAGCCACTAATCTACTCCGTTCGGCGGGACGACCTGACAATGCGCACCGCCCGGACGACAAGGAAGGCGAGGATTCCGCCGAACAGCAGGAACACCCCGAGCGGAACCCCGACATTGCGCAGCAGATTGACCGTCGGTAGAACTGTCCCGAGCGGGTTCACCGGGCCCGCAACGACGGGCGGCGCGGGGGCCTGAGTCGCGGTGCTGGTGGGCACCGGCACGGCGGTGGAAGGTGCACGGCGGTAGAGCTTGATCCACTCGGCGAGCGACCCCATGGGGTTCTCGGTCACGAGGGGCACGTTGGCGCTGACGGCCGCCGACGCGTCGACGAGGCCGAACCCGTAGATCGGGTCGGTGCCCTGAGTGCCGGCATCCTTCGCGGTCGTCACGATGCGCTCGATGACGTTGGCTGCATCGAGATCGGGATGCGCGGCCCGCACCAGCGCGACGATGCCGGCGACGATCGGGGTGGCCCCACTGGTGCCGTTCCAGATCACGTGGCCGCCGCCGGGGACCGCGCCCACGAGGTCCTCGCTGGGCGCCGCGACGCCGATCGTGATGCCCTGCGCGGAGGCGTCGAAGCTCGCCGCGCCCTTCGAGTCCACGCCCGCGACGGTCAGCACGCCGGGCATCGTGGCGGGGGCGCCGACCTGCGTGGTGCCGCTGCCGCGGTTGCCGGCCGCGGCGACGATCACGACGTCGTGGTCCATTGCGTAGAGGAACGCGTCGTCCCAGCTGGTCGGCCATTCGAGCGTGTTGCGCGTGAGCGACATGTTGATGACGCTCGCACCCGCGTCGACGGCGTAGCGCACGGCCTCGGCGATCTGGTCGTCGGAGGTCGTGCTGCCCTCGCCGAACCCGATCGAGATCGGCAGGATGGTCGCCGCCGGTGCCGCGCCGATCACGCCGTTGTCGCCGCCGGTGCCCCGCCCGGCCGCCAGGGACGCCACCATCGTGCCGTGGTCGCGCTCGTCGGCGGGGCCGACCGGGGTCTGCCCGTCGGCGGCGCCGAGGCCGGAGAAGTCCGCGCCGGAGATGACCGCGCCGCGCAGTTCCGGCACGCTGCCGTCCACCCCGGTGTCGATGACGGCGATCGTGACGCCCTCGCCGCGAGTGGTGTTCCACGCGGCGCGGATCCCGTAGCTGTCGAGCCAGTACTCCGCGGCGCGCACCGTGTCCGCGTGGGCCGGCGCCGCCAGAAGGGCGACGGAGGCGACAACAAGGGCGCCCGCGAGAAGCCCGCGCCGCTTCACAGCTCGTACTCCGCGCACTCGCACACCTCGGGGCTCCAGGCTGCCCGCTCGAGCGCGAGGTCGCCGATCGGGTTCACACCCGGGCCCGCCGCGAGGGCGTGGCCGACCAGGGCGTGCAGGCACTTGACGCGGTCGGGCATCCCGCCGGCGGAGATGCCCGCCACCTCCTCGACGGCGCCGTAGGTCTCGCGGTCGGCGATGTAGCTCTCGTGCGCCGCCCGGTACCGGTCGGCGACCCCGTCGACGAGGAGCGCCGCGAGCCCGGGCATCTCCCCCTCGGCCTCGAGGGTCGAGACGGCGGCCGTGGCCGCGGGATGCGTGAGGTAGTAGAACGTCGGGAAGGGCGTGCCGTCGGCCAGCCGCGGTTTGGTGGAGACCACGGTGGGGGCGCCGCAGGAGCAGCGCGCGGCGATGCCCACGACGTCGCGGGCGGGTCGGCCGAGCTGGCGGGAGACGATGCGGACGTCCTCGGCGGTCGGCGGGTCGAAAGGCGGCCGGGTCACTGGGCGCCCTCGATCACCGGCGCGACGAGCTCGTCGGGCGGGGCATCCGTGAGTCCTGCCGTGTAGACCGACGAGAGCAGAGTGCGCACCCAGTCGACCTGGGTGGTCTGGATCTGGTCGCTGATCGGGATGCCGTCCGACGTGGTCGGCTCCGTGCCGTCCCCCACCACCAGGTAGCTCACGTCGCCGGGGAAGACGTAGAACAGCCGCTCGCGGGCCTGCGCCTCGATGTAGGCCGGGTCGCTCCACCGGGCCACGTCCGACTGCAGGTCGTCCACCGAGTTCTTGGCGTTGTCCACCGCTGTCTGGAGGGCGGCGATCTGCTGGCGCTGCTCGATGAGGATGCGCAGGTTCGGCGCGAGGACGATCACGGCGAGGATCAGGAGCCCGAGCATCAGCAGGGTGAATCCCGACAGCCGGATGGTGCGCAGCCAGTGCTCGGGGGCCGTCTCCTCGGGCAGCCTGACGGCGACGCGCTCGGTCTTGGGTCGCCTAGCCATGGGATCGAGCTTAAACGTTGAAGGCGCCCGCCGAGAGATCGACGGGCGCCTTCGCAGCTTCTAGCCCTTGAAGCGGGGGAACGCGTCGCGCCCGGCGTACACCGCGGAGTCGCCGAGCTCCTCCTCGATGCGCAGCAGCTGGTTGTACTTCGCGACGCGGTCGGAGCGGGCCGGAGCGCCCGTCTTGATCTGCCCGGCGTCCGTGGCGACCGCGATGTCCGCGATCGTGGTGTCCTCGGTCTCGCCGGAGCGGTGCGAGATGATCGCCTTGTAGCCGGCGCGCTGCGCCATGGCCACAGCGTCAAGCGTCTCGGTAAGGGTGCCGATCTGGTTGACCTTCACGAGGATCGCGTTGGCGGCCCCGAGGTCGATGCCCTTCTTGAGGCGCGTGGGGTTGGTGACGAAGAAGTCGTCGCCGACGAGCTGCACCTTGCTGCCGAGCTGCTCGGTGAGGTGCACGTAGCCGTCCCAGTCGTCCTCGGCCAGCGGGTCCTCGATGGTGGCGAGCGGGTAGTCGTTCACGAGGTCTACCCAGAACTTGGTGAGCTCCTCGCCCGAGTAGCTCGCCTTCTCGAACGAGTAGACGCCGTTCTCGAAGAACTCGGTGGCGGCGACGTCGAGGCCGAGGGCGAAGTCCTGGCCGGGCTTGAAGCCGGCGGTCTCGATGGCGGCGACGATGAAGTCGAGGGCCGCACGCGCGCCGGGCAGGTCGGGGGCGAAGCCGCCCTCGTCGCCGAGAGCGGTGTTCTGGCCGGCCTTCTTCAGCTCGCCCTTGAGGGCGTGGTACACCTCGGTGCCCCAGCGCAGGCCCTCGGTGAAGCTCTCGGCGCCGATCGGCAGCACCATGAACTCCTGGATGTCGAGCGCGGTGTCGGCGTGCGCGCCGCCGTTGATGATGTTCATCATCGGCACGGGCAGCGTGTGCGCGTTCGGGCCGCCGAGGTAGCGGAACAGCGGCAGATCTGCCGAGTCGGCCGCGGCCTTCGCGACGGCGAGCGAGACGCCCAGGATCGCGTTCGCGCCGAGCTTCTTCTTGTTGTCGGTGCCGTCGAGCGCGATCATCTCCGCGTCGATGAGGCGCTGGTCAGCGGCGTCGAAGCCCTCGATGGCCGGGCCCAGCACGTCGAGCACGGAGTCGACGGCCTTGAGCACGCCCTTGCCGCCGTAGCGGGCCTTGTCGCCGTCGCGCAGCTCGTACGCCTCGAAGGCGCCGGTGGAGGCACCGGACGGCACTGCCGCGCGCGCGACGACGCCGTCGTCGAGCAGGACCTCGACCTCGACCGTCGGGTTGCCTCGGGAGTCGAGGATTTCGCGTGCGCCGACTGCTTCGATCAAAGCCAAGGGATGTCTCCTTCAAATTCGCGGTGGACCGTGAGTGGTGGTTGTCCGCTAGGCATCCTACTCGCGCGATGCAACCAGCCCGGTGCCGATCGCGGAGGCTCAGCGGGCTAGTCGAACGACTCGTTGAACCGCGCCAGCAGCTGCGCGAGCGCCGCGATGTCCTCGGTGGGCCAGGACTCGAGCGCCGTGCGGTACTCCGCGCTGACCTCGGCGCGGAACGCCTCGAGCGCCGACTTGGCGGTCTGGCTCGCCTCGATGAGGGTCGCGCGCTTGTCGTCCGGGTCGGGTGTGCTGGCAATCAGGCCGAGCTGCTTGAGCTGTGCGAGCTGGCGGCTCACGGCGGCCTTGTCGATGCCGAGGCCGGTCACGATGTCGCCGGCGCGCAGCGGCCCGTTGATGATGATGTACCGCAGGATGCCGAAACCCAGTGGTTGGAGGTCGCCCTCGAACCGATCGGCGAGATGCCGCACCCGCGCCCGTGAGCGCTGGTAGATCTGGGAGATGCCGTTCTCCAGCTCGAGGGCGGCGTGCTCGCGCGCGTCAGTCTCGGTCATCGTCCTCAGCCCAGCGCCTTCCACTCCCCCACACCGCCGTCGGCCGTGACCGCCGCGTAGGACGAGAATCCGGATGCCTCGAGCACCTCGAGCAGCGACTTGATGTTCTTGGGGCGCCGCTCGATGCGCACGCGCTTGCCCTCCACCACGAGCTGCGACTGGAGTGCGAGCAGGCGGACGGGGTCCACGTCCGCGTCGTACACCAGGGCCACGGCCTCGCGGCCGGCGTCGCCGTCGAGCTCGACGAGCTCCACGAGGCGCTCGAAGCCGAGCGAGAAGCCCGCGGCCGGGACATCCGTGCCCAAGAACCTGCCGATCATGCCGTCGTAGCGCCCGCCGCCGCCGAGGGAGTAGCCGAGCGAGGGGTGGGCGACCTCGAAGATCGCGCCGGTGTAGTAGCCCATGCCGCGCACGAGCCAGGGGTCGAAGGTGACGATGTCGCGGCCGATGACCTGGTTCACGGCCTGGCCGATGCCCGCGAGCTCGGCCACCGCGGCCTCGTCGACGCCCTCGGGAAGGACCTTGCGGATCGCAGCCTCGCCGAAGGGCAGGAACTCCATGGTGGTCGGTCGGCGGAAGAACGCCTCGAGCGCGTCGACCGGGCCCGCCGGGAAGCCGCGGTCCCGCAGCTCGGTGATGACGCCCTCCTGCCCTACCTTGTCCAGCTTGTCGATGGTGATGAGCACCGGCTCGTGCTCTTTAGGCGGGAAGCCCAGCAGCTCGAGCGCGCTCGTGAGCAGACGGCGGTCATTGACCCGGATGCTGCAGCCCTCGAGCCCGAGCGCATCGAGTGTGGCGGCCGTCGCGGTGATCAGCTCGATCTCCGCCATCGGCCCGGACTCGCCGATGATGTCGATGTCGCACTGGACGAACTGGCGGTACCGCCCCTTCTGCGGGCGCTCCGCGCGCCACACCGGGGCGATCTGGATCGCGCGGAACACTGTCGGCAGCTCCGCGCGGTGGCTCGCGTAGAACCGGGCGAGAGGCACGGTCAGGTCGAAGCGCAGCCCCAGGTCGGCGAGATCGAGCGCCTCGGATGCCTCGCGGATCGCGTCGACGGTCAGCCCCCGCTTGAGCACCCCGAACGCGAGCTTCTCGTTGTCGCCGCCGAGCCCCGCGTGCAGCCGGTCGCTGTCCTCCATGACCGGGGTCTCGATCTCGTCGAACCCCCGCCCGCTGAAGGTGGACCGGATGACGGCGAGCACGCGCTCGCGCTGCGCCTTCTCGGCGGGCAGGAAGTCGCGCATGCCGCGAGGAGGATTGACGGGAGAGGCCATGCGTCGATTCTCTCGCACCCGCCCGGGTGGCCGGCGCAGCCTCCCCCGTTCGGGTGACACGCCCGAGAATCACCGAAAACGATTGAATCGGTCCATTTCGTCAGCGTGTCGGAATCCAAACGGCGCACATCGTTCGACTCCGTGCGATTAAATCGTCCTAGCGAACCGGACGGTCGGGTAATCCATCCGGTTCGCAGGTTCATCTAACGAACCTTGATGCCCTCTCCATTCGGGTTGGAGGGGGCATCGCCCTTTTGTGGCCTCTAGCCGACTCTCGTGCTCTAGCCGATCCCGATGACGCCCGCGTCGCCCGCCTGCTGCACCTCGTGCTCTCGGATCTCGTCCTGCAGCTCCCGCAGCGCCCTGCGCAGGGCCCGTTCGGAGTCGAGTCCGTTCGCCTTCGCCGACGCGACGATCGCGAGCAGCAGCGGGCCTAGCTCGTCCTCTGCGGTGACGTTCACCGCGCCCGGCAGCGTGGCGTCGATGAGCCCGACCTTGTGCGCGCGACCGAGGAGCTTGTCGGCGAGCGCGAGCGCGGGCATCCCCTGCGGAATCCCGTCGAGCACGCTCGTGCGGTGCGGCTTCTCGGTCTTCTTGAGGTCGTCCCAGACGGCCATCACGTCGTCCGCCGTTTCGGCGGTGGTGTCGCCGAAGACGTGGGGATGCCGGCCGATCATCTTCTTCGTCATGTGCTCGGCCACGTCCTCGAGCGTGAACTGGCCGGCCTCGGCGGCGATGTCGGAGTGGAACACGACCTGGTAGAGCACGTCGCCGAGCTCCTCGATCAGCTCGTCCCGGTCACCGGACTCGATGGCGTCGACCAGCTCGTACGTCTCCTCGATCAGGTACTGCACGAGCGACTCGTGGGTCTGCTCGCGGTCCCACGCGCACCCGCCGGGCGCCCGCAGCCGCTCGAGCACCGCGATCAGTTCGTCGAGCTTGGGATGAGGGGCGTCGGTCATAGGTCCCAGCCTGTCAGACTCATACGGTGAACAACCAAGGGCCCCGGCCGATCATGCTCGTGCTGCTCACCCTCGTGGCGATCGCGGCGGGGATCGTGATCGCCCGACTCGCGGGAGTCGGCGTCTGATGCGCAAGGCCATCGGGATCGTGCTGATCCTCGCCGTGCTCGCTGTCGTCGCGTACTTCGGAGTGAGCCAGGCCAGCGCGCCCGTCGCGGCGCCTGACGCCACCCTCGCCTCCGGCACCCCCGCCTCCGGTATCCCGGCCTCCGGCACCCCGGCCTCCGGCACGCCCGCCTCCGGCACCCCGGCCTCCGGCATCCCCGCCGACGCCACCGAGGCCGTTGTCGAGTACGTGCACGACGGCGACACGATCTTCCTCGAAGACGGCCGCAAAGTCCGGATGCTCGGAATTAACACCCCCGAGATCGGGGACGACCTAGAGTGCTTCGGCAACGAGGCCACCGCTCTCACCCGGTCCCTCCTTCCCGAGGGCGCGCACGTGTGGGTGCAGCAGGACGCGGAGCCGCTCGACCAGTACGGCCGCTCCCTCCTCTTCGTGTACACCGACGACGGAGTCAATGTGAACCTCGAGCTGCTGCGCGAGGGCGCCGCCGAGGTCGAGATGTACAAGCCGAACGTGCTGCTGCGCGACGAGGCGTACGCGGCGCAGGACGCCGCCCGTGACACGGGCGCGGGACTCTGGGGCGCGTGCCGATAGCAGCGCGCACAGCGGCAACACGCACAGAGCGCAGCACCGCGAGCACAGCGCAGCACCGCGAGCACAGCGCAGCACCGCGAGCAACACGCGCACAGCGCAGCACCGCGAGCAGCTCCACGGGCAGCGCGCGCACGTCACGCCACCCGCTTCCGCACCGGGTTCTTGGAGGACAGCAGAATCGCTGCGCGTGACGGATCGACGTCCGGTGGCGGGGTCAACCGGTAGTCGGCACCGTCGAACTCGATCTCCCAACCATTGTTGTGAAACAGGAGATGGTGATATCGACAGAGCAGTATGCCGTTGGCAATGTCGGTCTTGCCGCCGTCGCGCGCCCAGTGTTTGACGTGATGCGCCTCCGTCCAGGAAGGCGGCCTATCGCACCCGGGCGCCATGCACCCCCCGTCTCGTGCCGCAAGAGCGCGCCGCTGGCGGCGGCTGAAGAGTCGCTCCTCGTCGCCGAGATCGAGGGGCTGACCCGCATCGTCAAGCAGAACGAGCTGCGTTGCGCCCCCGCAGGCGAGCCGATCAACTGTCGCGAGCGAAACAGGGTCCGTCTGACCTTCGATGTAGGCATGGCCGGCACCCGAGACCAGGTCCGACTGCGTGACGTGAATAGTGATGACTGCACCGCCTGAACCCAGAAGCTGGCTCGAGTCGGAGGCAGCGCCCTGCCGGAGCAACTCGAGGAACACATCAGATGCGAGCTGCTCGGTCGTGCGCTCGTCAGTGACGATTGCCTCTGCGTGCGCGGCAGCGTCGTCACCCACGAAACGCGGTCCTCCCCGGCGCGGGGAGGTCGCGCGGTCGAACAGATTCGCAAAGACTGCGCTGGTCTCCGGATCCATGAGCCACGTGGCGCGGCTCATGCCGTCGGCGAGCTTCGTGAACCGCAGGGAGCGCTGCGCGCGACGGGCGCTCTCCCGTTCCACAACACCGGACTCGTCGAGCTCGTCGCGCAACTGCCGCGCTCGACGCTGAAGCCGATCGGGGTCGAGGGCCTCGGCCTCCGTGCAGAGACGGGCCGCGGCATCGGCGAGCATGGCGTCAGTCACACTGTCGGTCGGCGCGCCGAGCCCGCTGCGGATGGCATCGGCCGACGCGATCGGCAGCGCACCGGACACAATCGACTGAGACACAGCGCCCAACCACGGGGTGGCCTCGTGTGCAACGATGCGACCCACCCGCACCGCCTCAGCCGCGTCGCGAGCCGTTGACCGATTGGTGACCCGCACCACCTCCTCAGCGGTGCGCAGCCCCAGGCGGCGAGCCATCCCCTCGCCACCCAGCTCCGGCGCGGAGCGCCTGTCGATCTCGCCTGCGATGAGTGCGGCGTGGGTATCGGCAAGCTGCCGCTCGCGGGAAGTCACCTGCAGTAGTTCGAGTAGGTCGGCATCAGAGAGCGACGCGAGCGACTCGAGCGAGCGGGGTACGGCTTCGAGCGCACGGATTGCTGCGGTCACAGCCTCCAGAAGCGCGTTCGAGTTCATACTTGTATTATCTCAAATCGAACACATGTTCGAGAGTAGGTCCGCTATATCTGTGGAGAAGTCGGCGGTGTGAAGATCCACTCGGGCATCAGCCCGCGGCTGAACATCGCGTCGAGCAGCTCGCCCATGCTGTAGTCCGGCGCGATCGAGCGCACCTCGTCAACATGGGCTCCGGCCGCCGAGCCTCGACCTCGAGCCCAGTTCAGCCACGCGAGCATGCACAGCGGGGCGGGACGGTCCGCGTCATCCGCGAGCGCGATGACCCTTGTGAGGAGTGCGATCGCGAGCGTCACGCGCACAAGGTCAGGGCACGGACCGCGGCCCAGCATCAGCTCGGCGGCGAGCTTGTCGACGTCGGTGTACTTCTTCCGGGCCTCGATGCCTGCGCACGTCTCGTCCGACCACATCGCGTCGCCCAGCTCGAGGCCGAAAGCCCACTGCAGCATCACGAGGTCGCGCACCGGCGGCCCCTGGAGCGCGAAGAGCAGCAGCGCGCCGTGCTCCGCGAACTCCCCGTCCCCCCAGTCGAGCGCGCCCTCCACGAAGAACGGCAGGTCTTCGATGGGCTCGAACGCCGAGAGGTCCTCGTCCTCCTCCACGAGCGCGCGGAGCCTCGCGAGGTCTTCGTTCATGCGCCGGCACGCGAGCTCGTCCGCGCGCGGCACGCGACCGGGAACGCCTGCCGGCGGCTCGAGCGCGAGTCGGGATGCCGCCGCCTCGATCTCCCCGAGGGGCTGCAGCCGAGCATCCGGGTCGTAGTGCGAGGAGTACCCGTCGCAGCCGACAGCAAGGGCATCACGTACCGGGTAGCCCGCCTGCTGGAAGCGCCGGACCAGCACCCCGAGCAGGTGGGCCTGAGAGCTCGCCGGGCCGTCGGAGCAGATCACCGGCACGACATCCTCCGCGCCCTCGATCTTGCAGAACAGCCCGAGAGCTGTCGCGGCGAAGCGCTTCTCCCCGGATCCCGGAATGTCCAGCCTCAGCGCGCCGAACGACTGCCTGCCCTTGAACGCGATGAGCACGACGCTGCCGAGCGGATCTCGGTCGATGAAGGCGGGCAGTGCGGCGATGAGGTCGGCGGCGGTGGCCTTCTTGATCACTGTTGTCATGCAGCGAGTGTGGATTCTCCACAGGGCAGGATCTGCACACATCCGTGAATCTGTGGAGAGACCGTCGTCGGCCCCTGAGACACTGAACACGATGACAACCCGAACTGACGCCCAAGAGATCCTCCGCACGCTCGTCGGCCGCGATGACGCCGACTTCCACGACGGGCAGTTCGAGGCGATCAGCGCACTGGTCGACGACCACTCGCGCGCGCTCGTGGTGCAGCGCACCGGGTGGGGCAAGTCCGCGGTGTACTTCGTCGCGACGCTGCTGCTGCGCCGGCGGGGCACGGGTCCCACGATCCTCGTGTCGCCGCTGCTGGCGCTCATGCGCGACCAGATCGCCGCGGCATCCCGAGCCGGGGTCCGCGCCGTCGCGATCAACTCGACCAACCCGCACGAGTGGGCCGAGATCCAGCGCGCCCTCGCGAACGACGAGGTCGACGTACTGCTGGTCTCGCCCGAGCGCCTCAACAATCCGGCGTTTCGCGAGAACCAGCTGCCCGAGCTCGTGAGGCGCACCGGGATGCTCGTGGTCGACGAAGCGCACTGCATCAGCGATTGGGGCCACGACTTCCGGCCCGACTACCGGCGGCTGCGCGAGCTGATCGCCGAACTTCCCGCCGACGTGCCGGTGCTCGCGACGACGGCGACGGCGAACAGCCGCGTCGTTGCCGATGTCGCAGAACAGATTTCGACGGGCTCCATCGGCGTGGTCACTATCCGCGGCCCGCTCGCCCGCAGGTCGCTGCGCCTCGGGGTGCTGCGCCTGCCCGACGCCGCGTCCCGCCTCGCCTGGCTGCTCAGCCACCTCGGCGAGCTGCCCGGCAGCGGCATCATCTACGCCCTCACGGTGTCGGCGGCGGAGAACACGGCCCGCCTGCTGCGCGAGGCGGGCCACGACGTGCACGCCTACACCGGCCAGACCGACACCGCCGAGCGGGAGGTCCTCGAGGCCCGGCTCAAGAACAACGAGCTCAAGGCCCTCATCGCTACGAGCGCGCTCGGCATGGGCTTCGACAAACCAGACCTCGGGTTCGTGCTGCACCTGGGCGCGCCGAGCTCGCCGGTCGCGTACTACCAGCAGGTCGGCCGCGCGGGCCGGGCGACGGACAACGCCGACGTGCTGCTCCTCCCCGGCCCCGAGGACGAGGCGATCTGGCACTACTTCGCCACCGCGAGCATGCCCTCGCAGGCAAGGGCGGAGGCGGTGATCCGCGAGCTCGACGACGAGCCGACGAGCACCCCCGCGCTGGAGGCGCGCGTCGATATCCGGCGCACCCCGCTCGAGCTGCTGCTCAAGGTGCTCGATGTCGACGGCGCCGTGCGCAGGGTGCAGGGCGGCTGGGTCGCCACCGGGCGTCCGTGGGTCTACGACGAGGAGCGCTACACCCGCATCGCCGCCGAGCGCGAGGCCGAGCAGCAGCACATGCTCGACTACGAGACCACCGGCGAGTGCCGCATGGCGTACCTGCAGCGCTCCCTCGACGACGACTCCGCGGTTCCCTGCGGCCGTTGCGACAACTGCGCGGGCGCGTGGTATCCGACGAGCATTGCCGAGGATGCCACGGCAGCAGCAGCCTCGTCCCTGGACCGGGTCGGCGTCCCGATCGACCCCCGCGCGCAGTGGCCCGTCGGGTCTCCCCTCGCCCGGGGCAACATCGCCATGGGAGAGCGCGCCGCCGAGGGCCGTGCCCTCGCCCGTCTCACCGACCTCGGCTGGGGCAGCACGCTCCGCGCGCTCTTCGCCTCGCCCGACGCGCCCGCGACGCCGGCGATGCTCGCCGCCTGCGTGCGCGTGCTCGCCGACTGGGACTGGGAGGCGCGCCCGGCCGCCGTGGTGTCGCTGCCGAGCCGGAGCCGGCCGCAGCTCATCGACTCGGTCGCGCGCGGCCTCGCCGGCGCGGGCCGGCTGCCGTACCTCGGCGCCCTCGACTACGCGGTCCCGCCCGCGGGAGGTCCCGGCGGCAACAGCGCCTTCCGGCTCGCGCAGGTGTTCGGCGCCTTCACCGTGGGGCCGGCGCTCGCCGAGGCTCTCGAATCGAGCGCAGGCCCGGTGCTCCTCGTTGACGACCTCGCCGACTCGCGCTGGACCCTCACGGCCGCGGCCCGTGCGCTACGGGCCGCGGGTGCCCCGGGGGTACTGCCCTTCGCGGTGGCAGTGCGCGCCTAATGGGCTCGCGCAGCAGGCGTGCCCGGCAGGCGTGCCCAGCAGGCGCGCCCAACAGTACGAGCGCTACGCGGCCGCGGGAACGCTCCCCGTGCGCGCGACGGGAGTGGCGGGCATGAGCACGCCCGCCGCGACCGTCACCAGCGCGACCACCGCGACGGCGAGGAACACCGCGCCGCCACCGGCGGCGATCGTCGCGGGCGGGAGGGAGTCGGCATCCCCGGCCCCGAAGATCGCGTTGGCGATAGCGCCGAAGATCGCGACGCCCAGGGCGCTGCCGATCGCGCGGGCGAACTGGTTGGTGCCGGTGACGACGCCGCGCTCGTTCCACTCGACACTCGCCTGGGCGGCGATGAGGGTGGGGGTCGCGACGAGGCCCATGCCGAGCCCGATCACGAAGCACGCGATCGCGACGGTGGCGATCGACGGCGTCGCGGCGGTGACGGCGAGCGCCACGGTCCCGACGAAGGCGAGTGAGAGGCCGATGAGGGCGGTGCGCTTGAAGCCGATGCGGAGGTAGAACCGGCCCGAGAGCGTCGCGGCGATCGGCCACCCGATGGTCAGGGCGGCGAGCGCAAGACCGGCCGCGAGGGGCGGTACGTCGAGCGAGCCCTCCAGGTAGGTGGGAACGTACGAGGTGAGGCCGATCAGCATCGCGCCGACGCCGAGGGCGATGAGGGTGGTTGTGACGAGCAAGCGCCGCGAGAACACCCACAGCGGCAGGATCGGCTCGGATGCCCGCGTCTGCACGAACACGAACGCCGCCAGTAGCACGCCGCCCACCACGAAGGAGCCGATGCTCTGCCACGAGTCCCACGCCCAGCTCACGCCGCCCTGGAGCACCGCGAGGATGAGCAGGGTCATCGAGACCGCGAGCAGCGCAGCACCGACGAAGTCGATCTTGTGCTCGCGCTTCTCGATGGTCTCGTGGAACGAGCGCACGAGCATCCACCCCGCCACCAGACACAGCGGGATGTTGATGAAGAAGATGCCCCGCCAGATGTCCAGCTGGGAGAAGACGCCGCCGAGGGTCGGACCGACCACCGAGGACACCGCCCACACGCTCGCGAGGTAGCCCTGCGCCTTGGCGCGCTCGGCGACGGTGTAGATGTCGCCGGCGATCGTGATCGACATCGGCTGCACCGCGCCGGCGCCGAGCCCCTGCACCGCCCGGAAGAGGATGAGCGCGGGCATGCTCCACGCGAAGCCGCACAGGATGGAGCCGAGCAGGAAGAGGCCGATGCCGACGAGGATGATCGGCTTGCGGCCGAAGGTGTCGGAGAGCTTCGCGTAGATCGGCACGGTCACCGCCTGGGCGAGCAGGTACACGGAGAACAGCCACGGGAACAGGGCGAAATCGCCGAGGTCTTTGACGATCGTCGGCACCGCCGTTGCGAGGACTGTGGCGTCGATCGCGACCAGCCCGGTGGTGACCATGAGGGAGATGAGGATGGGTCCGCGCTCGGAGCGGAAACCGACAGCACTGGTCATTGTGGAGTTAAGCCTCGACCATTCCCCGGCATTCCCATGACACGATGGAGCCCATGCTCGACCCCACCTGGGCGCTCACGCGGCCGATCCTGTGGCTCGCCCTGGCGGCGCTCGTCGCGCTGCTCGTGCTGCGCACCATCCGCAAGGACCGCAAGGAGTACCAGCGCTTCAAGCGCTACCGCACGACGGTGAAGCGGCAGGCGATGTTCCGCAGGTGGCTGCTCGACTCGTTCCTCTCGTTCGGCGGGGTCTCCGTCGCTCTCCTGCTCCTCGCCGGGGGCTACATCGTGCCGCTGCTGCGGGAGCTCGTCGAGTGGCCGGGGCTGCGGGACATCCGGGCGCTGGCGGCTGACAGCCCGGGGATCACCGTCGGCGTCATCCTCGGACTGGTCATCGGGCTCACCGCCCTCACGATCGCCGGCGTGCGCGCCGCGCGCAAGGAGGACGAGGTGCTCACCGTCGGCGACATCAAGTCGATGCTGCCGCGCAACCGGCAGGAGCTGCGGCTCGGCGCCCTGCTCTCGATCAACGCGGGGGTCGTCGAGGAGCTCACGTTCCGGCTCGCGCTGCCCGCCGCGATCTACGGCGCGAGCGGCAGTGCCCTGGCCGCGGTGCTGGGCAGCGTGCTGCTGTTCGGAGCGCTGCACCTGTACCAGGGGCCCGCGGGCGTCATCGGCACCACCGTCGTCGGCGCGATCATGATGGCGCTCTACGTCGTCTCGGGCACGATCGTCGTCCCGATCGTGCTGCACGCCGTCTTCGACCTGCGCTCGCTCGTGCTCATCCCGGTCGCGATCTACCGGGTGCACCGCGTCGACGGGAGGGAGCAGCCGCTGATCCGGAAGCTCGAGGTGCCGGCGGACGTTCCCGCAGCGCCTCCGGCGTAGAGGAGCTCGTAGCACCCGGCTAGCATCTTCAGCGTGACCGTCTCGCTCGCCCGCATCATCGTCTCGGTGTCGTCGCTCGACGCCTCCCTCGCCTTCTACCAGGGCGTGCTCGGCCTTGAGCCGTACTACGTCGAGGCGCCGCTGGCCCGGCTGCGCAGCGGCTCCCTCGACGTGATGCTGCACCAGCGCGGCGCCGAGGCGAGCGACCGCGGCGTTGCGGTGTCGTTCGCGGTCGACGACGTGGACGCGGCGACCGCGGCCGCGGCATCCCTGGGCCTCGACATCATCGACGAGCCTGCCGACCAGCCGTGGGGCGAGCGCCAGAGTGTCGTACGTGACCCCGACAGGCACGTGGTGTGCCTGGTGCGCGCGCTCTGACGCTCTTCGAGAA
The DNA here is from genome assembly GCF_058809925.1 of Rhodoglobus sp. GW821-FHT12B09. Lineage (NCBI taxonomy): Bacteria > Bacillati > Actinomycetota > Actinomycetes > Micrococcales > Microbacteriaceae > Rhodoglobus > Rhodoglobus sp. GW821-FHT12B09. The sequence goes on along the minus strand of NZ_JBXATB010000007.1, from coordinate 30,051 downwards.
CGCTGGCGGGTCGAGTCCGACGAGCTACAGCGACCTGAAGTACACGCGGTCGGCGTGGGCGAGGTGCTCCGTCGCGTAGCTGAGGGTGACCCGCGACATCTGCGCCGCGTGCTCCCGCAGGAACCCGAGGAGGAGCTCGGGGTCGACGCGCTTGCCCACCTCCCGCAGCATCCAGCCGACTGCCTTCTGGATGAGGTCGTGCTTGTCGGCCAGCAGCGACTCCGCAATCTCCAGCGTCGTCGTCGCGTCCCCGTGCTTGATGAACGCGAAGGTCGACAGCACCGCGATGCGGCGCTCCCAGACGATGCCGCTGCGCGCCAGGCGCGCGAGCAGGTCGCGCGGCTTGTCGACGAGGTACTCGCCGAGGATGAACTCGGCGGAGCAGTCGACCAGGTCCCAGTTGTTGATGCGCCCGCGGCGCATCGCAGCGAGGTAGAAGTCCACGAGCCGCTCCTGCTCGGCGGCGTCTGCCTTCTTGTACTGCGCGGCCATGATCACGAGCGCCGCGAACCGGTGCTCGTGGATGTCGCTGTCGAGCAGGTCGTTCAGGTCGCCGGGCGACAGGTCGGTGAAGCCCTTCACGATGGACCGGGTCGCCGGCACTCTGACACCGATAAACCGGTCGCCTGCTCCGTACTCGCCCTTGCCGGTCTTGAAGAAGCGCTTGAGGTTCTGGGCGTCCTCGCGGTTGGCGACCGCAGCGAGTGCCGCGGCCACCGCGCGGGCGCCCGGCATCATGGCGCTACGGCGACCTCGGCGCCGAAGATCGCGACGAGGAGGCCGTCCACCCAGGCGATGAGCGCGGCATCCGTCGGCTCCGGAGGCAGAGGCACCAGTACCGCCGCGGCCGCCGCGTGGTAGCGGGACCCCGGGTACATGCGCTGCAGCCGCACCTGGATCGAGTCGGCGAGGTCGGCCGGGGCGATGCGCAGCTTGTCGCCCATGACGACGACTTCGCCGAGGCCGGCCTTCTGCGCCTTCCGCCGCAGCCTCGACACCGCGATGAGGTTCTGCACCTGCTCGGGCGGCTCGCCGTAGCGGTCGGTGAGCTCCTCGAGGACGTGCTCGATGGAGTCGTCGGACGCGGCCGGCGACGACGCGGTCGAGAGCTTCTGGTAGGCCTCGAGCCGGAGGCGCTCCGACTCCACGTACTCCTCCGGGATGTGCGCGTCCACCGGCAGCTCGAGACGCAGCTCGGTCTGCCCCTCGGCGACATCACCGCGGAAGGTCGAGACCGCCTCGCCGATCATCCGGAGATAGAGGTCGAAGCCGACGCCGGCAATGTGGCCGGACTGCTCGCCGCCGAGCAGGTTTCCCGCACCGCGGATCTCGAGGTCCTTGAGGGCGATCTGCATGCCGGCGCCGAGCTCGTTGTTCGCCGCGATGGTGGCGAGCCGCTCGTGCGCGGTCTCGGTCAGGGGCTTGAGCTCGTCGTAGAGGAAGTACGCGTACGCGCGCTCGCGGCCGCGCCCGACGCGGCCGCGCAGCTGGTGCAGCTGCGAGAGGCCGTACTTGTCCGCGCGGTCGATGATGAGCGTGTTGGCGTTGGCGATGTCCAGACCGGTCTCGATGATGGTGGTCGAGACGAGCACGTCGAACTTGCGCTCCCAGAAGTCGACCATCACCTGCTCGAGCAGCGCCTCCGACATCTGCCCGTGCGCGACGGCGATGCGCGCCTCGGGCACCAGCTCGGCCAGCTGCGACGCGACCCGCTGGATCGACGAGACGCGGTTGTGCACGTAGAACACCTGGCCCTCCCGCAGCAGCTCGCGGCGGATCGCCGCCGCGACCTGGCGGTCGGAGTACGGGCCCACGAACGACAGGATCGGGTGGCGGTCCTCCGGCGGGGTCGCGAGGGTCGACATCTCCCGGATGCCCGTGACCGCCATCTCGAGGGTGCGCGGGATCGGGGTCGCCGTCATGGCGAGGATGTCCACGTTGGTCTTGAGCTTCTTCAGCGCGTCCTTGTGCTCGACGCCGAACCGCTGCTCCTCGTCGATGATCACGAGGCCGAGGTCTTTGAACGCGATGCCCTGGCTGAGCAGCCGGTGCGTGCCGATGACGACGTCGACCGTGCCGTCCGCCAGGCCCGCGATCGTCTCCTTCGACTCCTTGTCGCTCTGGAACCTCGACAGCGCGCGCAGGTGCACCGGGAATCCGGCGAACCGCTCGGCGAACGTCTCCATGTGCTGGCGCACGAGCAGGGTAGTCGGCACGATCATCGCGACCTGCTTGCCGCCCTGCACGGCCTTGAACGCGGCGCGCACGGCGACCTCGGTCTTGCCGTAGCCGACGTCGCCCGACAGCAGCCGGTCCATGGGGATCGGGCGCTCCATGTCGGCCTTCACCTCGTCGATGGTGGTGAGCTGGTCCGGCGTCTCCGCGAAGGCGAACGCCTCCTCGAGCTCGCGCTGCCACGGGGTGTCCGGCCCGAAGGCGTGGCCCTTCGACGCCATCCGCGCGCTGTAGAGCTTCACGAGCTCCACCGCGATGTCGCGCACCGCCTTGCGCGCCTTGCCCTTCGCGGCGGCCCAGTCGCTGCCGCCCATCTTGCTCAGGGTGGGGGCCTCGCCGCCGACGTACCGCGAGAGGAGGTCCAGCTGGTCGGTCGGCACGTACAGCTTGTCGCCCGGGTACCCGCGCTTGTTGGGCGCGTACTCGATCACGAGGAACTCGCGCTGCGTCTTGATCGCGTTGCGGCCGCCGGTGCTCACCTCGCGCTGCACCAGCTCGAGGAACTTGCCGATGCCGTGCGTGTTGTGCACGACGAAGTCGCCGTTCTTGAGCTGCAGCGGGTCGACGACGTTCTTGCGCCGGCTCGCCAGGCGCTTCACCTGCCGGGTGTCGTAGCCGACCGCGCGGCCGTAGAACTCGCTCTCGCTCAGCAGCGCGAGCTTCGCCTCCGGCAGCTCGAAGCCGTGGTCGACCGACGCCTTCAGCAGGTAGGCGACGCCGGCATCGAGCGTGTCGGGCAGCGCGTCGACGATGCGGCCGGATGCCCCGGCCTCCCCCAGCACGTCGGCAGCCCGCTCGACGAGGCCGGCGCCCTCCGCGACGACCGTCACGCTCCAGCCCTCGCGCAGCAGCTCGGCCACGTGCTGGACGGCGCCGTCGGCCTGCCCCGCGAAGCTCGGCACCGCGGTCGCGTCGACGCGCACGTACGCCTGCAGGGCCGACGCCTCCAGCTCCTCGGGCGCGCCCGAGTCGAAGGCGCTCATCGTCCACCACGGCCGGTCGCCGGCGGACTCGCGCAGGGCGCTCAGGGTGACGAAGTCCCCCGCGTCGAGGTCGATGGGCGCCTCGGCCCCCGCTGTCGCCGCGTTCCAGGCCGCCGCGAGGAACTCGCGGTTGGTCTCGGCCAGCGACACCGCCCTGGTGGCCACCCGCTCCGGTGCCAGGACGGCTACCGCGGCATCCTTCGGCAGGTAGTGCGTCAGCGGCACCAGCCTGCTGACGAGCGCGGGAGCCAGGGACTCCATGCCGTCGACGGGGATGCCCTCGCCGATCTTCGCGAGCATGGTCGAGAGGCTCGGGAACTCGTGCTGCATCTCCCGTGCGCGCTGGCGGACGTCCTCGCTGAGCAGCAGCTCGCGGCTCGGCGGCAGCTCGGCGCGGTCGATGGCGGTGTCGAGGGAGCGCTGGTCGGCGACGGAGAACTCGCGCAGAGTCTCGAGCTCGTCGCCGAAGAACTCCAGGCGGAGGGGATGCTCGTCGGTCGGCGCGAACACGTCGACGATGCCGCCGCGCACCGCGAACTCGCCGCGGCGGGTGACCATGTCCACCCGGGAGTAGGCGAGGTCGACGAGCCGCGTCGAGAGGTGGGCGAGGTCGTAGCCCCGGCCGCCCTTGACGAGCTCGACCGGCTCGATGGTCGTGAGGTTGTCGGCGAGCGGCTGGAGGGCGGCGCGCACGCTCGCGACGAGGACGAAGTTCTCCACCGGTCCCTGAGCCTGTCGAAGGGTCCACAGCTTGAGGGCCCGCAGCGCCGCGATCCGCTTGCCGACGGTCTCGGCGCTCGGGCTGAGGCGCTCGTGGGGCAGGGTCTCCCAGGCGGGGAACTCGACGATCTGGGCATCCGGCAGATAGCTCGCCAGCGAGCGGCGCAGGGCCTCGGACTCGCGGCCGGTCGCGACGATAGCCAGTGCCGCGCGCGGGCCGCCCTCGCGGGTCAGGAGCCCGGCGAGCAGAGGGGCGCGGAGCCCGTCGACGAGGGAGAAATCGGTGCTGCGCTTCGCCGACGCGAGAGCGCTCTCGAACGTTTTGGCGCGCGAAAGGGCCGCGATCAATCCTTCGAGTATCACCGGACGAGTCTAGGCGGCGCGACCGACAGGCGGGTTGAGTAGGCCGCCCGCGGCCGTATCGAAACCCGGCGGGTTGAGTAGGCCGCCCACGGCCGTATCGAAACCCTGCGGGTTGAGTAGGCCGCCCGCGGCCGTATCGAAACCCTGCGGGTTGAGTAGGCCGCCCGCGGCCGTATCGAAACCTCACCGACGCAAACCTGGGTTTCGATACGCGCGCCAGAGCGCACTACTCAACCCGCAAACCCGGGTTTCGATACGCGCGCCAGAGCGCACTACTCAACCCGCGAAACCGGGTTTCGATACGCGCGCCAGAGCGCACTACTCAACCCACGAACCCGGGTTTCGATACGCGCGCCAGAGCGCACTACTCAACCAGCCGTATGGAACTTGAGCTGAGCAGCAGCGAGCCCCGCCCCCGCGACCATCTCGGTCGCATCCGCCGCGTCGGCCAGCAGGTTGGGCAGCACTTTCCGCTCGTCGGCGGTGAAGTCGCGAAGCACGAAGTCGGCGGCCGGCTGCCGGCCGGGCGGACGGCCGATGCCGATGCGCACCCGCGCGAACTCAGGGGTGCCGATCGCGGCAGCGATATCGCGGATGCCGTTGTGCCCGCCGTGCCCGCCGCCGACCTTGAGGCGGATCGTGTCGAACGGGATGTCCAGCTCGTCGTGCAGCACGATCAGGTGGTCCGGCTCGATCTTGTAGAACCGCAGCAGCGCCGCGACGGGGCCGCCCGAGAGGTTCATGAAGCTGTGGGGCTTGGCCAGGACGAGGTTCGGGCCCTTAGCCGCGAAAGTGCGGCCCTCGGCAACGCTCGCGCCGGCCTTGTGGTTCTTGAACGTCACGGACGAGCGGTCCGCGAGTTCCGCGAGGGCCATCTGGCCCACGTTGTGGCGATTGCCGGCGTAGCCGGGCCCGGGGTTACCGAGCCCGACTACCAGCCATTGGTCGTCCACGGCCTTGCGGAAGAGCTGAATTACTCAGCGTCCTCGGCGGGGGCAGCCTCCTCGGCCGGAGCGGCCTCGGTCTCGGCATCCTCACCCAGGTCCTGTGCGGCCTCGCCGGTGATGCCGACGATGAGGGTCTCGGGGTCGGAGATGAGCGAAGCGCCCGCGGGCAGCTTGAGGTCGCTCGCGTGGATCTGCGCGCCCTCCTCGAGGCCCTCGATCGACACGACGATGTTCTCGGGGATGTGGGTGGCCTCGACCTCGAGCGAGATCGTGTTGGCGTCCTGGTTGACGCTCGTGCCGGAGGCGGACTCGCCCTCGAGGTGCACGGGGATGTCGACGGTGACCTTCTCGCCCTTGCGGACGACGATGAGGTCGATGTGCTCGATGATCTGGCGCACCGGGTCCTTCTGCACGTCCTTGACGAGCGCCAGCTGCGTCTTGCCCTGGATGTCGAGCTCGAGCACCTGGTTCGACTTGCGGAGGATGAGCGCGGTCTCGTGGCCCGGCAGGGTCACGTGCTGCGGCTCGGTGCCGTGGCCGTAGATGACGGCGGGGATCTTGCCCTTGGCGCGGATCTTGCGGGCAACGCCCTTGCCGAAGGTGTCGCGCACCTCGGTGACGAGGTGGTTGCTGTCGTTGTTGTTGGCGTCAGCCATGATGAGACTCTCCTGGTGGTGTGGATACGGAATTGCGCTGGGCAGTCCACCCACCGCGTCGATAACGGAACCGAGAATGGTTCCCTCGCCGAAGTTCAGTGGCCGAGTTTACACGAGTTCGCGCAGGAGCGTCTTGACGATCGCCTCGGGGCTGTGGTCGATGCTGATCACGATGCCGCGCTCCCCCTCGCCGAGCGGCTCGAGCGCCTCCAGCTGGGAGTCGAGCAGGGCCGCCGGCATGAAGTGGCCCTCGCGGTGGCCGAGCCGGCTCGCGAGCAGGTCGCGCGGCCCGTCGAGGTACACGAACAGGGCGTCGGGGGCCGCGGTGCGGATCGCGTCGCGGTACAACCGCTTGAGCGCGGAGCAGGCAACGACAATGCCGGTTCGGGATGCCGCGGCCACCGCCTCCCCGACCTTCCGCAGCCAGGGCCACCGGTCCTCATCGGTGAGCGGGATGCCCGCGCTCATCTTGTCCACGTTGGTGAGGGGGTGCAGGTCGTCGGCGTCGACGAAGGGCACGTGGAGTCCGGCCGCCAGGCGCTCGCCGATGGTCGACTTGCCGGAGCCGCTCACACCCATGACCACGATGAGCGGGGGCTGGGGCATCCACCAACCGTACTAGCCTGTGAGTCATGACTCAGGCGAATATTGGCGTTGTCGGACTCGCGGTGATGGGCAGCAACCTGGCCCGCAACCTCGCCTCGCGGGAGGGCAACACGGTCGCCGTGTACAACCGCACCTATGCCCGCACCGAGACGCTGCTCGACGAGCACCCCGAGGCCGGCTTCATCGGGTCGAAGACGATCCAGGAGTTCGCTGACTCGCTCTCCAAGCCGCGCACCGCGCTCATCATGGTGCAGGCGGGCAAGGGCACCGACGCGGTCATCGACGAGCTGGTGAGCGTGTTCGAGCCCGGCGACATCATCATCGACGGCGGCAACGCGCTGTTCACCGACACGATCCGACGCGAGAAGGCGGTGCGCGAGACCGGGATCAACTTCGTCGGCGCGGGCATCTCCGGCGGCGAGGAGGGCGCGCTCAACGGCCCCTCGATCATGCCGGGCGGATCGGATGAGGCGTGGGTCACGCTCGGGCCGATCCTGGAGTCGATCGCCGCCGTCGCCGAGGGCGAGCCGTGTGTCACCCACGTCGGCCACGACGGCGCCGGCCACTTCGTCAAGATGATCCACAACGGCATCGAGTACGCCGACATGCAGCTCATCGCCGAGGCCTACGACCTGATCCGCCGCGGCACCGGCAAAACCCCCGCGGAGATCGCGGACATCTTCTCCGAGTGGAACAAGGGCGAGCTCGAGAGCTACCTCATCGAGATCACCGCCGAAGTCCTCAAGCAGGTCGACGCGTCCACGGGCACCCCTCTCGTGGACCTGATCCTCGACCAGGCCGGATCCAAGGGCACCGGCGTCTGGACCGTGCAGACCGCGCTCGACCTGGGCGTGCCCGTCTCCGGGATCGCGGAGGCCGTGTTCGCCCGGTCGCTGTCGTCGAAGCCCGCGCAGCGCGCCGCCGCCTCGTCGCTGCCCGGCCCGTCGGAGGACTCCTGGAAGCCCGGCGACGCCGACGCGTTCATCGAGGGCGTGCGCCTCGCGCTCTACGCGTCCAAGGTCATCGCGTACTCGCAGGGCTTCGACGCGATTGTCGCCGGCGCCGAGCAGTACGGCTGGGACATCAAGAAGGGCAACATCGCGAAGATCTGGCGCGGCGGCTGCATCATCCGCGCCCGCTTCCTCAACCGCATCACGGAGGCCTACGCCGAGAACCCCGGACTGGTCGCGCTCGTGACCGCGCCGTTCTTCGTGGACGTCATGGAGCGCGCGCAGACCGCCTGGCGCAACGTCGTGGCCGATGCCGCTCGCGCGGGCATCCCGACCCCCGCCTTCTCCAGCTCGCTCGCCTACTACGACGGACTGCGCGCCGACCGCCTCCCCGCGGCCCTCGTGCAGGGCCAGCGCGACTTCTTCGGAGCGCACACCTACAAGCGCGTCGACAAGGAGGGCACGTTCCACACGCTGTGGTCGGGCGACCGCTCGGAGATCGAGTCGGAGGGCTCGAGCCACTAGTCGGGTGGCGTCGCCGCCGTTGCGGAGGACGGCGCGCCGCGAAAGCGGGGCGCGGGCGGCCAGTTCCGGCGCGGCATCCTCCGCTACGGGGTTGTTTGGGGCGCGCAGGGCACCGGCTCAACCCGCAGTGCGACAATGGCCTAGCCATGGCTGACCTCGACGAGTACGACGACGAACCCGAGCTCGCGGGGTACCAGCCGCAGGGGGATCGTCCGCTGCGCAGCCCGCACCTGATGACCGTGATGCGGGTTGTCGTCGTTGTCGGGCTCGTCGGGCTGCTGCTGCCGGGCATCCTCGTCACGCTGGGCACGGCCAGCCGCACCGCGACCGTCGCGTGCTCCGTCTACACCGCGTACTACGCGCCGGAGGCCGTGAGCTACTCGGCGCGGTTCGAGCTCGTCAGCCCCGCGGGCACGGGCTGGAACTGCTACGCCGTCGAGTACGGCGGCAACGAGGTGCTCGTGCGGGCGATGGGGATCATCCCGGGCGGTGTGCGGCTGCCGACGGCGCCCACGGAGGACAGCTAGGCGGATACCGCCTGCTCAACCCGCGTGGTCGGCGATCAGCCTCTCCTTGACCTGCTTGCGCAGCACCTTGCCGATCAGCGACCGGGGCAGCTCGTCCACCTGGTACACGTGGCGCGGCACCTTGTAGGCCGTGAGGTTGTCGCGGCCGTACGCGCGGATCGACTCCTCGTCGAGCGTCTTGCCGGGTGCGAGCACGACGGCGGCGACGACATCCTCGCCGCTGTGCGCGCTCGGCAGGCCGACGACCGCGACGTCCGCGATGTCGGGATGCTGGCGCAGAGCGTCCTCGACCTCGCTGGGTGCGACGTTGAACCCGCCGGTGATGATGAGCTCCTTGATGCGGTCGACGACGCGGACGAAGCCCTTGTCGTCAACGGTCACGATGTCGCCCGTGCGGAACCAGTCGGCGCCCTCGTCCGAGGTCGGGACGAAGACGGCGGCGGTCTCGTCGGGCTTCTTCCAGTAGCCCGAGAACACCTGCGGGCCCCGGACGATCAGCTCGCCCTCTTCGCCGGGCTTCCGGTCCTTCGTGGGGTTGTCGGGGTCGACGACGCGGATCTCGGTATTGGGGAGGGGAAGGCCGACCGTGCCCGCCACGCGCGTGGGGCCCACCGGGTTGGCCATGAGCACGGGGCTCGTCTCGCTCAGGCCGTAGCCCTCGACGAGCGTGCCGCCCGTGAGCGCCTCCCACGGCTCGACCACGGCGGCGGAGAGCGGCATGGCGCCGGAGATCGCGATCTGGATGCCCTTGAGCGAGACGCCCTGCTCCTTCGCCGCCGCAGTGAGCCGCTCGTAGATCGGCGGGACGGCCGGGAGGAACGTCGCCGGGTGCTTCTTCACGACCTTGAGCACGAGGTCCGGGTCGAACTTGGGGAACAGCACGAGCCGCGCGCCCATGCTCATCGCGAACGTGAGGCACAGCGTGAGGCCGTAGGCATGGAACATCGGCAGCACCGCGTAGACGACGCAGCCCTCGCCGCGCGTGACCGTCGGCACCCAGGCGCGAGCCTGGGCGGCGTTGGTGGTGAGGTTCACGTGGGTCAGGGTCGCGCCCTTGGGCAGGCCGGTGGTGCCGCTCGTGTACTGGATGAGCGCGACATCCTTGGCGTCCGGCTTGAAGATCTCCTGCTTGATGGGAGCGGACTTCTGCAGCTCCTCCCACGAGATCGTGTTGTGCACGCTCGTCGTGAGTGCCTTGCGCGACTCCTTCGCCTTGGCGATCGGGAGGCGGAGCAGCGCGCGCGTTCCGAACGGCATGGCGCGCGTGACATCCACCGAGATCAGGTTCTCGACCGCCACGTCCTCGGGGAAGGCCTGGATCGTCGCGACCACGTTGTTCCACGCGATGACGGTCTTGGCGCCGTGGTCCTCGAACTGGTGGCGCAGCTCCCGCGGCGTGTAGAGCGGGTTGTGCTCGACGACGATCGCGCCGAGCCGCAGCACCGCGTAGAACGCGACGATGTGCTGCGGGCAGTTCGGAAGCACGAGCGCGACGGTGTCGCCCTTCTGCACGCCGAGCAGGCGCAGGCCCTCGGCGGCGCGGTCGATCTGCTCGCCCATCTCGGCGTAGGTCGTGGTCGCGCCGAAGAACTCGAGGGCGACCGCCTTCGGGAACTCGGCGATCGCGGACTCGACGAGGTCGTAGAGCGAGCCGGTCGGCAGGTCGATCTCGTCGGGCACGCCCTCGGCGTACGACGCGAGCCAGGGCCGGGGCGTGGTGATCTGGGTCATGCTCAGGCGGCTCCGTCGAACATGCTCGTCACGGAGCCGTCGTCGAAGACCTCGTGGATGGCGCGGGCGATGAGCGGGGCGATCGGCAGGATGGTGAGGGTCGGGAAGCGCTTCTCCTCCGGGATCGGCAGGGTGTCGGTGACGACGACCGAGTCGATCGCGGCGCTCTGCAGCAGCTCGGATGCCGGGTGCGAGAAGATCGCGTGCGTCGCGGCGACGATGACCTTCGTCGCGCCAGCCTTCTTGAGGGCCTCGGCGGCCTTGACGATGGTGCCGCCGGTGTCGATCATGTCGTCGACGATGAGGCAGACGCGGCCGTCGACCGGCCCGATGATCTCGTGCACCGTCACCTGGTTGGGAACCAGCGGGTCGCGGCGCTTGTGGATGATCGCCAGCGGGGCGCCGAGCTTGTCGCTCCAGATGTCGGCGACGCGCACGCGGCCCATGTCGGGGCTGACGACGGTGAGCGTCTCGGGGTCGAGGATCGACTGGAAGTGGTCGAGCAGCACCGGCATGGCGAACAGGTGGTCGACGGGGCCGTCGAAGAAGCCCTGGATCTGGGCGGCGTGCAGGTCGACGCTCATGATGCGGTCAGCGCCAGCAGCCTTGTAGAGGTCGGCGACCAGGCGGGCGGAGATCGGCTCGCGGCCGCGGCCCTTCTTGTCCTGCCGGGCGTACGGGTAGAACGGGCTCACGACGGTGATGCGCTTCGCAGAGGCGCGCTTGAGGGCGTCGACCATGATGAGCTGCTCCATGAGCCACTCGTTGATCGGGTTCGTGTGCGACTGGATGACGAACGCGTCGCAGCCGCGGACGCTCTCGTCGTAGCGGGCGTAGATCTCACCGTTGGCGAAGGTGCGGGCATCCGTGTGGACGAGATCGGCACCCAGCTCGTCGGCGATGTCGATGGCCAGCTGGGGATGCGCCCGGCCGCTGACGATGACTAGCCGCTTCTGTCCGGTGATCTTGATCTCGGACATTTTCCCGCTCTCTGTCAGACGACGCCGTGCACCCTAATTCTAGGGTGCCGAAACGGAGGAGTTTCCGTCGAGTATCTCCACGAGGTCACTCACGAGATCGAAGTCGCGGACGTGGCGGGTGAGCAGCGGGACGCCGAGGGTGAGAGCCTGCGCGGCGATGAGGATGTCCTTGCTGCGTGCGTGGCCCGGGCGCTTGGTCGCGACCTTGGAGGCGAGTATCGCGTAGCTCTCGGCATCAGGCTCCTCAAACGGAATCCACTCGAGAGAGCGGTACCGAGCAAGATTGCGCACCCGAATGGCCCGGGTTGCCGCGTCGGGAGCGGTGTGCACACCGAACTGGAGCTCTGCGAGACACAGCACGCTCGACCCCACTATCGGCCGAGGCCAGCGGGCGGGCGGCGAGACAAGGGAGCTCGTGTCGACGAGGATCACAGCCCAGCACGCTCCCAGGGGTCGATCACGGGGTCGTCGTCGCGGAGCGCATCGAGCTCCGCAGCCAGAGTGGGATCCGGCTCGAGGTCTTCAAGCGCGAGAGAGAGTTCGTCAGCCGACACCCATCGCCGTCTCTGCGGCACCAAGGGCGTGAGCTTCGCGACCGCTCTGCCCTGCACCGTGATCACGATCGTCTCGCCGTGCTCAGCGCGCGAGACGACCTCGCTCGGGTTCTGTTTGAGCTCTCTCAGCCCGACGGAGTTCATGGAACTCAAAGTAGCACATGAGCTACTGTGAGTCGGTCGCGTCCTCCGCCGCCTTCGCCGCCGCGGTGCCGGCGCGGTTGGCCGCGACCCAGCCCTCCATGTTGCGCTGCGGTGCGACGTTGATCGCGAGGGCGCCGGCGGGGACATCCTTGCGCACGACCGTTCCGGCCCCGGTGTAGGCACCGTCGCCGATCGTGACCGGGGCCACGAAGACGTTGTGCGAGCCGGTGCGCACGTGCGAGCCGACGACCGTCGCGCTCTTGTTCACGCCGTCGTAGTTGGCGGTGATGGTGCCGGCGCCGACGTTCGACTTCTCCCCGACCGTGGTGTCGCCGATGTAGGAGAGGTGCGGCACCTTGCTGCCGGCGCCGATCGTCGAGTTCTTGGTCTCCACGAAGGTGCCGATCTTGCCGTCCGCACCGAGGTACGTGCCCGGGCGGAGGTAGGCGAAGGGGCCGACGCTCGCACCGGCGCCGATCACGGCGAGCGTGGCATCCGTGCGCTTGACCGTCGCGTTCTCGCCGATCTCGCAGTCGACCAAGGTCGTGTCGGGGCCGACCGTGGCGCCGCGCTGCACGAGGGTCGCGCCCTTGAGCTGGGTGCCGGGCAGGATCTCGACATCTTCGGCGAGCACGACGTCCGAGTCGATCCACGTCGTCGCGGGGTCGGTGATCGTGACGCCCTCGAGCTGCCAGCGGCGCACGATGAGCTCGTTCATGCGACGGGATGCCTCGGCCAGCTGCACGCGGTCGTTGACGCCCGCGACCATCCAGCCGTCGCGCACGGGCAGCGCGGAGACCGTGGACCCGGCGGCGCGCAGCAGCCCCACCACGTCGGTGAGGTACTTCTCGCCCTGCGCGTTGCCGGTGCCCACGAGCGGCAGCTGCTCGCGCAGCGCGGCGGCGCTGAAGACGTAGGTGCCGGAGTTGATCTCGGTGATGGCGAGCTCGGCGGCCGTGGCATCCTTCTGCTCGACGATGCGGTCGAGCACGCCGGCGCTGTCGCGCACGATCCGGCCGTACCCGGTGGCGTCGTCGAGGATCGCGGAGAGCAGGGTGGCGGAGGCGTGAGCCGCCCGGTGCTCGGCGATGAGGGAGGCAAGGGTGGGGGCATCCAGCAGCGGGACATCGCCGCTCACGACGACCACGTCGCCGTCGAAGTCCGGGGGCAGCGCACCGATGCCGATCTCGACGGCGCGGCCCGTTCCGGGGACCTCGTCCTGGTCGACGAACACGATGTCGGGCATCAGCTCGGAGATCGTGGAGACGACGGTGTCGCGCTCGTGCCGCACGACGGCGATCACGCGCACCGGGGCGAGGTCGCGCGCCGTGGAGAGCACGTGGCCGACGAGCGTGCGGCCGGCGATCGAGTGCAGCACCTTCGGCCGCGACGACTTCATCCGCGTGCCCTGCCCTGCGGCGAGAACGATCACGGCGAGGTTCTGGTCTGTCATGAGGTCTCTTTCGATGCGCGGGCGGCCTTCGCCATCAATTGTGGACTAGTCAGGAGGGCGCGCTTCCACGGTGCGACGCCCTCGATCTCGACCTGCAGCGAGAAGCTCAGCACCGTGCGGATGAGCACGATGATCGCGAGCACGATGGCGTCGGTGAGCGAAGGGGTGCTCGTCACGGTGCGCACCAGGTCGGCGGCGACGAGGATCTCGAGGCCGAGCAGGATCACCATGCCGATCGAGTCGCGCAGTGTCTTGAACGCGCGGCCGCCGTCGCGGGTGGCAGCCCAGCTGCGGATCGCCAGGACGACGGCGACGAGGATGCCGACGGCCATCGCCCCCACGCCGACGAACTCGAAGACGCGCGCGACGGTGTCGAAGATCTCGGTGTCCATGCTCCGCCTCCAGGACTCGAACCTAGACCTAACAGCTCCAAAGGCTGTCGTGCTGCCATTACACCAAGGCGGATCGCGCCGTTCGGCACCCACCAAGTCTGCCAGACGGTGATAATTGACGGATGCCCGCCAGCGACGAAGTCGACCGCATCGTCGACGCGTGGTCGCGCGAGCGCGAGGACCTCGACTTCTCCCCCCTCCAGGTGCTCAGCCGCGTCGCGCGCCTCGCCCGGCACCTGGAGCGCGCCCGCCGCACGGCCTTCGCCGCCTCAGACCTCGAGCTGTGGGAGTTCGACGTGCTCTCCGCGCTCCGCCGGGCGGGCGCGCCGTACCAGTTGAGCCCGAAGGCGCTCCTGCTGCAGACCCTCGTCTCCAGCGGGACGATGACCAACCGCATCGACCGGCTCGTCGCCCGGGCGCTCGTGGAGCGTCGCACCGACCCGAACGACGGCCGGGGCATCCTCGTCGTCATGACCGAGGCGGGCAGGGAGCGGGTGGATGCCGCGATCAGCACCCTGCTCGAGGCCGAGTCCGAGCTGCTCGACCGGCTGCCGAAGGCCGACCAGGAGCGGCTCAGCGCACTCCTGCGCAAGCTGAGCCTTGATTTCGACTAGCGCCGCGTCGACTGGTGCGGGGTCGACGAGGGCGATGCTCCCGGGCCTCGGCCTCGCGCTGCTCGGGTTCGCCCTCGCGAGCCTCGCGCACGGGGCGCTGCCGGTGGTGCCGACGCTGACCGCGTGCGTCGTGCTGGGAGTCGTGTTCACGGCTCTGCCCTGGCGCGCCCGCGTCCGCGAGGCCGTGCAGCCCGGCCTCGCCGTCGCCGCGCGGCGCCTGCTCCGCCTCGGGATCGTGCTGCTGGGGTTCCGGCTGAGCCTGCTCGACATCGCGGGCCTCGGCTGGCTCGTGCTCGCGCTCATCGTGACCATCGTGCTGCTGACGTTCTTCCTGACCCTCGGCCTGGGCCGCGCGTTCCGGCTTCCCGGCGACCAGCCGCTCCTCATCGCCGCGGGCTTCTCGATCTGCGGCGCGTCCGCGATCGGCGCGATGGCGGGCGTGACGAAGTCCAAGGACTCCGAAACGGCGACGCCCGTCGCCCTCGTGACGCTCTGCGGCACCCTCGCGATCGCCCTCCTGCCCGCGCTGCAGCCCGTGCTCGGCCTCGACGCGGAGCAGTTCGGGATGTGGACGGGCGCCAGCGTTCACGATGTGGGGCAGGTCGTCGCGACGGCGCAGGTGGCTGGGGCATCCGCGCTGGCGATCGCCGTTGTGGTCAAGCTCACGCGCGTCGCGCTGCTCGCTCCGATGATCGCCGTGACCGGCGCCGTGCTGCGCCGGGAGGGCAGGCGGCCGGCGATCGTGCCGCTGTTCCTCGTGGGGTTCGTCGCGGCGATGCTGGCGAACAGCTTCCTGGCCATCCCCGCCGAGTGGACCTCCGCATTCGAGGACGTGCAGTTCCTGCTACTCGGACTCGCGCTGTTCGGGCTCGGGGCGGCGATCAGGCTCGGGATGCTCGTGCGCACCGGCGCGCGGCCCCTCGCGGTGGCCGGGCTGTCGTGGGCCGCGATCGCCGGGATGTCCCTCGCGGCCGTGCTCGTCGCGACGGCTGCCGGCGTGCCGGCGCTGGGTTAGGGCGACCCGGCGCAGCACGTCGCGGTCAGCCCTCGAAGCCGATGAGCCGCCCGGCCATCGGGCCGAGGACACGCTTGGGCACGAACCGGGTTCCCCACGCGGCGAACGCGTTGGCGGCGCCCGAGACCGCGTGCGGCGGAGTCGAGCGCCGGTCGAGCGCGCGCATCGCCGTCGCGATGACCTGCTCCGGAGTCTGCTGACGCCCGACCGCCGCCTGCGAGGTGCCCACGACGTCGAAGAACTCGGTGGCCGTCGCGCCGGGCGCGAGGGCGGTGACCTTCACGCCGTGCTTGCGGGCCTCGGCCCACATCGCCTCGCTGAAGCTCAGCACGAACGCCTTCGAGGCCCCGTAGACGGCCATGCCCGGGATGGGCTGGAACGCGGCAGTGCTTGCCACATTCACAATGCCGCCGAATCCGTTCGCGATCATCGAGGGCAGGAAGGCCCGCGTCGCGTCGACCACCGCGGCAACGTTCAGCGCGATCTCCTGCGCGAGGCGCTCCGGTGCCTCATCGACGAGCGCGCCGTGCGTGCCGAACCCCGCGTTGTTCACGAGCAGGTCCACGGGACCGGCGGCGTCGAGCAGGCGCTTCCCGGCTTCCGGCAGGGAGAGGTCGATCGTGACGATCTCCACCTTCACGCCGGTCAGCGACGCGGCGAGCTCCTCAAGGCGTTCGGTGCGACGGGCGGCGAGCACGAGGTCAGACCCGCGCGCGGCGAGCACGCGGGCGAACTCCACGCCCAGGCCGGCTGAGGCACCGGTGACGAGGGAACGTTTCGGGCTGAACATGGCGGGCTCCTTAGGTGAACGGGTGTGAACTAAGATAGGTTTACAGGCGTACACCTATCGATGTCAAGTGGGAGGCAGGGATGCGCGAACGCAGCCCGCGCGGAGAGGGCGCGAAACTCCGCGACGACCTCGTGTCTGCCGCCCGCGACCTCCTCGTCGTCCCGGAAGACCAGGCGCCGTTCTCCCTCCGCTCGGTCGCCAAGGCCGTCGGAGTCTCCCCCGCCGCCGTCTACCGGCACTTCGCCTCCGCGGAGGATCTCGTCGAGGCCGTCATCGCCGACCAGAACGATTCGCTGCGGGAGGCGCTCGGGACGGGGTCGATCGAGGAGCTCGGTCGGCGCTACGCGGAGTGGGGCCTCGCGAACAGGGGCTCCTACGTCCTCCTCTTCGAGAGCGCCGACCGCCTTGCCCACCGGGGCGGCCCGGGCAGCCCCGGCTGGGACATGGTCGAGGGCCTCGCCGCGCGGCTCGCGCACGAGCGCTCCCTCTCCCTCGAGGAGGGCACGGTCCTGGCGATCAGGCTGTGGGCTGTGCTGCACGGCATCGTCTCGCTGCGCATCCACAAGCCCGACCTGCCGTGGCCGACGACGATCGCCGACGAGATCGCCGAGCTGCTCCGCCGGATCTGACGTCGAAGGCCGCTCGAGGCGCCACAATCTGGCTAGATTGGCCCTGTGCCCGTAGCTGAGGATCTCACCGCCCCCGTGCGCCAGCGCACGCTCAACCCGCTCACGGACGGGATCGGCTCGGGCGCCCGCGCGCACGAGCACCGGCTGCTCAGCGCGGCCCGGCCGGCGCTGCCGTTCCTCAACTGGGTGGGCATGTTCGCCAAGCCGCTCCTCAAGGTGCCGGGGCTTGGCTGGATCACCGCCGACCCCCTCACCGCGCGGGCCGTGCTCAACGACCCCGACCACTTCACCCTGCTCAGCGAGGGCGGCGTCGGGCACCTGTGGGCGCAGATCCTCGGGGACTGGGTCTACGACCTGTTCGACGGCCCCGGGCACTACGAGCTGCGCACCAAGAGCCGCGAGCTGTTCACCGAGAAGACGAGCTTCGAGTTCGTCGAGCGCGCGTGGGGCAGTCGCATTCAGGATGCCCGGCGCGCGTTCGACGCCGGCGAGCCCCTCGACCTCGCAGACCTGAGCCGCATCCTGGTCGGGCAGATGGTGGTCACGCTCCTGGGCATGCCCGTGGCGGCGACCGCCTCGGGCGACCCCGACGACGTGTACCGCGAGATCTTCCGCACCGGCGAGGAGCTCGCCGCCACCGCGCTGGGCACCACCGCAGACACCGTTCTGCCGCCGGAGAAGATCGCGAAGGCCCGGGAGATCGTCGAGAAGCTCACGGGGCACATCGACGCGGCGTTCGAGACGGCGCCCGGCAGCACGATCATCGGACGCTGCCGCGACCTCGGCCTCAGCCTGCAGGAGACGAAGGGGCTGTCGACACTGCTGATGGTTGCGGGCACCGAGACCGCGGCATCCGCCATGGCGCGCACTGCCGCCCTGCTCTACGACACCGGCCAGCAGCACGCCCTGATCGCCGACCCGGCGCTGATGGAGGGCGCCGTGCGCGAGGCCCTGCGGGTCACGTCGCCGGCGCCGATCATCGGCCGCTCGGTGCTCGCCGACCTCACCATCGGCAAGCACACTCTCAGGGCGGGCGAGCGCATCGTCGTGCTCACCTGGACCGCCAACAACCTCGCCGGGGAGTACCGGGTCGACCGGGAGTACATCCCGCAGAACCGGCAGCTCTGGTTCGGCGCCGGCCGGCACCTGTGCCTCGGCGGCGCGCTCGCCCGCGCCGAGCTGACGAAGGTCATCGAGCTGCTCCTCGGCGACGGGCGGCCGTTCCGGATCGTCTCGCGCCGGTACGGCAAGCGAGTGCTGATCCCCGCGTATGAGAGCCTCGTCGTACAGAAGGCGGTGTGAGGATGAAGCGTCCCCTGGTATTCGGTGCGGCGGTCCTGTTCCTGGGCGCGCTCGTGCTCACGGCTCCGCTCTCCGCGGCAGCCGCTCCCCCCGGCATTGTCGTGAACACCCCCGTGACGATCACGGACGACACCACCACCTCCACGCCGTTCGCCACGGACTCGGTGACGGATGCCGACGACGACAGCCTCACCGTGACCATCACGTGGACCGCCGCCAACGGCACGCTCGCGGGTGCCGGCTTCACGAGCTCGGCCGGCAGCACCACTGCGACCGGACTGCCCGCCGCGGTCACGGCGAGCCTCCAGGGCCTTGTCTTCACCCCCACGGTCGGGCTCACCGCGACGACGACGTTCACGATCGATGTGACCGACGGCACCACCCCGGTCACGAACAGCGCGGTCTCGGTGCAGGTAACCGCGGTCGTGCCCGACCTGCACATCGGCGCCAGCGGCAGCGCGACCTACGGCTCCGCGGCGACCGTGGGCCCCGTGTATCCCGCGGGTATGACCGGCGTCGACACGTCGGGCGTCACCTGCACGTCCTCGACCGCTCTCACCGACGCGGCCGGGACGTACGCGACCTCCGGGCTCTGCTCCGGTGCGGTGGCGGAACCCGGCTTCGCCTACAACTTCGTCTACGACGCCGGCCCCGTCGTCATCGGCAAGGCGCCCCTCACCGTCACCGCCTCGACGGGCTCCGGCGTCTACGGCGCTCTGCCCGCGGTCACGCCCGGCTACTCGGGGCTCATGAACGGGGAGTCGTCGGTGAGCGGCATCACGTGCGCGGTGGTCGCGCCCGGGAGCTTCCCCCAGGCCCCGACCCGGTGCTCGGGCACTCCCGCGAACTACGCGCCCTCGTTCGTCGACGGACTCATGTCGATCACGAAGGCCACGCTCACGATCACGCCCTCCAACGCGCACGCCGCCTACGGCACCGCGGCGCCCGTCACCCCGGCCTTCGCCGGGTTCGTGAACGGCGAGACCAAGGCCGCCCTCAGCACCCAGCCCACCTGCACCACCTCCGCCGGTGCCACCGCCCACGTCGGCGGCTACCCCGGCACCACCAGCTGCACGGGGGCCGCAGCGACGAACTACACGATCGGGTACGGCGCGAGCGGCACCACGACGATCACGCCCGCCCCGCTCACGATCACGGCGCTCGGCAAGTCGCGGCTCCAGGGCGAGCCCAACGGCACCTTCACGGCGTCCGCGACCGGCTTCGTCAACGGCCAGACTCTCGCGAACCTCACCGGCACCCTCATCTTCACGACGGCCGCCAGCATCACGAGCGGGCCGGGCAGCTACCCCGTGCAGCCCTCCGGCGTGAGCTCGACCGACTACGCCATCACGTTCCTGCCCGGGGTGGTCACGGTCACCGCGGTTGCCCCCACCCCGACGCCGACTCCGACCGTCACTCCCACTCACACGCCGACGCCGACTCCGACCCCGTCACCCACGCGCACCCCGTCGCCGAGCCCGACGCCCGACCCGGTGCCGAGCAGCGGCTCCCAGGACTTCGCCTGGCTGCCGTGGGTGATCGGCGGCGCGGGCGTGGTCTTCGTCGCTGCCGCGATCGCGATCGTCGCGTGGAGGCGGAGGGTCTAGCCCGCCCCGTCAGTCGTGCGTGGGGTGCTCGTGCTCCCCGTGCCCGGCGGGCTCGAGCTGGAACGTCGAGTGCTCGATCTGCACCGAGAAGTGCTCGGCGACGCAGTGCTGCAGGTCGTCGAGCATCCGGGCGTTGTGGCCGTCGTAGAAGCACGAGTCGTCGACGACGACGTGGGCGGTGAGCACGGGCATCCCGGTGGCGATCTGGCTCACGTGCAGGTCGTGCACCGCTGTGACGTGCGGGAGCGCGAGCAGGTGGTCGCGCACGGAGTCGAGGTCGAGGCCCTTCGGCGTCGACTCGAGCAGCACGCTCGTGGTGTCGCGCAGCAGGAGCACCGCGCGCGGCAGGATGAGGGCTCCGATGAGGATCGCGGCGATGGCGTCCGCGAGCTGGAACCCCGTGGTGGCGATGACGATCGCCGCCGCGATGACGGCGACCGACCCGAGCGCGTCGTTGAGCACCTCGAGGAAGGCCGCGCGGAGATTGAGGTTCTTCCCGCGACTGGACGCCAGGACGATGATGGATGCCACATTGCCGAGCAGCCCGATGATGCCGAACACGACCAGCTGGCTGCCGGTGATCTCCGGCGGGTGGAAGAGCCGCTGCACGGCCTCGACGAGGACGAAGATCCCGACCGCCAGGAGTACCGCGGCCTGGGCGGTTGCTCCGAGCACCTCGGCCCGCGCCATACCCCAGGTGCGCTTCGAGTTCGTGGGACGCTTCACGAGGGTCGCGGCGAGGAGCGCGATGGCGAGGCCGCCCGCGTCGGTGAGCATGTGGGCAGCGTCGACGAGGAGCGCCAGGCTGCCGGTGATGATCGAGCCGATGACCTCGGCGACGAGCACGGCGGCGGTGATGCCCAGGGCTATCGCGAGTCGGCCGCGGCCCGAGTCGGCGTGGTCGTGCTCGTGCTCGGCCATCAGTCGCCGTTCCCGTCGTTGTGGTCCTCGTCGTCGAGCAGCATCCCGATCGGGGTTGCGCAGGTGTCGCCGCGCCAGGCCTCGACGCCCTCGCGCACCGCGAAGCCCACGATCACGAGCGCCGCCGCGGAGTCGGCCCACCACCAGCCGAACAGCGAGTTGAGGGCGAGCCCGACGAGCACTGCGGCGGAGAGCAGGCTGCAGATGAGCGTCTGACGCGAATCGGCGATCGCGGTCGACGAGCCGAGTTCACGGCCCGTGCGGTACTCCACCAGGGACAGCACCGGCATGATGACCACGCTCAGGGCGGTGAGAACCAGCCCGACCGTGCTGTGCCGCGGCTCGACCGCGCCGAGAAGCGATAGCACAGCGCTCACGCCGACATAGGCCGCCAGGAGGAAGAACGAGAGCGCGATCACGCGAAGGGCGGGCTTCTCCCAGCGCTCCGGGTCTTTCCGGGTGAACTGCCACGCGACGGCTGCGGCGCTCAGCACCTCGACCACCGAGTCGAGGCCGAAGCCGAGCAGCGCGATCGACGACGATGCGACACCGGAGGAGATCGCCACGACGGCCTCGACGACGTTGTAGGCAATGGTCGCGCCGACGATCCACCGGATGCGGCGGCGAAGGACGTCGACGCGCACAGGCCGTTCGAGGGTGGCCGTCATCAGCAGCAGTCCTCCGGAGCGCGGTGCGTCGCGGCGCCCTCGTCGATCGTGAGCACGACGCGCATGAGGTCGGAGAGCGCGTGGGCGAGCAGCGGATCTGAGATCTCGTACCGCGACTGGCGGCCTTCCGGCTCCGCCACCACGAGACCGCAGTCCCGCAGGCACGCGAGGTGGTTCGACACGTTCTGCCGCGAGAGGCCCAGCTCCTCCGCGAGCGCCGCGGGGTACGACGGGCGCTCGAGGATGGTCATGAGGATGCGCGAGCGGGTCGGATCCGCCATCGCGCGACCGAGCCGGGTCATGACGTCGAGGCGCGAGGCGAGCGTGATCATTCCCCCACAGTACAGCGCAGGCTGTACTGTCACCAGCCCTCTGCGCCGGCCAGAGTCGTGGGCCCTGGCCGGTAGCCGAGCATCTCGCGGGCGCGCCGCAGGTCGAGGGTCCGCTCGAGGCCGAGCTGGCTCACCGCGTAGCGCGTGAGCCGCGGCCGGCGCGACAGCCTCTCGAGCGCGCCCACCGCCGCGAACGCCGCACCGTACGGGATGCTGCGGATCGCGACATCCGGCCGCCCCCGCCGCGCGAGGAACTCCCTGAGCACCGCCGAGAGCAGCACGTCGGTGTCGTCCCCCACGTTGTAGACGCCGGGCGGTCCGGTGAGCGCGAGCTCGACGGCGGCAGCCAGGTTGTCGATGTGGGTGAGCGTGTGCCGTACCTCGGCCCCCTCGGGCAGAACCAGACGACGGCCCCGGATGCCCGCCAGAACCCTCGGCAGGAGCGTGCGGTCCCCCGGACCGTACACGGCGTGCGGCCGCAGCACCACGGCGCCGGCGGGGATCTCGGCCTCCGCCGCGGCCTTCGACTCCGAGTAGCTGCTCAGGAACCTCCTCGGCAGCGGGGTGTCCTCGGAGATGCTCACGGACGGCGTGAACGCGTCGTAGACGCTCGACGTGCTGATGTGCACGAGCCGCGCGCCGGGGAAGCTGGCGACCACGTTGCGGGTTCCGATGCGGTTCACGAGCATCGCCTCGCCGAGCGGGGCTGAGTCGTCGGCGAGCGCCGCGCAGTGCACTACCGCGTCGGCACGGCCGTCGATGGGGCCCGCCGTGATGTCCCACTCGCGGCGGCTGAGGGGGACCACCTCGTGGCGCTCCCTGAGGGCCCTCACTACCGCCCCTCCCACGAATCCGGCCGCGCCGGTGACGGCGACCCTCACAGCAGCTCCTGCAGCGCCGCGCGGTCGAGCTTCTGGCTGCGCCCCTTCTTCGGCAGCGCGTCGAGCACCACGATGCGGTCGGGCATCACGGCCGCGTCGATGAGGCCCGGCAGCGCGGCCGCCACGCGACTCGCGTCGCCCACGATCGCGAGCACGAGCTCGTCGTCGCCGATCTCGTTGGGCACGCCCGCGAGCGCCGCCTCCTGCACGCCCGGGATGCCCGCGATGACGGGCTCGTACAACCCCGGGTACACGTTGGTGGTGCCGCGGATGAACATGTCCTTGCTGCGCCCGCCGAGCACCAGGCGGCCGCTCTCGAGCCGCGCTAGGTCGCCGGTGCGGAGCTCGGCGAGAGGCGGTTCGCCGAGGTAGCTGCCGAGGCCCTCCCCCGCGACCACGAGCTCGCCGCCGTCGATGCGCGCGTCGATGGCGCCCATGAGCTCCCCGACGTAGTCGCCCGGCCCGTCGAAGGCCAGCTTCTCGTCGCCGTCGGCGATCGCGACCGGCAGGATCTCCGTCATGCCGTAGATCGCCCGCACGGCCGTGCCGGGCAGTTGCGCGCGCACCCGCTCGAGCAGCGGCCGCAGCACCGGGGCGCCGCCCACGAGCAGCATCCGCAGGTGCGGCGGGTCGATCCCTGCGCGCAGCAGGGCGTCGAGGGCGGCGGGCACGGCGAACAGCACGTCGGCGTCCCGGAGCAGCGGCAGGTACTTGTCGGGCTTGGCACCGGGGTCCGCGCCGGCGGGCGGCAGCACCCAGTGCGCGCCCGAGATGAGCGCCGGGATGCCCACCATGAGCTGGTCGGTGAGCACCCTCTCGCCTGCGGCAAACCCCACGTGCGCCGCGAAGTCGGCCAGGCCCGTGCCGAGGGTGGTGCGGGAGTGGACCACGGCCTTGGGGTGGGAGGTGGTGCCGGAGGTGAAGATGATGAGGGCCTCGGTGCCCGGTTCCGATACGGCCCCGGCGGGCCCGCTCAGCCCGCGGAGGGCGATCGCGCCCCAGGGCACGCCCGGCAGCCACGGCCCCGCGTAGATGTGCCGCGCCTCCGGCACGACGGTGCCGTAGTCGGGCAGCTCGAGGCCGCGCGCGCGGGCGAGCCTGCGCAGCGGCCCGCGCGACACGGCGTAGAGCAGCGACTCGGCAGCCACCCACTTCGGCGCCGCGAGGCCCGCCCGCGCGCGGAACATCGCCTCCCCCGCTCCCGGATCGGCGAACACGATCGTCCCGCCCGCCGCGATCACGCCGAGCGCGAGGCAGATGCCCCCGAGGCCGGGCCGCACCGAGAACAGCACGCGGTCGCCGGGTACGAGACCGCGAACGGAAAGGGAGGACGCCACGCCGTGAATCCGGTCGCGCAGGTCGCGGTAGCGGAGTGTCGTCCTCCCCAACGTCATGGCAGGGGCGTCTGGCGTGCGCTCGCACGACTCGAGCAGCGCCGCGAGGATGTCAGCCACGCGCGACCCTCAGCGACGCGTACGACGGGATCAGCACGCCCCGCGCCGGGGTCCGCGACACGATGCGCAGCTCCCCCGCGTCCAGCAGCGCATCCAGCACCAGCCGGATCTGCGCCATGGCGAGCGGTGCCCCGAGGCAGAAGTGCGTGCCCGCGCCGAACCACAGCTGCTTCAGTTGCGCAGCGACGTTCGTGGACGGGTCGAACGGCCCGAGCGCCCGGTTCGCGGCGTAGGTCGCGAGGATCACGCGGTCGCCCGGCCGCACGGCCACGGGGCCGATCGCGCCCCGCGCGACAACGCTGCGCAGCATCACGGGCGACGGCGTGGTGACCCGCAGACCCTCCGCGATCGCGGGCTCGGCGAGGGACCGGTCGGCGGCGATGAGCGGGAGCCAGCCGGAGTCCACCAGGACGGCGACGAGGCGCGGGATGTACGAGACCAGGGTCTCGGTACCGGTGAGCACGAACGCGCCGACGGCACCCATGGCCTCGTCCTCCGTGAGCCCGAGCGCGCGCATCCTGCCGGGCACCGTCTGCTCGTCGCCCGAGCGATAGGCCTGGCGCGCGTGCGCGGTGAGCTCGTCCAGGATGCCCCGGGCGACGCCCACCTGGGCCGGGGTGAGCCGGGGCCGGGCCAGGCGCACTAACCGGGTGATCGACGACACCCGGTCGAACAGCTCGTCGTCGAGGCTCTCCAGGGGCAGGCCCACGAGCTGGGCGATCATCGCGCTCGCGTACCGCTTCACCTCGGCCACGATGTCCACGGTCCCGCCGTCCCTCAGCCGCGCGGTCAACTGCGAGGCGGGCAGGGATGCCGCGGCCAAGGGCTCCACGTACGAGGGGGCGAAGAGGCTCCCGAGCTTGCGCCGCAGTGCGAGGTGGTCGGCGCCCTCCATGTTGAGCAGCACGGCCGGACCGAGCACGGGCGTCCACAGGTCGCTCGGGCTGCCGGGGCCGGTCTTCGTGAACGTCTCCGTGTCCAGGAGGGTCGAGCGCAGCAGGCCGGCGTCGCGCACGAGCACGCCGAGGCCCGGCACGCGCAGCACGGGCCGGCGCGCGGTCTGCAGCAGCGGGTAGACGACGGGGTGCGCCGCGCGCATCACCCGCTCCTCCCACTTCACGGCGTCGGCGATCGTCATCGGATGTCGACGTGCTCCGGCTTGTACGCGTGGTCCTTGTACCAGAGCAGCGTGTTCTTGAGCCCCCACGCGCTCACGCGGCGGGAGCTGCCGTAGACGACGACGTCCCGGCGCCGCGCGTAGTTGCCGGTGAGCCTCCGCACGGCGTTCACGAGCGCGCGGTCCTCGTGCAGGTCCTCGATGGCGGTGCGCGGGAACCCGCCGGCCGCGACATAAAGGTCGGCCCGGATGCCCACGTTGCAGCCCGCGGCCATCATGTAGGGCCCGCGGTACTCGGGGTCGCGGTTGCCCGGCCGGATGCGCCCGAACGCCTCCGCGAGCTCCACGGCGGCCCGCAGCAGCACCCGCCGCCGGAGCGGGAGCCCCTCGTCGTGCCGCGGCACGAGCTCCCCGCCCACGAGGCCGAGGGTGCCGAGCGAGCGGCGGACTGCCGCCGTCCAGTCCGCGCGGGGCAGGCAGTCCGCGTCGGTGCGGGCCAGCAGGGTCGCGCCCGCGGCGATGGCGGCGCGCATCCCGGTGTCTGCTGCGGCGCCCGTGCCCTTCTGCGGCTCGTGCACAATGTGCCAGCGCGCACGGCCCCTCGCCGCGATGATCGCTGCGGAGTCGTCCGTCGAGCCGTTGTCGACGAACCAGACGTCGAAGTCGCCGTCGGTCTGGGCCTCGAGCGCGTCCAGGGTCGCGGCGATGCCCGCCGCCTCGTTGTACACCGGCACCACCACCGCGAGGCTCACAGCCGCACCACCATGAGCCCGAGGCTGATGCCGCCCGCGAGGCCGATGAGCAGCACGAGGCTGCCCGCGCGCACGAGCCCGCGCTCGCGCGCGAGCTGCAGCTGGAGCGGGAGGGTGACGGACGCGAGGTTGCCGTGGTCGGCGATCGTGATCACCGACTTGTCGGCCGCCACGCCCAGCCGGTCGAAGATCGGGGGCAGGTACGGCAGCGCCACCTGGTGGATCGCGACGAGGTCGAAGTCGTCCCATGCCAGCCCGTTGCGCTCCAACAGGTCGAGCACCGGCTGCGGCCCGAGCTCGAGGAACGCCTGCTGCAGCCCGGAGCCGTCCATGTCGAAGTAGGCACGGTCCATGTCCCGCGGGTTCATCGACCCGCCGGTCGGCAGCGTGCCGATCCCCCAGTGCCGGCTCACCGCGACAAAGCTCGAATCGAGGATGCCCGTGGCCCCGTCGTCCGTCGCCTCGAGGATCACGGCCGCCCCGCCGTCGCTCATCGTGTAGCCGGGGAAGGATCGGATGAACTGCTCGTGGTCCGCGAGCTCCCACCGCACCCCGTGCGACGGCTGCTCCCCGCTCGCGATGAGCACGCGGCGGTACTGGCCCGCGGCGATGAGCGCCTCGGCGACCTGCATCGCGTTGATGACGCTGTTGCACGCGTTCTTGATATCCATGACGGGGCACTCGAGGCCGAGCTTGGCGGCGACGATGTGGCTCGTCGCGGGCTCGATGAGGTCCTGGCTGGCGCTCGCGAAGATGACGAGGTCGATGTCGCCGGGGCTCTGCTCCAGCGCCCGCTCGGCCGCGGCCACCGCCAGGTCGGAGGTCTGCCAGCCCTCGGGCCTGAGGTGCACGGTCTCGACGCCCGTCAGCCGCCCAATTAACCCGGTCGCCAGCTTCAGCTTGGGATTCTGGGAGCGCAGGTCTCGCTCGGTCTGCTTCGTGGTGCGGGTCTCGTCCGGCAGGTAGATTCCGATCCCGGCGATTCGGGCGGAGGCGCTGCGTTGATCGAGAGGCACGGGCACGAGGGCGAGCCTATTCGGAATACTGGGGTGCATGACGACTCTGGGCATCGACACGACAACTCCCCCGAGCGGCACCGGCTGCGTGGAGTGCGAGGCAACCGGCTCCTGGTGGCTCCATCTGCGACGGTGCGCCGAGTGCGGGCACGTCGGCTGCTGCGACGACTCGCTGAACAAGCACGCGACCGCGCACTGGCGCGAGTCGGGGCATCCGGTGATGCAGTCGTTCGAGCCGGGCGAGGACTGGTTCTGGAACTACGAGACCAGCGAGTCGTTCAGCGGCCCGCAGCTCGCGGAGCCCGACTGCCACCCGCTCGACCAGACCGTGCCGGGGCCCGCGTCGCGCGTCCCCGCCGACTGGCAGCAGGAGCTCGGGGCCTAACCGCCCAGCGCGACCCTGCGCTGGTCGGCAGCGCCGTAGGCGAGCGCGCCCAGCAGGGCGACGACGACGGAGGCGAAGAACATCCCGACTGCCGCACCGATCGCCCACGGCGTCTGCTGCACGACGCCGAGGTAGAAGCCGATCCCGGCGCCCACGACTCCGACCCCGAACGCGACGATCGTCAGCACTCGCAGCGGCACGAGTTCGGCCTTCGCACGTGACTCGATGCGGAGCGCGAGCACGGAGATCGCCGCGCACACGACAGCCAGTGCGACCCCGGTCGACGCCGGCGCGAAGTACGCCACCGAGAAGCAGAGCACCGCGAGAACCACGAGGGCCACGGCGATGACCACGCCGACGATTCCGGTGAGACGGGGCCGCTTGGCGCGGAGGAGTTCGGTCGATCGTTGCTGAGTCACCCTCACACCCTAGCGGCTAGGCGAGCAGCTCCTCGAGCTCCAGCCAGCGGAACTCGACGGTGTCGAGCTGCGCCTGCAGATCGGCGATCTCCTTCGCGAGCGCGCCGAGCCCGGTGTAGTCGGACTGGTCGTGGGCGGCCATCCGGGAGTGCACGTCGGCGATGTGGCCGCTCAGCTTCTCGATCTTGCGACCGGCCGCCGCGTACTCCTTCTGGGCGTTGCGCAACTCGGCGCCGCCGAGCTTGGAGGGCGCATCCGGCTTCGACACGGCCGCAGGCGGCCTGCTCGACCCGCTTTCGACGGCGCGCAGCTCCAGGTACTGGTCGACGCCGCGCGGCAGGTGGCGCAGGTGCTTGTTCAGGATCGCGTACTGGTTGTCGGTGACGCGCTCGAGGAGGTACCGGTCGTGGCTCACGACGAGCAGGGTGCCGGGGAAGGTGTCGAGCAGGTCCTCGATGGCGGCGAGCATGTCGGTGTCGAGGTCGTTGGTCGGCTCGTCCAGAATGAGCACGTTCGGCTCGCTCAGCAGGATGAGCAGCAGCTGCAGCCGGCGCTTCTGGCCGCCCGAGAGGTCCTTGACCTGGGTGGAGAGCTGCGCGCTCGCGAAGCCGACGCGCTCGAGCATCTGGCTCGGGGTCATCTCCTTGCCGCCGGAGACGTAGGTGCTCTTCTGGCGGGAGATCACGTCGCTCACGCGGTCGGTCCACACGTCCTCGAGCTCGGCGAGCTGCTGGGTGAGCGTGGCGACCTTGATCGTCTTGCCGCGCTTGACCCGTCCGCTGGTGGGCTGCAGCGTGCCGGACACCAGGGAGAGCAGCGTGCTCTTGCCCGCGCCGTTCACGCCGAGGATGCCCGTGCGCTCGCCAGGGGCGATGCGCCACGTGACATCCGTCAGCACGGTCTTGTCTCCATAGGCGACGCTGACGTTCTCGAGGTCGACGACGTCCTTGCCGAGGCGCTGCATGGCCATGCTCGACAGGGCGACGCTGTCGCGGGCCGGCGGCTCGTTGGCGATGAGCTCGTTCGCGGCGTCGATGCGGAACTTGGGCTTCGCGGTGCGGGCGGGGGCTCCGCGGCGCAGCCACGCGAGCTCCTTCTTCATGAGGTTCTGGCGCTTCGACTCCATGGTCGCCGCCATCTGGTCGCGCTCCACGCGCTGCAGGATGTACGCCGCGTACCCGCCCTCGAACGGCTCGATGAGCCGGTCGTGCACCTCCCACGTGGCGGTGCAGATCTCGTCGAGGAACCACCGGTCGTGGGTCACGACCACGAGCCCGCCGGCGTTCGACGACCAGCGGCGCTTGAGGTGGCCGGCCAGCCAGGTGATGCCCTCGACGTCGAGGTGGTTGGTGGGCTCGTCGAGGAAGATGATGTCGTGGTCGCCGATGAGCAGCGCGGCGAGGGCCACGCGCCGGCGCTGGCCGCCCGACAGGTCGCCCACGAGGGCCTCCCACGGGAGGTCGGCGATGAGGCCGGCGATCACGTCGCGCACGTTGGGGTCGCCCGCCCAGACGTGCTCGTCGATGTCCCCGATGACGGTCTGGTGGACGGTCTTGGTGCCGTCGAGCTCGTCCGCCTGGTCGAGCATGGCGAGGGTCACGCCGCCGCGGCGCGTGACGCGGCCGGAATCCGGTTCTAGGCGGCCCGCGAGCATCCGGAGCAGAGTCGACTTGCCGTCGCCGTTGCGGCCGACGATGCCGATGCGGTCGCCCTCGTCGAGGCCGATGGTCAGCTTGTCGAAGATGACGCGCGTCGGGAATTCGAGGTGCAGCGCCTCAGCGCCCAGGAGATGTGCCACTGCCTAAAGGTAGCTTGGATCCGTGTTCTCCCATGACGTGACGATCGAGCTGCTGCTGGCGTCACCGCTGCACCGGTACGAGGGACGTCCTTCGGACGGGCCTCGGGATGCCACGGGGCCCGAGCTGCACGCCTCCATCGAGGTCCGGGCCGGCCTCGGCATCCTGGGTGACAGGTACTTCGGGCAGCGGGCGCACCGCACGGCGTCGGTGACCGTCATGGCGGCGGAGTCCGTCGAGCGCCTGGGCCCCGGCCTCGACCCCGCCGACACCCGCCGCAACATCATCGTGCGCGGGCTCGACATCGACTCCCTGCGCGGCCAGGACTTCGCACTCGGCGGCATCCTGTTCCGCGCCCACCGGCCCGCGAACCCCTGCGCCTGGATGGACGTCGCCCTCGCCCCCGGCGCCTTCAAGGCCCTGCGCGGCCACGGCGGCATGCGCTGCGAGCCCCTCACCTCCGGCACCCTGCGCCTCGGCCCGACCGTCGCCGGAACGCAGCGCGCCCCGCGCTCCCTGCCCCTGTTCTAGCCGCGCGCGCCGCGGCCGCGCCGCCGCCGCGGGGCGGCCCCGCCGCCGCCCCGCGC
>NZ_JBXATB010000006.1:50250-179230 GCF_058809925.1 Rhodoglobus sp. GW821-FHT12B09 | reverse complement strand
GGAGCGCGCGGCCGGGCGCGGGCGGGAGCGCGGGAGCGCGGGCGGCGCGAGGGCGGCTAGGCCCGGGCGGCCTGCGGCTGCGCGAGCAGCGCGGCGTCGAGGGCCGTGAACAGGTCCGCGGCGAGGTCGTCGACGTGCTCGAGCCCCACCGAGACGCGCACGATCCCCGCGCCGGGCCTGGCCTCGGGCGCGACCGGGCGGTGCGTGAGCGAGGCCGGGTGCTGCACGAGGGAGTCGATGCCGCCGAGCGACACGGCGTGGGTGATGAGGCGGCAGCCCTCCGTGAAGCGAACGGCGGCGTCGTACGACCCGAGGTCGATCGCGATGAGCGAGCCCGCGCCGTCGGCCTGGGTGCCGATGAGTCCGGCCGGGTCCTGGCCGGGCAGCCCCGGGTAGAGCACGCGAACGGCGGCGGGATGCACGAGCAGCCGCTCGGCGAGCATCCCCGCGGTCTCCTGCTGGGCCCGAACGCGCACGGGCAGCGTGCGCAGGCCGCGCTGCAGCAGGTACGCGGCGAGCGGATGCAGCAGCGCGCCCGTGAGCGCGCGGACCTGCCGTAGCCGGGCCACCCAGTCCCGGTTCGTCGCGACGACGCCGCCCATGACGTCGCCGTGGCCGCCGAGGTACTTCGTCGCGCTGTGCAGCACGAGCGTCGCGCCGAGTTCGAGGGGCCGCTGCAGCACCGGGGTCGCGAAGGTGTTGTCGACGAGCACCGGGACGCCGCCAGCATCCGCCACCACCCGTCGGATGTCGGTGAGCTCGAGCGTGGGGTTCGCGGGTGTCTCGAGGATAACGAGGCCGGTGTCGGCACGGATCGCGCCCGCGACGCCGTCCGCCGTGACCCAGGTGACGGAGGTGCCCAGCAGCCCGGTCTCGAGCACGTGGTCGGTGCCGCCGTACAGGGGGCGCAGCGCGACGATGTGCGGCTTGCCCGCGGTGACGGTGGCGAGCAGGCATGCGGCCAGAGCTGCCATCCCGCTCGCGAACGCCACAGCCCCGTCGGCGCTCTCGAGGCCCGCGAGGCCGTCCTCGAACCGGGCGACCCCCGGCTGCCACAACCGCTGGTACACCGCGGAGTGCTCGGGCTGCAGGTCGCCCCCGCCCGCGAGCGCCTCGTAGGCGTCGCCGCCGTGCTCGACGTCGGGGAGCGGGTAGGTCGTGGAGAAGTCGATGGGCGGAGCGTGGTGCCCGCTCTCGCGGAGGCCCTCCATTCCGGCGTGGACTGCTCTGGTTTCGAGGTGGGCCTCGGGGTGGGCATCGTCGCGCATCATGTCCCGATGGCAGCAGAAGCTGCGACAATCAGCAAGGAACACTGAAGAATCTGCGATCTAGCCGGGATTCATCGAAGAAAGGTGCTGTCATGGTGGAACCCAAGCGCTCCCTGGACGAGACCGACAGGTCCATCCTGTGTGCGCTCTCGCGCAACGCCCGCTCGTCCGGCACGGCGCTCGCCGCGGCTGCGGGCATCGCGGAGTCGACTGTCGCCCTCCGGCTGCGCCGCCTGCACGATGACGGCTACCTCCGCGGCTATCACGCGGATATCGACCTGGCCGCGCTCGGTGTCACCGTGCAGGCGCTCATCTCGATCAAGCTCACCAAGCACGTGCGCGCCGAGGTCGACGCCTTCCGGCAGGCCGCCCCGACCTGGCCCGGCGTGCTCGCGCTCTTCCACATGGCGGGCGCCGACGACTACCTGCTGCACGTCGCGGCCCCCAGCGCCTCGGCCCTACGGGACTTCGTGCTCGCCTACCTTGCGGGCCATCCCGCCGTCGCGCACACGGAGACGAACCTCATCTTCGAGCACGTCGAGGGCCGCGGGCTGGAGCAGCTGCTGAGCTAGCCGGAAGGTTTCGATACGGGCGCCGGGGCGCCCTACTCAACCCGCCGAGCGGCTACAGCTCGTAGTCGACGGTCGCGCGGTCGTTCGTGACCGAGCGGATGAACGCGCCGGCCTCCTGGTGCGCGGGGTGCGCCTGGTACGCCTCGAGGGCCTCGTTGTCGTCGTGCTCCGACACGAGCACGACGTCCCAGTGGCCCTCGACGAGCCCCAGGTCAGGCTTGAGCACGATCGACTGCAGGCCGGGCACCACGCCGACGAGGGCGCTGAGGCGCTCGCTCATCCCGGAGATGTCGGCGGCGCGCTCGGCGTCGGATGCTGCACTGAGCTGGAACATGACGAGGTGACGGATCATGCTCAGACTTTACTGCGCCAGTCGTCCTCGTCGACGACGGGGACGGGCAGCGTGAACGTGCCCGTCGGCGGGTCGATGATGGTCGCCTCGTCGCGGCGGTGGCGCAGGACAGTGTCGACGTAGCTCGAGACGGCTTCGGCGAGCGGGATGTCACGGCCCTCGTTCTGCGACATGTACCAGCGGTGGTCGAGCAGCTGGTGGAAGATCTCGGCGGGCTCGAGCTTGCCCTTGAGGTCTTTGGGGATCGCGCGGATCACGGGCTCGAAGACGCGCGCAGCCCACTCGTGCGCCACGACCTCCTCGTCGAGATCCTGCTTCTCGAACGCCGCGCGGTACGAGTCGAGGTCGTTGAGCAGGCGGCGCGCCTGGTTCTCGCCCGCGTCGAGGCCGGTGAGGCGGAGGAGGCGCCGCGAGTGGTGCCCGGCATCCACGACCTTCGGCTGGATGCGCACGGTCGTGCCGGTCTCGTCCGTCTTGATCGCGAGCTCCTCGATGTCGAAGCCCAGGTCGTTGAGCCGCTCGACGCGCTGGTTGATGCGCCAGCGCTCCGACTGGTCGAACTCCTCGGAGCCCGTGAGCTCCTTCCAGAGCGTGCGGTACTGCGCGACGATGCCGTTGCTGATCTCGACGGGGTCGATGTCCTCGGCGAGGCGGCCGCCGGCCTGCAGGTCGAGCAGCTCGCCGGCGATGTTGATGCGGGCGATCTCGAGGTCGTTCTCGCGCTGCCCGTTGCTCAGCCCGTCGTAGAGCTGGCCGGTCTCTGCGTCCACGAGGTACGCGGCGAAGGCGCCGGCGTCGCGGCGGAACAGGGTGTTCGAGAGAGAGACGTCGCCCCAGAAGAAGCCGATGATGTGCAGCCGGACGAGGAGGACGGCGAGGGCATCCACGAGCCTCGTCGCCGTCTCGGGCCGGAGGCTCTGCGAGTAGATGGCGCGGTAGGGCAGCGAGAAGCGCAGGTGGCGCGTGACGAGCACCGACTCGAGCGGCTCCCCGGAGGCCGAGGTGCGGTTCGTGATCACGGCGACCGGCTCGACGCACGGGATGTCGAGGCGCTGCAGCGTGCGCAGCATGTCGTACTCCTTGCGGGCGAGCTCGGCGGAGGTCTCCTTGATGGCGACGACGTAGCCGCTCAGGTTGACGAACCGCACGATGTGCCGCGAGATGCCCTTGGGCAGGGCCGCGATCGTGTCCTCCGGCCAGGTCTCCAGCGGGATGCTCCACGGGAGGTCGAGGAGGGCCGGGTCGACTGTCGCCGCCGTGATGTTGAGGGAACCGCTCATGGTGTGTCCTTAAGTGGGTCGGGCCTGCCGAGAGAAACC
The DNA here is from genome assembly GCF_058809925.1 of Rhodoglobus sp. GW821-FHT12B09. NCBI lineage: Bacteria > Bacillati > Actinomycetota > Actinomycetes > Micrococcales > Microbacteriaceae > Rhodoglobus > Rhodoglobus sp. GW821-FHT12B09. Next base: position 175,719 of record NZ_JBXATB010000006.1, on the reverse strand, counting down.
CGGCAGGCCCGACTGAACTGGCTACTTAGCCCGCGACAACTGCCTTCTTGCTGAGGCGGAGGCCGGACTCGGTGTCGAACACGTGGATGTGGTTCGGCTCCGGGGTGATGACCACCTTGTCGCCGGCGTTCGGGTGCGAACGGCCGTCGACGCGCACGACGATGTCGGTGCGGTTGCCGTCGACCTCGGTGTGGCCGTAGAGGTAGCCGTCAGCGCCGAGCTCCTCGACGACATCGACGGTGACCGGGAGGCCCTCGCCGGTCTTGGAGACCTTGACGTCCTCGGGGCGGATGCCGATCGTGACCTTCTTGGCCTTGGTCTCGCCGAGGGTCTCGCGGTCGACCTTCGCCACTGCGGTGCCGAACTTGAGGCCGCCGTCAACGATGTCGGCGTCGAACAGGTTCATCGCGGGGCTGCCGATGAAGCCGGCGACGAACACGTTCTGCGGGGCCTCGTACAGGTCGCGCGGGGTGCCGACCTGCTGGAGCACGCCGTCCTTGAGCACGGCGATGCGGTCACCCATGGTGAGCGCCTCGGTCTGGTCGTGCGTGACGTAGACGGTGGTGACACCGAGGCGGCGCTGCAGCGACGCGATCTGGGTACGGGTCTGAACGCGCAGCTTGGCGTCGAGGTTCGACAGCGGCTCGTCCATGAGGAAGACCTGGGGCTGGCGGACGATCGCGCGGCCCATGGCAACGCGCTGGCGCTGGCCACCGGAGAGCGCCTTCGGCTTGCGGCTGAGGTAGGGCTCGAGGTCGAGCAGCTTGGCGGCCTCGAGAACGCGGCTGGCGCGCTCGTCCTTGTTGACGCCGGCGATCTTGAGCGCGAAGCCCATGTTCTCGGCAACCGTCATGTGGGGGTAGAGGGCGTAGTTCTGGAAGACCATCGCGATGTCGCGGTCCTTCGGCGGGACGTCAGTGACGTCGCGGTCGCCGATGAGGATGCGGCCCGAGTTGACCTCTTCGAGGCCGGCGAGCATGCGGAGGGTGGTGGACTTTCCGCAACCGGACGGGCCGACCAGGACGAGGAACTCGCCGTCGGCGACCTCGAGGTCGATGCCATCGACAGCGGGCCGGGTAGAACCCGGGTACAGACGGGTTGCCTTGTCGAAAGTTACTGATGCCATGACTATTAATGCTCCTTCACCGGCAGGTACGTGCCGGACGATCCGTAGTGAATGGATGTGGCGGTCGAAGACCACCACCGTCGATTATGTCAGGGTTGGGCAATTCACAGCCAGCGCTCCTAGAATTCCACAGGCGCTTCGTAGCAATGACGCCCCCGAACCGAACAGTGAATGAGGCCCGAGTGAGCAACGTCAGCCCCGCCGGCGGCCGTCTCTCGAAGAACGAGAGGCGCGAAGCAGCGCGCGAGAAGGCGCGCATCCTCCGCGAAGAGCAGAGGAAGAAGGACCGCCGGAGCCGCTTCATCCTGCAGGGCAGCATCATCCTGGCGCTGCTCGCGATCGTGGCGATCGTGGCCGTGGTCCTCGTCAACTCCGTCGGCCCCTCCGGCCCCGGCCCCAAGAACATGGCGAGCGACGGCATCCAGCTGACCCAGGGCGCCATCGCCACCCCGACCAAGGCGCTGACGGCAGGCGAAGACCCCATCCCGAACGTGCGCGACGAGGCCGCGGGAACGCTCGACATCCAGATGTACGTCGACTACCTGTGCCCGATCTGCGGCGACTTCGAGAAGACGAACGGCGAGTACATCACGAGCCTGCTCGACAACGGCAAGACCACCGTCGAGATCCACCCGATCGCGATCCTCGACCGCCTCTCGCAGGGCAGCAAGTACTCCACGCGCGCGGCCAACGCCGCGGCCTGCGTGGCGAACTACTCGCCCAACCAGTTCTACGACTTCCACAACCTGCTCTTCGCGAACCAGCCCGCGGAGAACACCACGGGCCTGTCCGACGAGCAGCTGATCGACCTCACTACCCAGGCGGCGGTCGAGAGCCCTGACAAGGTCGCCACCTGCATCAAGGACGTGCAGTTCAAGAAGTGGGTGGCGGATGCCCAGGCTCGTGCCCTCAACGGCCCGATCCCCAACTCCAACGTCGACAAGGTCAAGGGCACGCCGACGGTCATCGTCAACGGACTGAAGTACGAGGGCTCGGTGAGCGACCTCGCGTCGTTCCAGGCGTTCGTCATCCAGGCCGCCGGTTCCGACTTCAACCAGAACTCGACGCCCACGCCGACCCCCACCCCGACTCCCGCCGGTTAGCCGCGCTAGCGCCCCGAGTCAAGGGCGCGCGGGCCCGCGGTACTCGACCTAGCGTCGAGAGTATGACACTCACCGCACTGGCCCTCGTCTGCACCCTCAAACCGAGCCCGGAGCGCTCGAGCACCGAGCTCCTCGCGAGCCAGGTCCTCGACGCCCTCGGGGAGCAGGGCGTCACGGGGAGCTCCGTGCGGGTCGTCGACCACGACGTCCGCCCCGGGGTGGACAAGGACATGGGCGACGGGGACGCGTGGCCGGGCATCCGGAAGCAGATCCTGGACGCCGACATCCTGGTGCTCGCGACGCCCACCTGGATGGGCCACGCCGCCAGCGTCGCGCACCGCGTGCTCGAGCGGCTGGACGCGGAGATCTCGGAGGGCACGCTGACCGGCAAGGTCGCGGTCGTCGCGGTCGTCGGCAACGAGGACGGCGCGCACGCGATCTCGGCGGAGGTGTTCCAGGCGCTGAACGACGTCGGCTTCACCATTCCCGCGCAGGGCGTGACGTACTGGAACGGCGAGGCGATGGGGAAGGTCGACTACCAGGACCTCCCCGAGGCTCCCGAGCAGACCGCGGGAACCACGAAGGCCGTCGCCGCCAACGCAGTCCACCTCGCCGGGCTCCTCGCGGAGAACGGCTACCCCGAAGGGGACTAGGCGGTAGCGGACCGCGCGATCTCCACGACTCGCCTCCGGTCGGCCGGCTCCAGCCGGTCGAGCAGGGCCTCGACGCCCGCGCCGATCGTCGACGTGAGCTCGTCGGCGAGCTCGCGGCCCGCCTCGGTGAGCTCGACGGTCGTCACGCGCGCGTCCGACGGCGACGCGCGCCGCGCCACGTAGCCGCGGCGCTCGGCCCGGTCGACGAGGCCGGACACGGAGGAGCGGTCGAGTTGGAGGTGGTCGGCGATCGCCGCCATCGTGGGCGTGCGATCGCGAAGGACGCCCAGCAGCCGCAACTGCGTGAGGGAGAGGTCGTGCTCCGCCGCGGAGCGGGAGAGTGTGTCGAGCACGGCGAAGCTCGCCTGCACGACCGCGTCGACCTCGGAGCTGCTCACGCTGACAGCCTACTTGAAGTAGTTGGCGGCACGAACTATTATTAGTTGGTGTTACAAACTATTGGAGGCGTCATGCGTGCAGCAGTGGTGAGCGAGTACGGCCGGCCGCCGCGCTACGCGGAGTGGGCGGAGCCCGTAGCGCGGGCCGAGCACGAGCGGGTCGTGGAGGTGCTGGCCGCGGGGCTGCACCCGCGCGTGCGCTCGCAGGCGGGCGGCTCGCACTACACGTCCACCGACGAGCTCCCCCTGGTGCCCGGGATCGACGGTGTCGGCCGCGCGGCCGACGGGTCGCTGCTGTACTTCGTGCTGCCGGACGTCGCCCTCGGGTCGATGGCCGAGCGGACCGTCGTGGACGTGCGCCGCAGCATCCCGCTGCTCGCCGACACCGACGTGGCGCGGGTCGCCGCCGCGATGAACCCGGCCATGTCGTCGTGGGTGGCGCTCACCAAGCGCGTGGCCTTCGAGCCGGGGCAGTCGGTGCTCGTTATCGGAGCCACGGGATCGGCGGGGCGGCTCGCGATCCAGGTCGCGCGGCACCTCGGAGCGGGGGAGGTGGTTGCCGCCGGCCGGGGCCGCGCGAGGCTCGAGGCGCTCGGCGCCGATCGCGCCGTTGATCTCGAGACCGGCGACATCTCGCTGGCCGGCAACGTCGATGTCGTGCTCGACTACCTCTGGGGCCCGCCGGCCGAAGCGGCGATCATGCCGCTGCTGCGGGGTCGGGACGACCGCAGTCGGGTGCTCTCGTGGGTGCAGATCGGCGCGGTCGCGGGGCCGACCGTGGCGCTGCCCTCCGAGGCGCTGCGGCAGGCGAACATCCATTTCCTGGGGAGCGGGCAGGGCTCGGTCTCGGCGGCCGGGATAGTCGAGGCCCTTCCGTCGCTCGTCGAGCAGGTCGGATCCCTCTCGATCGATGTCGTCTCGGAGCCGCTCGCCGAAGTCGAAGCCGTGTGGGCGCCGCGCAAGGGCGGCGAGCGGGTCGTGCTCGTGCCGTGAGGGCCTAGGCTGACCGCACGACCTCTTTCCCCAGACCCTGGAAAGAAGAGAGGCCCCCTGTGGGCAGTCTGCTCTACGGCAACCCCGGCACCGAGATTGCGTTCGACGACCGGGCCCTCGCCCACCTCCAGATCGTGATCACCGCGAAACTGCGTCGGCGCGAGAGCTTCGTCTTCTCCTGGTCGAACACCCTCCGCGAGGGCAGCGGACGGGGCGCCGTCTGGCTCGACCCGAGCAGCACGCTGTACTTCCACTATGCCGGGAGCCGGCAGCCGTCGATCAACCGCACGTGGCTGGACATCCTGGCGAAGTCGTCGAACACGGCGGCGGGGCTGTTCTTCACCGACGAGCCGGACGAGGTCGACGAACCGACGGAGACCTAGTCCCGCGGTATTAATGTAAGAATCTGCGTATGGATGCAGATAAGCAGGTTTGCGGCCGCGACCCCGACAGCCAGTACGTCGAGCTCGCCGTGGAGGTCTTCGCGATGCTCGCGGATGCGACGCGAATCCGGCTGATCCTCGCGCTGCGCGACGGCGAGCTGTCGGTGAACCACCTCGCCGACATCGTGGGGAAGTCGCCCGCCGCCGTGTCGCAGCACCTTGCGAAGCTCCGGCTCGCGCGCTTCGTCACCACCCGGCAGGACGGCACGCGGGTGTTCTACGGCCTCGCCAACGAGCACGCGAAGCAGCTCGTCTCGGACGCCATCTTCCAGGCCGAGCACTCCCTCGGCGGAACCCCTCGGCACCACCACGGCGAGGGCGAGTGAGCGGGCATGAGCACGGCCACGCTCACGATGACCACGAGCACACGCACGACCACGGCCACGCGCATCCGACCGGCCTGAAGGGATTCCTCTACGGCCTGTTCGTGCCGCACAGCCACGACGCTGCCGACTCGATCGACGATGCTCTCGAGGCCAGCAGCGAGGGTGTCCGCGCGCTGAAGATCAGCCTTGTCGTTCTCCTCGCCACGACGGTCCTGCAGCTCGTCGTCGTGCTGATCAGCGGGTCCGTGGCCCTGTTCGCCGACACGATCCACAATTTCTCGGATGCCCTCACCGCAGTTCCGCTGTGGATCGCCTTCGCCCTCGGGCGCCGGGCGGCGACGAAGCGGTACACCTACGGCTTCGGCCGCGCGGAGGATCTGGCCGGCCTGTTCATCATCCTCGTCGTGGCGGTCTCCGCCGTGGTCGCCGCCTATCAGTCGATCGAGAGGTTCTTCCACCCGCAGCCCCTCCACAACCTCTGGTGGGTGCTCGCCGCCGGCGTGATCGGATTCGCGGGCAATGAGATCGTCGCGGTCTACCGCATCCGGGTGGGCCAGCGGATCGGGTCGGCTGCGCTCGTCGCCGACGGCGTGCACGCGCGGATCGACGGATTCACCTCGCTCGCGGTCGTCGTCGGTGCGGTCGGCGTGCTCCTCGGGTTCCCGCTCGCGGACCCGATCGTCGGCCTCGTGATCTCGGTCGCGATCATGATCCTGCTCGCGGGCACGGTCCGCAGCATCGGCCGCCGCCTCATGGACGGGATCGAGCCCGAGCTCGTGCACCGCGCCGAGCACGCCCTCCTCGACACCCCCGGCGTCGTCGGCGTGGATGCCCTCCGGCTGCGCTGGGTCGGCCACCGGCTCGCGGGCTCGGCCACCCTCCTCGTCGCATCCGTCTCCCTGGAGGAGGCCGAGGCGGTGGTGCACGAGGCCGAGCACCGGCTCGGGCACGCGCTGCCGAACCTGGACGACCTGGTGATCAGGGCGTCGTCCGCGAGGTGACCGGGCCGGGGGCGGGAACTTTTTCCGCCGGCCCTGTCGGATCGGGGCAGAGTGGTTCGTAGTAGTGGTGAGAGGCCGCCCAGCAGGGGCGCCCCGACCGCAGGGAGACGACCGACATGCAGTACCTGATTTCCGTGATCGACACCGGCCAGGCCGCCGCCGCCGGCAGTGACTACACCGCCACCCCCGAGGAGGAGGTGGGCGTCGACAACTTCAACACCCGACTGCAGGAGGAGGGGTACTGGGTCTTCGCCGGCGGTCTCGGACTGCCCTCCGCCGCCACCGTGGTCGACAGCCGCGGCGGCAGCCCCGTCGTCACCGACGGCCCGTTCGTCGAGACGAAGGAGTTCCTCGCCGGCTTCTGGATCATCGAGGCCGACGACTTCGACGTCGTGCTGAGGCTCGCCGCCGACGCGTCCGTGGCGTGCAACCGCAAGATCGAGGTGCGGCCGTTCCAGTGACCGCCGCCGACGCGATCGCCCGGGCCCACCGCGACGAGTGGGCCCGGGTTGTCGCCTCCCTCGCCAAGCGCTTCGGCGACCTCGACCTCGCCGAGGAGAGCGCCGCCGAGGCCTTCGCGACGGCCGTCGAGCGCTGGCCGGCCGACGGCGTGCCGCCCAACCCCGGCGCCTGGCTCACCACGACGGCGAACCGGAAGGCCATCGACAGGATCCGCCGCGAGAGCAGGCGCGACGACAAGCACAGGGAGGCGCTGGTGCTCCACGACGACGAGCCGCACGAGCCCCTCGGCGCGATCGACGACGACCGGCTCCGGCTGATCTTCACCTGCTGCCACTCGGCGCTCGCCATGGAGTCGCGGGTCGCGCTCACGCTGCGGCTGGTCGGCGGCCTCACGATGCACGAGATCGCGCGGGCCTTCCTCGTGCAGGAGAGCACGATGGGGCAGCGGATCACCCGGGCCAAGGCGAAGATCGCGGCGACGGGCATCCCGTTCCGAGTGCCGGCCGCCGAAGACCTCCCGGCCCGCATCTCGGGCGTGCTCGCCGTGCTGTACCTCGTGTTCAACGAGGGCTACTTGGCGACGGGTCCCGACACCGACCCCGTTCGCGACGACCTGACCGCCGAGGCGATCCGGCTCGCGCGCCTGATCCGCGAGCTTCTTCCGGACGATGGCGAGGTCACCGGGATGCTCGCGCTCATGCTGCTCACCGAGGCCCGCCGCCCGGCGCGCGTGTCCGCCAGCGGCGAGCTCGTCACCCTCGACGAGCAGGACCGCGGGGCGTGGGACTCCGCTCTCATCGCCGAGGGCCACGGCCTCGTGCGCGAACGACTGGCGGCGGGGAGGCGCCCGGCCGCTACCAGGTGCTCGCGGCCATCAACGCTGTGCACACGTCGGCGCGCGACATCCGGGACACCGACTGGTCTCAGATCGTCGCGCTCTACGACCAGCTCGCGCGCCTCGACCCCTCGCCGGTGGTCTCGCTCAACCGGGCGATCGCGGTCGCCGAGGTCGACGGGCCGGAGGTGGCGCTGGCGACTGTCGAGCGACTCGGGGACGTGCTCGCCGACTACCACGCGCTCCACGCGGCGCGCGCCGACCTGCTCCGGCGGCTCGGGCGCAGCGCCGAGGCACGGGCGGCCTACGACCGGGCGATCGAGCTCGCGGGCAACGCCGCAGAGTCCGCCTACCTCGCGAGGCGGCGAGACCAGCTGGGCGGCCGCTAGAGGCTGAGCACCACGCGGTCGCCGTCGACGGCGACCGTCACGTCGCCGTAGTGCGGCACGCGCGGCAGCCCGCGGGTGGAGTCGCTCTCGAGCCCGCCCACGACGACCACGGTCGCGCCCGCCGCGAGGCCCGCGCGCACTCCGGCGTCCGCGTCCTCGAAGACGACGGTGTCGCGGGCGTCCACGCCGAGCCGCTCGGCGGCGAGAAGGTAGCAGTCGGGGCGCGGCTTGCCCCGGTCGACGTCCTCGGCCGTGACGACCACTGCCGGGAGGGGGAGCCCCGCGGCCTCCATGCGGGCGACCGCGAGCATCCGCGACGCGGAGGTCACGAGCGCGACCGAGGCTGGCGGCAGGGCGGCGAGCAGCGCTCGGGAGCCGTCGAGCGCGACGACGCCGTCGCTATCGGCGAGCTCCCACTCGGAGAGCTCGGCGACCACGCCGGCGACGTCGGTGCCGGCCGGGGCGTAGCGCGCGACGGTCTCCGCCATCCGCACCCCGTGCGAGGTCGCCAGGACGTCGTCGACGGCCAGGCCGAACTGCTCGGCGAACCGGGTCCACACCCTCGTGACGGCGTCCGTCGACTCGAGCAGCGTGCCGTCCATGTCGAAGAGGACTGCGCGGGCGGAGAGAGTGGTGAGGTCGGACACCGTTCCCACAGTAGGACACAGTCCCCGTCAGCCGCGCGTGCCTCGGTCGTGCACGGTCACCAGGTAGCCGTCGAGGTCCTGGAAGACGAACGTCGTGCCGAACGGCCCGTCGAACGGCTCTTGGACGATCACCGCGCCGGCAGCCGCAACAGTCGCGTGCAGCGCGACAGCCTCGGGGTCGTGCAGCCAGAGGGCGACGCCGAGCCCCGCGGGCCCGGCGTCGAGGTCCACGCCCGGCGCGGGGTCGCGGACGGCGAACGTCGGCACGGTGTCGAACACGACGGCGTGCGGCGGCGAGAACGGCGCGCGCGGGATGCCGACGACGTTCTCGTAGAACGACGCGGCCTTCTCGAGGTCGCGAACCTGCAGGGCGATGAAGTCGGGACCGGTGACGGCCATGGTGAGTCTCCTTATGTCAGTTTCCTTACATATAAGAGTATGTCAGGATACTGACATGGTCAATACGCCGACGCCCATCGGGTACTCCCTCAAGCACGCGCAGTCGCTCCTGCACCTCCGCATGGAGGAGGCGCTCAGGCCGCTCGGGCTCACTGTCTCCCAGTACTCGTGCCTGCACCGCCTGCGCCGCGAGCCCGGCATCTCGGCCGCGGCCCTCGCGCGGGCGACCTTCGTGACCCGCCAGTCGATGAACGCGATGCTCCAGCAGCTGATCGATCGCGGACTGGTGGCGCGGCCAGCCCAGGCGGAGCGGGGCCGGGCCCTGCCCTCGGCCCTCACGCCCGAGGGCATCGCCGTGCTCGCCGCCGCCGAGACGGTCGTCGACACGGTCGAGCACCGGATGCTCGCGCCGCTCTCCGCGGAAGAAACCGCAGCGCTGGCGCACGGGCTCGCCGCCTGCATCACGTCGCTGGAGGACTGAGCCGACCGCCGACCCTCAGCCGTAGAGGGGGTAAGTACCGGGCTTGCCCGAGCTCAGCCGAGGATCTCGGCGAGCAGGGCTTGGACGCGCGCCTTGATGTCATCGCGGATCGGCCGCACCTCGTCGATGCCCTTGCCCTTGGGGTCGGCGAGCTCCCAGTCCTCGTAGCGCTTGCCGGGGAAGATCGGGCACACGTCGCCGCACCCCATCGTGATGACGACGTCCGAGTCACGGACCTGCTCGGTAGTCATCAACTGGGGCACGCCCTGGGAGATGTCGATGCCCTCCTCGGCCATGGCCTGGATGGCGATCGGGTTGATCTCGCTGCCGGGCTCCGAGCCGCCCGAGCGGACCTCGACGGCCCCGCCCGACAGGGCCCTCATGTAGCCGGCGGCCATCTGGGAGCGGCCGGCGTTGTGGATGCAGACGAACAGGACTACGGGCTTCTCGGTCATGGCAAAAGCATAGACGTTTATCTATGCATTGCGACAGCGGGATGCGCGGACATCACGCAGCGTTCATGATCTGCATGTCCGCCAGCAGTGCTCGCACGCGGGCATCGATGTCGTCGCGGACGGCGCGCACCCCGTCCATCGAGAGGTCGGCAGGGTCGGGCAGGTCCCAGTCGAGGTAGCGCCGTCCGGGGTAGATCGGGCAGGCGTCGCCGCAGCCCATCGTGATCACGTAGTCCGCGGCTCTGACGACCTCGTCGGTGAGGGGCTTCGGGTACTCGCCGCCGATCGGGATGCCGATCTCGTCGAGCGCCGCGATGATCTTCGGATTGATCGAGCCGGCGGGCTGCGAGCCGGCCGTGAGCACCCGCACACGGTCGCCGGCGAGGGAGCGCAGGATCGCCGAGGCGAGCTGGGAGCGACCGGCGTTCTGCACGCAGACGAAGAGCACGTCGGGCACGTCGTCGTGGGTGCGGCCGTCGGCCTGGGCCAGGGCGCGGAGGCGGTCGGCGGCGAACCGTGCGGTGAGCGACGGGAGGTAGCGGGTGATGCGCGCCCGGTCGGCCAGCAGCCGGTAACTCTCGCGAACGTACTCCGAGACGGTCTCGGGGGAGAACACTCCGGCGAACCGGACCGCGAGGTCGGTGGCGATGCGATCGAGCACCGGGGGAGCGATCACGGAGCTGACCGGGTCGGAGTGCACGGAGTCGAAGACCTCGTTCACCCGGGACGGCACGACCGAGTACCACGCCGTGCGTCCCTCCTGGGCCCGCTCGAGCAGCCCCTCGTCGGTCATGATCCGCAGGTGGTGGCTCACTGTGGGCTGGGTCAGCCCCAGCTCGTCGGCGAGTTCCGTAACGGGGCGCCGGCCGCCATCGGCCTCGACGATGAGACTGAGGATCTGGATGCGGGTCGGGTCGGCCATCGCCCGGAGGGTGCGGGCGATCTGCTCCGCCTCGGTGCGGCCGAGCATCCCGGGTCGTGGGTTGTCGTCCGTCGGAAGCATAGACGTGAGTCTATGTGAACCCGCTCCCCGGGTTAGGAGCAGCAGGACGACGCGGCCGCACCTGTCGAGCACACGCCGGTCGCGGGCAGCACCAGCTCGACGTTCGTCGCGGCCCCGAGGTCGCCAGCAAGGTAGGCGGCGATGGAGCGCACCTGCTCGTAGCCCGTGGCGAGCAGGAAGGTGGGCGCGCGCCCGTAGCTCTTCATCCCGGCGATGAAGAAGTTCGGTTCGGGATGCTCGAGCTCCGCGAATCCGTGCGGCTCGACGGTGCCGCAGCTGTGCAGGTTCGGGTCGATGAGCGGCGCCAGCCTCACGGGGGCCTCGACGATGTCGTCCAGGGCCAGCCGGATCTCGCGCAGCATGCCGAGGTCGGGGCGGAAGCCGGTGGCGTTGACGATCAGGTCGGTGGTGAGGTGCTCGATGCTGCCGTTGCGCATCCCGGCGATGTCGGCCCGGTCGCCGGACACGGACAGTTCGACGATCTCGAATCCCTCGACGACGGTGATGACACCGAAGTCGACCAGCTTCTGCACCTTGGACCCGAGGGATGCGCGCCCGGCCAGCTCGTCGTCATCCGACGTGAATACCCGCACTGCAGACCTGTTGCGGATCACCCACGTGACGGTGGTGTCAGGGGAGGTCTGGATGAGCGTGGAGAGGTTGATGAGGGTGTTGGCGGCGGAGTGGCCGGCGCCGACCACGGTGATGTGCTTGCCGGCGAACCGGGCGCGGTCGGCGCCGAGGACATCGGGAAGGGCGCCGGTGACGCGGTCGGCGGCCTCCTCGATGCCCAGCGGGTCGAGACCGTTCGAGCCCAGACTGTTGGCGCTCCGGTAGGTGCCGGAGGCATCGATCACGGCGCGGGCGATGACCTCGATCACCGTGCCGGTGGCGTCGGTGAGGCGGAGGGCGAAGGGTGTGGCGCCGCGACCGGTGGAGCGGGTCCGGTCCATGCCCTGACGGGTCACCGCCGACACGGTGGCGCCGGTGCGGATGCGGGAGGCGATCGAGTCGAGGGCGGCGAGCGGGATCAGGTACTTCTCGACCAGTTCCGTGCCGGTGGGGGCCTTGTCTCCGTAGCGGGGCTCGGTCCATCCGTCCGCCTCGAGTAGGCGCCGAGCGGCCGGGTCGATCAGATGCATCCACGGGGAGAACAGGCGGATGTGCCCCCACGAGCGCATGCTGCTGGCAACCGACTCGCCCGCTTCGTAGACAACGAAGTCGACGCCGCGCTCGACCAGGTTCGCGGCGGCAGCCAGTCCGATGGGACCGGCCCCGATGATTGCCACGGGTAGGCCATCGAGACGCGAGTCGCGGATGGCCGGCGCGGCCAGGTCGATGAGGGTCATGGTCTCTCCTTCGCGTATCGACGCCTGTCGATGGACTGAGTATGAACGTCTATATCGATGAATGTCAATGTTCGCTATGGTTGGCGCATGAGCACGATGACCCTGCTGCCCGTGATCGACGCGGCCGCCTGCTGCGCCCCGCTGACTCGCGACGCGATAACGCAGTCACAGGCTGACGATCTGGCGAAGTCCCTCAAGGCCATCGCCGACCCGGCCCGACTCCGGCTCATCTCGATCATCGCGGCGTCGGAGGGTCAAGAGGCGTGCGTGTGCGACCTGACCGAGCCCCTGGACATCGGCCAGCCCACCGTCTCCCACCACCTCAAGGTGCTCACCCACGCCGGGTTCGTCACCCGTTCCAAGCGCGGCACCTGGGCGTACTACAAGCTCGTGCCCGGGGCGCTGGACTCGCTCGCCCGACTGCTCGTCACCGCGTGAGCACCGTCCGGCGTGCCAGCGCCGAACTGCTCGGCAGTGCCCTGCTGGCCGCCCTAGTCGTCGGCTCGGGCATCGCGGCCCAGCGCCTCTCACCCTCAGACACAGGGCTCCAGCTGCTCGAGAACGCGTTCGCCACCGCGCTGGGCCTTCCGGTGCTCATCCTGATCTTCGGGCCGCTCAGTGGTGCGCACTTCAATCCCGTGGTCTCGCTGGTCGACTCTGCGAGCGGGCTGCGCCCCTGGCGCGACACCGCGGTGTACATCCCCGCCCAGGTCGTCGGATGCATCCTCGGCGCGATGCTGGCCAACCTCATGTTCGGCGGCCCCGCCGTCAGCATCAGCACCACCGGCCGCCTCACCCCGGGCCACTTCCTTGCCGAGATTGTCGCCACTGCCGGGCTCATCCTCGTCATCTTCGTCCTCGCCCGCACAGGCCGGTCCAGCCTCACTCCCGCCGCGGTCGGCGCGTACATCGGCGCCGCCTACTTCTTCACCAGCTCGGCGAGCTTCGCCAACCCCGCCATCACCATCGGCCGGATCTTCAGCGACACCTTCGCCGGCATCGCCCCCGGCTCCGCCCCGGGGTTCATCGCGGCCCAGCTGGTCGGCGCGGCCGTGGGATTCCTCCTCGTTCGCTGGTTCTACCCGGCGCGGCCGATCTCGGATGGTTGACTGACCCGCCGGTCGGAACCGTGCTCCTAGGTCAGGACGGGGCTCTTGGGCTGGACCCGCCCACGGATGAAGAAGAGCGCGATGAGGCCGAACAGAATGACGGGGAAATTGCCGAGGCTTGCGATGGCGGTGAGCGGCCCAGCGGCCGGATAGGTCGTCTGGATGAAGATGCTCGGGTCGGTCATCGCGTGAAGGAGGATCGGCCAGATCAGGTTGCCCGTTACCCGGAGTGCGAGGTACATGCAGATTCCGAAGCCGAAGGTGTACACGAGCTGGATGGCGGTGGCGAACGGAGACTGTCCGGTCAGAAGATTGCCCGAATGAAGCGCAGCGAAGACCGCGGCTGACACCACGGCGACGGCGATTTCGGGATGCCCGGCCTTGCGCATGAGGTTGACCACGATGCCGCGGGTGAGGAACTCCTCCGCGAAACCGATGAACAGCCCTGTGAAGAGCCATGCGGCCACGAAGGTGAATCCCGCCGCGCCGTAGTCGACCGTCGCGAGCCTGGCCACGTTGAAGAGGATCACGATGACGACCGCGATCCACATCCAGCGACCGCCGCGGATCGGCTGGCGGGCGAACAGCTCTTTCAGCCATCCGATGGACAGGGCGAAGGCCGTCAGAACGGCCGCGCCGATCGCGATGGGCAAGGCGTACGCGAACACGATGGTCTGAGCGTCATTCGGTCCCCGGAAGAGCGGCACGAGGATGGGCGCGATCGCCAACGGAAGGAACTGATACACGACGTAGTACACCGCGGCGACGATGACGGCCTTCCACCATCCGCCACGGTTCCAGAAGGCCCTCCAGGGGGACGCTGTCTCGTGTTCAGGCATGCTCGGCTCCTCGTCTCCCAGAGGCTCTCCGTGAGCCGCTGCCTAGACTCTACCGATCGGTCTACCCGAGTTGCAGCCACTGTGTCACCGTCAAAGCCCTGCAGAGGATGCTAGGCCACAGCTCCGCCAGGGAGACCCTCGACACCGGGCCTCGATACGCGCCCCAGAGGGCGCTACTCGACCGGCAGAACACAGAGCCCCCTGTCGGATTCGAACCGACGACCCCCGCTTTACAAGAACGAAACGGGGCCTTCTGATGACTAACGGGAGAGCACAACTTCCGCATATTTACGAGGATTACGACTCATTGTGATCAGATGAGTCTGACCACGGTTGCCCACAATTGTGGGCAAAAAGGCGTACCGGAGGGTGCATCTCGGTTGCGTCAGAACCCGCCCCACCTGTTGCCCTGATCCGAGAGCAACTAGTTCGCTAACGTATTGGGACCAAGACCTGAGCAGGAGCGGACCGCGATGAAGAAACTCAAGCTCAATCTAGAGAACTGCTACGGCATCCGTCACCTCGCGGCGACGATCGACTTCAAGGGGAAGCGGTCGGTTGCTATCTACGCGCCGAACGGGGTCATGAAGACATCATTCGCGCGCACATTCCTAGATATCTCGCAGGATTTTGAAACGACGGACCACATGTTCCCCGACCGAGCGACCGTCCGAGAGGTGACAGACGAGACCGGAGCCGAGATATCTGGACAGGATGTCGTCGTCGTCCCGTCCTACGACGAGGACTTCGGTCCAACCGAGTCAACGTCGACCCTCCTAATCGACCCTGCTTTGCGCACCGAGTACGAAACTCTCCAGGCGACCATCGAGGCGGCAAAGACGCAATTGATTTCGGCCCTCCGCCTTCAAGCCGGCACGAAGCGAGACGTCGGCGTGGAGGTATCGAGCGCTTTCACGAAGGACGTCGACAGCTTCTTCACGGCTATAACTCGTGTGGCGGAGGAGGTTGACGCACTGGAGACTCCAATGTTCGCCAATGTTCCTTACGACATCGTGTTCGACGACAAAGTCCTAACGATGTTTCAGGCGCCGGGGTTCAAGGACGCCCTCGCTGAGTACGTAACCCAGTTCAACAAGCTGTTGGAGGAGTCTGCCTATTTCGGTAAGGACGCATTCAATTTTTGGCACGCGGCGAATGTCGCCAAGAGCCTTGCCGATAACGGCTTCTTCAAAGCTAGCCACTCCATACACCTCAACGGCGGAATCGCGGTAGAGATCGAAGATGAAAAGGAACTGGCGCAACTCATCGCGGATGAAAAAGCCAAGATTCAGGCCGACGCCGAGCTGACCAAGAAGTTTGAAGCAATCGAGAAACTGCTAAACAAAAATGAACAGTGTCGAAAGTTCTTGGAGTATGTCTCGGAGCGCGTAGAACTCTTGCCGGAGATGTCCAACATCGAAGCATTTCGCGAAAAGGTGTGGATCTCCTATTTTGCCGAGAACAAGGAGCTATTTGACATCGCTGTCGCAGCGTTTCGGGGCGCGCGGACTCGCAAACGTGAGATCGAGACCGAGGCAACAGCCCAACAGACGCGCTGGGAGAAAGTAATCGAGACCTTCAACGAAAGGTTCTTCGTCCCTTTCCGGCTTGTCGCCAAGAATCGTGAGCGTGTGATGTTGGGGCAGGAGCCCGTGCTGCGTTTAGGGTTCGAGTTCGGAGATGGGATAGACACGGCGTCGGTCGATCGTGCAGCGCTGCTTGACGTGCTGAGCACCGGGGAAAAGAAGGCGCTTTATATCCTCAATATTTTGTTCGAGGTGGAGACGCGACGCAGTTCGGGCCAGAGCACCCTCTTCGTCGTGGACGATTTGGCGGATTCGTTCGACTACAAGAACAAGTACGCCATCATTCAATACCTGAAAGACATATCAGCCGAGGAGGATTTCAAGCTTGTGATCCTCACTCACAACTTCGACTTTTACCGCACCTTGGAGAGCCGATTCGTCGGGTATTCCAACTGCCTAATGGCTCAGCGCGCGACGGACGGCATCACGCTCGTTCAGGCGGAAGGAATCAAGAACCCGTTCATCAACGACTGGAAGGCGAAGTTCTTCGAGTCCCCCATCAAGCGTTATGCCTCCATTCCATTCATTCGCAACATCCTGGAGTACACAAAGGGTCCTACGGATGCCGACTATGACGTGCTGACGTCGCTACTTCATTGGAAGGGCGGTTCATCCGCAATCCTCCAGCACGACCTAGACGTGATCTTCTCTTCGACTTTTGGGCTGGCCGGGGACTGGCCGACTGCCGATGAGTCAGTAGTGGACGCGATACTCCGTGAGGCGGACGAGTGCCTTACGGCGGACGCGGGGATAAATTTCGAGAACAAGATCGTTCTATCTATCGCAACTCGATTGCTGGCCGAACAGTTCATGCTGAGAACGCTTGCGGACGAGGTAGAGGCAACAGGTATTGAGGCCAATCAGACTGCCCGACTGCTGGCTGACTATATGAAGTCAGACAAGGCGAATGCCGATGCGGCGAAAGTACTCGAGGGCGTCGTTCTGATGACTCCCGAAAACATTCACGTTAATTCATTCATGTACGAGCCGATACTCGACATGTCTGACGAACACCTGAGGCGTCTCTACGCCGAGGTGAAAGCGCTCTGATCCCTTCGGCGGAGAAGTGGTCTCTAGAGCTGTGCCTCAATCGGCGAGATGTGCTTGTCGTTTTGCGCATACCCTGGCGGGTCGGCCGTGAAGCCCTCGTCGAGCACTCTGGCCGACTCCATCTTCGCGACGAGGAATAGATCCCAGAGCGGGACCGACCTCGAACTGCTGCTACCGCGAATCTGGTAACCGCGGAGCACCGCATTGCCGGTCGACACGTGGACGCCGTAAGCCGCCGGAATGACGACTCTTGGGTGCCCGTCGTACACAAATTCCACCAGGAGTCGGTTTTCAATTGCGCTCGAAAGATCAGCCATGTGCAGAACTCCGTTCACTGAGAGACGCTCGGGTTAAGGAGAGCCTACTCTCGAGCGGGCGAATATGCGCGTACCTATGAAGGAGCTCCAGTCTGCACAAAACCGCCATCTCGGCCCGAGCTGTTCGCGACCGGACACAGGCTGACCCTGCACGCTGAATCAATCGCGAGGAGTGCTGCCGCGGTAGCAGTCGGTTGCTCGCGGCCGACGGTTCGGGGTGTTCGTTTACCTATTCACCCAGCGCGAATAGGTAAACGAATGGGCGGCCAGGGTACTCGTTTGGGTACTCACCCATCGCGAGTACCCAAACGAACACTTTTGGGTCGTCTTGCCACGTCCTACCGCCCCTCCCTGGCAGAGCCAGCATCCCAACCTCCCGCACTCCACAAGTTCCGGGCGGGAGGTTGGGATGTAAAGGAGGGGCGGTAGGACAGGGCAAGGGTTTGGGATTGGAGACGGTATCCGGTTCTCTGGGTGGCTCAGTGAATGGATCGCTCGGCTGCGGGGTCGTCGGCAGGGTCTAATGTCAGGCCGTGGAGCTCCCCGAACCAAATCAGCTGAATGGGCCGCTCGCGGACCATGTGCGTAAGGGTCGTGTTTACCGAACTCAGCTATCCGGGGTTCTGACAATCGGCGACTGGGCGAAGGATGACCTACCGGACCTACTCTGGCCAGTTCTGGTCTTAGAAGACATAGGAAATGCTGGAGCCCGCAACTTCGTGGATTGGCAGAAACAGGTCCAACACGACCTTCGCGGCCGCGCAAAGAAGTCCTTTTTGGCTGACTGCCTTACTGGTCGGCTCACGGGACTTGACACGCTCGTCGCGGAGATTCCCGATGCCGAGGGCATTGTGATCGAACGGGCTGTGGAACAGGGGCTCTTGAGTCGCAAGGTTCAGAATGCGCTTTCAAGCTACTTCTATCGCCCAGCGGAGTGGCTCTCTCCGAAACGTCCGCGGCCTCCGCGCCAGAAGGACATCGACTTTCTCGCGTCCGCCGTACTGGGCGTGTTGAAGGACGGCCATCGGGAGGCGCTAATCAAGTGCCTGCCTATATGGAGTTCCGTTCAAGCGGGGACATTCTCGACCTCTCAGCCAACCATTGAGCTGCTCGCCCCATACCCGGGCGATAGAGCAACAAGATCAGCTGCGGACTCGGTGGTGCGGGCGATGTGGGGAGCTCATCGGGCACTACTGATCTCAGAGAACGCAGACGCTTTCAAGTCAGCGCAAACCTGGGCTCGCGTGTTTTGGGGTAGCCATTCCCTCACGACGCGTTGCTTGCGGAGTCGGGACATCGAGAACAAGAAAAAGGACGGCAAAGTGACTGCTCAGCCAGACGATGGACACTCGCGGGCCCCCTCAATCGACCCCGTGGATATGCCAGAAGAAGGGGCGCATCTTCATCAACTCGCACTCGATCTGCTGGCAAGCTACGCGCAGGCGCTAGAGAATGCACCAGCTCAGTTGCACGAACCGGAACGACAAGAGGTAAACGCGGGACTTGTTTTTCGGGCAGGGCGTGACGTGGCCGCTATTCTCGCCGTTCCGGACCTGTGGACGTCTGAGCACGCATCTCATATCACTCGGATGCTTGTTGAAGTTCGCGTCTACCTCCAATGGATGGCGCAGCAGGATCTATCGATCTACAAAAGATTTCAGGACTACGGCGCTGGGAAGGCGAAGCTCTACGCGAGAATCCTTGAAGAGACCCCGACGGATTTCCGCACCGCAGGGTTTGATGAGGCTGCCGAGCAACTTCGCAAACTGAGCCACAACGACGGCGTTCTGGATTACAGGGACGTCGATACAAGCGACTCGTTCTCAGGCAAATCGATACGGACGATGGCGGAAGAGTCTGGCCTGATGGACCTCTATCGTCGGGCCTACTACATGTCCAGCGGTGTCGCTCACTCGGAGTGGTGGTCGGTCGAGTTGCATGCGATGGAGCGATGCCGAAACGTATTGCATCGTGGTCACCTCATTCCCAGCCTTTCACTGAGCCAGGGCGCGAGCGTGCAACTTGCAGACGCCTGGATTCAGCAACTGAATTCCCTTATCCGCTTGAGTTTGCAGATCCTCGAAACTGACGAGAGAGCCGTCAAGGAGGCTTTCGGTTGGTTGGATGATCCCGCCGACGCGGCTGACGAGGAGCCGTCGGGCTAGAGCGCGAGTCGTTGTCGTTAGGTCGCGCTAGGTTCGGGGAATGAACGAGGGCAGGTCGTTCCATGGGTAGCGTCACTCCTTACGAGACTTCGGGCGGGCGCCGGTATCGCGTGCGCTACCGCAAGCCCGATCACAAGCAGACCGACAAGCGTGGGTTCCGCACCAAGCGTGACGCCGAGCTATTTCTCGCATCGGTAGAGGTCGCGAAGAACAGCGGCCGCTACATCGATCCGACCCGTGCTCGCGTCAGCATCGGTGACTGGATGAACAAGTGGCTCGAGACCCGCACCGACCTCCGTCGCTCGACGTTCGACCGTCTTGAGGGCGTGGTCCGGCTCCACATCGTCCCGAGTCTCGGGCCGATCGCCATCGGCGACCTGACCCGATTCGACGCGCAGCTCTGGGCGTCGAAGCTCACCGCGACTCAGAGCCCCGGCTCGGTTCGTAAGATCGTCAACGTCCTCTGTGCCGGCCTCCAGGTCGCCGTCGACGACGGTCGGATCCCCGCCAACCCCGCGTCACGGTTGAAGATGCCACGGCAGTCGAAGAAGCGGAAGAAGTTCCTCACTCATCAGCAGGTGGCGGAGCTGGCGGCGACCGTCGATGCCAAGCCGGCGGGGGAGGGCTACGGCCTCCTCGTGCTGGTGCTCGCGTACACCGGGCTGCGGTGGGGCGAGCTGGCCGGACTGCGCGTGCGCGACCTCGACTTCGTTCGAGGCCGCCTCGATGTGCACACCACGATGGTCGAGGTCGACGGCTACATGGAGGAGTCGAGCCCGAAGGACTACGAGGAGCGGTCGATCCCGGTTCCGGAGTTCATCCTCGAGCAGCTGTCGATCCACGTAGAGGACAAGACCCCAGCGGACCACGTGTTCGTCAGCTCGAAGTCGGGCTCGGTGCTGCGCAACCGCACGTTCCGCCGCGGCTGGTTCAACGACGCGGCCGAGCAGATCGGCATCCCCGGCCTGACCCCGCACGAGCTGCGCCACACCTGCGCGAGCCTCGCGGTGTCGGCCGGCGCGAACGTCAAGGCCCTCCAGCGGATGCTCGGCCACAGCTCTGCGTGGGCACGACGTGGGCTAGACGAACGGGCGGCCTCGATACGCGCCCCCAGAGGGCGCTATTCGACCAGCAAATACAAGAGCCCCCTGTCGGATTCGAACCGACGACCCCCGCTTTACAAGAGCGGTGCTCTGGCCAACTGAGCTAAGGGGGCGAACGCGTGAACAACCTTACCTAGACTCGGCGGGTGACACATTCTCGCGCCGCTGTGGCGATCGCCGTTGTCGGGGCTGCCGTGTGCGGGGCGTTGGTGGCGACCCAGTCGCGCATCAACGGGGAGCTGGGGCGGGAGCTCGGCGACGGGTATCTGGCGGCGTTCATCTCCTTCGGCTCCGGGTTCGTCATCATGGCGATCATCGCCGCGCTGCACCCGAGCACTCGGCGCGGCGTGGGCACGGTCATCCGGTCGATCCGCACCCGGCAGATCCCGTGGTGGTACGCCGTCGGGGGAGCGGCGGGCGGGCTGTTCGTGCTGTCGCAGGGCCTCACGGCGGCGCTGCTCGGGGTCGCGCTGTTCACGGTGGCGACCGTGACCGGGCAGACCCTCAGCGGGCTGCTCGTTGACCGGCGCGGGCTGGGCACGATGGCGCCCAAGCCGGTGACCGTGTTCCGGCTGATCGGCGCGGTGCTCGCCGTGCTCGCGGTCGGGTTCGCCGTGTCGCCGCAGATCCAGGGCGGTATTGCGCCGTGGGTGCTGATCCTGCCGCTCGCCGCCGGTCTGGGCCTCGGCTGGCAGCAGGCCGTGAACGGCCAGATCAAGGAGCTGTCGAACTCCGCGCTCACCGCTACCTTCTTCAACTTCGCGGTCGGCGCGACGGTGCTCGGCATCGTGCTGGTCGTGCACGCACTCGTGTCGGGGCTGCCGCAGCAGTTCCCGGGCAACCCGCTGCTGTACGTGGGCGGCGTGCTCGGCATCGTCTTCGTCGCCGGCTACGCGATAGTCGTGCGCTACACGGGCGTGCTGCTACTGGGGCTGGGTGCGATCGCGGGGCAGCTCGCGGCATCCCTCGTCTTCGACCTTCTCCTGCCGGTCGCCGAGCACCCGATCGCCGCCGCGACGGTCGTCGGCACGATCGCGACCTTCGTGGCCGTGGCGCTCGCCGCGATACCGGCTAGAGCGACGTCAGGTGCTTCTCGAGGCTGAACTTGTCCCTCTTGCCCGGCTTCGTGCGCTCGGGCTTGCCGCCGACGTAGAGCCAGCCGAGCAGCTTCTCGTTCTTCGCCAGCTTGTGCGCCTTCGCCACCCTCTTGGCGCGGGTGTGGTCGCCCGAGCGCCAGAACACGCCCCAGCCCGCTTCGTCGAGCAACAGGCTGAGCATGTGGGCGACTCCGGATGCCACGGCCTCCTGCTCCCACTCGTGCGCCTTGCTGCTCGGCCGGTGGATCGCGACCACCGCGATGAGCAGCGAGGCCCTCAGCGGCTTGTCGGCGGAGCTGCCCGACTTGGCGAACGCCTTGCCGATCGTCTCCCGCGCGGAGCCCCGGATCTCGATCAACCGCCACGGCTCGAGCGACCCGTGGTCGGCGACGCCCGCCGCCGCCTCGACGAACGGGATCAGCTCCTCGTGGGTGGGGGCGTCGGCGGTGACGTGGGAGTACGACCGCCGCGCGCGGACGGCGTCGAGCGCGCTGATCAGTTCTCCTTGAAGTCGAGCGACAGGGAGTTCATGCAGTACCGGTCGCCGGTGGGGGTCTGGTACGCGTCGTCGAACAGGTGGCCGAGGTGCGAGCCGCAGGTGCCGCAGACGACCTCGGTGCGGGTCATGCCCAGCGAGGTGTCGGTCTTGAGCTCGACCGCGTCCGGGTTGACGGACTCGAAGAAGCTCGGCCAGCCGGAGCCCGAGTCGAACTTCGCGCCGCTCTTGAACAGCTCGGCGCCGCAGGCGCCGCAGGTGTAGGTGCCGGCGCGCTTCTCGTCGAGGAGGGCGCCCGACCAGGGGCGCTCGGTGGCGGCCTCACGGAGGATCGAGTAGCGGTCGCCCAGCTCCGCGCGCCACTCGTCTTCGGTCTTCTCGATCTTGTAGGTCATGACCCCATTAAACTCGGTTTCGTGACCGACTCTCCCGTGCTGGCCAAGTCGTGGAGCGAACTCACGACTTCGGAGCTCTACTCCTTCGTCAAACTCCGCACCGACGTGTTCTTCGTCGAGCAGAAGGTCGACGAGGAGGAGCTCGACAACCGCGACCAGGAGCCGGGCACCAGGCACTACTGGATCGAGGATGCCGCGGGCTGCGCCGCCTACATCCGCGTGCTCCTCAACGAGGAGCCCGAGCACCTGGACGCCCGCCTCATCATCGGCCGCGTCGTGGTGCGCGCCGACCGCCGCGGGGAGGGCCTCGCCCAGCTGCTCCTGGCGCGCGCCCTCGAGGACTTCGCCGGCCAGCCGATGCTGCTGCACGCCCAGCAGTACGTGGCGCCGCTGTACGCGAAGTTCGGCTTCGAGGAGTTCGGCGAGCCCTTCGAAGAAGCGACGATCATGCACATCGGGATGTACCGCGCGGGCCTCAAGTAAGGTAAGCCTTACCAATTCTTTGACAGGAACGGCCGGTCCCCCCTATGGTCGAAGTTAGCTTAGCCTTAGCTAAGTGCACCTCGTCCCGGAGATCACAGTGACCTACGACAGCGCCATCCGGCCACGCCTGCGTGCGTGGACCGCCGCCCTCCTCACCGCCCTTCTCGTCGCGGGAGGCCTCAGCTTCGGCGCCACCGCCGCGCAGGCAGCTCCCGGCGATGTCGCCGGTGGCACGCTCGACTGGGGAGTGAAGGCGAGCTTCCGCTCGTACATCACGGGCCCGATCGCGGCGGGCACCTGGACCGTCGACGGCGTCACGGATGCCACCCCCTTCGGCTGGTCGGGCGGCTCCGGCAGCGCGGATGTGTCGGCCGCGACCGGCTCGGTGAGCTACCCCGGCAGCGTGCACTTCGTCGGCCACGGCGGAGTCCTCGACATCCTGTTCGCCAACCCGGCCATCGTGCAGTCGTCGGCGTCGTCCGCGACGCTCTACGTCGACACCGCGACGGCTACGGGCGTGCCCCTCGCCACCCTCGACCTCGCCTCGGGCACCAACGGCTCCGGCGCGGGAACCGTCGCGTTCTCGGGCGTGCCCGCCGTGCTGACCGCCGACGGGGCTGCGGCCTTCGGCGGCTTCTACACCGCGGGCACCGCCCTCGACCCGGTCAGCTTCAGCTGGCCCGTCGAGCAGGCGCCCGCAGCGACCGCGACCTCCACAGTGCTCGCCGTGTCACCCGTCACCACCTCCCTCGCGGGCGCCTCGGTCACACTGACTGCGACGGTCTCCCCGGCGACCGACGGCACAGTCCAGTTCCTCGACGGCACCACTCCGGTCGGCACGCCGGTCGCCGTCACCGCAGGCCAGGCCTCCTACTCGAGCACCGCCTTCGCGCTCGGCGCCCACAGCTTCTCCGCCTCCTTCACTCCGACGGATGCCTCGGCCTACACGGCCTCATCCGCCGCCGCTGTGGCGCACACCGTGGCGCCGCAGCCCGGTGTCTCCACGACCTACGACGAGGGCTCGGCGGCGTGGGGACTCTCCACCTACCTCAACTCGGCGAACCCCGGCCGCCCGAACCCGCTGCCCTCCGCGTACGTCGCGCCGGCCTCGTTCGACGCGACGTCGCGCCTCACGACCTGGGGCGGCGGCTCGGGCACGGTGAACGCCGACGGCTCCGCCACCCTCGCGTTCCGCGGCGCCTCCGTGAACTTCGCGCCGACGGGCGGCGGCTGGCTCAGGCTGGCAGACGTGCAGGCGACGCTGGATGCCGCGGGCAACGGCTCGGTGACCGCACTGGTCTCCTACGGCACGGCCGTGGGCACGAACCCGATCACGTTCGACCCCGCCCAGGCTCCCGACCGCGGGCCGCAGCGCGTCACGATCGTGACCCTCGCGGGCAACTCGGTCCCGGTGGTCCAGGGCGCAGACACGGCGACCTGGGCGAACCTCGGCGGCACCTGGAGCTCGGAGTTCACGAGCTTCCTCGCGGGCAGCGCCCCGGGCATCCCGGGCTGGCCGTACGCCTCGACCGTGAGCAGCGCGACCGGCCGCACGCCGCTCGCGTTCACCTTCGACCTCGGGATTGCGCCGCCGCCGCCCGCTGTCACCACCGCCCTCGCGCTCACCGCGGCGCCCACGACTGCGGTAGTGCAGGGCACCACCGTCACCCTGAAGGCGACGGTCACGCCCGCCGCTGCCGGCTCGGTGCAGTTCCGCAACGGCTCGACCGTGCTCGGGTCGGCCCCGGTCGCCGGGGGCGTCGCGACTCTCGCGCTGCCCGGCCTCGCGGTCGGCGGGTACTCCGTCACGGCGTACTTCACCCCGGCGGATGCCGCGGCCTTCACCGCCTCGCAGTCCGCGGCCCTTCCGCTCACCGTCACGGCTCCGGTCGTGGCCCAGGCCGGATCGCTCATCTGGGGCGTGAAGGCGAGCCTCCAGTCGTACGTGCTCGGGGGCGGCAGCATCGCGACCTCCGCGGGCGCGGGCTCCTCCGGCCCGTCGTTCCTCTTCCCGCAGCAGTCGTCGGCGGCCTTCAACCAGTCGACCGGCACCGGCACCAGCGCCTACCGGGGCGCGGTGACCTTCTCTTACCCTGCCCACGGCTTCTCCATCGCGCTCAGCAACCCCCGCGTGCAGGTCGACTCGTCGACGGTCGGCTCGCTCATCGTCGACGTGACCTTCAACGGCACGACGACCTCGGGCGTGAACTTCGCCACGCTGTTCCTCGGCGCGGCGTCGAAGAGCTCGGGCGCGGGGTCGACCACGTTCGCCGGGGCTCCGGCCGCGCTCACGAGCGCGGGGGCGGCGACGTTCCAGGGCTTCTACTCCACCGGCGAGGTGCTCGACCCGGTCACGTTCGTGGTGGGGAGCCCCGCGGCATCCTTCACGCCCACGACGGCCTCGGCCCCGGAGCCGCGCACCGCCGCAGCCGCCCCGCCGAGCACGACGGGCATCACCCTCGCGAGCGGGGCGAAGCCGGTCGCGGGAGACGAGATCACCATCACGGCCGAGGGATTCGAGCCGAACGAGGAGGGGATCCTCGTGGTCGTCTACTCGGAGCCGACCGTGCTCGACAAGAACGCCACGGCGGACGCCGACGGCACGCTCACCTGGACGGGCCGCCTGCCGGCGGGCCTCACGGGCAAGCACACGCTCACGTTCCAGGGCAGCGTCAACCGCGGTGTCGAGGTCGAGATCGCCGCACGCGTGACGACCGCCGCCGAGGGCTGTCCGGTGGATGCCGGGACCCTCACGTGGGGCTTCAAGGAGTCGTTCCGCAGCTACATCAGCGGGTCGATCGCGAACGGCGAGTGGATCGTGTCCGACGGCGCGACCTACGCGACCCCCGAGTTCGGCTGGTCGGGCGGCAAGGGCGCGTACGACGCCGAGGGCGGCCTCGTCGCCTTCACGGGCGCCGTCGAGTTCACCGGCCACGGCGGCATCCTCGATACCACCGTCGCGAACCCGCAGCTGAAGTTCATCGACGCCGACACCGCCGTGCTGGTGCTCGACGTGAGCGGCACGACGCAGGACGGCGCCACCGTCGACCAGAAGGGCGTCGAGTTCGTCGACATCGACCTCTCGGGTGCGATGGAGAACAAGGACGGCACTCTGACGGTCACCTCCGCCCCGACCGTGCTCACGCCCGCGGGTGCCGCGGCCTTCGGCACCTACGAGGCCGGGGAGCCGTTCGACCCGGTGTCGTTCACGCTGCCCCTCGACGCGGCCTGCGCCGCGCCGGTCGTCGAGCCGAGCGAGACCGCGACCGTGACGGCGGAGCCCGTGGCATCCGGCTCAGACCTGACCTGGCTGTGGATACTGATCGTCGCCGTGCTGCTGCTGGTCATTGCGGCCGTCGTCATCATCGTGACTCGCCGCCGCCGGGCGGTGTAGTCGCAGGAGCGAGCGGGGTGGGTGCTGGATCCGGCGCCCGCCCCGCTCTTGGGGTTTAACCCAGCGTGAAGACGAAGTACGGCCCGCGGTCGTCGTGGACGATGCGCGCGGTGCCGGCCCAGTCAGCGAATGCCCCCGTGCCGGTGCCGGGCACGATGTAGCCGAAGGCACTCGGGTCGTCGGGGGAGTTGAGCGCGCCGTGGTGCACAGTCACCTCGCCCTCGACGCCGTCGAGCGAGCCGGTGATGCGCTCGGCCGCCAGGTAGCCCCGGCTCTCCGACCACCGACCACTCTAGGAACTGCTACTGACCCGGGGCGTAGATCGCGCGGGCGAGGGCGTCGAGCACCTCGGCGGTGCGGGGGCCGAACGCGAGGACCTCGCCGTCGGCCATGTCGACGAACCGCTTGTGCTGGCCGGCCGTGGTGAGCGCGATAGCGGGCTTCGAGCCGAGCAGCCCGTCGACCCCGCCGACGCTCGCGATGCCGTCGGTCATCACCAGGATCAGGTCGGGGTTCGCGGTGACCATCGCCTCGTCGGTCATGGGCCGCATGCCGTCCAGCCCGATCTCGGCGGCCACGTCGACGCCGCCGAGCGAGCGGATGAGCACGTCGGCCCCCGACTCCTCGCCGAAGAGGTAGTAGATGCCGGATGTTCCGCGCAGGTAGAGGAAGAGCATCCGGAGCGGCTCGCCTTTCGGCACGATCGCCGCGATCTCGGCCACCTTCGCCGCGATGCCCGCCGTGAGATCGTTCGCGAGCGACTCGCCCGCCGCCGGGGCGCCGAGGGCGGCGGCCACCTGGCGCGCGAGCTCGCCGACCCCGTCGATGGTCGGGTCGGTGTCGACGAAGACGACGGGGATGCCGGCGTCCCGCAGTTGCAGGACCACGTCGACGGGCCCGACCGAGCCGTCGGTGATGAGCACCGTGGGGCGGAGGGCCAGGATCGCCTCGTTGTTGACCGTGTGCCCGCTGGACGTGATCACCGGCAGCTCCTCGGTGCCGGGGAACGTGGTCGAGACGTCCCGCCCGACTACGGAGCCGCCGAAGCCGAGCCCGAACACGGTTGCGGCGATCGACCCCGAGATGTCCATCGCGAGGATGCGCTCGGTCGACTTCACGGTCGCGCTGGTGTCGCCCGCGAGGTCGTGGGAGGTGACCGTGGCCGGCAGCTGCTGCGCGGGAGCCTGCGCGGGGGCGGCGATCGCGGCATCCGCGAGGACCGCCGTGGACGGTCCCTCGTACGAGTGCGGGTCGGCGAGTACGTCGAGGTCGGCGAGGGGCACGGCGGGGTTGGCGGCGACCACGCCCGGGGCGGGGGAGGGCGCGGCGGGAGCGGTGCATCCTGCCAGCAGCACGACGGCCGCGGCAGCCAGGGCGGCAGCGAGGCGGGGGCGGGGCAGCATGGCGGCCAATCGGGTCGGGAAAAGGGAACTTAGGCTATCCTAACCTCCCACCGCGGGATTCCCGACGAGCCAGCGCGGGACAGCGGATGCGCAGCGCCCGAGCCCTAGGATGGCAGCGGCGTCGGGAGGTCCATGGCTGCGCAGCAGGAGCGTGCGGGGGAACCGGACTCCGCCCTGCCCGAGCGCGACCGCCGCATCCTCGACTTCGAGCGCGAGTGGTGGCGCCACGCGGGCGCGAAGGAAGAGGCGATCCGCTCCCAGTTTTCTCTCCCGGCGGCCCGCTATTATCAACTGCTGAATGCCCTGATCGATACGCCCGAAGCCGTGCGGCACGATCCCATGCTGGTTCGGCGCCTGCAGCGCGCACGCGATGCGCGCACGAGTGCCAGGGCCGCGCGGACATTCACGACCCACGACCACGGTGGCACGGACCCCCACGACGAATCGAACGACTGAGCCATGGCCGCATATCCCAAAGACCGGTTCGACCAGCTTCCTGAGGACCTCAAGCGCATCGGCGCCCACCGCGGTCCCAAGAAGAAGGGCGGCGGCTGGATCGGATTCGCGTGGGCGCTGCTCGCGACCGGTGTGCTGATCTTCGGCGGCCTGTGGGGGCTCAGCAACGTCGTCGGCGTGGACGTCGGCCTGCCCATCTTCGAGCCTGCGCCCACCCCGACGCCGAGCCCCACCTCCACTCCGACGGCCGACCCGGTTCTCGACCCGACGACGATCGACCCGGCGCGCAAGATCAACATCACAGTTCTCAACGGAACCCCGACCGCGGGTCTGGAGAACACTGTGGGCGATGCGCTCGCCGCCGTCGGCTGGACGATCACGGCCCGCACTAACGCCGGCCAGAAGGACGTCGAGACGACCACCGTCTACTACAGCGACCCCGTCAATGAGGATGTCGCGCGGGGCGTCGTCGTGTCCCTCGGCAAGGGCCAGATCCGACTGGTCAGCCCCGACACCTTCCCCGGATCGGTCCTCACGGTCGTCATCGGCCTCGACTACCCCGGGGCCGCTACGGCACCGTAGAGCGCCCCAAATAGCGCGGGCGGTTCCGATTGTGTTACACGCGTGTTTAATCAGCCTCTGACCCCTTCTACAGGGTGTTTTCTCCCCGTTACTATCTGGCATTGGCCCGCCCGTCCGGCGCCGCCAGGAGCACAGCAGGGAGTAACACATGGCGAACGGAACCGTGAAGTGGTTCAACGCTGAGAAGGGCTACGGTTTCATCACCGTCGACGGCGGAGGGCAGGACGTCTTCGTCCACTACTCGGCGATCGACATGAGTGGGTACAAGGTTCTCGAAGAGGGCCAGCAGGTTGTATTCGAGGTCGGCACGGGGGCCAAGGGCCCCCAGGCCGAGGCGGTTCACCTGGCCTAGGTCTTCACCAGTTTCAGCACACGGATGCCGCTCACGCAGGTGGGCGGCATCCGCTGTTTCCGCACTCCGCACCTTTCTTGCACTCACCCTTGGCGAGTGCTAATTTAGCCCTTGGCACTCGCACGTTTCGAGTGCTAAAGAATTCGTCTGTACGACGTCCGGGAGGGACGAGAAACACACATGGCAAAGATCATTGCTTTCAACGAAGAGGCCCGTCGCGGCCTCGAGCGCGGCCTGAACATCCTGGCCGACGCGGTCAAGGTGACCCTCGGCCCGCGCGGCCGCAACGTCGTGCTCGAGAAGAAGTGGGGCGCGCCCACCATCACGAACGACGGTGTGTCGATCGCCAAGGAGATCGAGCTCGACGACCCGTACGAGAAGATCGGTGCCGAGCTCGTCAAGGAGGTCGCCAAGAAGACCGATGACGTCGCCGGTGACGGAACCACGACGTCGGTCGTGCTCGCCCAGGCGCTCGTGCGCGAGGGCCTGCGCAACGTCGCCGCCGGTGCGGACCCCATCAGCCTCAAGAAGGGCATCGAGAAGGCCACCGCGGCCGTCATCGAGGCCCTCATCGCGAGCGCCAAGGAGATCGAGACCAAGGAGGAGATCGCGGCCACCGCCTCCATCTCCGCCGGTGACCCCGAGATCGGCGCACTGATCGCCGAGGCGATCGACAAGGTCGGCAAGGAGGGCGTCGTCACCGTCGAGGAGTCGAACACCTTCGGCACCGAGCTCGAGCTCACCGAGGGCATGCGCTTCGACAAGGGCTTCCTCTCCGCGTACTTCGTCACGGACCAGGAGCGCCAGGAGGCGGTCTTCGAAGACCCGTACATCCTCATCGCGAACAGCAAGATCTCGAACATCAAGGACCTGCTGCCCATCGTCGACAAGGTGATCCAGAGCGGCAAGCAGCTGCTCATCATCGCCGAGGACGTCGACGGCGAGGCGCTCGCGACTCTCGTCGTGAACAAGATCCGCGGCATCTTCAAGTCGGTCGCCGTCAAGGCTCCCGGCTTCGGCGACCGCCGCAAGGCGCAGCTGCAGGACATCGCGATCCTCACGGGCGGCCAGGTGATCTCTGAGGAGGTCGGCCTCAAGCTCGAGAACGCGACGCTCGACCTGCTCGGCCGCGCTCGCAAGGTCGTCATCACCAAGGACGAGACCACGATCATCGAGGGCTCGGGCGACCAGGACGCCATCGCCGGCCGCGTCAAGCAGATCCGCGCCGAGATCGAGAACACGGACAGCGACTACGACCGCGAGAAGCTCCAGGAGCGCCTTGCCAAGCTCGCCGGCGGTGTCGCGGTCATCAAGGCCGGTGCAGCCACCGAGGTCGAGCTCAAGGAGCGCAAGCACCGCATCGAGGACGCAGTGCGCAACGCCAAGGCAGCGGTTGAGGAGGGCATCGTCGCCGGTGGTGGCGTCGCCCTCATCCAGGCTGGCAAGATCGCTTTCGACAGCAAGGCCCTCACCGGCCTTGTCGGCGACGAGGCGACGGGCGCGAACATCGTGCGCGTGGCCATCGACGCCCCGCTCAAGCAGATCGCGCTCAACGCGGGCCTCGAGCCCGGCGTTGTCGCGGACAAGGTGCGCAACCTCCCGGTCGGCCAGGGCCTCAACGCCGCGACTGGCGAGTACGTGGACATGCTGGCCGCCGGCATCAACGACCCGGTGAAGGTCACGCGCTCCGCGCTGCTCAACGCCTCGTCGATCGCCGGTCTGTTCCTCACGACCGAGGCGGTCGTGGCGGACAAGCCCGAGAAGAACCAGGCTCCGATGGGCGACCCGTCGGGCGGCATGGACTTCTAAGTCTGAGCACGTAACAGGGCGGTCCTCCTCCGGGAGGGCCGCCCTTGTCGTTTCGATACGCGCGCCAGAGCGCGCTATTCAACCCGCTAGCGGAGGAAGAGGCGCGCGTTCGACGCCTCGATCTCCGCGTACTGCTGGCCGGCGTGCGTGAGCGCCTGGTTGATGGCGGCGAGGTTCTCCTCTACCCGCTGCTGGGTCGCCTTCCAGTCGGCGACGACGCCGGAGAAGGCGGTGGCCGCGTCGCCGGTCCACGACGACTGGAGCTGGGTGAGCTGGCCGTACAGCCCGCCTACCTCCGACTGGATCCGCGAGATCGAGGAGCGCACGGCGCCGGTCGCGGAGAGGACTGCTTCACTGTCTACCTGGTAACGAGTCATGCGGGTGACAGTAGCGGCGTCGGCGAGCCCGCAGGCGGGGTCAGGACGGGGTGGGGGCGGATGCGGCATCCACCGCGCTGGGGAGGAGCGGAAGCTTCACGCGGAAGGTCGCTCCGCCGCCGGGCGTCTCGACGACCTCGACCGCGCCGTTGTGCGAGCCGACGATCGCCGCCACGATCGCGAGGCCCAGCCCGCTGCCACCGGTCGCGCGCTGGCGCGAGCTGTCGGCGCGCCAGAAGCGCTCGAAGATCTTCTCCCTGATCTGCGGCGGGATTCCCTCGCCATGGTCGATCACGGAGAGAATCGCCATGCGCTCGTCCCGGTCGACCCCGACGCCGATCTCGATGGGGGAGCCCTCCGGGGTGAATCGGATCGCGTTGCCCACGAGGTTGGCGACGACCTGGCGGATCTTGTTCTCCTCGGCGAGCACCACGGCGCGCAGCTCGGCGGGCGGCGGCTCGGGGATCGTCACGACCTCGCCGGGGGCGCGGTTGGCGCGCGCACGGCGGGCGGTGAGGCGGGCGAGGGTGGCTCCCGCGAACGCGATGGGGCCGGTGGCCGCGCTCGGCGGGCGGGAGGCGGGGGCCTCCGGAGGGATGACGTCGAGCACCAGCGTCTGCGCGGGGGGCTCGGCCGGGGCATCCGTGCCGACGACTGTCACGACCCGGTCGGGAGCGGCGGCCATCGCGTCCAGCGCGGCATCCTGCGCGAGGGGCACCAGGTCGAGCTCGGCGAGCTGCAGCGGCTTCGCCTCGTCGATGCGCGCGAGCTCGAGGAGGTCTTCGACCAGCTCGCCCATGCGGATCGCCTCCTTCTCGATGCGCTCCATCGCCTGCGCGACGTCCTCCTGCTTGGTGAGCGCGCCCATGCGGTACAGCTCGGCGTAGCCGCGCACCGAGACGAGAGGCGTGCGCAGCTCGTGCGAGGCGTCGCCGACGAAGCGGCGCATCTGGTCGATGGTCTTCGCGCGGTCGGCGAAGGCGCGGTCGATCCGGCCGAGCATGGCGTTCAGCGAGCGGTTCAGCCGCCCGACCTCGGTGTTGGGGGTGGCGCCCGAGAGCCGCTGGTTGAAGTCGCCCTCCGCGAAGCGCGCGGCCGTAGCCTCGACCTCGCGCAACGGGGCGAAGGTGCTCGTCACCAGCAGGCGGGTGATGGCCCCGCCGAGAATGACGACGGTGAGGCCGAAGAAGAGGAAGATAGCCGCGAGCCGGGAGACCGTCGCGTTGGTCTCCTTGAGGTCCAGCCCGATGACGATCACGAAGTAGTCAGTGCCCAGCCGGTTGGTGGCGGGGTAGGCGACGACCCGCCACTGGTCGCCGACGACGGTACTGGGAACTGTCATTGCCCCCGTGCTGCCGGCGATGTTCGGCAGGGTGAGCGAGTCGACCACCGGCCGCGCGGCATCCTGAGCCCTGTTGTTGCAGATCAGCGTGCCGTCGTACTTGAGCACGGCGAGGAAGTAGTCGTTGGGCAGGGTCGGCAGGCTGCACTGCGGGTCGTCGGCCGTGCCGCTCGGCTGGATCTGCAGGTTCTGGCCCGCGAGGCTGATCTTCGCGTCCAGCTCTTCGAGAAGGTAGCCGCGCAGGACAGTCATGGTGCCGGCGCCCGTCACCAGCAGGCCGAAGGTGAGCAGGAGCACGGTCACCGCGGTGATCTTGGTCCGCAGTGAAATGCGGTTCCACCACTCCGTGATCTCGTGCATCAGGCCACCAGCCTACGGCGGGCGGTCACGTCAGACTCGGGCAGCCTTGAGCATGTAGCCGAAACCGCGCTTGGTCTGGATGACGGGCTCCGCCGAGAACTGGTCCAGCTTGCGGCGGAGGTACGAGATGTAGCTCTCCACGATGCCCGCGTCGCCGTTGAAGTCGTACTCCCAGACGTGATCGAGGATCTGCGCCTTGGACAGCACGCGGTTAGGGTTCAGCATGAGGTAGCGGAGGAGCTTGAACTCTGTGGGGCTCAGCTCGATCTGCTCGGAGCCGATGGTGACCTCGTGCGTGTCCTGGTCCATCGTGAGCTCGCCGGCGCGAATGACCGCCTCCTCGTCGTCGTGCATAGTGCGGCGGAGGATGGCCTTGATGCGGGCGACGATCTCATCGAGGCTGAACGGCTTCGTGACGTAGTCGTCGCCGCCGACCGTGAGGCCGGTGATCTTGTCCTCAGTGTCGTCCTTCGCGGTGAGGAAGAGGATGGGGGCGGTGTAGCCGGATGCCCGCAGCCGCTTGGTCACGCCGAAGCCGTTCATGTCGGGGAGCATGACATCGAGGATGATGAGGTCGGGCTCCTCCTCCAGCACGGCGGAGATGGCCTGCGCGCCGTTGCCGACCGCGCGCACGGCAAAGCCGGCGAAGCGCAGCGACGTGGTGAGGAGGTCGCGAATGTTGGGTTCGTCGTCGACGATCAGAATCTTGGGTCCATCAGCCATGGAGCAAGTATCTGCGAGTCGTCTGAGCGTTGTCTGGGAGTGCGTTGACCGGTTTCCGGGCATTCGCCCAGCCGTCACGGAATACGGTTGACACATGAGCCACGACCCGGTGACCACCACCCCGCCGCGCCCCAAGAACCCCCGAGCCCTCGCCGTCGAGCACATTGCCGAACGGTTCATGTTCGGCAGCCGCTGGCTGCTCGCCCCCTTCTACGTCGGCCTCGTCGTCGCTCTGGTCGTGATCCTCGTGAAGTTCTTCGAGGAGGTCTGGCACCTCGTCACCCACGTGTTCTCGATCGAGGGGGAGCAGTTGATCCTGAGCGTGCTCGCGCTGCTCGACCTCACCCTGCTCGCGAACCTGGTGCTCATCGTGATCTTCGCCGGCTACGAGAACTTCGTGTCGAAGATCGCCGTCGCCCGCAACGCGGAAGACCGCCCGAGCTGGATGGGCCGCGTCGACTTCTCCGGCCTCAAGATGAAGCTCATCGGCTCCATCGTCGCCATCTCCGTCATCGGCCTGCTGCAGGACTTCACCGGCTGGGTGCTCACCGGCAGCGAGTACACGGTCACTGCGGAGCAGCAGTTCTGGCGCATCATGCTGCACCTGACGTTCCTGCTGTCGGGCGTCGGCTTCGCCTTCATGGACTGGCTCGCCGAGAAGCGGCTCCTGCTCTCGCAGCAGACCCACTCGGGCGGCTAGAGCCCCAGCTGGTCGGCGAAGGCCCGCAGCTCGGCGCTCCACAGCTCCGGCTCCTCCCACGGGCCGAAGTGCCCGCCGCGCGGCATCTCCGTCCAGCGGGCCACCGGGTACCACCGCTTCGCGGACTCCTCCGGCGCGGGGCAGATGTCGGCGGGGAACATCGCGAACCCCGTCGGCGCGGTCTGCACCCCCGTGGGCGTGACCGTGTTGTCGTAGTAGTACCGCGCCGCCGAGCCCGCGCTCTGCGTCACCCAGTACACGGTGAGGTTCGTCGCGAGGTCGTCGAGGCTGAACGCATCGAGGCCCCGGTCGCTCCACGCCTCGAACTTCTCGAGGATCCACGCGGCGAGCCCCGCGGGCGAGTCGTTGAGCGCGGCGGCGAGCGTCTGCGGCTTGGTGCGCTGCACGTGCGAGTAGCCGCCCTCCGCGAGCTCCC
The DNA here is from genome assembly GCF_058809925.1 of Rhodoglobus sp. GW821-FHT12B09. Taxonomy (NCBI): domain Bacteria; kingdom Bacillati; phylum Actinomycetota; class Actinomycetes; order Micrococcales; family Microbacteriaceae; genus Rhodoglobus; species Rhodoglobus sp. GW821-FHT12B09. The sequence goes on along the minus strand of NZ_JBXATB010000006.1, from coordinate 141,082 downwards.
ATGCGGCGCCGTTCGCCTGCCACTCGCGCTCGGCGTCGGTCAGCTCCGCGGCCGGGATGCCGCGCATCCGCCGCAGTGGCACGTCGCCGAGGTGCAGGGCTGTAATGCGCTCGGGATGCCGCAGCCCCAGCTGGTCGGCGATCTGGGTGCCGATGTCGCCGCCGTGCACGGCGAACCGCTCGTGCCCGAGCGCGGACATCAGCCCGGCGAAGCGGTCGGCGACACCGACCGGACCGAGCGGCTCTGCCGGGTGCGCGCTGAAACCGTAGCCCGGGATGCTCGGCACGACGATCTCGAACCGGTCGGCGATGAGCGGCAGCGCGCGGAGGAAGCGCACGAACCCGTCGGGCCAGCCGTGCACGAGCAGCAGCGGCGTCGCGCCCGGAGTGCCGGCGCGCACCGCGTGGATGCCGTCCACCATCACGTGGTCGAGCTCGTTGAGCTCGCGCTCCATCGCGCGCCAGTCGTACGCGCCGGCCCAGTGCTCCACCACACGGCGGAGGGCTGCGGGCGGGATGCCCTGGCTCCAGTCATCCGCCACCGCGTCCGGCCACCGGGTCGCGCGCAGCCGCCGCCGCAGCTCATCGAGCTCCGACTGGGGCACGTCGATCACGAACGGGGTCACGGGCATGGTTCCATTCTCGTATGGACCACCGTCGCACCGAGCCTCTCGCGCCCCGCCGCATCGGACGGCGGACCTTCGACTTCGAGAAGCAGGTCGCCGTGATGGCGGTAGTGAACCGCACGCCGGACTCGTTCTACGACAAGGGGGCGACGTTCGCCCTCGACCGTGCAGTGGCGGCGGCGCTGAGGGCGGCCGAGGACGGCGCGGACTGGGTCGACATCGGCGGCGTCCCGTTCGGCCGGGGGCCTGCGGTCTCGGTCGGGGAGGAGATCGCGCGGGTAGTTCCCGTCGTGGAGGGGGTGGCCGCGGCATCCGACGTCGTCATCTCGGTCGACACTGCGAACGCCGAGGTTGCGCGCCGCGCCATCGCCGCGGGCGCCGCCGTCATCAACGACACGAGCGGGCTCTGGGATGAGGGCATGGTCGGCGTCATCGCCGAGAGCCAGGCCACGCTCGTGCTCACCCACAGCATCGGCCCGCCCCGCAGCGAGAAGCCCAAGCCGCACTACGACGATGTCGTGGTGGAGGTCGCCGCGTTCCTGCGGGAGCGCGTGGACCGCGCGCTCGCCGGGGGCGTGCCGCGCGAGCGCCTCGTGGTTGACCCCGGCCACGACCTCAACAAGAACACCCTGCACACCCTGGAGCTCACCCGGCGGCTGGACGAGATAGTCGCGCTCGGGTATCCCACCCTCGCCGCCGTCTCGAACAAGGACTTCGTCGGCGAGTCGATCGACCGCGAGCAGGGGCAGCGGCTGGAGGGGTCGCTCGCGGCGGCCGTCGTGTGCATCATGAAGGGCGCGCGCATCGTGCGCATGCACGACGTTCCCGCGTCGGTCGCCGCGGTGCGGATGACCGAGGCGATCTTGGGGCTCCGGCAGCCCGCGTACCTGAGGCACAACGTGTGAGGCTGGACGCATGACGACTCGCATCGACCGGCTCTGGCCGCGCCCCGCCGACAACCTCACGGACGACGACCTCGTCGCCGACCTCGGGCCGGGCGTGCGGGTCAACTTCGTCTCGAGCATCGACGGCGCCGCCACCCACGACGGCCTCTCGGGCGGCCTGTCGGGCGCCGCCGACAAGCGGCACTTCGAACTGCTGCGGCGCGTGTGCGACGTGGTGCTCGTCGGCGCGGGCACCGTGCGCGACGAGGGCTACGGGCCGATGCGCGTCTCCGACGCCTCGGCGCGCTGGCGGGTCGAGCACGGGATGCCCGAGCACCCGGTCTTCGCGATCGTGAGCGGCCGCCTCGACCTCGACCCCGGGTCGCGGATCTTCACGCAGGCGCCGGTGCGCCCCATCATCGTCACGTCCCGGCCCGCGGACCGCTTCGCCGCCGTCGCCGACATCATCGACGCGGACCTCCCCGGCGCGATCGAGCAGCTGCGCGCCCGGGGCCTCACCCGCATCCTGTGCGAGGGCGGACCGTCGCTCTTCGGCTCGCTCCTCGCCGTCGACGCGGTCGACGAGCTGTGCGTCACGATCGCCCCGTCGCTCGAGGCGGGCGACGCGCCGCGCATCTCGCACGGCGACTTGCCCGAGGCGCGCGGCATGGCGCTCGGCCACGTGCTGCGCTCGGGCGACACCCTGCTGCTGCGCTACGCGCGGTAGCCCCGACCCGGCCGTCCACCCGCGGGCGGCCGTCCACCCTCGCGCCGCCGTCCCACCCTCGCGCGGCTGTCCACCCGCGCGCCGCTGTACGAAATGCAGGAGTGGAGCGCTCCCACGAGGTGTGAGACCGCGCAAATACGGGCCGGGATGCTCGTGCATCCTGCATTTCGCACCGGGCGGGCGGGGCGCCGCGGCGGGCGGGGCGCCGCGGCGGGCGGGGCACCGGCGGCGGGCGGGGCGCCGCTGCGGTGGCTACGCCGCCTCGAGCGTGTCGGCGTCGAGGATCGTGTAGCTGTAGCCCTGCTCCGCGAGGAACCGCTGCCGGTTCTGGGCGAAGTCCTGGTCGACGGTGTCGCGCGCCACGAGCGTGTAGAAGTTCGCGGGCAGGCCGCTCTCCTTGGGGCGCAGCAGGCGCCCGAGGCGCTGGGCCTCCTCCTGGCGCGAGCCGAACGAGCCAGAGACCTGGATCGCGACGGTCGCCTCCGGGAGGTCCACGGAGAAGTTGGCCACCTTCGAGACCACCAGCACCGTGATCTCGCCGGTGCGGAACGCGTCGTACAGCCGCTCCCGCTCGTCGACCGGGGTGGCGCCGGTGAGCTTGGGGGCGTTCAGGGCGTCAGCGAGCTCGTCGATCTGGTCGAGGTACTGCCCGATCACGAGGATGCGCTCGCCCTCGTGCTTCTTCACGAGGTCGCGCACCACCCCGAGCTTGGCGGGGGCGGTGGCCGCGAGCCGGTAGCGCTCGTCGTCGGCGGATGCCGCGTACTCGAGCCGCTCCTGCTCCGGGAGGTCGATCCGCACCTCGTAGCAGGAGGCGGGGGAGATGAAGCCCTGGGCCTCGATCTCCTTCCACGGCGCATCGAAGCGCTTGGGCCCGATGAGGGAGAACACGTCGCCCTCGCGGCCGTCCTCGCGCACCAGCGTGGCGGTGAGGCCGAGGCGGCGGCGGGCCTGCAGCTCCGCGGTGAGCTTGAACACCGGCGCGGGCAGCAGGTGCACCTCGTCGTAGATCACGAGGCCCCAGTCGAGCGCGTCGAGCAGGGCGAGGTGGGCGTACTCGCCCTTCCGGCGCGCGGTGAGGATCTGGTACGTCGCGATGGTCACGGGACGCACCTGCTTCACCTGCCCGGAGTACTCGCCCACCTCGTCCTCGGTGAGCGTGGTGCGCTTGAGGATCTCGTTGCGCCACTGGCGCGCCGACACCGTGTTGGTGACGAGGATGAGCGTGGTGGTCTTGCCCGCCGCCATCGCGCCGAGCCCGACCAGCGTCTTGCCGGCGCCGCAGGGGAGCACGACCACGCCCGAGCCGTGCGCGTAGAAGTTGTCCACGGCCTGGTCCTGGTACGGGCGCAGGTGCCAGCCGTCGACGCTATTGAGCGCCATGTCGTGCGGGGTGCCCGGGGTGTAGCCGGCCAGGTCCTCCGCCGGCCAGCCGAGCTTGAGCAGCTCCTGCTTGAGCTGCCCGCGGGCCCAGGCCTGCACCACGTACGTGTGGTCCCCGCGCTTCTCGAAGAGCAGCCCGGCCACCTTGCGGGCACGGGTGATCTCGCTGAGCACCGCGGCGTCGGTGGCCGTGAGCGTGAGGGCGCCGTCATCCGCCCGCTCGATCACCAGACGGCCGTAGCGGCCGACGGTCTCGGTCATGTCGACGATGACCGACTGCGGCACCGGGAACTTGGAGTACGTCTCGAGCGTCGCCAGCATGTCCTCGGCGGTGTGGCCCGCGGCGCGGGCGTTCCACAGGCCCAGCCGCGTGATGCGGTACGTGTGGATGTGCTCGGGCGCGCGCTCGAGCTCGGCGAACACCGCGAGGTCGTGCCGGGCGTCTTCCGCCTGCGGGTGCGCGACCTCGAGGAGCACGGTGCGATCGGATTGAACGATGAGGGGGCCGTTCGTGGGCATCCTTACAGCCTAGGCGGCGCGCGCCGTGCTGGTACTGTGCGTCGCGTGAAGAGTGTGCGCCGGCCTGTCCTCGCGGGTGTCGCCGCGCTCGTTCTCCTCGGTCTCGGGGCTGGCGTCTCGTACGGGCTCGGCGACGCACTCGGCATCCGCAGCGAGAGCTCGGACATCCCGGGCGAGTCGCCCTCCGCCGCCCCCGAGGCCCCGGTGGTGGTGCCCCGCGCCATCACCCTCATCACCCAGACCAGCGGCGCGCGCCTCGAGCTCGCCCGCGACGAGCTGCGGGCGGCCGTGGCATCCCGGGCCACTGAGGGCACAGCCACCCTCGCGCTGCAGGTGGGCGCGGGCGACGACACCGACGAGGGCTACGAGCTGCAGGGCGGCCCGGATGCCCTCACCATCGTCGCGGCGAGCGACGCCGGTGCCGCCCGGGGCGTCTACGACGTGGCGTCCGCGGTGCGCGACGGCCGCGCCCTCACGATGGGGCGGGTGGACTCGGCCCTGCCGTTCCGCATGGTCGACCTCGGTGCCGTCGGCGTCACGCCCGACGAGGCCGCGTGGCGCGCGGGCGACGACTACTCGCACAACTCGAAGGCGTTCCAGGACGTGATGCTGCCGGAGGCGCCCTACATCGACGGGGCCGCGATGAGCGCTGCAGCCGAGGAGTTCGACGACTACGTGCGGCACGTGCTCGCGGAGGGCTACAACGCGATAGCCGTCCCGGGCCTCGTCGAGTACCTGACGTTCGACTCGCTCGGTGTGTACGCCGACGGCGACGAGCACGTCGCGCGCGCCCTCGCGCTGCAGAAGGCGTTCGGCCCGCTCTGGCAGTATGCGCACGACGCGGGGCTCAAGGTCTACTTCCGCACCGACATGCTCACCCTCACCACCCCGCTGCAGGCGTACCTCGAGAAGCGGTTCGGCTCGCTCGACACCGAGAACCCGGCGCTGTGGGATGTCTACTCCGCGGGCCTCGACGAGCTCTACGCGTCCATGCCCTACATCGACGGCACCCTCATCCGCATCGGCGAGGCGGGCAGCGTGTACGACCTGCCCGGGTGGGACTACTACTCGGCGCTCGCCGTGACCACCGTCCCCGCCGTTCGCGCGATGCTCACCGCGTTCACGGCCGAGGCGGAGAAGGCCGATCGCGAGGTGATCTTCCGCAGCTGGAGCGTGGGGGTGGGCGCCGTGGGCGACATGCACACGGACCCGGCGTCCTACGCCGAGGTGCTCGACGGCATCGACTCCGACAGGCTGATCGTGAGCACGAAGTACACGCTCGGCGACTTCTACAGCCATCTGCCGTTCAACACGACCCTCGAGTCGGGCGACCAGCGGCGCATCATCGAGTTCCAGAGCCGGCGCGAGTTCGAGGACTTCGGCGCCTTCCCCAACGACCTGGGCGACCTGTACAGCCAGGCGATCAACCGCTTCATCGCGGCCAACCCGCACGTCGAGGGCATCTGGACCTGGACGCAGGACGGCGGACCCTGGCGCGCCGGCCCGATGACCCTCGAGCTCAAGCGCGGGTTCTGGCAGCTGTACGAGCTGAACACCGAGCTAGCCGTGCGGCTCGCGCGCGACCCCTCCCTCGACCCCGCGGCGATCACCGCGGACTGGGCCCGCCGCTGGTTCTCCGACGACCCCGCCACGATCGCGGCGATCGGCCAGGCGATGGCGTCCTCCCGCGCGGCCATCACCGACGGCCTCTACATCGGCCCGTACGCCGACCGGCGGGTGTTCGCGATCGGCCTCGAGCCGCCGCCCATGATGTGGATCTTCGAGTGGGACATCCTCACCGGCGACAGCGCCGTGCTCGACGTCATCTACAACGTCAGCCGCGACCAGCTCGACGAGGCGATTGCCGGCGGGCAGCGCGCGCTCGACGCGGTCAGCTCCATGCGCTCCGCGCTCGAGGGCACGGATGCCGCGGCCTGGAAGTCGCCCGAGCTCCGGACCGCCTTCCTGGGCACCCTCGACTACGAGACGAGCACTCTCACGATGCTCGCGGACTACCGCGCCATGGTGCTGCGCCAAGCCCAGTGGCACGACACCGGCTCCGGCACCGCGTACGACCAGTGGCGCGCCGCAACCGCGGCCTTCGAGGCCAGTTCGGCGGCGCACGAGAGCGAGTACGCGGGCAACCTGGACTATCCGGCCTACAACCTCACGGCTGCCGACCTCGGCATCGCCCGGGGCGACCGCGACCTCGCGATGGCGTGGGCGGCGCGCATCCTGCTCGCCCTCATCGTGCTGTGGCTGGCCTACGGCATCGCCGCGGCCAGCACCCGGGTGCGGCGCCTGCCGGGGGCCCGGGCGGCCCGCGCGATGGTGCTCGGGGCGGTGCGCCCGTGGCGGGCCGCTGACGACCTCGGGTCGCGGGTGCCGCTCGTCGTGGTCCCTGTGGTGGCGATCGTCCTGAGCCGGGGCATCTCCACCTGGTTCGAGGCGCCCGCCCACATGCTGACGATGCTCGCGGGGTGGGCGCTGTTCGCCGCCGTGCTGCTGTTCGCCGTGCGCAGGGCCGCCGTGTGGTCGGTCGTCGCCGTGCTCGGCGGGGTTGCGCTACTGCGGGTAGCCCTGCAGCTCGCGGTGATCGCGCCGACCGGGCCGGGCGGGTACTGGTTCCACTTCTGGACGGACCCGGCGGGCCGCTCGGTCTACGTGACGCTCGCGTTCGCGCTGTTCCTGTGGCTCATCGTCGCGGCGGGCTGGGCGGCGGCGGTGCAGCTCGGCGCCCGCCGGGCGTGGGGTGTCGCGCTCGCCGGCGTCGGGGCCGTGCTCGCGGCGATCGGCGCGCTCATCGGCGGCGTCGGCCTGGAGCGGGCGCTCACGGTCTGGAACGACCAGCTCGGGCTGCTGCCGTGGGGGCTCTCGCGCATCCTCGGTATCACCGTGTACCTCGACATCCCGGCGGACACGGCGTGGTACGCGGCCGCGTTCGGTGGAGTGCTCCTCGTGCTCGGGCTGGCGCTGTGGCTACTGCGCGGGCCCGACCGACACGATGCTCGCCAGGGGTAGCGTGCGCTCGATATCGGACTTGCGGTCGCGCGCGCGCAGGCGCCCGCCGCCCACGCTCGCCGGCTCGAGCTGGTAGTCGACGTCGGTGCCGTCCGGCATCCGCACGGTGACCGTGAGACCCACCTTGTTGCGGATCGCCACGTCCAGCTGCCGTGACAGCCACGCCTTGTCGGTCTCCTCGGAGTCGCTCGAACTGCCGAGCCGCAGCCGCTCGATGAGGGAGGCCGTCGAGTCCGTCGAGGCGGCGACGGCGCGGGTCGCGTGCTTGCGCGTGAGGACGACGACCTCGCGGTCGGCGTTCTCCGCCGCCACCGGGTAGCGGGCCTCCGCGAGCGTCCAGAACACGAGGTCGCGGTCGAAGCGGCTCAGCAGCCGGTCGCCGGCGCGCGTGAGGCCGAGCGCCGCGATGCCGTGGTCGACGAGCAGTGTGCGCAGCAGCGTGTCGTCGGCCGAGCGCACGTAGGCGCGGTCGCCGTCCACGACGCCCACGCGCACGAGTCCGTAGCGCTGGGCGGCCTCGGTGATCAGGTACGAGAGCGGCTGCGGGATGCCCGTGAGCGAGATCCCCGTCAGGAACTCCCTGATCGTCGCCTCCGACTCGCCCGTGGCCATGGCGCGGTACAGGCTCGCCGTCGAGATCCGGTACGTGGACGCGATCGCGCGCGCCTCGACGTCGGCCATCGCGCGCAGCCGGGAGTCGAGCGCCGGCTCCAGCGGGCCGGGCGAGACGACGGAGAGGTCGGGCTGCAGGTAGACCTTGGCGACCTCGGGCGGGAACAGGGCGGCCATGGCGTCCGAGGCCTCGTGCGGCCCCTCGGCGAGCAGTGCGACGCCCGGGGTGCTGGGCTCGTTGTGCGCCGTGATGCCGAGGAGCTCGGCGTCGCGCGTGTAGACCCGGACGCGCTCGCGCATCCAGTCGCCGCCCGCCGGGTAGAGCCAGGTCGCGTAGTCGTCGAGCCGTTCGCCCCACGTCGCGTGCGCGCTGCGGCCCAGGATCGCGCGGATGTCGGTCGGCAGCCGCTCGAGCCACGCGTTGGCGAGTGCGGCCCAGCGGTCGCCGGAGGAGTCGAGCAGCCACGGGGCGCTCGCGGAGGTCGGCATCCACCGGCCGGAGTCGAGTGCGGCGAGGCCGGCCCGGGCGGCGATCTCGAGCAGAACCACGACGTCGTCGATGTCGACGCCCATCGAGGCCGCGAGCCGCTTGCTGTCCGGCAGGGCGATGCCTCCGCGCGCGAGCTCGCGGGCCGACTCGTGCTGCAGTTCGGCGACGAGCTCCACGATCGCGGTGGTCGTGCCGAACGCGCGCTCGGCGGAGACGGTGTCGGTGAACCGGGCGTCGACCTGGCTGACCGGGGCGAGGGGAGTGGGCGCGGGCTCGGTGACGAGTTCCTCGCGCGAGGGCAGGCCGAGGGACGGCCACTCGCCCAGCTGGGCGGTGACCGCGGGCGGGACGGTGAACGTTCCGCCCTGCTCGATCGCGAGTGCGAGGTGTACGGCCGAGGCGAGGTGCGCCGGCAGGGCGGCCAGGGCGGCGGGGTCTGCACCGGCGGCCTCGAGGTGAGCCGCGGCATCCGGGATGCCCGCACTGCCGAGCTCGCCGACCGTCGCCAGCGCGGCGAGGGTGGGGCGGTCGAGCCGCGCGAGAGCCTGCTGGACGGAGGCCGGGTCGAGCAGTGCATCGGCGAGGTCGAAGAAGTCCTTGATGCCGTTCTCGCGCAGCTCGCGGGCGCTGAGGAGCCGCACGAGGTCGTCGTCGCTGAGCGACCTCAGGTGCCCGGCGAAGGCCAGGGCGGTGTCGTTACTTGCCATCCTTTGCTTCACGACCCCGACGGATGCTGCTGATCACGATGAGGGCTACCAGGAGGATCGCCCCGATGGGCAGGCCCACGACCGGCAGGAAGATGATCGTCGGCCAGGGTGTCTGACTGAAGGTGTCTTTGGCGACGCCCACTCCGGTCGCGATGATGACGGCGAGGAAGCAGATGATGGAGAGCCCCACCGCCGACGCGACCATGAAGGCGAGGATGCGCTCGAGTCGCTGGGAGGTAATGGGGGCGTCGTTGGGCACGTGCCAAGGATACGGGATAGCCCGCGTCCTCTAGTCTTAGTGGACACAGCTATAAGGAGTACCGCGATGCCCACCGGCAAGGTCAAGTTCTACGACGACGAGAAAGGCTTCGGCTTCATCACCTCTGATGACGGCCAGGAAGTCTTCCTCCACGCGTCCGCCCTGCCCGCAGGCACCACCGGCGTGAAGCCCGGCACCAAGCTCGAGTTCGGCATCGCCGACGGCAAGAAGGGCGCCCAGGCGCTCTCAGTGCGGATGCTGGACGCCCCTCCGTCGCTCGTGAAGCTCAACCGCAAGCCAGCTGACGACATGGCGATCATCATCGAGGACCTCGTCAAGCTCATGGACGGCATCGGCACCAACCTCAAGCGAGGCCGCTACCCCGACAAGGCGCACAGCTCGAAGATCGCCGCCATGCTGCGCAAGGTCGCGGACGAGCTGGATGCCTGAGCACCGTTTCGAAGACCTAGCGCGCGCCGCGCTCCTCGAGATCACGTCGGCCTCGACGGTCGGCGAGTGGGTCGGCGAGACGGATGAGGGCGACGGCATCGTCTCCGTCCTGTTCGCGTCCGCCCAGCCCGGCTACCCGGACTGGAAGTGGACGGTCTCGATCGCCCAGGTCCCCGGCGAGGAGCCCACGGTTCTCGAGGTCGAGCTCATGCCCGCCGAGGGCGCCCTGCTCGCGCCCGACTGGGTGCCGTGGAGCGACCGCCTCGCCGAGTACAAGGCCGCGCAGGAGAGTGCCGCGCCCGAGGACGACTCCGACGAGTCGGACGACGACGAGTCCGACGAGGATGACGACTCCGACGAGGACGACGAGTCGGACGACTCCGACGACGACTCCGACGACGAGCTCGACGAGGATGACGTTCTCGGCAACGACGTGCTGCACGGCGGCGACCTCGACGGCGTCGACATCGACGACCTCGACACTGACGACGACTCCGATGATGACGACTTCGACGATGACGACGACGACTAGGCAGACCGCACTTACTGAGTTCGGTGTCTCCAGATCGACCAGGCCAAGCCGATGACCCCGATCGCGAGGCCGGCGACGCAGGTCCACAGGTACTCGGGCTTGATGATCACGACAGCGACGAGGCCGATGATCCACACGATCACCCCGACGAGAAACGCTGTGCGGTCGTCGGTCTTCACGGGGGCCGGGTCGGGCCGCCGTTCCGAGTCCTTGAGCCAGAAGCGCACGGCTCTACGTTAGCGCGCCGCCGCGGTCTGCCGCCCGTGCTCCAGAACGTTCACCATTTGTGGGACATCCCGGGGCGCGGCGCTCATCCTCCGCACGAGCCGCCGCGAGACGTCAGAAACTGCTCCGCGAGCGCGAGGTGGAGCACTTTCCGCCGGCTCGCGGCGGGAGGCGTCACGGGGGAGCAGCCCGTGCCGAGGGCGGGAGGCTTTGCCGGGGAAGCAGCCCGTGCCGAGGGCGCGACGCGTCACGAGGGACCAGTTGTTGCGCGGTGACCGGCGTGGGCCGTAGCAAGTGGTCCCTCGGCACGAGGCTCGCGCACGTGAGCGGCGGTCGCTGGGGCACGACAGGCGATCGAGTCGTCACCCAGGAGGCGGAGCAGCGGATCGGCGCGGCGCTGCGGAGCTAGAGGTTCTCCACCACGTACTCGATCGACGCGATGAGCTGGCGCACGTCGGCCGGGTCGATCGCGACGAAGGTGGCCACGCGGAGCTGGTTGCGGCCGAGCTTGCGGTAGGGCTCGGTGTCGACGATGCCGTTCTCGCGCAGCGCCGAGGCTACGGCCGCGGCATCCACACTCTCATCGAAGTCGATCGTGACGACCACCTGCGAGCGGTGCGCCGGGTCGGCGACGAACGGGGTCGTGTACGAGGTGCGCTCGGCCCACTCGTACAGCGCCGACGACGACTCCTGCGTGCGCGAGGAGGCCCACGCGAGGCCGCCGTTGCCGTTGATCCAGTCGACCTGGTTCTCGAGCAGCAGGAGCGTGGAGAGCGCGGGGGTGTTGAGGGTCTGGTTGAGTCGCGAGTTGTCGACGGCGTTCTTGATGGAGAGGAACTCCGGGATGTACCGGCCGCTGCTCGCGATCGCCTCGACCCGCTCGATCGCGGCGGGGGAGAAGAGGGCGAACCAGAGGCCGCCGTCGGAGGCGAAGTTCTTCTGCGGCGCGAAGTAGTAGACGTCGGCCTGCGAGGAGTCGAAGTCGATGCCGCCCGCTGCCGAGGTGGCGTCGATGACGGTGAGCGCTCCGGGAGCGTCCACGCGGGTGACCGGGGCCATGACGCCGGTGGAGGTCTCGTTCTGGGGCCAGGCGTACACGTCGACGCCGTCGACGATCTCGACCTCGGCGCGGGAGCCGGCGGGAGCGTCGATGATGTGGGGCGCGGTGAGGAACGGGGCGGAGGCCGCCTGCGCGAACTTCGAGCCGAACTCGCCGAAGGTCAGGTTCTCGCTGCGCTGCGAGATGAGGGAGAAGGCCGCCGCGTCCCAGAAGGCGGTCGAGCCGCCGTTGCCGATGACGACCTCGTAGCCGTCGGGAAGGCGGAACAGCTCACCGAGCCCCGAGCGCACGCGGCCGACCAGGTTCTTGACCGGAGCCTGGCGGTGGGAGGTGCCCATGAGGGCCGCGCCGGCACCGGCCAGATAGTCGAGCTGCTCCTGCCTGACCTTCGACGGGCCGCACCCGAACCGGCCGTCAGCGGGCAGCAAGGAAGAAGGAATGGTCAGGCTGGGCATGCGTCCAATCCTATGGGCGGCATCCGGTTAGTCTTGGACTATGACGGATCTCGTGGACACCACCGAGATGTACCTGCGTACCATTCTCGACCTCGAGGAAGAGCACATCGTGCCACTCCGGGCCCGCATCTCCGAGCGCCTCGGCCACTCCGGCCCGACTGTCTCGCAGACCATCGGCCGCATGGAGCGCGACGGCCTCGTGAACGTCGAGGGCGACCGCCACCTCGAGCTCACGGCAGAGGGCCGCAGCCGCGCGGTGCACGTCATGCGCAAGCACCGCCTCGCCGAGCGCCTCCTCGCCGACGTCATCGGCCTCGACTGGGCCTATGTGCACGACGAGGCATGCCGGTGGGAGCACGTCATGAGCGAGCAGGTCGAGCGCCGCCTGCTCGAGATGCTCGACCACCCGACGGAGTCGCCCTACGGCAACCCGATCCCCGGCCTCGCTGAACTCGGGGACGCCCCGGCGCCCGCGTTCATGGACGGCGTCATCAACCTCGTGGAGCGCGTGGGCGAGTCGACCGAGGGCATCAGCGCGGTCATCCGCCGCCTCGGGGAGCCCGTGCAGTTCGAGCCGGAGCTCCTCCAGCAGCTGCAGGGCGCGGGCGTTCTGCCCGGCGCCACGGCGACGATCTCGGCCGCAGGCTCGTACGTCTTCGTGCAGGTCGACGGCTTCGGCGAGGGCCTCGAGCTGCCCAACGAGGTCGCCGTCCACATCTTCGTCGCACGCTGAGTTTTCAACAGGAGCTTCCTGACAGACTCATCTGTCTATGTGACAGGTCAACAATTGGCTTCCTATAGTCACTAAGTCTTCCGCGGCCAGAATCCCGGTCAGAAGGCCCTGTTAGAGCGTCTCGCACTGCCCGTCTCTAGAGGTACATCGATCTATACGAGATGGGAACCGCTACTGAGAGCGGGCGAGACGCAGGAGGTCACCTCTTGTCACTGTCAGAAGATCCGATCCAGGTTGCGCCCGAACTGCAGCAGGAGGTTCCCGAGGCCTTCGTCCGACGGCGGAGGTCCAGCGTGCTGAGCGCCGCGGTCGTCGCACTCGTCGTCCCCGGCCTCTTCGCCACCGTTGCGGTGCCGGCCTACGCGACGCAGGCTCCGAGCGCGCAGGCCCGGGCCTCCGAGCAGCTGCAGGAGCTGAGGACCCTCGACGCGCAGACGGTCTCGGTGAACGCGGACGCCGTGCTCGCCCCGGCCGCCCGCGACGCGTTCACGGCGACCACGCCCGAGGAGCTCGCCGCCGCAGCGGCTGCCGCGGCATCCATCAGCACCTCGTACTATCTGAGCGACCCGCCGCTGCCCTCGGGCTTCAGCCTCGATTCCGTTATCGCGACGGCGCTGCAGTACCAGGGCGTTCCGTACGTGTACGGCGGGGCCGACCCGTCGGGCTTCGACTGCTCGGGCTTCGTCATGTACGTCTACGCCCAGTTCGGCATCTCCCTGCCCCACGGCTCGACCAGCCAGGGCAACGCCGGTGTCGCGATCGACCCCGCCGCGGCCCTCCCCGGCGACGTGATCATCATGGACGGCCACGACGGCTTCTACATGGGCGGCGGCATGATCCTGGATGCTCCGCAGGAGGGCGGCGTCGTCAGCGTCCGCCCGCTGTGGACTGACGACTACTACGTCGTCCGCTTCGGGATCTGACGGGCATCCGGAACTGGCGCGTTGGCAGGCCGCGCGCCAGTTCTGGGTTACCCTGAAACCCTTGGGATTCATTAGTGAACCGGAGAGCCGAATGTCGAGCGAGAGCAGCGTCCAAACCAGGGACGTGCGCGCGCGCTTCTACATACGGCAGGGCAGGCAATAACCCGAAGGCATCGTCTTACGACGGTGCCTTTTTGTTTACCTGCCGCTCCCCTTGATGCGTGAACCTCAGGGAGTCGAACGCCTGCAAGCCGTGCAGGCTCTTTCGAGAGGATCGCACTTGCGCACACTTGTCCTGAACGCGGGCTACGAGCCCCTCGCCGTCGTGTCCTTCAAGCGGGCACTGGTGCTGGTGATGAACCAGAAGGCCACCATCGTCGCGGCCGATGCCGAGCATCCCGTCTGGGGCTCGACCGGTGCGTGGGACCGCCCCTCGGTCATCATCCTGCGCAACTACGTGCGAATCCCGAGCGGCCGCCACGTGCCCGTCTCGAGGCGGGGTGTGCTGCGGCGCGACAACCACCGCTGCGGCTACTGCGGCGGCTCGGCGAACACGATCGACCACGTACTCCCGCGCTCGCGCGGCGGCAAGGACAGCTGGGAGAACCTCGTCGCGTGCTGCCTGCGCTGCAACAACATCAAGGGCGATCGGACGCCCGCGGAGATGTCCTGGCAGCTGAGAATGACCCCCCGCCCACCGCACGGGACGACGTGGCTGGTGCGCGGAGTGGAGCGCGCTCTGCCCGACTGGGAGGAGTACCTGGCGCCCGCCGCGTAGCGGGCCGACTTGCCGTTGCGGGCCATGAGACGTAGCTTGGATGAGGTCCCAGCACCACCGAGGGGAATACGTAACGTGGATGAACGCAACAAACGCAGTCTCCGGAGCCTGACCTCAGGCCCCCGGAAGGCAGCGCGAAAGAACCCGGCAAGTGTCTTGTTGACCATGGCCGCAGTGGGCGGCATGTTCGCCGTCGTGGCCCTTCCGGCCTACGCCGTCAACCCCGTGGAGACCACGGAGACCGGTCCTCTCGCTTCCAGTATCGGAGCCCAGTCCGTCGCCGTTTCGGCCGACGCGGTGCCCGAATCGACCTCCCGTGACGCATTCACGGCAACTACGCAGGAAGAGCTCGACGCCGCCGCGGCGGCCGCCGAGCTCGCCGCGTCCTACGTCTACCGCGACCCGGGCCCGCGCCAGGCTGGCGACGACTACCCGTGGGCTGGACAAGAGGGACTCTCCCCGCTCGGCTACTACTACGGCGAGTGCGTCGACTTCGTCGCGTGGCGCCTCAACCGCGACGCCGGCACGACCGGTCCTTACGCCTACACCTGGGGCAGCATGACCCCCGGCGGCGGCAGTGCGTCTTCGTGGACCGACGCCTGGTACTCGCACGGCTGGCCCGTGAGCAGCACGCCCGTTCCCGGATCGGTGGCCGTCACCGGCTACAACCACGTCGCGTACGTGAAGGAAGTGTACGGAGACGGCACTGTGCTCCTCGAGGAGTACAACTACGGCAACTACCACTCCTACGGCCAGCGCGTGATCTCCGCGGGCGACGCCACGTACCTCTACCCGCCCGGCTGAACCACGGCTGTTTGACGCCACGCGGCGCCCGCACGGGGTAACCTGTTATCTTCCTGTGACAATAGGACCCGCGCCGGTATATCGCGTAGCCTTTTCCAGGTCTGTCCCCGCCCCGAAGGGAAACATCCGTCTTGGTCGACACCACGCCATCCCGCAACATGGATGACCTGTTCGACTTCGGAGTACCTGCTTCGGAGCGGGATGCCTCGGCTCCCGTCCCCGGCGGAACGCAGCAGTTCAGCTCCCGCCGTGAGGCCCGCGCGGCCGCACCGCGCGGCAGCTCCTCGGCTCCGTCGGCGGCGCCCCGGGCCTCGGTGGCTCGCAAGCAGGAGCGCGCGGCATCCCGTCGCGCTGTGCTCTCGCGCCCGTCGAGCGACCGCCGCGCTGTCTCCCGCGCCGCCCGCGAGTTCGACGGCGACCAGCCGCCCAGCCGCAAGCTGCGCCGTGCCGAGATCGCCCTCATGCACGCGTCCGCCCCGAAGGCGCCCCGCAAGAACCCGCTGCGGGCTCTCGCGACTATGGCTGTTGTCGGCGGCATGTTCGCCGTCGCCGGGATCCCGGCCTATGCGCTCACGACCACCGCGCCGCAGACCGCGGCACAGGCGGCCAAGGACGCCACTGCGCTCGAGAGCCAGTCGATAGTCGTCAGCGCCGACGCGCAGGTGACGTCCGCCTCGCGCGACACCTACCACGCGACGTCGCAGGCTGAGCTCGAGGAGATGTCGAAGGACGAGATCCGCGCGCAGAACAACGCGGCCTACCTGCTCTCGGGTGCCCGCGAGCTGGGTGACGACTACCCCTGGTACTACGAGCTCTCGGAGGACCAGGGCGCCGGGCTGTCGCCGCTCAACTACTACTTCCGGCAGTGCACCGACTTCGTCGCATGGCGGCTCAACCGTGACGCCGGGTCGTACACGGCCCCGTACAAGTGGGTGTGGTCGACGCTCACTCCCACCGGCGGCAACGCCTCGCAGTGGGAGTTCGCCTGGGAGCAGCACGGCTGGCCGGTCAGCGACACCCCCATCGTCGGGTCCGTCGCCTGGTTCGGCTGGTCGAACCACGTCGCCTACGTCAAGTCGGTCAACGCCGACGGCACGGTGACGGTGGAGGAGTACAACTATGTGCCCAACGTCTACAGTCAGCGCACGATCCCGGTCACCGACGTGGAGTCGTTCCTCTACCCGCCCACCTAGTTCGGCCCGCGCCACCTAGTAGGCTCGTTTCCGCCAAGCCTCTGTAGCTCAATGGAAGAGCAGTTCCGTCCTAAGGAAAGGGTTGGGGGTTCGAGTCCCTCCAGGGGCACGAATCAAAAAGAGACAAGTCAACGC
The DNA here is from genome assembly GCF_058809925.1 of Rhodoglobus sp. GW821-FHT12B09. NCBI lineage: Bacteria > Bacillati > Actinomycetota > Actinomycetes > Micrococcales > Microbacteriaceae > Rhodoglobus > Rhodoglobus sp. GW821-FHT12B09. The sequence continues at coordinate 124,567 of NZ_JBXATB010000006.1, read as the reverse complement.
TCGCTGAGGTTCGCGAAGCGGTCACAGTGACTTGTCTCTTTTTGATTCGTGGCGTTGGAGGGCGAGAACTCCTCGTGGGCCCCCGCTGAGCAGTCCAGAAAATCGCGCCATCGGATGACACAGCCGATTGCCAAGACCGCGCGGTTTTCTGGCGGCTCAGTAGGGGAGTCGAGTCCCTCCAGGGGCACAGTAGTACTGTTTCCGAACCCCGTCCAAGAGAGTTTCTTGGACGGGGTTCTTTGTTTGTCCCCAGCACGCGAGCGGGGGCGCTTACCAGGAGCGTGCGCATGACGGGCTCCAACTCGGGTTCAAATGTCTCTTCGGTTGCGAGGATGCGTGTGACGAACGCCTGGTTGAGCCAGCGTCGTACCTGATCAGGGGCACTGCGATAGGTGGCCTCGCAGTCCTCCGCAAGTTCCAACGCCCTCGCCAAGTTCGCTCGCATGGTCTCGAAACGAACGTAGCTCGCGGAAAGTCTCTCTTCCAGTGCGATGAGCTGGCTCCCAAGCGATACCTGCTCAGAGCGGAGTAGATCCAGAGGAATGACATTGGCGTAGTGAGCTTCAAGAAGTTTGCGTTGCCTTTCCTGGATGCCTGTTCGCTGATGAACGAGCGTGGCTTGCACCTTGGCGTCTTCCATCGAGGTGCTTAACAGCGCAAGATCGTGTTCGCCTCACGCAGTTCACGGTTCTCGCGCCGCAACCGGACCCGGCTCAGCGGCGGCCCGAATCGACACATTCCATTCCGCGGCTAACAGTGCCTTTCCGCGAACTTTGATTCCAAGCCAGGGCACCCTTAACGTTTGGTCCAACGTCGCGAATAGGACAACGACGATTGGCGTATTTGTGCCCGCCACAGTGAATGGCATGAGAGGGAGCTTCGAATGGTTCCTAAGAGGCGGGAGGCTGGTGCACCAGATGTTCAGACCAACTCGAGGGATGCGTTAGTGGACCGAATCCTCGATCTCGAAGATGGTTGGCGCGCTTCTATATTCCCTAGCCAGAACAGTCATCCGGCGACATTCACCCGTCATCGAGCGGTGCATGCAACTATGAAGTTCATGGCCGGTTCCCTCTCGGTCGCGGACGCTCATGTCTGGGCCGACTACATACTTTCGGCTCCGAGTGTCGTTCTGGACGAAGAAGACGACTATGAGCTTCGCGAGTTTTTGGAGGATTGGTCGTCTATTGGATCCATCCCGATTGACAGGAATACAGTGGAGGTCTGGCAGTCGAGGTTCGCGCACGACTAGTGAGACGGCCGAGCACCAGGCAATCAAGGCTGTTCTCATCTCGATCCGTTGCGCTCGCACGCGAGAGCTGTCGCTCCGGAGCCTGGTATCAAGTGATGTCGTGGACGTGATCGTCGTGCCGGGCGGCGGCGGCGTCGGGCGTGCTCCCTTCCCTCGAGGAGTGGGAAGAGGCATTCAGCATGGGCCACAAGGTGGGCGCTCGTTCAATAACCCGGGTGGTTGTTAGGTCCTCGTGAGGGACTGGCTTTCCACCCCATCCGCTACTGCACGTTCGAGCGTTGCCAATATGCCGCTCTCTACCTCAAACAAGCGTTGAAGATCCTTCGGACGTAGATCGTTGCGGAGCGACAGCTCATCGAGCTCTCTCAGTGTCTGCGAAAAGTGCCCACTCCAGACTGCTAGTAGTTCCTGCCCCTCAAGAGTCGTGAGGAAGGACCGAGAGCATTCTGGAATCTTCAACAACTTGATGCCGTCACTATCCATTGCAGCTTGACGGAAGGCCTCAATCTCTGCGCGAACTTGAGCTCGAGGGCTGAAGTTTGGGTGGTCATGATCAAGGGCACCGACTGCAAGCCAGTAGGCGCTCGGTTGGGGCTCGCCTTCCTGGCGCGCCGCTGTTGTGGGATTTATCGTCTCTTTAGTCATGATCGTTAAGTAGATGGTGGGGCCGACTCGGGAATATCCAGGTCAAACCGCCGATGAACCGCAGGCTTGGCGCTCGCGCAGGTTTCCCCCACGATTATGCGCTTCTCGCCAGGGAAGTCAACGGCGCTTCCTGGAGAACGCGTTTCGAATCCTCTCGAGAATCGGTCGTCTGAGGAAATCCACAACAGCGTCCTCGGCGCGGGCGAGTACCTCGTCGGTCGTCTTGCTCGAAGAAGACCACGTCAAGCGGAGAAGTGGTATGCGGATTCCGGCGGTATGGGTGCCAGGCGTGGTTGCCAGGCCAATCAGGACCAAGACGAACGTGCAGGCGGTCAGGCCGACTGCGACCCAGATCCACGGCCACCGGGGTGTCCCGTCGCGCTCAAGGTCGACGATGAAGAAAACGATGCAAGTGAGCGACGCGAGCGCAAAAAGAACAGTGAGGACGAGGCACACAAACAGCACAATGCGCCTGTCTGTGCGCCCATCGCTGGGCCACTTTGCCCCTGCCACCGCTCGTCAGCCTCCGTGCGCTCGGGTGTCGATCGGCTTTGTGAGCCGTTGGGTTGTCGACTTGAAACGGAACTACGAGTACCGTACTGGGTAAATCAAACCTCGTAAACCATTTCGGAGTAGAAAATGTCCCGAAAGACGCGCCCTTGGACCTCTCAGGAGACGAGAACCGTCCTCCTTGAGGCCGGATGGCAGTCGCTGATGGACAATGCCAGTTGGAATCTCGGCAACCTTAACGTCTCGGACGTTCTACGACGGGCCGAAGTCGAATGGAGCTTTCGCCGAACCGAGGGTCGCGAGTTCACTCGGGGCGCGATCACCAGCTTGTGGCCCGACGGCGTTTACGCCTTCCGTGAAGCCGTGGTGCTCGAAGGATTCCACCGCTCAATGGGCAATAGAGAGGTGTGCGCCGCGATACTGAACCGCAGCGTACGAAGCGCGATCATGAACCGCAGCGAGAATGCTCTGATTCACGCCATTGCTGAGTTCGCCAGCCAACTTTTCGATGAGCAAGCAGACCGCAGAGCGGCGGTGCTATTCATGCGCCTTGCTGGAGGTGACGAGGAAACGCGCCACTTGCTTGCGGCCGCGTATAAGGAGTTCGAGGCAGCAGCCGTTCCTCCCCTCGAACGAGCTGTAGCCGTGACCGGATGGCCCGTCGACCCGCGATCTCTCTACCTGGCGATCGACGCACTAGTCACCGGCGCGGTCCATCAATGGATCGTGCAGGTCGGAGTGTCTCCAGATCGCGCTCGCCAACGCGTGTACCAGGCCACAGTGGCACTTTGCGAAGGGTTCGCTGCTCCGTCTGCCGATCCGACCGTGCCCCCGAAGCTTGCGGGCTCGTCTCCTGGCTCGGGACTCCGACGGAAGAACCGCCGTAGTCCGTACGCCACGGAGCGTCGCGATTGGCGCGATCAACAGCGGGCCACCATCGACCGGGCACTACGCGACGAGGAGGAGTGACCCATTGCGCGCCTCTTGGAGAGTGCATTCGACCGCGAGCGAAGCCGTGGCGGCGGAGATTGATTTGACTGGCCTTTTGGAAGAGAGGTCCAATGAGCGATGACGTAGAGGCTGTCCGACTGCCATTCGAGACGGGCGAGTACTTGGTCACATGGGACGTGCCGGATCGCGAGGGCGGTCGCCTGGAGATCCCAGGTCTGCTCACAGTCGAGCGCGACAAGTATCCGCGCGGTGTCCTTTATGGTGAGATGCCAATCGAGTGGGTTACAGAGGGCGCGACAGGCGTTGCATCCTTCCCGCAGTCGCACTCGTTTGAATCGCTTGCCGGGCGGCTGTCCAGCGGCGCTTACGTGTGCCTGATGAACGGGCGGCTGGACTATTGGCTCGACACACAAGGCCGCGCGGCTGGTGCCTTCGCCGTCCTGTCGCAGGATCGGTTCGATTCCGATAGCCACCGTACCTATGGGGCAATCGAGCTTCAGGTTGAAGGACTGGAGTCGCTCGTAGGCATTCCGCCCATCCATCGGGTAAAGATGCCAATAAAGGCGGGCGACACTGAGTGGCTCGCCGAACTTCGTCCTGGATCCAACTTGAGCTGGGACCGCGATGGCTCGACCATGACGTTCCGTTATGACTACTCAGCGCGTGTAATGGACGGTTACGAATTCAGGTTGGCTTTCGGTCCCGTTCTTCGCTTGGTCTCGGAGGTGCCGATGACTGTTGCCGACTGGTGGCTCAACTGGGTACTGCCGCTCAGCCAGCTTGTGTCTACCGTCACGGCGGGCACAAGAGAACTTAGGTACTTCCTCGCAAGCAATGGCGATCGGGGGAGTCGGCGCGGACACGATCAGGTGTTCGGCTGGAGCATCACGCATGCGCCTGTCAATTCAACGCGGTCCTCCGTGGACGCGATTCATTCCTCGATCAGGCTTGTCGAGGACGAGATGAGCTTGCTCGATCTCCTGGCCACGTGGCAGGAACAGATCCAGAAGCACCATCCACTCTTCGAAACCTACGGCGCCATGACTACGGCGGGGGAGCAACACCCGCGTTCCCGATTTCTATTGCTCCTTCAGGCCCTCGAAGGATCGTACGGATTCGAACATCGTGCTAAGCACGAGGAGAACGCCGGGAAGTACCGCAGCAAGCGCGAAGCTGTTCTCTCTCGCGCGAAGGGACTCTTGGAGACGGTCGACTTAAAGTTCCTCGAGAAGCACGTGCGGCGTGCGCCTCAAGAAGGACTCGACTCGGCGCTCGCTGAACTCCTATCTCGGCTACCAAAAGACACAGTCGAACAGCTGGACCAGGCAGCGTTGGTCGCCAAGGTCCGAGCCGACGACCCGGGCAAGGAGACACTTCCCCTGCAGACTGTTCTGAGTCGCGCGCGCAACACCCTTTCCCATGGCTCGGGTTCGTTCGAAACCGCAGAGTTGGCCGCAGTCGCAGACATCTTGGAGGCGATCGTTCGCTCGGAGGCGGTCCGCCTATTGGGTGCTCCGGCGACCGCCCAGGAACGCGCGTTAAAGCCTGCCCTCTGACGAATCGACAGGAGCAACTAGCCCCGTGGGCCGCAAGCGATGACATTGAGCCCGCGTGCCGGGTTACTGGCGGAGCGCCACATTCACCGTCTTCGGATCCCGCCCAAGCGCTCTCCTGGCTCAACACCTCATCAAGCTCGCCTCGAGCAACCGTACCTATTAGGGCTCTAACGGGTTTCGTTAGGTTCGCAAGCACCTCGCTCGGGTGCACCAATCAAAAAGAGACAAGTCAACGCTCGCTGAGGTTCGCGAAGCGGTCACTGTGACTTGTCTCTTTTTGATTCGTGGCGCTACGGCCCTGGACGAGGTGGGGTCAATTCACACCGTTCAGGGGTACGACCTCAACTACGCGGGCGTGATCATCGGCCCGGACATTCGACCCGGTGTCCCGGACGCTGTTCGTCGACCGCGCCTCCTACTTTGACAAAAAGGGCCAAGGAGAACAACGACGTTCTCGGGAAAACCTACAGCGATGACGACTTGCTGACTCGCGGCATCCGCGGCACATACGTTTACGTGGTCGATGAACCGCTGCGCGAGTACCTGAAGGAGTTCATTCCGTCCTGAGCTGCGGCGGCTGAGGACTGGCGCGCCCGCTATCGTGTGTGGATGGACATCGAGTCGGCCACCGTGCCACAGCTCCTTATGCAATACGCAGAGATCCTCGCTGAGCTGCGCAAGCGGGAGGTAGTGCGGACCCGCAATGCGCCGATTGGCGACTACGCGGAGTTTCTCTCGGCGGCCGTCTACGACGGCGCATTGGAGCCCAATTCGGGCAAGAGCCATGACCTTGTCGCCGCCGACGGAAGATTGGTGCAGGTCAAGGCGAGGACTATCGGCGAGGGCGTCCACAGTTCCGCGAAGTTTTCTGCGTTCCGCAGTTTCGAGTTTGATGTGGCAGTCTTCCTTGCCTTCGATCTGAGCACCTATGGTTTGGTCTGGGCGCGGGAAGCGCCTTCGGCCGATGTCCAATCCGCGACCAGCTACTCCGCCCACACCAACGCGAGTACCGTCAGCATCTCAACTGCGCGCCAGCTCGGCACGGACGTCACTAGTCGTTTCCAATCAGTACTGAGCCTGGGCTAGAACGGATTCTGCGACGGTACCGGACGTAACCCTGCCGCGAACTGTTACTTACGCTCAAGGGCCTAAGTGTAAATACTGCGATTCGCTACTAACACTTAGCGGAACCCTTTTTGACTGCATTTTGACTTCAACTGAATCAAACAGCCTTCCTTTTGGTGGTGCGGGCTTCTCAAGTTTGCGTCGCCCCCGGTGTCGTAGGCGAAGCTCGGTGCGGTCCGCTCGCCCTTACGGGACGCGCAGCTCTTTCAGTGGGTCTCGCCGAGATGCGGCGATCGCGGGGACGATGGCCGCCAAGATTCCAACCGTCACGGCGAGCACAGCGAGCGCCGCCAAGAACGCCGGCCCAGGTAGGGGGTCACCAGTGAGCAGAAGGCTCGCCAGCGCTATTCCGGTTCCCGCGATTGCTCCTAGGGCGCTCAATGCCACCATCTGAATAAGCAACAGCGCGACGATTAGCCCCCGTGACGCGCCCAGTGCGCGGCGGCGCCCGAAGTCCTTACGGCGCAGCATTACGAGTCCGTAAAGGATGGCCGCGACGAGCACAGCCGTGAGCGCGAAGATCACGATGACAAGGTTGCGACCAAAGCTGCCAAGCTGCCCTTGAACAAGAGCACGAAGGGTTGCTAGCGCCTCGCTTGTGGTGATCTTGATCTTGCTGGGATCGTCGACGGCCAGCACTGATTGAACGGCTTGCGCAACGGGCGTGACCAGGTCGGGACGGCTGGCGATGACAACTAACACGCTCACTGTTTCGTTAGCGCCGCTTCCGGCCGTCCTGGGGACGATCACAAGTGGTTCCAGCATCTCAAGATAGTCCGGGGTGCGGATCTCACCTCCCACTGCGTAGTTTGCTCCAGCAGGCGAGGTGAGGCCACCGGAACGATCTGGCATTCCGAGTTGCTCCAACGCAAGGGGCGAAGCCCAAGCTGTGTTGTTCAGTATGGGCTGATGAGCCGCCACACCAAGTTCCTGCAAGTTCGAGGTCCACACGAATCGCACTGGGACTCTATTGCCATCGGGGATCAGTGAATTTGTTGCGTCGATTGCGCTGCCAAATGCGCCCGCCCACTCCACTCCTTCGAGATTCGCAATTCGGTCCAGCACGGTTGAGTTGAGTCCAGCGTCTGGTTCCGCGCGAATCACGATGGACCGGGTCCCCGCTGAGTCGATCGAACCGACCACGGCTTGTTCTGCGCCAACTGTCCGACCAGTTGTAAGAAGCACGGTTGCGCACATACCCGCCACCATGATGATGCTTACAAGTGATGCCACAGGCTGCGCTCTTGCAGTGGCAAGCGATTCACGGACGACCGCGAGCCACTGCTTCACAGTTCGATCCTTCTGTCGCATCGATCAACGAGCGCCGGGTCGTGCGTAACGACGATCACGGCGGCGCCTGACGCGGCCTGAGCATGAAAGGCGTCAACCACGATGTTGGCCGAAGCGGGGTCGAGATTGCCCGTCGGCTCGTCGGCAAGAAGCACCCGCGGATCATTTAGTAGTGCGCGGCACAATGCGATGCGTTGTGCCTGACCACCCGACACCTGGCCCGGCTTAGCCTGAGCGCGCAAACCAACGCCGAACTGCGACATGAGATCGTGCGCGCGTCGGATCGCCGCTCTCCTCGGCTCACCTCGATAGAGGGCGGTCTCTATGACGTTATCGAGCACAGTTCTCGTTGCGTCTAGCGCCGCGTCCTGAAAAACGAAGCCGAAGGTACTTGCGCGAAGATGCGCCCGCCGGGTATCGCTGAGGCTGGACGCATCTTCCCCGGCGACGAATACTGTCCCAGATTGCGGTTTGAGCATCAGGCCAAGCAAATAGAGGAGTGTGGATTTGCCTCGGCCGGATGGCCCGGTAACTGCGACGACCTCGCCCGGATCAAATCGGGCGTCCCAGCCTTCGATGAGGATGTGCGCTGGGTCGTAGGCGAAAGTCAGCCCCTTGGCCTCGAGCACCGCTTTACAACTCTTTCGCCGGGACGCGCACATGTAGTCCCTGGGTGACGCCTTCGATGATGGACATGCCGCGAGCACTTGTGATCACGGTGACGTCGTGCTCGACATCAGCATCATCGATCACCACCAACGAGCCATCCGCCTTGCTGAGCAAGGCCGCGCTTGGGACGGTGAGGCCGGTCACCGTCTCGACAGTCACGATGCGAGATCTGAGCAAGGCCTGGTCGGACACTGGAACCGCTGCGCATTCGTCTCCGCAGATGGGAGCGCCGTCTGGTCCTCCGAGCTTCAGCGTCACACTATCGTCCTTCGAGCTCGGAACCTGTTCGATCACGGAACCCTCCCACTCCTGTCCATCAGGTCCCGCAATCTCTACGCGAGTGCCTACGGGCATCAGGCTGGCCTGCGTTGCGGTGACAGGCACCGTGAACTCCGGTGTAGCCGGAAGACCGCGGACGATCGCCTCGCCACCACCGAGGTTCGCCCCCCGTTTCACTTCTTCTGTGTCGAGCGACACGCGCGTCGGGAGCGACGGGACGTAGATGATGTCGCCCGCCTGGACGCTCCCGTCGTCGTCCACCCCAAGGCTGCCCTGCCAAGCCTCCACCGCTTGCTCTGTGACCCAGTCGAATTCGCCGTCGACGTCGTAGGTGTAGTAGCCGAGAGTAGCCAGCATCGACTGTAGCTGCGAGACATCGGCGCCCGACGATCCGCGTGACAAAGGCCGAAACGAGGGAATGTTTCCCTGAGCGATGACCACCGGCCGGAGGTTGACGGTATACAGAACAGCACCGGTCGCAACTTCTTGGCCGGGTTCAACGTTCACGGTCGTTACCGTCCCAGCGGCCAGGTTCGATCCGACGGGGACAGGCGTCCAAGCTGCGACAGTATTCAGGTTGATAGAGGATCCGACCTCTCCGTTCACGACTTCCACGTAGGTGAAGGAAGTTGATTCCAGTACATCGGCCGGCGGCGTGAGGACAGTGGATGCAGCCCAGCCGACTCCTGCGCCGGCGATCAGAATCGCGATCCCGCCCGCTATCCAACGTCCCGGGGTGCGCAGACGGGAGGAGCCGGAGCGTGCGATTTCCCTACTGGTGCTCACCAAGTCCTGACTCCACATCGATTCCGCGGTCCCAGATGAACCTGCGTAACACGTCTCCGTGCTGACCTCTTGATTTTCGCTCAGTCTGTAGCGCCTTGTCGACCGCAGCGGGTAGGAGCAGACAATCGGCGCGGACGCCTGCTCGGTCGTTGTCCTTCGGCGCGTGATCCGGAGCATCCCCATGGGCAAGCTCCAAACATGTTGAAATGTCATTTTAATTAGACTGAGCCGTCTACCACTTGTTATTGTTCGAAACACCTCGGCAACTGGGTGCCGAGCGAAAGCACGGAGGAGCGAAGTATGTCTATCTTGAAAAAGAGAAACGTCGTCCTGGCGGCTGCGGTAGCGCTGGGGCTAGCGGTTGTGCCGGCCGTCTCAGCCTCGGCCTTCTCTGACACCGGCAACATTTGGAAGGTGTGCGGATCGGCACCTGTGCCGTACCTCTACGTCCAATCGACTGGCAGCGGACGCGTCAACCACTCGCTCAACTCCAGTGTGCTGAACTCGTTCAACAACGGTGGCACCGCTCAAACTAACTACTCGCCGACGAGCTCCACTCAGGGGTACTGGCGCGTCTTTCTGACTGGGTCTGGTGGGGACATCTCGTACGCAAATGCGGTCTGCCATTCGTGACGATGAGTCGATCTGTACTGCTGGCCGTGGTGGCGGGTGCAATTGTGCTCGCCACCACGGCTTGTGCCGCTGACGGCAACGCGCCCGGCCTTCCCAGTTCCACGCCGATCTCCGCGGGGGACCTGGACGCGGGAACCCTTGCCTATCTGGATGCGAACGCCAAGTCCTTCGCGGATCAGCTCGGGATTGCCGACCCGCCCGACATTCAACCGATCCGACTCATCACCTTGAACGAGTGGGCCTCGACTCAGATCGCTTGTCTCAATGAAGCCGGTTTCGACGCCACTGAAACACCAGACGGACAGGGTGTCAGTTACCCACAGCTGACTGACTCGACCTTGAAGGAGTCATTGAACCTGGCGATCTACACCTGCGAGGTCCAGTACCCTACTCAGCAAAAATACATGACCCCGCTGTCGGACGAGGGCCTCGAGGATCTCTACGAGTATCGGACGGGCGAACTCCTGAGCTGTCTCGAGAAAGAGGGGTACAGCGTCGAGGCCGCGCCGCCAAGTCAGACCGTCTTCGTCCAAAGCGGCGGGGCGTGGTCGCCTTTCAGCGAGATTTCTTTTGCTGAGGAGGATTTGAAGCGTGTGTACACCGCCTGTCCCCAGACACCGGATTCGGTCTACGACGACAACAACTAACTAGGGCGATTGGCTGCTAACACCAAGCGAACCCATTTCTGACTGCGTATTGGCTGCAAGCGGCCTGATCACAAGGATCTCGCAGAGCCGGAGATGCCAGTAGAACACTTCGTTCTCGACCCCCTCCCGCGCGATGGAGCGCGAGAAAGTGGTTGCTCATGGTCATCCAGATGAGTAAATATGATTGCAATAGGGTTCGAATCTGCAAATTCATTCAGATCGATCTCGATTCATCTACCGGGCAACACAATCGGCGGAAACGAGGACTTCGGATGACCCTTGGCAAACGAGCGAGCCAGACTGCGACTGCGGCTGTGTTTCTGCTTCTCACCGCTGGATGCTCGGCTGCGGTCGCACCCGTTCCCACTGCGAGCTCCGACGTCGGGTTGAGTCTCTCCTCAGCTTCCAATGCGGTCTACAAATGCCTAACAGACAAGGGGTGGACGCCGACTCTCACGTGGGACGGAGGTATCGAAGTCGACAGCGAGACTGTGCCCGAAGCACAGTGGGATCTCTACGACGCGGACGCGGATGAATGCTGGGCTGTGATTGACAACCGCGTCGCCCAGATGCAGCCGGATGCGATATCCGATGTCTACGCGAGCGAACTCGACACTCGAGACTGTCTGCTTGCGAGAAAGATCGACGTTGGCGTACCGCCGTCCGAGCAGGAGTACATCGACACGTTCCACGCGGAGCGGTGGTCAGCCTATGGAGATTCGAACGTCCAGAGCCTGTCGGAAGACGAGTGGCGCGCAACGAACGAAGCGTGCCCTCAGCCGGCGTGGTCCTTGGGCGCCCCGTAGCCAACCCTCGACCGCGGCGAGGCGTAACGTCGGAGCATGATGCGCGTGGGCTCCATTGTGATCCGGGTCACCGATCTCGCCGCCGAGGAGGCGTTCTGGTCGGCGGCGCTCGACTACGTGCCGCGCGATCACGAGCCGGACGACGACTTCGTGCTGCTGCGGCCGCGCGACGGGGTCGGGCCCAATGTGTCGCTGGACGAGCATCCCTCGGCGTATGAATTGCCGCCGCGCATCCACCTCGACCTGTACGCCGATGACCAGCCCGCGGAGGTGGCGCGGCTCAAGCAGCTTGGCGCCACCGAGGTGCACTGGGACAAGCTGCCGGCCGACGCCGACTACGTGATCATGGCGGACCCGGAGGGGAACCGCTTCTGCGTGGTGCAGGTCTAGCTTCGTGTGAGTTGCCTCCGTATCGCGGCATCCGGGTTGAAACCTCCGCCGAGGTGCGGAAGCGTGGCTGGTTCATTGCTGCACAAGGAAAGGAAGAGCATGCTCACCCTCACTGAAACAGCCACGACCGCCGTCAAGGCGATCATCTCGGGCACCCCGGAGGTCGAAGGCGGAGGCCTCCGCATCGGCCAGGGTCTCGACGACAATCAGGGCTTCGCGATCTCCGTGGTCGCGAACCCTCTGCCGGGCGACTCCACCGTGGAGTCGGACGGAGCCAAGGTCTTCCTCGAGCCGGCCGCCTCGGCGGTGCTCGACGACAAGACGCTCGACGCGCAGATCGACAACGGGTCTGTGACGTTCGCGCTGGTGCCGCAGCTCTAGCCAGCGCTGCGAGCGAGGGCCGTCACCGGAAGGTGGCGGCCTTCGTCGTTCGAATACCCTGTCACAAAGCGGTACCCCGCCCTGTCTTGTCTAGTGGAGGCGTCTCATGACAGATGGAGTGGAGCAGTTCCTGGAGGTGCGGCCGCGCCTGTTCGGCATCGCGTACCGCATGCTGGGCAGCGCGACCGAGGCCGAGGACATCCTGCAGGAGGTCTGGTTGCGCTGGCAGGGCTATGACCGCGAGACCGTCGAGTCGCCCGCGGCGTTCCTCGCGACCGCGACGACAAGGCTCGCGATCAACGCCGCCACCTCCGCGCGAGCGCGGCACGAGACGTACATCGGCCCGTGGCTGCCCGAGCCGGTGGACACCAGTGCCGACCCCGCCCTCGGGGCGGAGCGCGGGGAGGCCCTCGAGTTCGCGGTGCTCCTGCTGCTCGAGAAGCTCTCGCCCGTAGAGCGCGCCGCCTACGTGCTGCGCGAGGCATTCGACTACCCGTACTCCACGATCGCCGAGATCGTGCAGCTCAAGGAGCCCGCGGTGCGGCAGCTCGTGAGCCGGGCGCGCAAGCACCTGGTGGCCGAGCGGCGCGCGCCGGTGGCGAGCAAGCGGCAGCGGGAGCTGCTGGCCGCGTTCCTCGAGGCCGCCCAGGCCGGCGACTTCGAGTCGCTCGAGAAGCTCTTCGCCGAGGACGTCGTGAGCTACTCCGACGGGGGAGGGCTGGCGCTCGCCGCGCGCATCCCGGTCATCGGCCGCGAGCGCGTCGCGAAGTTCGTCGCCGCCTTCGCGAGCCACTTCTGGGGCGGGGTCTCGCTGCGCTGGACGGAGGCCAACGGCCAGCCCTCGGTCGTGCTCAGCCGCGACGGCGCCGACTTCACCGTCGTCACCGCCTCCGCGTCGGCGGAGGGCATCGACCAGCTGCTGTGGATGATGAACCCGGAGAAGCTGGGCAGCGTCGCCGCGCGATGAGCACACTCCCTCCGGGGGAGCGCGACGCGGTGGTTCAGCGGGTGCTCCACGCCTGCGAGCGCCGGGATGCCCCCGCCCTCCACTCCCTGCTATCGCCCGATGTGGTGGCGCTCATCGATACGGGCGGCGACCTGATCGCCTCTACCTGGCCCCTCACCGGCACCGAGGTCGTCCCGAGGCTGTTGGACGCCCTGGCGGGCGCCGATCTCACCGCCCAGCCGGTCAACGGGGTCTGCGCCATTGTCGCCCGTCGGGGCATCCGGGTCACCTGCATTGTGAGTTTCGGTTTCGAGGGCACCGCGATCGCCCGGGTGTGGATCACCCTCAGCCCGCTCAAGCTGCGCCGGTGGAACAGGTAGCTGTCACAGATCGGGCGGTGCCGCTGTCTTAGCTCGTGACCGGGGCGCCAGGCATCCGGCATCACGAAAGGGCATTCTCATGAAGATCGTCGTCATCGGGGGAACCGGGCTCATCGGCTCGCAGGTCGTCACCATGCTGGGCGAGCACGGCCACGAGGCCGTCGCCGCCTCACCGAGCTCGGGCGTGGACACGCTCACGGGCGCCGGGCTCGCCGAGGCTTTCGCCGGCGCGGATGTCGTCGTGGACGTCACCAACTCGCCGTCGTTCGCGGACGACGACGTCATGAACTTCTTCACGGTCTCGACCGCCAACCAGCTCGCCGCCGAGAAGGCGGCGGGCGTGAAGCACCACGTCGCGCTGTCGATCGTCGGCGCGGGCCGCCTGCCGAAGAGCGGCTACCTGCGCGCGAAGGTGGCCCAGGAGAAGCTGATCGAGGAGTCGGGCGTTCCGTACTCGATCATCGAGGCGACCCAGTTCTTCGAGTTCGTGGGCCGCATTGCAGACTCGGCCACCGTCGACGGTGTCGTGACCCTGCCCCACGGCTACTTCCAGCCGATCGCCGCGACGGATGTCGCGAAGGTCGTGGCCCGCACCGCCGCGCACGAGCCGCTGAACGGCCGCCTCGAGATCGGCGGCCCCGAGGCGTTCCCGATGGACGACTTCATGCGCGACCACCTCGGCCGCACGGTGACCACCGGCCCGGATGCGGAGTACTTCGGCACGCCGCTCGCGGGCCGCGAGCTCACCCCCGGCGACGGCGCCGAGCTCTCGGCGCTCGGCTACGCGGAGTGGGCGGCCCGCGCATGAGGCTCGCGGTCGTCGGAGGCACCGGCCTCATCGGGGCCAAGCTCGTCGGCCGGCTGCGCGAGCAGGGGCACGACGTCGTCGTCGTCGCGCGCGCCACCGGCGTGAACTCGTACACGGGCGAGGGCCTGCCCGAGGCGCTCGAGGGGGTCGAGACTGTCATCGACACCTCGAACTCCGGCTACTTCGACGACCGCGCCGCGCTCGACTTCTTCTACGGCTCGACGCTCAACCTGCTCACCTACGGCGCAGCGGCGGGGGTGGCGCACCACGTGGCGCTCTCCGTGGTCGGCACCGACCGGCTCGCGGCATCCGAGGGCGGCTACTTCCGGGCGAAGGACGCCCAGGAGCAGCTCATCCGCGACTCCGGCAAGCCGTACTCGATCGTGCACGCGACCCAGTTCTTCGAGTTCGTGAAGAGCATCGCGGATGCCGCTACCGTCGGCCGCGTCGTGCGCCTGTCGCGCGCCCTCATCCAGCCGATGGCGGCCGACGATGTCGCAGCGGCAGTCGCCGGTGTCGCGCTCGGCTCGCCCGTGAACGGCGTGGTGGAGTTCGCCGGGCCGGAGCAGTACCGCTTCGAGGAGCTCGTGCGCACCGAGCTGCGGCTGCGCGACGACCCGCGCGAGGTCGTGGGCGATCCGCTCGCGAGGTACTTTGGAACGGAGCTCGACGAACGGGAACTGCTCCCGGGCGAGGGCGCCACCCTTGCACCGACGCGGTTCTCCGAGTGGCTCGACGCAGCGGCGCGCTGACGGAAGGAACATCCATGCGCACGATATTCCTCGACAAGGCCTTCCCCGATGTCTACAAGGCCCTGCTCGGGGTGAGCAAGGAGGCCGAGCTCGCGGCGCTGTCGGTGGGCCTTCAGCCGCTGCTCATCGAGCTGGTGAAGCTGCGGGCATCCCAGATCAACGGCTGCGCCTACTGCCTGCGGCTGCACACTCGGGATGCCCTGGCCAAGGGCGAGACGACCGACCGCCTTGCCGTGCTCTCGGCCTGGCGGGAGACCGACTACTTCACCGAGGCGGAGTGCGCGGCGCTGGCGATCACGGAGGAGATCACCCTCATCGCCGACGTCACCTCCGGCCGCCGCGCGGAGGACGTCGACCACCCCGAGCTCACCGACGCCCAGGTCGCCGCCGTGCGCTGGCTCGGCATCGCGATCAACGCGTTCAACCGGCTCTCGATCACGAGCCACCACCCGGTGGACCCGGACGCGGAGCCGGCGCCGAAGGCGAAGCCGTTCGTGGTCGAGTTCCCCGACGAGGCCGGCTACCCCGACGGGACGGGCACGCTCGACGAGGGGTCGAACGCGGCAGCCTCTGACGACGCGGTCGTCGAGGCGCTCCAGGAGTTCGACGAGCCGGACAACCGCGACAGCTAACCGCGCAGCCAGCCGCCCCGCCCGCTCCGCCCTGCCCCGTCCGCCCGGCCTGCTCGCGGGGCGCGCTGAGTTGCCCCAAAACGCGCTCCGGTGTGCCTGCAAAGAGCACTTTGCGGCAACTCGCGTGCCCGCCGGGCGGCGGAGGCCGCCGCCGGAGCGGACTCCGGCGACGGCCTCGTGGTGGTGCTCACCGCACCGACTGCGTGTTCAGCCGGTAGTTGCGCTCGAACCGGCGCTCGCGCTCCCACCGGAGGAGCTGCTGCTCGTACCGGTTGGCGCGGCGCTCGCGCGACTCGACGAGCCGCGGGCGGCGGCCCCACTTGATGAGGGCCACGCCCACGTGCAGGGCGATGCGGTCGAGCGTTCCGACGCGGCGCACGGTGTACGGCTGCGTCTGTATGGGCGGGTGGTCGTGGCGACCGGGAGCGGTCGTCAGGGTCGTGTTCATGAGATGTGTTCCTTCACTGCTGGCGCGTGCGCGCGCCCGGGATGCCGCTTCGTGAGCGGCGGAGGGGGTCGACCGTGTCGGATGCGACCGGTCGTCGACGGGGCGATGGTCTGTCTGAGACCAGAGGCTTCGAGAGCGTCACCACCGTGCAGCCGGTGGCGGAATCCGTCAGCGGGCTATGCGGTGAAGACGCCAGCGAAGCCGGCGATGAGGGAACTTCCCATTGGGTTGAACATGACGGCCTCCTTTCATTGGCGTGGCTTCGACCGTAGCGCGAGAGCGCGGGAACGTGCAAGCGGCGTGATCGTTTCGAGATGGAAACGATCACGCCGCCGGGTCTTCGACAGGCTCGACCAGCGCTACGCCGCCCGCTGGTAGGTGCGGAACGCCCGCGTCGCGAGCCACGTCATGATCACCGCGAGCGCGGCGAGCAGCCCGAGGTTGAACCAGATCTCCGCCCAGTCCGGCGAGTCCTGCAGCGCGCCCCGGCCCGCCACGACGGCCCACTCGAACGGGTTAAACCGCGCGACGTCGCCGACCCACGCGGGCGAGAGCGAGGTGTCCATGATCGCCGAGCTCAGGAACATGAGCGGGAACGAGATGAGCTGCGAGATCGCGATGAGCGCGGTCTGCTGCTTGGCGATAAGCGCGATCGCGTTCGAGAACGCCGAGAACACGAAGGTCAGGAGCACGGTCGCGAGTAGCAGCACGAGCATCCCGACGACGCCGCCGCCGAATCTCGCACCGGCGAGCCAGGCGACGCCCAGCACCACGAGTGTCTGGATGACCGCCAGAACCGACAGGTAGAGCATCGTCGACACGATCATCCCGCTGCGGCTCGTGGGGGAGGTGAGGAACCTGTCCATCACGCCGCGGTCCATGTCCTGGATGTAGGAGGTGCCGGCCCAGGCGCTGCCGAACAGTGCCATCATCATGACGATGCCGGGAGTGAGGAACACCAGGTAGTCATCGCCTCCGCTGAAGCCGGGGATGTCCACCACCTTCGTGAACAGCTGCCCGAACAGCAGCAGCCAGATGATCGGCTGCACGAGGTTCATCACCAGGTAGAACGGAACGCGGATGAACGCGCGGAGCTGCCTCGCAGTGAGGATCGTGGTGTGGGTGATGGCGGTCATGCTGCCTTCTCCTTGAGGGTGTGGCCGGTGTGGCGCAGATAGACGTCGTCGAGGCTCGGGCGCGCGACGGTGGCGGATGCCACGGCCAGCCGCTCCGCGTCGAGAGCGGCGAGCACGTGCGGGAGCGCCGCGGCGCCTGCCGTCGCGCGGCCGCGGATCACGCGGCCGTCGAGTAGCACCTCGCTGAGGCCGGGGACCCGTGCCACTGTCTGGAGGGCGGCGCCGGCATCCGTGTCGCTGCGCAGTTCGACGAACACCGCGTCGCCGTGCAGGCCGTCTTTGAGCTCCTCCGGGGTTCCCTCGGCGACCACGCGGCCGTGGTCGACGATGGCGAGGCGGCTGGCGAGCCGGTCGGCCTCCTCGAGGTAGTGGGTGGTGAGAAGCACGGTCATCCGCTCGACCGAGGCCATCGTCTCGAGCTCGGCCCACATGTCGGCGCGCGCCTCCGGGTCGAGGCCGGTGGTCGGCTCGTCGAGGAAGAGCACGCTGGGCCGGTGCATGAGCCCGATTGCGACGTCCAGCTTGCGGGCCATTCCGCCGGAGTAGGTCTTCACCTGCCGGTCGGCCGCCTCGTCGAGCGAGAATCGCTCGAGCAGTTCGCTGGCGCGCGCCCGGGCATCCCGTGCCGTCATGCCCTGCAGCTGGCCCGCGAGCATGAGGTTCTCGCGACCGGTGTCCATGGGGTCCGAAACCTGCTTCTGCGCGACGAACCCGATGGCCCGACGGACCCGCTCCGGGTCCTTCGCCACGTCGATGCCGGCCACGAGCGCGGTACCCGAGTCGGCCTTCGAGAGCGTCGAGAGTATCTTCACGGTGGTGGACTTTCCCGCGCCGTTGGGGCCGAGCAGCCCGTAGATGGTGCCCGCCTCCGCCTCGAAGCTCAGCCCGTCGAGGGCGACCACGCGGGGCTTGCCGGGGTAGGTCTTCCGGAGGTCGCTCGCCGTGATCACTTCTTCACCTCGAAGAGCATGCGCGCCAGCACGAGGAAGAACACGACGAGGGCGCCGACGATGGCCAGCCACGACCAGGCGAACCCGACCGTGAAGCTCAGCACGCCGAACAGGGCGAACCCGAGCACCCAGATCACGACCGTGTACAGGCCGAAGCGCCCGGCGGCGGCCGGGTCCTGCGAGAAGCGGTCGTCCGCCGCGTACGCGCGCTGCAGCTCGAGCGCCCAGGGCTTGGTGCGGTTGGTCTGCGTGACGCCGAGCCAGGTGAAGGCGATCGCGGCCACGAGAACAAGCGCAACGCCGGCGATCAGGATGCCCGCCTCGGGCACCCCGACGAAAGCCCCTACCAGCCCGAGGCCGAGGCCCATGCCGAGCGCGGCGGCGCCGAAGCCCACGGCGCGACCCGCGCGCACCGGGTAGTGCTGGCTCGTCTCCTGCCGCAGCGTGTCGACGACGAGGGCGCCGACGGCGGCTCCGAACACGGCGGGCGCGATCCACCACGCGAGGTCGATCACGTGGAGGGCCACGAGGAGCACCACCACGGCGGCCGCGGAGAGCAGCAGCGCGAGCACGACCGCGCGCACGACGAACCCGGGCTTCGGCTTCACCGCGTTGCGCTGCACGAGCTCCGCGGCGGAGTCGCCGGCGGCGGAGCCGTCGTCGAGCGAGGCCACGAGCTCTCGGATGTCGCCGAGCTCGCGCACCGCCGTGGCGGCCGCGGTCGGGGCATCCATACCGCTTGCCTGCAGTTCGTCGGCCCGGGCGGAGAGGCTGCCGCGCAGCTCCTCTTTCAGGTCTTGGATGTCCGGCGTGACCTCGATGCCCGCGAAGGCGTCGTCGAGGTAGCGGTGGATGTTGGTGTTCATGTCGTCTCCAGGAGTGTGTTGATGATGCGCTGCGTCGCGGTCCAGTCGCGGACGTTCTGCGCGTAGACCGCGCGGCCCGCATCCGTGATGCGGTAGTACTTGCGGCGGCCGCCCTGGGTCTCGTCGCCCCAGTACGCCTCGACGAGGCCGTCCTTCACGAGGCGCCGGAACGTCGCGTAGAGGGTGGCCTCTTTGATCTCGTAGTCGCCGCCCGTGGCATCCCGGATCGTCTTGTAGATCTCGAAGCCGTAGCGGTCTGCGCTGCGCAGCGTGCCGAGCACGATCGTGTCGGTATGCCCGCGGAGCAGGTCGGACGCGAAGGCGTCGCCTGTGGGAGGGGGGTTGTTCGGTGCCATGTCCGGTACTGTATCACGCACAGTACTTGGTCACAACAAGTCGCGCTCCCGTCGCGTGGCGTCCCCTCGCGCCGTGGCGGCGCGAGTCGTCAGGAATTGCTCCAGATTCGCGCAGGGAGAGCAGTTTTCGACCGCTCGCGGGCGGGCGTCAGTCGCGCCGCGAAGCCGGGCACCGGTACCCTGATCCCATGGCTACCGTCCTCTGGATCATCATCGGCGTCCTCACCCTGTGCACCGGTCTCGGCGCCCTCGTGGCGATCGTCGCCATGGCCGGCTCGAAGTACCGCGGCTAGTTGGCCCCCAGGCGCCGCGACAGCGCGTGCGCCTCGTCGAGCAGCATCCGACCGAGTGCCGGGCGCCGGGCGTCCGCGAAGCGCGACTCGATGCCCGTGATGCTCAGCGCGTACGCGGGGCTGCCGCTCGCGTCGAACACCGCGGCACCCATGCCCCAGCTGCCCTCGACGATCAGGCCGGGGTTCACCGCGAACCCGCGCTCTCGCGTCTCGAGAACCCGTTCCCGGATGCCCGCGCCCGAGTGGCTCGCACCCCACTCCTGCTCGATGCCGGGTGAGCGCCGCAGGTACGCGTCGACCTCGGAGTCCGGCAGGAACGACAGGATCGCGAGCCCGGCGGATGCCACTCCCAGCGGGAACCGCACCCCCTCGTAGAGCACGAACGACCGGACCGGGAAGCTGCCCTCCTCGCGCAACAGGCACACCGTCTCATCCCCGCGCCGCACGGAGAGGAACGCGCTCTCGCCGGTGAGCGCGGCGAGCCGCTGCACGAAGGGCGCCGCCGAGGCGGTCACGTCGTAGCGGCCGGCGGCGATGGTGCCCATCACGAAGAGCTCGGGCCCGAGGAGCCAGTGCGAGGTGCCGGTGTCGAGGTCGACGAATCCCTCTGCGGCGAGGGACCGCAGCAGCCGGTAGGCCGTGGGGCGGGTGAGGCCGACCGCCGCGGCGAGGTCGCTCGTGCGCATCCCCTCGGCCCCGCTCGTGCCGAGCTCGCGCAGGATGCTCGCGATGCGCGCCACGACCTGCCCGCCCTGTACTTTCTCCACAATGTGGTCAGGGTATCCGAGTTCGACCACATGATGCTCACATTCACCCGCTGCGCTGGCATTCCTGCGAGGCTCAGGCGTCCACCTTGTGAGCAGGAGTATGAATGTCGAAACTGTGGCCCAGTGCGGGCGAGGCGGTAGCCGGCCTGCTCGAGGACGGCATGACTCTGGCGGTCGGGGGCTTCGGGCTCAGCGGCATCCCGGCTGATCTCATCGACGCCGTGCGCGACTCGGGCGTGCGCGACCTGACCGTCGTCTCGAACAACATGGGCGTCGACGGCAAGGGGCTCGGGGTGCTGCTCGAGGCAGGGCAGGTGCGGCGCGTGGTGTCGTCGTACGTGGGCGAGAACAAGGGGTTCGCCGCGGCCTACCTCGCCGGCACGCTCGAGGTCGAGTTCGCGCCCCAGGGCACCCTGGCGGAGCGGCTGCGGGCGGGCGGCGCGGGCATCCCGGGCTTCTACACGAAGACGGGCGTCGGCACCCCGGTCGCCGAGGGCAAGCCGACCATGCAGTTCGACGGCGAGGAGTACCTGCTCGAGCGGGGGATCGTCGCCGACGTCGCCCTCGTGCACGCGTACCGCGGCGACCTCGAGGGCAACCTCGTCTACCGGCACACCGCGCGCAACTTCAACCCGCTGGTCGCGACCGCCGGGCGGGTCACGATCGCGGAGGTCGAAGAGCTGGTCGAGGGATACCTCGAGCCCGACTCCGTCGTGACACCGGGGGTGTTCGTGCAGCGGCTGGTCACCACGGGCCGCGCGAAGGACATCGAGCAGCGGACGACGCGGCCGAGGGGAGCGAACTGATGGCGTGGACACGGGACGAGATGGCGGCGATCGCCGCTCGCGGGCTCAAGGACGGCGACTACGTGAACCTCGGCATCGGCATCCCGACGCTCGTCGCCAACCACATCCCCGCCGACGTGCGCGTCACGCTGCAGAGCGAGAACGGGCTGCTCGGCATCGGCCCCTTCCCCTACGAGGGGGAGGAGGACGCCGACCTCATCAACGCGGGCAAGCAGACCGTCACGGCGGTTCCCGGCGCGAGCTTCTTCGACTCCGCCGTGTCGTTCGGGATGATCCGGGGCGGCCACATCGACGCGGCCGTGCTCGGGGCGCTGCAGGTGTCGGCCAGGGGCGACCTCGCGAACTGGATGGTCCCGGGCGCGATGGTCAAGGGCATGGGCGGCGCGATGGACCTCGTCGCGGGCACCCCGCACGTCGTCGTCATCACCGACCACGTGGCGAAGGACGGCAGCCCGAAGATCGTGGCGGAGTGCACGCTGCCTCTCACCGGTCGCCGGTGCGTCGACGAGATCATCACCGATCTGGCCGTGTTCGACGTGACGGAGGCGGGCCTCGTGCTGCGCGAGCTCGCGCCCGGCGTCACCATGGAAGAAGTACGAGAGAAGACCGGAGCAGAGTTTATGGAGGGACCCGCCGCATGAGCACCCTGATCGTGGGCTACGCCCGCACCCCGTTCGTGAAGTTCAACGGCGTGTTCAAGGACATCCCCGCGACAGTGCTCGGCGCGCACGCGGTAGGGGCCGCACTCTCCGCCGCCGGGATCGCTCCGGACGCCGTGCAGTACGTCGTGGGCGGGCAGGTGCTGCAGGCGGGGGCCGGGCAGAACCCGGCCCGGCAGTCGGGCGTGGGGGCGGGCATCCCGCTGACGACGCCCGCGATCACTGTGAACGCGGTCTGCCTGTCGGGCATGGAGGCGGTCGTCGCGGGGCACCGGCTCATCGCCGCCGGCGAGGCGGACGTCGTCGTCGCGGTCGGCCAGGAGTCGATGTCGCTCGCGCCGCACGCGCTCGTCGGGTCGCGCCAGGGCACCAAGTACGGCAGCGCGACCCTCCTCGACACGCTCGAGTTCGATGGGCTCACCGACGCCTTCGAGCGCCGCAGCATGGGGCTCTCGACCGACGAGGTCAACGAGCGGATCGCCCTCACGCGCGAGGAGCAGGACGCCTTCGCGGCGTCCTCGCACTCCCGTCTGGCGGCCGCCTCCTTCGGGGACGAGATCGCGCCGTTCACCGTTCCGGGCCGCACGCCCGTGACCGTCACGGAGGACGACGGCCTGCGCGCCGACACCACCGCGGAGACGCTCGGCAGGCTGCGGCCCGCCTTCCGCGAGGGCGGCACAGTCACGGCCGGCAACGCCTCCCAGATCACGGACGGCGCGGCCGCCATCGTGCTCGTGAGCTCCGCCTTCGCGGAGGCGCACGGGCTCACCGCCCTCGCGCGGGTCGTCTCGCACGCGCTGGTCAGCGGGCCCGACGTCTCGCTGCACTCCCAGCCGTCGAACGCGATCCGCGCCGCGCTCGCCGCGGCCGGTCGGTCGGCCGACGAGCTGGCGGCCGTCGAGATCAACGAGGCGTTCGCGGCGGTCGCCGTGGTCTCGACCCGCGACCTCGGGGTCTCGCCCGAGATCGTGAACGCGCACGGCGGCGCCATCGCCCTCGGGCACCCGATCGGCGCCTCGGGCACGCGCATCGTCGGGCACCTCGCGCGTCGCCTCGCGGCCGCCGGCCCCGGCTCCCTCGGTGCCGCGGGCATCTGCGGCGGCGGCGGGCAGGGTTCCGCGGTGGTGCTCGAGGCGGGTTGAGTAAGGCGCTCTGGCGCCTGTATCGAAACCGGGTGGGTTGAGTAAGGCGCTCTGGCGCCTGTATCGAAACCGGTTGTTCGACTGCGTGGTTTCGATACGGCCCTAGGCGGCCTACTCAACCCGCAGGGTTTCGATACGGCCGCGGGCGGCCTACTCAACCGGCTAGTAGCGCGCCAGGGCGTCCGCGTCGCGCGCGTGCGTGACCGCGCGGCGGATCGTGTCGAGCGCCTCCACCGGGTCCGTCGCGGCCTGCGCGAGCTCGTACTGCCGCTCCGCCTCGGCGAGGCGGGTGCGCGCACCGACGCCCGCGCCGTGGCTGCCGATGTACTCCCGCACCGCCGCGATCTGGCTGGTGGCGCTCACGAGCGTCCCCTCGTACGCTGCGCGGGCGTGGGAGAGCCGGGATGCCTGGTTCCGGGCGCTCGCGAGGGCGAGGTCGAGCTGGGCCACCGCTTCGCCGATGCGGTCGAGCTCGGCCACGGGATCCTTCGTGCCGCCCGTGAGCGACTTCTCCACCAGTGCCATGGCGTCGATGATGCCCTGCGTGGTGTCCGCGTCCGGAGCCTTGTCTCGCTCCGCGGCGGCCTCCACGAGGTCTTTCCGGGTGGTGGCGCGCAGGGTGTCGAGCGCGGCGGCGGCCGAGGCGAGGTCGCGGGCGGTGCGGTCGACGGCGTCCAGCAGCTGGTCGGCGCGGTGCGCGGCCTGGCCGGCGCGGTCGAGGGCGTCCGAGATGTCGTTGACGCCGGTGGACGAGATGGCCGGAGCCGCGGCATCCGCCCCCGCCGTCGCCTCACCGAGTGCGCGCTCGGCGTCGTCGACGTTGGCCGCGACCGCCGCGTAGGTGGAGGGGGCGAACGTGTCGGCGAGGGTGGTCAGTGTGGCGCGGGCCGGGGCGAGCCGGGCGGTCGACGCGGCGATGCGCGAGCGCACGTCGGCGAGCGTGCCCGCTGCGTTGACCTCGAGCTTGCGCAGACTGGCGAACGAGGCATCCTGAGCGGCGAGGGATGACTCGGCCTGCTCGCACAGCGCGATGATCTGGAGCGTCCACTCGCGCTTCTGCTGGTCGCTGTCGGGCACGGCGTCGTCGAGGGCCTGCCGCAGCCGGAACGCCTCGGCGACCTTGCCGCGCGCCGCCGTGACCGTCGCGCCGTAGCCGCGCGCCTTCTCCGCCCCGAACTGGGCTATCGCGTAGCCCAGCTCCTCGTCGGCCTCGCGCACGGCGTCGTCCATCCGCACGAGCAGCGCCGACGCGCGCTGCCCGAGGGCCTCGATCGTGTTCGGGCCCGAGGCGCGGATTCCGCGGTCCCCCCGGCGCCGGAACAGCACCGCGAAACCCACCGCGACCAGCGCCCCCACGATGACCACCGCGGTCACCACCGCGACGACTATGCCCGTGACCACGTCCATGAGCCCCAAGTGTACGGCGGCGCGGTTCCGCGAAACTCGGCTGAACCTGCGGGGTTTCTCCCGGGGGCGACCTTAAGGTTGCCGTGTGTGGCGCGCCGATAGACACTCTGACGACTTCACGGTCGAACCGGACCTCGTCGAGCCCGAAACCCCCTCGGCGCACGCCCAGCTGCAGGTCACGGCGCCCCACGCGATCACCCTCGCGGAGCCGGGTGTGATGCCCGGCAACATCGCCGAGCCCGTGTGGGCCCAGTGGCGGGCCGAGCTCGAGGCCGTCGGCGGGCGCTCCCCGCTCCTGCACTTCATCGACTCGCCGCGCACCCGCATCGAGCTCTCCACGACCCATCCCGGCGGTCTCGCCCAGTTCATCACCGGCAAGACGACGCTGCTCTCCAACCTGATCCGCGACGACGTCGCCCTCCGCACGGCCAAGGCCGCCGCCGGGGCGATCGCCGCGAAGGGCCTCGAGCTGCAGAGCGCACGCGGCATCGACGCGATCCACCTCGGCATCGGCATCGCGGAGTGGCGCCACGGCGGCGACGAGTTCCGCGCGCCGATCCTGCTGCGCCCGCTCGCGATCCGCCGCCACGGCCGCGACTTCGAGGTCAAGCTCCGCGGCCAGGCGTTCCTGAACCCCGCGCTCGCCGCCGCGCTCGACGCGCAGTTCGAGCTGCGCCTCGACGCCGACGCCTTCGTCAAGCTCACCGACGACGACGGCACCTTCAAGCCCAACCCCGTGATCGACCGCCTCCGCGGCCTCACCTCGCACCTCGAGTCGTTCACGGTCAGCCCGCGACTGGTGGTCTCCTCGTTCGCGGATGTCGCGACCGGCCTGGTGCGGGATGCCTCGGCGCTGGAGCATCCCGTGCTCGATGCGATTGCCGGCAACACGGCGGCCAAGTGGACTGTCGAGGAGGCCTACGCCCCCGTGCAGTCCGTGCCGTCGGACGAGCGCGCCCCCGAGACCGACAGCCTCCTGCTCGACGCCGACTCCGAGCAGGAGAACGTGATCGCCCAGATCACGGCAGGCAACTCGCTCGTGGTGAAGACCCTGCCGGGCACGGGCGGCACCCAGACGATCGTGAACGCGATCGGGACCCTGGTCGCGCAGAACAAGCGCGTGCTCGTCGCCTCGGCGCGTCGCGCGTCGCTGCAGTCGATCTCCGACCGCCTCGGCGACATCGGCCTGCCCGGCCTCGCGGTATCGCCGCGCTCGCTGCGCCGTGACATCATCCGCTCGATCTCCCGCAGCGAGAAGGCGAAGCAGCCGCTCGTGGGCGAGGTCGACGAGGCCCTGCTGCGCCTGCGCAAGGTGCTGCTCGACTACCGGGGCGGGCTGTCGAAGAAGGATCCCGCACTCGGCATCTCCGTGCTCGACTGCGTCACCGAGCTCAGCCGCCTGCAGCTGCTGCCCAACCCGCCGTCGACGACCGCCCGCCTGTCGCGCGGCACCGTGGAGCGCCTCGCCTCCGATCGCACCCGTGCCACCGAGGTCATGGTCGCGGCCGCCCAGCTGGGCGAGTTCAAGTACGGCCCCGGCGACTCGCCCTGGTACGGCGCGCAGTTCTCGAGCGGCGAGGAGGCCCTGCGCTCGCACGAGATCGCGAAGCGGCTGAACGAGAGCCTGCCGAAGCTCGTCGAAGCCGGCATGCACCTCATCTCGGGCACGCACATGCGCCCGTTCCAGAACCTCAACGAGCTCGGCACGTACCTGCGCCTGCTCGTGGACCTGCGCGACACGCTCGACCGCTTCCAGCCGATGGTCTTCGACCGCTCGATCACCGAGCTCATCGCGGCGACCGCCCCCAAGCGCGACTTCCCGGACATGTCGGGCGGAGACCGCCGCCGCCTGAAGAAGCTCGCGCTCGAGTACGTGCGCCCCGGCGTCCGCGTCGGCGACCTCAACGCGTCGCTCGTGCGCATCCAGCAGCAGCGCGTGCTGTGGCACCGGTTCGTGGCCGAGGGTGCGACGCCCGAGGTGCCGGTGGGCATCGGCGAGGTGCAGGCCGCCTACACGCAGGTGGCTCAGGACCTCGGCGCCCTCGACGGACCGCTCGCCCTCAACTCGCGCGACACGCAGCTTGGCAGCATGCCCGTCGCCTTCCTCATCGAGAAGATCGCCGGCCTCGCCGCCGAGTCGGACGTGCTGCACAACCTGCAGGAGCGCACCGCCCTCATGTCGAACCTGCGCGAGCTCGACCTCGACCCGCTGATCGACGACCTCGCGCGCCGGCACGTCCCGGAGAGCGAGGTGGCCGCGGAGCTCGAGCTCTCGTGGTGGAAGTCCGCGCTCGAGGGCATGCTCGAGTCCGATCGCGCGCTGCTGAACGCGAACACCTCCGTGCTCGACCGCCTCGAGGCCGACTTCAAGCTCGTGGATGAGGCGCACGCCGCCGGCAACGCGCAGCTCCTGGGCTGGCAGCTCGCCGAGAACTGGAAGATCGGCCTGGTCGACTGGCCGGACGAGGCGGCGCTGCTCAAGCGCGCGCTCTCCCGTGAGACGGTCACCGCGTTCGACCTCCAGACCACCGCGCCGCACCTCTCCCGCACCGTGGCGCCCGTGTGGCTGACCACCCCGTACGAGGTCGACGAGATCGTCGACACGATGCCGTTCGACACGGTCATCCTGGTGGATGCCGGTGCCACGACGATCGCGGAGAACGCCGGCGCCATCCGCCGCGCGAAGCAGGTCGTCGCGTTCGGCGACCCGGTCACGCAGACCCCGGCCCCCTTCGAGATCGCGGTCACCGACGCGACGCTGGCCGCTCCCTCCACGGAGGACTCCCGCGACGAGCTGCACGCCAACTCGGCCCTGGCCCGCCTCGGCGAGCTGCTGCCGACCCTCACTCTCACCCGCAGCTACCGCCCCGGCGGCGAGGACCTCGCGGAGCTCGTGAACCGCCGCTTCTACGGCGGCCGCATCGAGTCCCTGCCCTGGGCCGGCTCGTTCCTGGGGCACGGCAGCCTCGCGCTCGACTACGTCCCCGACGGGCACGGGATGCCCGACCCCGACTCCGGCGCCGTCGAGAGCCCGCGCGCCGAGGTGGAGCGCGTCGTCGATCTCGTCCTCGACCACGCCACGAAGAAGCCGCACGAGTCCCTCATGGTGATCACGGCCTCCGAGAAGCACGCCGTCGACGTCATGCAGGCCGTGCTCAACCTGGCCGCGACGCAGCCCGAGCTGCTCGACTTCGTCACGCACGACCGCCCTGAGCCGTTCACGGTCAGCACGATCGAGCAGGCGGTGGCGCAGAGCCGCGACCGCGTCATCTTCTCGATCGGCTACGGCCGCACCCCGCACGGCCGCGTGCTCTCCGACTTCGGGGCGCTCGGCGAGCCCGGGGGAGAGCGGCTGCTCGCCGTCGCGATGACGCGCGCCCGCCGCTCCATGGTGATCGTCTCCTCCTTCGAGCCGGCCGACCTCGACGACGGCCGCATGCAGCACGGCGCCGTTGCCCTCGCGGAGATCCTCAGCGAGGTCGGCGCCCGCCAGGCCGCCGTGCCGATCCCCGACGACAGCGAGCCGATGCTCGTGGACCTCGCCCAGCGCCTCGAGGCCCGCGGCCTGAACGTTGCGCTCGGGCACCGCGGAAAGCTGGGGCTCGTGGCATCCCGCGGCGGCATGTGCATCGCGATCGAGACCGACTCGGTGCTGCACCGCGCCTCACTGCGCGAGTCGCTGCGCCTTCGGCCCGAACTGCTGCGCCGCCTCGGATGGCACTACCTCCGCGTGCACGCCTTCGAGCTGTTCAGCGACCCCGACGCCGTCGCCGCCAAGGTCGCGGTCATGCTCGGAGCGGACGCCGCGCCGGTCACCGAGCCGATCGCGATCATCCCGGTGGATGCCTCGGCGCGTGCCTGACAAGCGCCGCCGCGGTCACGCCGACGAGCCGGAGGCCGCGGTCTTCACGCCCTCGGAGCCCTCGCACCGCGCCGACGTGCCCACCGACATCCCCGTCGGCCGCGGCAAGCACCGGCGCGTGACCACGGAGCCCCCCGCCGGTTCCGACCCGGCCCCGGCCCCCGAGCCCCCGCGCCACGCCTCCACGGAGAACGACGAGCAGCTCAAGCGCGACGTGCCGCCGCACTGGGCCTAGGCCGCGTCACCCACCGTCCCCGGCGCATCACCGCCCGCAGGCGGATGTCGTCGTCTAGCCAGCACAGGTCCGCCCGGCGCCCCACCTCGATGGCCCCGACATCCGAGAGGCCGTGCGTCCACGCGGGGGTGGAGCTCGCCATGCGCGCGGTGGCCGGAACCGTCGCGCCCGCCTCGACCACCATCCTGCGGAATGCGGCGTCCATCGTGAGGGTCGACCCCGCTATCGACCCGAGCGCGCCATCGGGCAGCAGGAGCCGGGCCACACCCGAGACCACGGATGCCGTGAGGTCTCCCAACGGGTAGGTGCCGTCCGGGCATCCGGTTGCGCTCATCGCGTCGGTGACGAGGCTGATGCGGTTCGCGCCCGCGCAGGCGACGGCGAGGCGCAGCATCTCGGGGTCGACATGCGTGCCGTCGGCGATGAGCTCGACGGTCACACCCGGCTCGGTGAGCAGCACCGCCGCCGGGCCGGGCTCGCGATGGTGCAGCGGCGGCATGCCGTTGAAGAGGTGGGTGGCGACCGTGGCGCCCGACCGCACGGCGGCGCGGGTGACCCTCGGGGCCGCTGCGGTGTGGCCGACGGCGACCACGATGCCGCGGGCGGCGAGGTAGCGCACAGCGTCGAGCCCGCCAGCGCGCTCGGGGGCCAGAGTGATCATGGCGATCGCTTGACCGCCGGCCTCCAGCAGGGGCTCGAGCGCGTCGGGAGTCGGGTCGATCAGGAGGTCGGAGTCGTGCGCGCCCCGCATGTCGGCCGACAGGAACGGACCTTCCAGATGGATGCCCGCCAGCTCGCCCGACGCGACGTGCGGTCGAAGGCGCCGGACCTGCTCCGCGAGCTGCTCGGCTTCCGCGGTCACGGTGCTGGCGATCATCGTCGTGGAGCCGTGCTCGCGGTGGTACCGGATCGCCTTCAGAGTGCTGGTCTCGTCGGCGGACCCGAACTGCGCTCCGAGGGCGCCGTGGCAGTGTGTGTCGACGAAACCGGGGACGACCCAGCCCGCGAGCGCCTCCGTGCCGCAGCCGGCCTCGATCCCGGTGATCCAGCCGTCGGTGACCACGACAGTTGCACGTTCGAGCACCTCATTGCCTCGGCCGGTCACGAGCCTTCGGCACCCCACTCGAAGCGAGTTACCCCTTGACGGCACCCGCGGCCAGCCCCGACTGCCAGAAGCGCTGCAGCGCCACGAACAGCACGATCAGCGGAATCACACCAAGAAGTGCGCCCAGCAGTACGGCGCCCTTGTCCGGCGAGAAATAGCTCGTCATGCCGTACAGCCCGAGTGTCACCGGCTTGAGGCTCGACGACGAGATCATCATGAGCGGCAGCAGGAAGTTGTTCCAGGTCGCGACGAACACGAAGAGGAAGATCGTCACCATCGGGGGAGCGAGCAGCCTCAGCACGATGGTGATGAAGATGCGGAGCTCACCGGCGCCGTCGATGCGCGCCGCTTCGAGAAGCTCGGTCGGCACGGACGCCTCCGCGTAGACGCGACCGAGCAGCACTCCGAACGGGCTCACAGCGGAGGGGATGATGATCGACCACACGCTGTTCGTGAGCCCGAGCTGCTGGAAGAGCACGTAGAGGGGAACGGTCAGGATCGCGACGGGCATCAGGAGGCCAGTCAGCACGAAACCCTGCAGCAGCTTGCGGCCGGGGAACTCGAACTTCGCAATCGCGTAGCCGCAGGCGACAGCGACCAGGGTGCCGAGCGCCGCGGAGACTGTCGAGTAGAAGATCGAGTTGACCACCCACAGCGGGTACAGGCCCGCCGACCAGGCCATCAGCGCCTGCCAGTTCTCACCCCACTGAATCGTCGAGAACGAGAACCCGGGGCTGTCGAGCAGACTCGCGTTGTCTTTGGACGACGCGATCACCAGCCACACGATGGGGGCTAGGAAGTACACGGCGGTGAGCGCGAGCAGTCCGACGGTGAGGGTTCGCGCGCTGAATGAGGGAGTCAGTGCGCGGGCGGCGAGGTCACGGCGGGCCATGGTCAGTCGACCTTTCGCTGGATGGCCGCGTAGAGGGCGGCGAGACCCCCGGCGATGACCGCCATCAGGATCGAGATGGCGGAGGCCGGGCCGGCACCGCTCGGTGACGACTGGCCCATCATCGAGCTGTAGGCGAGCATCATCGGGGTGAAGTCGTTCCCCATCCACGAGGCCACGGTGCGCAGGACCATCGGCTCGTTGAACAGCTGGACGGTTCCGATGATCGACAGCAGCACGGCGAGCAGGGCGGCGCCGCGCACCATGGGGATCTTGATGCGCAGCGCGATCTGCAGTCCGGAGGCCCCGTCCAGTCGCGCCGCTTCGTACAGGTCGGACGGGATCGCCTTGAGGGCGGCGAGGAAGATCAGCATGTTGTAGCCCGTATAGGTCCAGGTCGTCATGTTGCCCATCGAGACGAGGATCGTCGACGGGGAGAGGAAGAAGGGGTCGCTGCCGATCGCGGGAAGACTGCCGGCGAAAGGCGAGATCTCGGGCACGTAGAGGTAGGTCCACACGATCGCCGCGATGATGCCGGGGATCGCGAACGGCAGGAAGTAGAGCAGGCGCCACACCGGTGCGGCGAACCAGCCCGGCGTCGAGGACCAGCGCGAGCACGAGTGCGACGCCGATCATGATCGGGATCTGCAGGGCGCCGAACAGCGTGACTCTGCCCATCCCCGACCAGAATGCCGGGTTGGACGCCGCGGCGACGAAGTTCTTCACGCCGACGAAGACCTCTTCCTGCTCGCCGCCCCCGAAGAGTCCGCCGGCGACGGACTGCATAGCGTGGAACGCTGCCCACACCGACGAGAGGATGGGGGCGACGAACACGAGCAGGAAGAGGGCGACGAACGGCAGGCAGAAGAGCCATCCCGTCATCGCCTGCGATCGTGCCTGTCGGCCTCGGCGGAGTGTCGGGAGCCGAGTTGAGGTGGTCGTCACGGTCGTCGTCCTTGTCTTGCGCGATGGTGCGGGCCCCGGGCGACGTGTCGCCCGGGGCCCGCGAGGTGGTTAGTTGCCCGCGACCGGCAGGTTCGCGGCCTTGAGGGCCTCGATCGACGCGGCCTGGGCCGCGGCGAAGACATCGGCAACCGAGCCCGTACCGCCGGCGGCCGCGGCGGCAGCCTCGGACATCTTCGGCGGCACCGCCGAGAAGCCGGGGATGTAGCCGAAGTCGGCGTTGAGCGAGGCGTTGGCCTTGACCAGCTCGGCCTGCACGTCCTGTCCGCCGAACTGCGCGAGCAGCTTCGCCGAGGTCTTGGCGGGAGCCGTCGCCGCCGGGACGAGACCCTGCGAGGCGAGGTCGTCGACCTGGGTGTTGAACCAGGCGTTGAACTCCATGGCCTCGGCCGGGTGCTCGCAGCCCTTCATCACGGCGACGCCGGAGCCACCGTCGGGGCCGGTCTTGCCGCCCGCGCCGAAGTCGGGGATCTGGGCAACACGCCACTGGCCCTCGTACTCGGTGCCGTCGAGGGCATCGAGCGCGAAGCCCGTCTCCCACGCCGGGACGATGTTGCCGATGAGCTGGCCGTCGGTGAGCGCCTTGCCGTACGCCTCGCCCCAGCGGTCGAGGGTCAGCACCGACTTCGCGTCGATGAGCTTCTGCCAGAACGAGGCCACTGTCGCGGATGCCTTGCCGTCGGCGTCGACGTTCCACTCGTCGCTCGAGCCGTCGTACCAGACGCCGCCGGCGGCAGCCGCCTGTGCGGAGAGCCAGTAGCCGGCCTCGTCGGGCATGAAGTCGCCGATGTACTTGCCCGCGGCGGCAGCCTTGGCGGCTTGCGTCGTGAACTCGTCGAGGGTGGTGGGAACGGTGAGCCCGAGAGCCGTGAACTGAGCCTCGTTGTACATGTACACGAGAGGGCCCGAGTCCTGCGGGAGGCCCACGGTCTTGCCCGCGACGGACATCTGGCCGAACGCGCCGCCGAAGTCGCCCTCGTACTTGGCGGCCTCCGTCGTCACATCCTCGAGGAGTCCCTTCGTGTACAGCTCGGGCACTTCTCCGTACCCGACCTGCGCGAGGCACGGCGCGTTGCCGGCGGCGACATCGGTCTGGAGCTTGAGGATCATCTCGGGAGCTGCGCCGTCGAACTTGGTCGGGGTGACCTGGATCTCGGGGTGGGACTTGTTCCACTTGGCCACGATGTCGGCGACCTTCGTCATGCCTTCTCCGTCGGGGAGACGGTGGAGGTAGGAGATCTGAACGGGTTCGCCGGAGGCAGCGGGCGTACCGGAGGTGCAGCCCGCGAGGGCCAGCACTCCGGTAAGTCCCGCTGCAGCGATCAACACTCTGGTGCGACGGTGCATTTGTTGCCTTTCAGGAAGAGGAAACGATCGAAACTGATCGTTTGCGACTCTAGCGTGCAATACCACTCAGGTCGAGAGGGGCGACGGCATCAGTTGGATAACGAGAGCCACTCGTGTCCTGCGCCCGCGAGGTCGACGCTCCACGACCGACCATTCGCACCCCTGACTCTGGTGGCGACGGAGTCGGGAGAGCTGTTGTAGGCGAGCGCGAGGCTGCGAGCGGGATAGTGCGCCACCTCCACCCTCGCGTCGTCGGCCGTCCACTCGGGGAACGCCGCCTCCTGTCCCGCCGCCCAGAACAGCGCGCGGTGCATGACGCGGTTGTTGCTCGTCGACCACGGCAGCCCCGCGAGGTAGACCGCCCGGCCCCGGGCGAACCGGTGCGCGGCGGCGATCACGTGGTCCCCGTCGGCGCGGAGCACGCGCACGTCGGCGGAGACGGGGATGATGCCCGGCGTGCCCTCCCCGGCATCGAGCTGCCGCCCGCCGAGGTCGGCGACGATGAAGTGGTCGGGGTCATGACGGGCGTGCCGGTTGGTCGAGAGGCCCCAGCCGAGCTCCCTGTCGACCCCCAGCACGTCCGCGAGCTGGAAGGTGACACCGCCGGCCGGGTGCGCTGTGGGGTCTCCGATTCCGATGAAGCCGCCGCCCGCCGCCACGAAGGCGCGCACGGCCGCCTGCACGGCCGCATCGCCCCAGTGCGCGCCGCCCGAGAACGCGGTGCCGGCCGCACCGGCGTTCACGAGCACCCCGATGTCATCCGGTACCCCGTCCGCGATGTCGTCGAAAGACAGGAACCGCACCTCCACGGGGAGCCCGGCCAGTGCCTCGAGCGCGCCGATGTACGAGTACGACTGCCGGTACCACTTGGCGTGGGCGACCATGTGGGTCTGCCAGCTCCGCAGCCGCCCCCAGGCGTTGAGCACCCCGACGACGAACGGGGCAACGGCCGGTCGCTCGCCCCCGGTCCGCTCATGGAGCGCGCGGAACTCGTCGGCGATCTGCTCGATGCGGTCGACGAACTCCGGGAACGGCAGGATGAGGGACGAGAACCCGCCGTACCCGATGCGGTCGAGCGGCGACCGCACGATGGCCCTGCGAGCGGTGAGCCACGACTCCGTGGCCTCGGCCACCGGATCGCCGCCCTCGCGGAAGACGTCCGGGAAGAAGTAGGGCAGGAACCTGCCCTCCGTGTACTTCACCCCGGGGATGTCGGCGATCATCCTGCAGGTCGCGGCCGAGCCCACCGATCCGACCACGGCGTCGAGCCCCGCCTCGGCGAAGCGCGGCCCGTAGGGCTCGGTGCCGATCCAGTTGTCGCCCAGGAACATCATCGCCTCCTTGTCAGCGGCGTGCACCTGGTCGACGAGCTGGCGAACGCGGTCGATGACGAAGCCGTGCGTGAAGTCGATCCAGTCGAGCATCGCGCGCGACGGCACCCGGAACGTGCTGTTGTAGTAGCCCTCGTCCACGAAGTCCTCGGCGCGCAGCGCGTAGCCGCGCTCGGCTTCGAACTGCTCCATCGCCGCCACCGAGACGGACGCCGAATAGCCGAACCAGTCGACGAACTTCTCGCGGCCGGCGTCGTCGTAGACCAGCGTGAAGTGGTAGAAGAAGGTCGTGAAGCGCACGACATCGATGCCGGGATGCTCGCCGAGCCAGCTCTCGAGGGACGCCCTGATGTGCTGCCAGGTCTCCGGATACCTCGCGTCGTACGGCTGCTCCTTGACCCGCTCGGGGTCGGAGGCCCAGTCGTTGGTCAGGTAGTTGTACATCTGGGTCGGATCCCAGACCTGCCGGGCCAGGAACGCCACCGTGTAGACGTGGCCGACCTCGGGGGCGGCGATGCTCACCGCGGCGTCGGCACCCTCGTGCGCCAGCGTCCACTCCGCCGGCGCGAGCGCGCGCCCGGTGGTGCGATCAACGACCTCCCACCACCGGCGGACGTCGCACCCGGTGTCGGGAACCACCTGGTCGACGCTGTATCCGTCGGCCACCCGGATCACGAGCGGGGCAGTCGCCAGGGCCGTGGTGCGGTTCGACAGCAGGTAGACGTGGGTTGTCTCATCCGGATGCGACAGCGCCCACTCCTGGTCGCCGCGACCCACGAAGTACGTGGCATAGACCTTGGCGGCGAGGCTGTGCACGAGCTCGGGAAGCTCGGTGCCGTCGCTGTTGCGCACCGCATCGGCGCCCAACCGCCTCACGAGTTCGAGGATCTCCTCGTCGATTCCCTGTTCTACGGGGAGGGTGAAACGGCCGAGGGACATGGCGACTCCGATATGTGTTGTGGTGTTGAAACGGCTATCGGAGTGTTGGGCCGCTACGCGACCAGCACCTCGACACCGCGCTCCCGCAGGGCTGCGAGATGGTTCTGGTCTGCTGCATCGTCGGTGATGACCGTCATGCCGCTCTGGAGAGTGCCGATGCGGGCGAACGCCGAGCGCCCGAGCTTGCTCGAGTCGGCCAGCACGACGACCCGGCTCGACGCCTGGACGAGAGCCGCGTTGATCGCCGCCTCGTCCTGGTCGTCGGCGCAGAGCGCGCCGGTGGTGAGGTCGATGGAGTTGACACCGAGGAACAGCAGGTCGATCTGGAGGGATGGGAGGATGAGCGCGGCAAGGGGGCCGATGAGCTCGAACGACCTGGTTCGCGCGACGCCGCCCGTAACGACGACCCGCAGCTGCGGGCGGATCGTGAGGTCATTGGCAATGTTCACGGCGTTGGTGACGACGGTGACGGGGCTGTTCTCGAAGTCAGGCTCTGCTGAGACCCGGATGCCCAGCTCGTGCGCTGTGGCCGTTGTCGTCGTGCCCCCGTTGAAACCGACGACATCGCCCGGGCGCACAAGCTCGATCGCGCGGGCGGCGATCCGCCCCTTCTCACGCCACTGCCTCGCCCCCCGCTGCCGCAGGGGCACTTCGCCCGTGCTCGGGTTCGACCGCGCACCACCGCGAGTGCGGATGACGAGCTGCTGCTCGGCGAGCGAATCGAGGTCGCGACGGGCAGTGGCCGGCGAGATGCCGAGCTTCTCGACGACCTCGTCGACGTGGATCGAGCCGTTCTCAACGACGAGGTCTACAAGTCGGGCCAGTCGCGCTTGTCGCGTCATTGCCCATCCTTCCTGTTGGTCGCCGTCGTTGCTTGGACACAACCCTAGCGAATGTGATTAGATCTGCACGCAATACATCAACATCGATCACGAAAGGTTCTCGTGAGTCTGACTTCCCTTGAAATCGACAGCCAGGCCAAGACCTGGCCACAGGCAGTCATTCATGCCCAGCATGCACCACAGGGACTCCCCATACCGGGAGAATCCGTGGCCGTCGTCGGGTGTGGCACATCTGTCTTCATCGGCGAGTCATATTCGCGCCTGCGAGAGGAGGCCGGGCAGGGTGTGACCGACGCGCACCTGCCGACCGAATTCCCCTGGCGCGACTACGACCGGGTGGTCCTGCTCTCGCGGTCCGGCACCACCACCGAGGTCGAGCGTCTCGCCCAGGAGCTCGCCGAACGGGGAATCCCCACGGTGCTGATCACCTCCGTTGCCGGCGGGCCGATCGCCCTGCACGTCGCAACGGAGATCGTGCTGGACTACGCCGGCGAGCAGTCGGTTGTCCAGACGCGCTTCGCGACCTCCGCCTGGGTGTTCCTCACGGCCGCCCTCGGCATCGACACGGCGCCCGTCGTCTCAGACGTCGAGCGCGCCCTCGCGTGGCCGCTCGATCCGAACTGGGTGCGCGCCGACCAGATCACGTTCCTCGGCGAAGGCCTTGCCATCGGGCTCGCCCACGAAGCCGCTCTCAAGTGCCGCGAGGCGTCGCAGTCCTGGACGGAGTCCTACTCCGCGATGGACTACCGGCACGGCCCCATCTCGATCGCCCAGCCGGGCCGTGTTGTCTTCTTCCTGGGGGCGCCCCCGGCGGGCCTCGTCTCGCAGATCTCGCAGACCGGCGCTGACTCGGCAGTCCTCGATCTCGAACCCCTCGCAGCCCTCGTCGTGGCCCAGCGGCTGGCTGTCGCCCGCTCGCAGGCTGCCGGTTTCGACCCCGACCGGCCCCGCAACCTGACTCGCGCCGTCATCCTGGGGGCATGACGTGGCCGGCAGGAACGCAGTCGGGATCGACGTCGGCGGCAGCTCGATCAAGGCGGTCAGCCTCACGCCCGCCGGCACGGTCGTCGAGCAGCGGCAGGTCGAGCTCCCCGCCACCGAGTCGGGAATCCTCGCCGCCATCGCGGCGCTCGCCGACGGACTCGGTGCCGGCCCCTCGCTGGGCGTCTGCGTTGCCGGCGTCGTCGACGAGGAGGCGGGGGTCGCGCTGGCCGCGAGCAACCTCCCGTGGAGCAGCTCGCCACTGCGCGGGCTGATCTCCGACGCGACCGGGCGGACCGTTGTGCTCGGCCACGACGTGCGCTGTGGCGCCCGCGCCGAGCTTCGCTGGGGCACCGGCTTCTCCAGCATGCTGTACGTCGCGGTCGGCACGGGAATCTCCTCGGTGTCGCTGGTGGACGGCCAGATGCTCCCAGGCCTGTACGCGGGAGAGATCGGGCAGGTGCTCGTTGCCGCGCCCGGCCAGCCTCTGGAGCGGGTCGCCCTGGAACGGCTCGCTTCGGCCTCGGCCATCGTGCGGCGGTTCGAGGAGCGTGCTCCCGGCACCCTCGCCGTGGGCGGCGGCGCGCGCGAGGTCATCGCCCTGATGGGCGCGATCCCGGCCGCCGATGCTGTCGTAGGCGATGCGGTCGCGGCACTGGCCGCCGCGGTGGCGGTGGCGGTGGCCGTGACGGCGCCGTCGGTGGTCGTGATCGCCGGGGGAGTGGCGGGGGCGGGCGCGGCGATCGTGGATCCCCTGGCGGACGAGCTGCGGGTGGCGCTCGGCCTCGTGCCCGCTCCCTCCGTCGTGGCGAGCCCCCTGGGTCAGTTCGGTCAGGCCATGGGCGCTGCATCCCTCGTTATTCCGCTGCAATGATCGTCGTCGTCACTCCGAATCCCGCTATCGACATCACCTACGACGTTCCCGGGCTCGAGCTCCACGAGACGGTACGCGTGCGCAGGGTCACCGAGCGTGCGGGCGGCAAGGGGCTGAATGTCGCCCGTGTCCTCGCGCGGCTGGGCGAGGCCGTCGCGCCCTTCGGCTTCGTCGGCGGCGAGGAGTTCCTCGAGCTCGTTGCGCAGAGCAGCGAGCTCGCCGATCTCGATTCGACCTGGATCCCCGTTCCCGAGCGCACTCGCCGCACTGTCGTGGTTGTCGAGAGCGCGGGGGCGACGCTGTTCAGCGAGCCCGGTGCGCCGCTTCCGCCCGGCGCCTGGCACCGCCTCGTCGAGGCAGTCTCGGCGCTCGTCGGCCCCGGTGACGTGGTGTGCGTGTGCGGTTCATTCCCGCCGGACACCGCGCCGGGCAGCCTCAGCAGGCTCATCGCCTCGGTGCGCGAGTCCGGTGCCCGGACCATTGCCGACACCTCGGGGGCGTGGCTGCGTGAGGCTGCCCAGGCCGGCGCCGACGTGGTCAAGCCGAACGAGCGAGAGCTCCTCCACGCCACCGGCGCGGACGACGTGGTCGTCGGTGCGCGCCGACTGCTCAACTGGGGTGCACGGGAGGTGGTGGCATCCTGCGGCGCCGACGGGTTGAGGCTGTTCTCCGCTGCGGCGCCCGGCACCTGGTGGGAGGCGCGGAGCAGCGGGGCTGTCACCGGCAACCCCACGGGTGCGGGTGACGCAGTTGTCGCGTCGCTCGCGCGCTCACTGCACACGGGCGGCGCGCTCTACGGGCAGGCCGAGGCAGCCCTCCGCGACGCCACGGCCCTGGGCGGTGCCGCAGTGGCCGCGGCGGTCGCCGGCGAGTATGTCGAGGGCGTCAGGTCGAGCATCGCCGACACGGCCGTGGTGAGGATGATCGATGCCGCTCTCTGACCTTCGCGAGCTCGCGGCCAACGCGCTCGCCGCCGGTGAGGGCGTCGGAGCGTTCAACGTCGCCTTCCTCGAGCACGGTGAGGCTCAAGTGGCGGGAGCGGAGTCCGTCGGGCGCCCCGTCGTCCTCCAGGTCTCGCAGAACGCCGTCGCCTTCCACCGGGGGCGCCTCGCGCCGATCGGCTGCGCCGTGCTCGCACTGGCGGAGGCCGCGACCGTGCCGGTCGTTGTCCACCTCGACCACGCAGACGACGTCGGCCTGTGCCGCGAGGCCGTCGAGCTGGGCTTCGGGTCCGTCATGTTCGACGGCTCGCACCTCGACTACGAGACCAATGTCGCCACGACGGCGGAGGTCGTGGCGTTCTGCCACGCGGCCGGAGTGGCGGTCGAGGCGGAGCTCGGCGAGGTCGGCGGGAAGAACGGAGTGCACGACCCCTCCGCGCGCACCTCGGTCGACGACGCTGTGAGGTTCGTCGAGCAGACGGGCGTGGACCTGCTCGCCGTCGCCGTCGGCTCCTCGCACACCATGACCACCCGCGGCGCCGAGCTCGACCTCGAGCTGATCGCGCAACTCCGGCGCGCCCTGCCGGTTCCGCTCGTGCTGCACGGCTCGTCGGGGGTGAGTGACGAGGGGATGCAGGCGGCAATCGACGCCGGGATGACCAAGATCAACGTCTCGACACATCTCAACGTGCTGCACACGGCCGAGGTGCGGGCACAGCTGCTCGCCGACTCCGGACTCGTGGACCCTCGGCGCTATATGGCTCCCGCCGACGCCGTGATCCAACTCGAGGTGGCGCGGCTGCTCGATCTCTACGCCATGATCGAAAATGACAATTAAATACCCATACCAATCAGTTGTGAGTAAAATCTCCCGTACATAGTCTGACGCTGCCAGACAAGGCCGTCTGGCGCGACGACGTCGTCGCAGACCTCTAGGAGAAGAAATGACCCTCACACGGCGTTTCATGGCGGCAGTGGTTCCGCTCACGATTGCCGCGCTCGCGGTATCGGCGAGCCCCGCTGGCGCACTACCCAAAGCGGTGCCCGCGGGCGCCACATTCACCGTGTCGGTGGGTGCGCGCGCGAGCGGACCGTCAGCAACAGACACGCCTGCCTTCCCCTTCATCGACAGGGACGGCACGTACTACCACCAGCAGTCGGCTGCGCTGTACGGCATCAACGATCACCGCGTCTGGGACTTCTACACGGGCACGAACATGGACACGGCGAGCAAGTCGAGCACGCTGAGCAACTACGTCAACCCGTCGAACAGCCAGGACCGCAACAACAACACGACCTGGCGGTGCAACAACAGCCCCACCGGCGTCACGTCGAGCTCAGACCCCTCCGGCACGTACTCGCAGAAGAACTTCTGCGACCTCGCCGGCATCTGGGTGGATCCGGACAACGGCTACTGGTACGGCCTCGTGCACAACGAGTTCACCGGCAGCCCGTTCGGTGACGGGCTGCACTACGACGCGATCGACCGGGCCGTGTCGCGCGACCAGGGCAAGACGTGGTCGATCCTCGACCACGTGGTCACCTCCCCGTTCAGCACCACGCGGGGCGACACCGCTGCGTTCCCGAACCAGACGTACTACTACGGCGACGGCGATCAGCGACTGCTCATCGACACGGCCTCCGGGTACTTCTACATGTTCTACGGCTCGCGCGTGATCAACAAGACGGGTGGATGGTTCTCGTTCCAGGGCCACGTCGCCCGCGCGCCGATCGCGAGCAAGATGGCGCCGAGCTCATGGCAGAAGTGGTACAACGGCTCGTGGTCGCAGCCCGGCGTCGGCGGCAAGGAGAGCAGCCTCGTCCCCGTGACCGGCGCGGGCCAGACCGGCTACGCCACGGCGGCGAAGGAGTACAACCCCGCCAACACCGGGACCGCCGCCCAGCAGATCGCCGCCGGAAAGCTCCAGGCGACCTCGCCGCTCTTCGTCATGGACGTTGCCTACAACGCCTACCTCGGGCTGTACATCGGCCAGCCGCAGGCCGTTGACCAGAGCGGCAACGCGCCGCAGCAGTACTACGCGACGGACGACCTCACCAAGCAGCAGTGGACCCTGATCGGCGACACCGGCTCCTACCGCACCGCGTCGTGGTACCGGTGGTTCCTCGACCCGGCCAACAAGACGTCGAACCAGATCATCGGCAAGGACTTCCGCTCCTACTGCTACTTCTCGTGCAGCTCGGGCTCGAGCGAGTACGTGCCGGTGACGATCACCTCGTCGGTCACGGCTCCGGCTCCCGTCGACACCACGAAGGTCTACAGCATCGCGAACGGCGGCGGGCGGGTTCTTGCCCAAGCTGCCGGCAGCTCGGCGACCACGTCGCTCGCCGCGGGTACCGCGGGCTCGACGGGCTGGCGGTTCGCGGCGGTCGGTGACGGCTCGTACACGATCACCAACTCGACGAGCGGCGCTCGCCTGGGCGTCGCTACCTCGTCGACCTCGACCCGCGCGTGGGGCACCGCTCCCACCGTGACGGCGGCAGCCTCCGGCTCGGCCGCAGTCGGCCAGCAGTGGTGGATCATCAAGGGCACGTCGGCGGGCACCAACGCCGCGACCGGGACGGTGAAGCTCGTCAACCGCTACAGCGGCCTCGTGCTCAGCCTCTCGTCGACGTCGGGCCGCCTGTCGGAGACCACACCGCAGCGCGCCTGGACTGACACGTCCGGCACCAGCATCGGCGGCGGTCGTACGGCGGCGGAGCAGACCATCTCGCTGACCGTGGTGGCCGGGTAGCGCCCGGAGAAAGAGGGTGGGGAGAGGGAGCGTGATCCGCGCGCTCCCTCTCCGCGCCCAACTCAGGTTCCCGTGGGTCGCGCCGTGCCAGCCGTGCGGCCCACGGGTTTCCCGCGTGCTCGAGTCCTAGGGAGCCGCGTCGCGCTTGGCGAGCAGATCGCGGATGTCGGCGAGGAGCTCGAGCTCGGTCGGGGGAGCGGGCTTCTCGTCGACAACGCCCGCCTCCTTCTTCTTGAAGCTGAGCTTCGACAGGTAGTTGATCGGCACGATGATCGCGAAGTACACGACGAGCGCAACGAGCAGGAACTGGATAACCGCGCCGATGACGGCGCCGAAGTACATGGTCGCCTCGCCGCCGGAGGTCGTCGGGATGGTGACCGGCAGGGCCTCGTTCAAGGACTCCGCGTTGAAGAGTGCGCCGAGCGCGGGGTTGAACACGTTGTTCACGAGCGCGTTCACGACGTTCGTGAACGCGGCGCCGATGACGACAGCGACGGCGAGATCGATCACGTTGCCGCGGAGGATGAACTGCTTGAAGCCCTTGAGCATGGCGCTCTCCTAACTGTCTGAGCTGCTGGAGGAGGTTGAGGGGGCAGGGGTAGAGGGAGTGGCGGGAGCCGTGGGCGCGGCAGCGCGGGAGTCCGTGCGGTAGAAGCCCGAGCCGTTGAACGTCACCCCGACGGTGTTGAACAGTTTTCGGAGGGGGCCGCCGCAGTTCGGGCACACGGTGAGCGTGTCATCCGTGAAAGCCTGCACGATGTCGAAGGCGTTGCTGCACTCGGTGCAGCGGTAGGAATAGGTGGGCACGGTGTCCTTTGAAAGCTAGAAGGCGACGATGCCGGAGGGTGTGACCACTCCGTCGACGCGCTGGTCGTGCCGTTCACTCGGCACGCTGTCGACCAACTCGTGGTCGAAGATCACAGCATAGACCGGGGGGCAGTTCTCCATCGATCCGAGGGTCTTGTCGAAGTAGCCTCGGCCCCAGCCCATGCGCATGCCCGTGCGGTCGACGGATGCCGCGGGCACGATGATCAGGTCGACGCCGTTGATCGCGATCGGGCCGAGCAGCTCCGAGGTGGGGGCGGGCATGCCGAGCGGATCGAGTTCCTCGCCGGAGCCGTCGTACGGAGCCCAGTCGAGCAGGCCGTCGATGCGCGACACCGGCAGCAGCACCCGGATGCCCTGCTCGCACGCCCACGCGACGAACTCGCGTGTACCGGGCTCCTCGGGCAGCGAGAGGTATGCCGCCACCGAGCGAGCCCCGACGTCGCTCGTGAGGTCGATGAGGTTCTGGGTGATCGCCTCGTCAGCGATCGTCCGCTCACGGGGGGTCGTGATGCGGCGGCGCTCGCGGAGTTCGGCGCGCAGTGCACGTTTTTCGTGAGCGACCTCGTCCGCCATGGGTCTGATTCTACGGCGGTGGGCCAAGTAGCCTGTCCCTATGGCGTTTCGCATTACGAAAGCGGTGATCCCCGCAGCGGGTCTGGGCACGCGGTTCCTTCCCGCGACGAAGGCGATGCCCAAGGAGATGCTGCCCGTCGTCGACAAGCCGGCGATCCAGTACGTGGTGGAGGAGGCGGTCGCCGCCGGCCTCACCGACGTGCTGATGATCACCGGGCGCAACAAGAACGCCCTCGAGAACCACTTCGACCGCGTGACCGAGCTCGAGGCGACGCTGGAGCAGAAGGGCGACCTCGACCGCCTCGAGAAGGTCGAGTACTCCAACGACCTCGCCGACATGCACTACGTGCGCCAGGGCGACCCGCGCGGCCTCGGCCACGCAGTGCTTCGGGCCCGGATGCACGTGGGCCGCGAGCCGTTCGCGGTACTCCTCGGCGACGACCTCATCGACGAGCGGGACGTTCTGCTCGCGCGCATGATCGAGGAGCAGAACAATCGCAACGCGACGATCATCGCCCTCATGGAGGTCGACCCCGCCATGACGCACATGTACGGCATCGCCACCGTCGAGAACACCGGGACCCCGGACGTGGTGAAGATCACGGGCCTCGTCGAAAAGCCGGCGGCCGGGACATCCCCCTCCAACTACGCCATTATCGGCCGCTATGTGCTGCAGCCCGACGTGTTCGACGTGCTCGAGCACACGGAGCCGGGCAAGGGCGGCGAGATCCAGCTGACCGACGCACTGCAGTCGATGGCGCAGAACAACATCGCGGGCGGTGTCTACGGCGTCGTGTTCCGGG
This sequence comes from Rhodoglobus sp. GW821-FHT12B09, assembly GCF_058809925.1. Lineage (NCBI taxonomy): Bacteria > Bacillati > Actinomycetota > Actinomycetes > Micrococcales > Microbacteriaceae > Rhodoglobus > Rhodoglobus sp. GW821-FHT12B09. The sequence goes on along the minus strand of NZ_JBXATB010000006.1, from coordinate 81,033 downwards.
GCCGCCGCTACGACACGGGCGACCGGCTCGACTACATCAAGGCGATCGTTCAGCTCGCCGTCGAGCGCCCCGACCTCGGGCCGGAGTTGAAGCCCTGGCTCAAGCAGTTCTCAGCCGGCCTGGACTAGCCGTGGCCTCGACGATCCCGACGCTCAGCGAGGGCAAGGTCACGATCCGCCCGATCCGGCTGCGCGATGCACGGGTGCTGGAGCGCGAGCTCGCGGAGAACCGCGGGTGGCTGCGCAAGTGGGAGGCCACGAACCCGCACGGGCCGATGTCGTTCGACGTGCGCTCGAGCATCCGGTCGCTGCAGCAGAACGCGCGGGCCGGTCTCGGGCTGCCGTTCGTCATCGAGTACGACGGCCAGCTCGCAGGCCAGCTCAACGTGTCGTCGATCGCCTACGGCTCGCTGTCGTCGGCGACCATCGGGTACTGGGTGTCCGAGCGCTTCGCGGGCAAGGGGGCGACCCCTACCGCCGTGGCCCTCGCCACCGACCACTGCTTCTTCGGCGTGGGCCTGCACCGCATGGAGATCTGCATCCGCCCCGAGAACGAGCCGAGCCTGCGCGTCGTCGAGAAGCTCGGCTTCCGCTACGAGGGGCTGCGGCGCCGGTACATCCACATCAACGGCGACTGGCGCGACCACTTCTGCTTCGGCCTCACCGTCGACGAGCTGCCGCAGGGCGTTCTGCGCCGCTGGCTCGACGGCAAGGCGCCGCGCGATGCCGCCGAGGTTCCCGCGGCGGACCGCGCGAAGGCGGCCAGACCGCTCGTCTGATCCGGGCGGGTTGAGTAGCGCGCCAGCGCGTGTCGAAACCCTCGTGGCGCAACTTGCTGCCGCGTGGTGCCGGGGTTGCGAGGCCTTCGGATCGTATCTTTTAGCCATGGAACTCACGGGCGTCGGCGGCGGGCTCATGCTCGCGATCGCCGCCGCCCTCTGGCTCGTCTACCTCGTGCCGAACTGGTTCAAGCGACGCGAGTATCTCGCCACTGAGAGGAACGCCGTGCGGCTCCAGCAGACCATCCGAGTGCTTGCCGAGACCGCCGAGGTCCCCGCCGCCGTGCGCGCCGAGGCCGCGGCCCGCCAGGTCGCGCTGCAGCAGCGCGCCGAGTACCGCCAGGGCCCCGTCGCGGTGGGCCGGCCGGTGCAGAGGGTGCAGCCGAGCGCCGCGCAGGTGGCGGCAGCGGGTCGCCGGATGCGCCGGACCCGCGCTCTCGCCACACTCGTGCTGCTCGTGTCACTGGTGACGGCGGTCGCCCAGCTCGTCGCGCAGTCCTGGGTGATGCTGGCCATCTCTGGCGCCGCCGTGGTCGGAAGCCTCGCGCTCCTGGGCCGCATCGCCGAGCGCTCGCGGGTGCGCGCCGCTGTCGCCGTTGCCCGTCCCGCCCGCCGCACCTCGCTCGGCCCGGCCGAGGCCAAGGCCGTGAAGCGCGAGGCCGAGTGGACCCCGGTGCCGATCCCGAAGCCGATGTACCTGTCGCGGTCGGTCGTGGAGGCCGCTGCGGCCGTCGAGGACCCGGCTTTCGAGTTGAAGCTCGCCGCCGTGGCCGCCGAGCGTGCGCTGCGGAACGTGGAGCAGGAGGCGACGCCGCTGCGGACTGCCGCGGCATCCTCGTCCCCGTTCGCCAGCATGGGCATCGTGGACGACGCGACGACCTCGACCCCCGACATCGACGCCGTGCTCGCCCGCCGCCGGGCCTGACATGCCCCGCCCCTGGGACCTGGTCATTGTCGGCGCCGGGCCCGCGGGGTCTGCTGCTGCCCTCTCCGCCCTGCGCGAGCGGCCGGAGGCCCGGGTGCTCATCCTCGACCGAGCGCCGATGGGCCGTGACAAGGTCTGCGGCGACGGCATCGCGCCGCACGCCGTCGGGGAGCTCGCCGCCCTCGGCCTCGACGCCGTGCTCCCGGAGGAGAACGTGTCGACCGTGCGACTGTACGGACCGAGCGGCGGGGATGCGGGTGCCGTCACCACCTCGCCGGGCTACGTCGTGCCGCGCCGGCAGTTCGACGAGCGGCTGCTCTCGGCGGCGATGGACGCGGGCGCGTTCTTCGAGGTGCGCAAGGTCTCCTCTCTCGACTCCCTCGACGCGCGGGTGATCATCGGGGCGGACGGCAGCAACTCCACGGTCCGCCGCCTGGTCGGCCAGCCCGCGAACCACGGCCGCTCGCTGGCGGTGGCGATCCGGGGCTACGCGCCGACGCCGGCCGGCGCCCGCGAGCTCACCATCCGGTGGGACAGCCAGCGGCTCGGCGGCCTCTGCTACGCCTGGTCGTTCCCCGTGGCCGACGGCACCACCAACGTCGGCTACGGCCTCTCGTCCGCCGCCCGCGACCACAGCCGCGCCTACCTCGAGCGCCGGCTCGGCGAGCTGCTGCCCGAGTTCGACCTCACCGGGGTGGAGCTCACGGGCCACACCCTGCCGCTGTCCGTCCGCCGCCCCTCACCGTTTGTAGGACACGTGCTGCTCGTCGGCGACGCGGCATCCCTCATCAACCCGTTCACCGGCGAGGGCATCTACAGCGCGATCGTCTCCGGCGCCCTGGCGGGCAGAGCAGCGTTCGCGGATGCCCCCGGCCCCACCTACGCGAAAGCCCTCGCCGCGCGCTTCGGCCGCCAGCACCGGCAGACCACGGCGCTGTACCGGATCATCGACTCACCGCGGGTGCTCGACACCGTCATCCGTGCCGCCCGCGCCGACTCCCGCATGTTCGACAGGCTGCTCGACGTGGGCCTTGGCGACGCCGCCTTCACACTCGCCGATTTCGCGCGTTTCGGCCGCTACGCATTCTGATAACCTAGATCCTTGTCTGAGTCGCTTCGGCGGCGCAGGGGCCCTTGGCGCAGTTGGTAGCGCGCCTCGTTCGCATCGAGGAGGTCAGGAGTTCAAATCTCCTAGGGTCCACCCAAAGTGCTTTATTCGAGCTCGGCGTAAACGACGAGCGATTAGAGCGAGAAACAGAAATCCCCGGAGTCATGTGACTTCGGGGATTTCTGCTTGCTGGTTCTTCAACGGTTGGCGGGGGTTGTTCGTCTGACCGCTTTGCGGTGACCGCTGGAAAAGGAGGCTGTGCGATGGATCGCACGATCCCAATTGCCTTGTCGACCTTCGGCCAGCCACTCCTCGCGTTGCTCGGGTGTGGAGCCGCTCACGGGGGGTGGCGAGGAGTCCCTGGACTGTCGCGCCGCCGAGGTACGTGCCGACGCAGCATTCCCATATCGCGGCGAGCGGATCGCCGAACAGCCCGGTTTCGCGGTCGACCGGGGTGTCGCCGGTGTTGAGCACGATGAGTCGGCGCAGCGGGAGCAGAGGGGAAGGTAGGCCCTCGACCGTGCCGGGTTGGTAGACGACGCCGGCACCAGCACCCGGTCCATCCTGCCGGCCACTATAGCGGGCGGTTTGCCCCACCAGTTCGGATTGGCCACCACGAGGTCGGTCACGCCCAGGGGTGCTGTGGAGCTGGAACCGTCCCAGTTTCATCGCCCGTGTGAGGTCGCTTATGCCGGCCTTCTCGGTCCATGCGCACGTAGCCGAGCAGGCTTGGGGCGAAGCTTCACCAGTGAGTAGAATTCAGTTGCGTCCTCGGTGGCAGGTTGGACGCGGAAGACTTTGACCGCAGAGTACCCTCGTCGGCTATCGGTGGGCGTGATCGTCGAGGCGAGCGCGCGAAATGATCGAGGAGACGCGTGAGCATGTCATGGAGAGATCGTCGTCGCGTTGAGCAACTGATGACCCGCTCACGAGCGCTGTTCAATGAAGCTGAGGCGGCACGCCAGGGAGGCCAGCCCCAGCGGCCCCTGCGGGAATTGGCTGACGACCTCATCTTGGTGCTCCAAGACACACTTCCGCTACTCGCCGAGGCTCCTCAGCTGGCCTTGGCAGTGATCGATGTGGCGCGATCTAGTATCTGGTTGGAGCTCTCGCGGAAGGAATGGATCCGCGTACTCGGGTCGGGCGCCTCCCTCGCCGCCGCGGTAAGCGTCATCCGACAGCACACCGACGACTTCAACCTCGACCTGGAGCGAGAACTTGGTGGCTTCGTATCAGCCCCTTTGGATTCGGTCCTGTACAGCGCGGTGAGGGTCGGTCTTCCGAGCTTCGTCGGCACCCTCAGCGACATGCTGCTCGGGGCCGGGTACCTGAGCCGGCAACTAGTGCAGAGCGATCAGGACGACGTGATGGCCGCCTGGGACTGGGCGACAGGGTTGGCCCTCAACGGAGGGCTCGAAGCTGGGCAGGAGGAACGAGCCTTCCGGATCTCCCAGGGCGACGGCTGGCTGTCCGACCGACAGAGGACTGACCACTCGCCCGAAGAGGTCGCAGACGTCATCACGGCCTGGATGGCACGAAGCCTGTCCTCCTTGCAAGCGACGCCGCTGCGGGAGACCACTGGCCTCGGCGCGAGTGGCGATCCGGCCGAGGCTGAATGGAAACTCGTGTTGGGGAGCGTCGACGACGTGCTCGCCCAACCGCCCGCGCACCGGTTCCTCCGTGCCGTGTCTGTCGGCTGCGTGACACCCCTTGCCGCGAAGGTTTCCGGTCGCGACATCATCTATCTGGTCGAGTCGCCCCATGGCGGACTTGCAGTCAGGTTTTTCGGCGGGAACGGGTACCGTCGCGCTCCGGAAATCGCCGAGCTGCCCGGTGCCGACACCCGGTCGCTGAGGCAATGGCGCGAGAGGATCGACGACGCCAACTCCGATCGGGTCGTCGACATCCTGAAGCGGACCACCCTATTGGATTCGGTGCGGGAGGAAGTTGGCGACCGAGTCGTCGCGCCAATGCTAGATCGGTGGCCCGATCTTGAGCGCATAGCGCTGATCCCGGTGGGGGAGATGCAAGACCTGCCCTGGTCTAGCGCGCTCGTAGGCGGATCACGCTGGGCCGATGCGGTGAACGTCACGATCGCCCCCGCCGCCGCCAGCATCCTGGTCGCGGCAACTCCCCGCGGCACCGGCGGTGCCGACGCCGCTGTCGTCATGGGCGACCCCGCCAGCGGCGAGATCTACCTTCGCTGGATTGCCCCAGAAGTGTGCGAAGTCGCCGCAGTATACGGGCGCGACCCGGATCTCCTCGTCGAGTACGCGACCAATCCCGTCGAAGACCCGACCGAGCTGGCCTCTCGGAGCGCGATACTGCGACAGGTCCCGTCGAGCGTTGCGATCACGGCGGGAGCATTCGAGCACGTTCTCAGCCGCCTGGAGAACGCGCGCGTAGTCCACCTCGCCTGCCATGGAGCCGTTCCGGATGGCGCGGGCTCGCCGCAGCTATTCCTGAGCGGTCGCATCCCGTTCGAGGCGCTCGAGCACCACCGCTTCGCGCGTGGAGCATGCGTCGTGCTCTCAGCGTGTTCAGTCGGGCGCAACGTGGGCGAGGCACCTCTAGCCGCCCTGGGGTTCCCTGCCATGTTCTTGTCGATTGGTGCCGCCACAGTCATCGCGTCGTCCTGGCCTGTGCTGGACTGCCGCGAGACCGTCGACTTCGTGGTCGAGATCCATCGAAACCTTGCCGAAGGTCTAGAGCCGACATCTGCGCTGAGCGGCGCAGTCTCGCGCATGCGCGCCGACGCAGTTCCCTCCGCGGTGTGGGGCGGATTCGACGTCTACGGCGCGTGATGACCGGCGCTCGCGCGCTACGCTGAGCATGACCGGCGTCCATCGTTAGCGCAACCCGAGGAGGACCCGTGGGACTGCCCGAAGGAAGCCTCGCCATTGCCGTCCTCATCGTCGTCGCCCTGCCTGGATTCATCTATGCCGGGGTGCGCCGCTGGGCACGCGGCGAATCAGCCGAAGACCGCGACCTCGGCCTCGCGGTCGCCCGAGGTGCCGTCTTCGCCGTCGCCCTGACCGGCGTATACCTGCTCGCGTTCGGCGACTTCCTCTTCGCTGGCCTTGCCTCCGGCAAGGACGCAGACACGATCAAGATCGCCGACGCGCGGGGTGTCGCGCTCGCCGTCCTCGGGTTCTACGTGATCGCTCCCGTGATCCTCGCGTTCCTGCTCAACTTCGGGCATATCGGGTGGGTGAGGGTGGCACGCCCGAGATGGTTGCGCGTTCCCCGGTCCAAGCACGGCTACACCTCCACGCCCAGCGCCTGGGACCACGCCGTTAGGAAGAATCAGCACACCTGGGTGAAAGTGCACCGCGCCAACGGCGAATGGGTCGGGGGATGGTTCACCAAAGGCTCATTCGCCACCACCTACCCCGAGCTGCACAGCATCTATGTCGCCCAGCAGTGGGCGATGACGGAGGACGGTAACTTCGAGAAGGCCATCCCGAACACGGGGGTTCACCTCACGATCCGCGACGAAGACGTGGTGATCTGGACAACCCCGCCTCACTCCAACGCACCCCAGGAGGCCACCTCGTGAACGACCCCAACGGCACCAGTGAACCCAGTGCGGGGACCGGGAGAATCTCTGAGCGCGGACTCGAACCGCACGAGTATGTGCCACCGCCACCGCCACCGGTGAACGATGGCGGCATCGGCAACGCCAAACAAGACTGAGTTCTCCTTGGCCGCCGACGGTGAAAGCGCCAATCTGGTTTCGGCCACGTGACGCTGTGAAATCATCAGCGGCTCAGGCGGTTGCCGTGTGGCGATCGGGTTGTGCATTGCAACGACGTCGGGGCGTGGGCGGTCCACGAGCAAGGAAGCGCTATGGCCAAGAGCATTGTCTTCGAGCGAGGGGACGGTCTTTGGGCGGTCACGCCTCACGCATGACAACTTACTGGTCGGATGGGATCCGCTGTGAATGTGCAACGGGTATCCTCCATGCTTGACTCGGTGCCATGAATTGGTCCGCGCATACCGGGAGCGTGCGAGGGGTCGCCGAGGCGGCCGCCGACATCGCGCGCCGAACCGTCGGTGCGGCCTCCTGGCCCGAAGCGAGCGAAGGGACTGCGCTGCTTCGCAGCCGCTTCAACGTCCCTTCCTACGGTGGCCATCCAATCGTTCGTGAGGCACTGATGAGTGCCATGCTCGCGACGCTGTCCGGCGTTGACCACGCCCTGGCCTGGACTCGCCTCCTCGACGATGGCTCTTCGGCGATCGCGCCCTCGACCGTCGCACGGGGTGCCATCGAAGGTTTCGCCAGCGCCTTCTATCTCCTGCGTGCCGAAGATCCGGAGCAGTTCGTATCGCGCCATCTCGCGGTGACCCGCGCTGGCATGCGGTTCCCGCAGAGGCACTCCCGTTTCCAGGACTTCACCGGCGCGATTCTCGACAACAGCGAGCTGCCCGTGGTCCATGAGACCATCGCGCAGGAGCTCGGGCTGAAGCTCGAAAGGCCGCTCATCCAAGACATGGTGCAGACCATGCTCTCCGCAGGCCTTGAGCCCGGAACCGATGCGAGCCCGGAGATTTACTCGCAGCTCTCGGGCGCCGCGCATGCGGTCACCTCCGCGCTCGGTATGTACTTCGACCGCGCCGCCGTGCGGCTCGCGCCCCAGGCGGAAATCCTGACCGAGCAGGCTGGCTACCTGTTCGTTGCGACGTCGGTGACGACGGAATCGTGGATCGAGGTCTTCGATGCAGATGACGAAATGCGCCGCACCTGGCGCGCCGCTCGAGCCGCTGCCGAACGGCAGCTTTCGAAACTCATCTCGCACTAGCCCGCTGCCGCGAGCCTCGGAGGGCCTCAGCGCGATAACATGTGGTTCTCTCGACAACTGGGTCGGCGAGGGTTGTTCCCGTGGAGTCCTGAGTGTTTCTGAACGACACCGAAACGCTCGATGCTATCGAGCGCTTGTCCGACTGCGATGAGCTCGTCCTCTACTGCGGTGCGGGTGTCTCGATTGACCGTACCGGACGCCCTTGGCGTCGCCTCATTCGCGACATCTCGAAGGCCGCCGCCGACCGCCTCGGCGCCGGACACGAAATCGACAACGCCTCGATCGAATACCTCCTGGACAACCTGGGGGAGCTTGACCAGTTCGCATCGCTCATCGACGAGTATCACACCGGCCATCGAGCGGTCAGTGCGAACGATCTCCTCTTCCCGCTCCTGCAGGATCTGCTCTACCGGAATACGTGGAGCGAAGGGTACGTCCTTCGCAACACCGTCCAGCTCGCCTTGGTCGCGGCATCGCTCGGCAAGAAGGTGACGATCCTCACCACCAACTACGACATCTACATCGAGCGACGGTTTGAGGCTTTCCGGGACGCCGTGCAGCGGTTTGCAGCGACCGCCGTGACGCCGGTGGTCTTTCCTGAGTTGATTCGCAAGGTCATGATCACCGGCACTACGCCGACGGGCAAGCCGACGTTCAAGCTGACGCGTCACGTCGCGTTCCGTGGGATTGGCTCTTCGGCATCGATCGAGATCATCTACCTTCACGGGCGAGTGCCCAAGCCCGGCGCGACTGCCGACGGCACGATCGTGCTCGACGAGCGCACCTACGCGGAGACGCGGGAGGGCGCCAGCAAGTACCTCCAGGAGTACTTCGGGCGAGACAACGCCGGGGTGCTCATCCTGGGCGCTTCGCTTACCGACAAACCGCTCGTGCAAGCACTCATCCAGACTCGCGGTTCCAGCGCTTCGCGGATGGCGATTTACGCGGATCTTCCGAAGATCAAGGATGGAGCTGTCACCGTCGAGGTCCCCGGCAGCCCCGACTATAACCTCACCCAGAGCGACATCGAGAGCGCCTATCGCAATCGCGGCAAGCATCTCGGCATCTCCCTGTTGTTCCCGATGGCCTACTTTCAGTCCGCGCAGTTCTTGGAGGAACTGCAGCTCGCCCTTCGCATGCGCGCCAGCGGTGGCCCGGCTTATCGTGACGCGGCGGCGGGCGTTCGTTACTCAGAGCGCCTTCAGAAGTGGGCGGCATCTCGTCGGACCAGCGGGGTCAATTCGACGGATGCGTATGCGAAGCTCAACGCGACGCTCGATCAGATCGTGTCGTACGCGGGCGGAAAGCTGGCGCGCAAGTATCTCCGCCTCGAAGTTTGGCTTCGCGTCAATCCACGGTCGACTGATCGCACGCTCTACCTATATTCGAGCTCGGCCGGCCCCATGCTCGACGACGACGTGCGCCGCCGCGAGCCGATCCGGCCGGGCTCCAACAACGCGTCAGTGCGCGCGCTTCTCGCAGGCAAGCCGCTCGTTGCCCGACTCGAAGACATCGGGATGCCGACGGACTCGACCCGGTGGGCCAGCTTCCTGTCGGTGCCCATTTTCCTCAACGAAGCAGTGAATATCGGCGGAAACCCCTATATCGGTTCCATTCCCGCCGGGGTCATCACTCTCGCCGGACTGGAGGATGCGAAACTCGCCTCGACGTTTGAGGCCCTGCCTGTAACGGCGATCTCGGAAATCCTCACCATCCTGATCGCTCAGGGGCGGGAGATCGCTAAGCCCTAGGGCGTCTTGGAGTGCGCCAGAACAAGCATCAAGGAACGCGTGACCAGGAGCTCTTCGTCCTTGTTGACTTTTACCGCCCAATCCGGAAGCGCCCGCTCGAGATCTTCGGGCGCGATGTCATCCAGATCGCCGGTTTCGTTGGCGCGGATCGTCTTGGAAGGGGTCACTTCAGTCTTCTCATGTAGAGGGTGACTTGATTCTAGCGAGCTTGCCTCAGACTTCGCTGGGTGAAGCTCAGGGGTGTTGGAAACAGTAAAGCGCTCGATCATCTATATTCATAATGACAAATACTCGATGAATGTCAAGAGGCGTCGACGTCGATATCGATGCGAGGCTCGATGGGGACCAGGATGCCGGGATACGCCGCGAGGATCTCGTCGTGGAGTGAAGGCATCTTGGGCGCGCTCAGTGTGATGATGAGCGCGTAGCGCATCGGGTCGGTCTCACGGCTCTGTGCGCCGGCGTCTCTTGCGACGTAGTGGATATCGAAGGCCGGCTCTTTGAGTGTGGTTGCCTCCATGCGGTCCTCAGCGCGTAGAACCGTCTCCCACTTGCCCTGCTCGCTGCGCTGAGCCTTCTCGTCGGCATATGGACGGGCGGAGAAGAACGGTCGTGACGTTGGCGTCTTCGCCGCCGGCTTGAACTTCTTGATGTCCGGTCGGAAGGTGATGTCGAGCCCCGCGCGGGTGTAAGCGTCGGGCGACTGTGCATCAATGGCGCTGGCGAAGCAGAACGTTGCAGACAGGGTCACTAGCCCGTTGAAGCCACCGGCCGGCACGGGCACTTTGGCGCGGAGGTACTTACCGGGACGGACCTCGCCCTGGTACACAACGCGGGCAACCCCGTCACCAGACGAGACCACCGCCTCGGAGTCCATCGGCAGCAGCCCCCACCCAACCTCGCGCTGATCGAGGGCGAGCGGATCGGCGGCATGCAGAAGCAACCCGCGGATGGCGAGCGGGGTGAGCTCGGCGCCGAGGAGCGCCCGGATGCCCACACCGTGCCGGAGCGCAAAAGGAGCAGCCAAGCTGGTCCCGTTTGCGGGCACGAGCTCCGGGTCGCCTCCCTCGGAGACCACGTGGAAGTAGGTATCGGTGCTGCCGCCGAACGCCAGCAGATCCGGCTTGACTCTTCCTGGGCTGCGTCCCGGCCCGATGGCCGAGTACGGCGCCCGGACCAGCGCCGCCTCCTTAGTGCGGTGGAATGCACCGACGGTAAGGACGTTGACGGCGTCTCCCGGCACCTGCACACGAGCATTGCCGGAGTCGCGGTCCTTGTCGCCATTGTTGCCCGCCGCGACCGTCAGGAGCACGCCACCGTCGCTAAGGAGATCGTCGATCAGCGACGTCCAGGCGTGCACCTCATCGTCTTCGATGGGCAGCAGCGGGCCGAGGCTCAGGTTGACGAAGTCGAATGTCTGGGAGAGAAGGATCTCCTCTACATGGCCCAGGGTCTTGTAAAGCTCGTAGGGGTCCTCGCTGGCCGTCGAGCTGTCGATCACCCGGAAGACAGAGATCTTCGCGGGCGGCGTGGGTGCGGCCGCTTCGGGCGTGAGCGGTCCGAACAGAAAGGCAGACGCCACAGCCAGTCCGTGCTGCTCGTAACCGGGGGAGTTGGCTGCAGTCGGGTCCATCTCTCGATAAGACTCTACCCAGGGCTCCAGCGAATGGTTCGTGGGCAGACCGCCGTCCAGGATGGCGACCTTGGCGTTCGGGTCAATCACGGAGCCGCTGGCGGGCAATCTGACGGGGCTGGTCGCGGAGACCAAAGCACGGGTGATCGGGGACACCGAGAGCTTCGGCATCGGCCTCGCCACGCGTAGCATGCTGTACTCCGACAGCGCGTCGATTGCGTCCTGTGGGCCGGCGGCAGGCAGGAACCACAGGCCGCGCACCTCGAATCCGAGCTCAGCGCGGACTTCAACGCCGAGCGCCTCAGCGGTCGCAAGAAACTGCGACTGGTTGCTCGGCGCGAGCCGACTAGACGGCAAATGCACGACGAGTTCGAAGGCGTCCTTGGAGGACCTGGCGTCGCCCGCGCGCACCTTGTCTGCTCCGCGGAAGGGTCGGATCTCCTCAATCTCCCGTAGCTCCTCATAGGCCAGGTCCAACGCCCCGTCCGACGAAAGCAGGTCGGACAGCTTCGTGAACGAGTCCGAGGTGCCGGCGACGAACAGCTCGGAGGTACCGAATACCTTCCCTTCCCAGTCCTTCGCGACGTGGTTCTCCGGCTCGATCAGCCGGTCGGTGCTGCCGACCGGCTCCAACCCAGCGAACTGCAGCAAACGGCTAGGGAAGTACGACTTCGCCGTGTAGCTGGGGTGAAGCGTCAGACGGATCACCTGCACATCGTCGGGGGCGAGCGCCTTATCCGAGATGAAGGTCCCGACCGCGGACGCCAGCTGGGGTGCCAGGCGCTCGCGAGCCTCTTCGAGCGTGTAGGGATGCGCCTTTGTGGGCTTCATGGGAGGGGGTCCCACTGGGTCGGCCAGCAACTCACCGCGGCCGATGAGGTAGTTTCGGGTCGCCATTTCAGTCCTCCTTCTTGGTGCGTTTGCGGAGCGTGTCGCGGCTCACGGCGGTGAGGCGTGAAACCTGGTGCTGCGAGAGTCCGCCGTCTTGGAGAAGCTCCACTGCGAGTTCGATCCGGTCGTTGCGCCCGATGCCGTCGAGTCCGTTCGAGATCAAGCGCTCAACGAGTTCTTCCGTGGTTCCCGAGTTGAGCGCCACACCTTTTCGGAGCGAGAGCAGTTCGCGCTGGATGTCGCTGAAAGAACGACCGACGAAGAATCGGCCGAATGCCGGCAAAAAGCTCCGGAAACGGTCAAGGTCCCTTCCAAGGAAGCGCTCGATCGAGACGGTGACCTCGGCGTCCGATGGCATCGGGAATGCCACTTCGAGATCGAACCGACGCCACAGCGCAGGGTCGACGAGTTCGGGATGGTTGGTCGCAGCGAGGAGCAGGCTCGTGCTGGGCCAATCGTCCAGCTCCTGCAGCATGATCGTGACCAGGCGCTTCAATTCGCCGACGTCCGACTCATCTGCCCGCTTCTTGGCGATGGAGTCGATCTCATCGAGGAAGAGCACGGACGGCTGCCGCTTGGCGAAGTCGAGGGCCGCCCGCAGGTTCGCACCTGACTGCCCTAGCCGACTGCTCATCACTGCAGTCAGGTCGAGCGAGAACATCGGGAGCGCCAGCTGCAGCGCGATCCACTGAGCGGTGTGCGTCTTTCCGACACCGGGAGGTCCAGTGAAGATGGCCGAAGCCAGCGGTTCGAGACCGGCGCTCCGGAGGCGAGCCGCCTCTCGCCACTCCTTCAGGAGCGTGTCGATCTGCTCGAACACGCGGAGCGTTAGCACAGGTGCGGCGACATTGCCAGTAACGACCTTGAGAACTGACAGTGCCGAAGGGCTGGGCAAGGCGACTTCGGTGGCATCTCGTCGTTCGGGCGGCTGCGCGTAACGAGTAATCGGTGCCGGCATACCGTCGAGCACCTCGCTGAGCGCTGCGGCAAGGCCGGGCTGTTTCGTGCGATACCTGCGCACCAACCGGGCGAGGAGTAGCCTGAGGTCTTCATCCTTTTGCTCGTTGGCAAGCCTGACAACTTGGGCTAGATCGTTCCCAAGATTCTTGAAGTCGTCCGTCATGATGCGCTTCCTGTTATAACGACTGGTAAGTCAGTGTGAGTCTAGTGGACTACTTACGACATCCATCGAGCAAACTCGCCCATGCGGGGATACTCTCGGTCGGAACTCGGAAGGATCGACATGCCCAAGCCGCGCGGTTGCTCAATCAAATCAAGGTCGAGACGGCGGTTCGAGAGCGTGTCTGTCATGGCCACAAGTCGGGTAGCAACGCGCGCCCTATACGGGCCGGCGAACGGTGCCTGGTCGTTGACCAGCAGAGCTATTGCCTCGACGCGGCAGTGATGATCCTCGAGCAAGCGGCCAAGGACCTCGACTTGCTTCGGGCGCTAGCTCGCTAGATAGCCGAACTCGCTCAGGAGCCGTGCCGACTCGACGATAACGGCGAAGTTTGGCCCGGCATATGAGTTAGAACCCTAGACCGTGCGATTGGGAGCTGGAGCAAATAGCGGGCCGTCGCGGTTCGTCGCATCGCATGATGTCCATCGTGAGCATTGGACCTGAGGAGATAGTGAGAACACTTCGACCGCGCTGTCACTCCTTCGGAAAATAGCTGATCAGATCCGTGGTCGGTCGAGGAGCGCAGTCAACCGAGTCGACAAGTTCGAACACTCTCGTCTCAGGTCCACCGTAAGCGTGTCATTCAATGTCGGACGACAGCCCGAGCAGAAGCCCCGCAGTCGAGAGACTGCGGGGCTTTCTGCGTAGCGATGGAACGGGCGGGGCGGCTCGTCATCGACACGGGTGACTCAGGCTACGGGAGCACGAGAAAGTACACACCAGCGGCGAGGCCAGCGCCTACACCGACGGCGACCGAGATCACGAGCCGCCTACGGAGAGGGCTGGTCCAGGGCGCCAGCGTCAGCACGCCAGCAAAGATGAGGCCAACCATGACGCAGAATATCCATATGTAGTTGCGGTCCTCGTAGTCGTAGGTAAAGGGGCCCCCACACCCTCCTATCCCGCAATACAGGAAGTTGCCGACGAACAAAACCGGCAGTGAGACTACGAGCGCCAGAGGGAGCGCCCACGCGAGATGCACGGAGGGATCGCGAGGGGCGTCTGGTTCTGTGTTGGTCACGGTTCAGGTATACAGGACAAATCCTCGCTCAGATCCGCGGCAACATCAGGGTCCCGGAATCTAGATTGAGCACTTGTTCGTGTCTTGATCCCCGCTCGAAGAGCGGCGTAGTTCGTTGAAGAGTGGGCAGGGCCCCGTCCGCCGAGGACCCCGCGCGAACGTCAGTCAGACGAACGCGGAGCGCGCGTCTCTGCCGCGGTGGGGACGATCACCTGCACGCCCGCTGCCTGCATTGCGCTGTCGAGCTCCGCGGGCAGCGGGGCGTCAGTGACGAGATAGTCGGCTGCCGCGAGGGGCGCGACCTGGGCGAAGAGGCGCCTGCCGATCTTGCTGGAGTCGGCGAGGATCGCCGTGCGCGAGGCGCGCTGCATCATCTCGTTCATCATCGACGCATCGGCCAGGTTGCTCGTGGAATAGCCGGAGTCGGACACCGCGCCGACCGCGATAAGGGCGATGTCGCACCGAATCTCCACCTCGTCTCCGCCCGTGGCCATTTTGAAGGAGACCGGGCCGGTAGTGGCCTGCGTCACCGTGCGGACGGGGCCGCCGAAGACGTAGAGATCCCGGAAGCACTTCGGCGAGAGGATCGTCGGAATGCGCAGGTTGTTCGTCGCGATGGTGAGTTCGCGGTGGTCGTGGAGGGCGCGGGCCAGCGCTAGGGCGGTGGTTCCCGCGTTGATCATGACCACCGAGCCATCCGGAATCAGCTTGGCGGCGAGAGCCGCGATGGTCTCCTTCTCCGCGGTCTGCATTCGCAGCCGCACATCGAGATCGCGATCGTTGCGCGGCTGGTCTTGAACACTGACCGCGCCGCCGTGAGTGCGGATGATCGCACCGAGACGGTCGAGTTCGTCGAGGTCGCGGCGGACGGTGTCGATCGACACGTCGAAGCGCTCGGCGAGCATACCGACGGTCACTTGGCCGGCCTCGGCGACGAAGGCCGCCAGGTCGGCCCTCCGGCCTGCCGGAAGACGCCGCGGTGAGGTGTCAGGTGATGAATCATCCATAACGGCATCTGTAGCACATTGGCGCAGTCGAGTGCGACTTATCGGGCTGGCTCGGCGTCGTTTACCGCACAGAAAAGCATCAATCTGCAGTGGGATGCGAACGCTTTCCTGAATTCGCGGGTTCTTTGCATTGACGAGCAAGGTTTCCGGGCCTACTATCGCTCTAAGCTGCATGGGACAGCATGAAACAGCGAAAAACAGCAAACACCACCACAAGAGGAGAGACAGAGACATGAGCAATGGAGCTCACGGGCGTCGTACCGCCCTGAAAGTCGCCGCGGGCCTGTCGGCCACGGTCATGCTGGGGGCGCTCGCAAGCTGCAGCGCCGGATCGAGCGAGGAGAGCGGCGGCGACGTCACGCTCGAGTTCGCGCAGTGGTGGGAGCCGGAGCTGCCCGACGGTGCGCTCCAGGGGATCATCGACGACTTCGAGAAGGAGAACCCCGGGATCACCGTCAAGCTCCTGAGCGGTCCGTACTCGTCGACCAAGGAGCAGCTCTTCGCCGGCGCGGCCTCGGGCACCATGTCCGACGTCGTCGGCCTCGACGGCGCCTGGGTGAGCGACTTCGCCAAGCAGGGCGCCATCACCGACCTCACCGCCCTCATGAAGGAACAGGGCATGGACGACAGCGATCTGGCCAGCCAGATCCAGATCGGCGGCGCGACCTACATGATCCCCGTCGTCAACTTCGTCTACCCGATGTTCACGAACACCGATCTTCTCGCCCAGGCCGGCGTGGACGCGGTGCCGACCACGCGCACCGAGTTCACCGACGCTGCCAAGGCCATCACCAACCTCGGCACCGCCAGCGGCTGGGTACTGCCGCTGTCTCTGGAGGCGCCGAACGGCATCCAGAACGACGTGATGTCGTGGAACTGGGCGTCGGGCGGCTCGATGCTCACCAAGGACGGCAAGCCCGACCTGACCAACAGTGACACCGAGAGCGCGGTCGAGTACGTCAAGTCCCTGTGGGACGACGGTGTGATCGCCCCCGGATCGTTCACGATGAAGGAGCAGGACAAGGTCGAGGAGTTCACCAACGGCCGCGTCGGCATGATGATCGACTCGCTGTCGCACATCAACCTGATCCAGGAGAACAACCCCGACCTGCACTTCGACATCTCCGCGGTTCCTGCAGAGGACGGCTACACCGAGGCGCGCGGCATCCCGTACGCATCGTGGGGCATCGGAGTCTCCGACAGCAGCCCGCACAAGGCCGAGGCGCTCAAGCTCGTGCAGTACCTCATGAGCACCGACGTCAACTCCAAGCTCTCGACGATCGCGAACGCCTTCCCCGGCAACACGAAGTCGACCCCCGAGTTCGGCGACGGCAAGGAGCTGTTCGAGAAGGCGTTCGAGATCTACAAGAGCGGCTACCCCGCCAACGAGTTCACCGGCCTGCCGGTGGCCGAAGACCTCATGCGCCAGTTCGACACCGAGTTCCAGAAGGTGCTCTCGGGCAACGGGAACGTGAAGGACATGCTCAAGACGGTCCAGGACTCCTGGTCCAAGGAGTTCTAGTCCCGATCGGGGCCGCACCGCGCACCACCACATCGCGCGGTGCGGCCCACCACAACCCCTGGAGGTGACGCGTGGCCGTCGCACACACCGAAGTCCGCCGGAAGCGGATCCCCCTCTCGCGCCGAGCCGAGCCCTACGCGTTCATCGCCCCGACGGCGCTGCTCATGATCGGCCTCATGCTCGTGCCGATCGTGATCGTCATCAGCTACTCGTTCATGGACAACGTGATCCTGAACAAGCACCCCGAGTTCCTGGGGTTCGCCAACTACATCGAGATCATCACCGATCCCGCGTTCGTCACGGCCATCCGCAACACCCTGTTCTTCGTCATCGTGAGCGTCGCCGCCCACCTGGTCCTGGGCCTGTTCTTCGCCCTGCTGCTCAACTCGCGGCTGCTGGGCAAGTGGGTCTCGGCGATCTTCCGCGGCATCTTCATCCTGCCGTGGCTCTTCACCGCCGCGATCGTCGCCGTGCTCTGGCGCATGCTGCTGGCCCCCAACGGCGTCGTCAACTACCTGCTCGACACCTTCAACCTGACCGCGGGCCAGGTCGAGTGGCTCTCCGACCCGAAGCTCGCGCTCATCGCCGTGACCTTCATCAATATCTGGTCGGGATACCCGTTCTTCATGATCAGCATGCTGGCAGGCCTTCAGGGCATCCCCGGTGACCTCTACGAGGCCGCGAAGGTGGATGGGGCGAGCGCCGTTCAGCGCTTCTGGAACGTCACCCTGCCGCAGCTGCGGCCCATCATCATCGCGATGATGCTCCTCGACTTCATCTGGACCTCACAGCAGTTCGCCCTCATCTGGGGAACGACGGGCGGCGGGCCGATCGACTCCACCGAGATGCTCAGCACCTACACCTACAAGCTCGCCTTCGCGAAGTACGAGTTCGCGCTCGCCTCCACGAGCGCAGTCCTGGTCCTGCTGCTGTCGATGGTGCTCGCCTTCTTCTACGTACGCCACCAGCGAGCGAGGGACTGACCGTGACCAAGAGAACCCAACTCATCGTCGCCCGAGTCGGCGTCGCCGTCGGCCTCGTCTTCGGCGCGGGCTTCGCCGGACTTCCCGTGCTCTGGATGCTCTCCAGCTCGTTCAAGTCGAACACCGAGATCTTCGAGTTCCCGCCGCGCCTGATCACCGAGGCCTTCTCATTCCAGGCCTATGCCACGATCTTCGCCGACCCCGAGAAGGTCAGGTTCTTCATCAACAGCTACGTGGTCTCGGGGGTCGTGACCATCCTCACGCTGCTCATCGCGATCATGGCCGCCTACGCGTTCAGCCGGTTCGACTTCCCCTTCAAGAAGCCGCTCAACATGATCATCGTGAGCGTGCAGGCGGTGCCGCCCATCACACTGCTGATCCCGTACTTCGGGCTGATGGTCACCCTCGGCCTCTACAACACCTATGCCGGGCTCATCCTCACGTACATGGTGTTCACCCTGCCCTACGCGATCATCATGATGACCGGCTACTTCAACACCCTCCCGCGCGAGCTGGATGAAGCGGTGCGTGTGGACGGCGCCGGATCGTGGACGGCGCTGTGGCGCATCCTCGTGCCGATCTCGGTGCCGGGCATCGTCTCGGTGGGCATCTACACGTTCATGATCGCGTGGAACGAGTACCTCTTCGCGCTGACCCTCACCAAGACCAACGACATGCGCACGGTGCCGATCGGCATCCAGCTGCTCATGGGCCAGCACTCGTACGAGTGGAACGAGATGATGGCGATGAGCATCCTGGGGTCGATCCCCGTGCTCGCGCTGTTCCTCTTCTTCCAGCGCTACTTCATCGGCGGGCTCACGTCCGGATCCGTCAAGAGCTGACGACGGGCATCCGCCCGCCCCTAGATCACCACCCAAAATAAGGAGAACCCTGCAGTGCTCATCACCGGAAAAGAACTTCTGGACGTCGCCCACGCGAACAACTTCGCGGTACCGGCGTTCAACATCAGCGATTGGGCCATGTTCACGGGCATCATGGACATCAGCGAGGAGAAGGACGCTCCCGTCATCATCGCCATCCACCCCGATGAGGTGCGTCACGTGACCACCGACCTCATCCAGGCGATCCGCTCCCGTGCCCACCGCTCGCACGTGCCCGTGGTCATCCACTGGGACCACGGCGGCACGTACGAGCAGATGCTGACCGCGATCCAGGCCGGATTCACCTCCGTGATGATCGACGCGTCCATGCTGCCGTTCGACGAGAACGTCGAGATCACCCGCCGCGTGGTGGACACCGCCCACGCGGTGGGTGTCTCCGTCGAGGGAGAGCTCGGAACCATCGGCGCCAACGACAGCTACGGCGAGTCCGGTGCCGCCGAGATCCTCTACACCGACCCGGCCGAGGCCGTGCGCTTCATCAAGGAGACCGGCGTCGACAGCCTCGCCGTCGCCATCGGCACGTCGCACGGGCTCTACCCCGCCGAGAAAAGCCCCGAGCTCAAGCTCGACCTGCTCAAGGAGCTCAAGGCCGCGACGGGCATCCCGCTCGTCCTGCACGGGGGGTCGTCGAACCCCGACGAGGAGATCGGCAAGTCGGTGAAGCTCGGCGTCAACAAGATCAACATCTCGAGCGACATCAAGGTCTCGTACCACCAGCGCATGCGCGAGGTGCTGGGCACCGACGTGAAGCTGCGCGAGCCGAACTCCATCCAGCCGGAGCCCATCGCTGCTATGAAGGTGACAGCCGCGCAGAAGATCGACCTCTTCGACGCCGCAGGCAAGGCCTCGCTCTACTAGTAAGGAAACGCACGTGGCAGCGCATCTGGTCCTCGGCCTCGGCGGGACGGTCGACTACGAGATCGAATGGGATTCGACGGTGTTCGAGGGTTTGATCCGTGACTTCGAGATCCGGTCGGACGAGCTGTCAACGCGCGAGCCGATCGTGGACGAGCGGGCGCTCGTCGTGACGGTGCTCGGCTTCCTCGAGCGCGGTGTCGGGGGAGAGCGCTTCGTCGCCTCCTCCGACATCGTGCTGGCCTTCGCCTCGCGGTTCAGGACCCGCGTCACCCTGGGCGGTACGGGCGTGCGCGCCGGCATCGCGATGCACAGCCTCGGTATCCCGTCCACGCAGCACCTCGTGAGCATCGACGACAACGTGCGGCAGCTGCTCCCGGAGTCGATCGAGTGGATCTCGAGCGCGGACGGCGACACACTCGACCCGCACCTCATCGTCCAGTTCGCCGCGGGCGCGCGGGTCTCCGCGGGGGACATCGACATCACCGCCCGTAGCGCGAACCGGGTGATCCTGGCCAATGACCCGCCCAATCGGGAGATGCGCCTGAGCCCCCGCCTCGGCCCGACCCTGCGCACCGCGGACGCGTTCCTGGTCTCCGGGTTCAACACCATGCAAGACCCGTCGTTGCTCGAGAGCCGGCTCGACGAGCTCGCCCAGGCGATGGGCGAGCTCCCCGAGAGCGCGCTCGTGTTCTACGAGGACGCCGGATTCTACGAGCCCGGGTTCAGCGCGAGAGTGCGTGAGCGGCTGCTGGACCGCATCGACGTGTACAGCCTCAACGAGGACGAGCTGCAGGAGTACCTCGGCCGTCCCCTCGACCTCCTCGACCCGGCCGCGATCGCCACCGCGCTCGTGGAAGCCCGCAGGCTGATCCCCGCACCCGTTCTCGTGGTGCACAGCCGGTTCTGGGCCCTCGCGTTCGGGTCGGATGCCGAGCGCTACCGGGCGGCACTCGCCGGCGGCGTCGCGATGGCCGCGACGCGCTACCGCGTCGGCGACGGGCACACCGCGCGCGACTACGCGGAGACCACGGCGCTCGCCGTCCACTCCGGGGGCGTCGCGTTCGCCGCGGCGATCGAAGCGCGTTTCCACGGACGTGTGGTTTGCGTGCCGGCCTACGACCTCAGGCCCGAGAGCCCCACCACCATCGGCCTCGGGGACACCTTCGTCGGCGGGTTCTTCGCCGCATGGTCGGGGTCCGCCCGTGGCAGTGGCGCAGCGGTATGAGCCTGCTCCTCCCGTCGAACCGCCCGCCTGAGCGCTTCTACCGCGGCGGTGCGCGCATTGCCGCCTTCCGCGGGGAGCCCTCGGCCGCCGAGCGCGAGCCCGAAGACTGGATCGGGTCGACGACGACGATCGCGGGCGAGGCGCGCCTCGGCCTGACCGAGCTGCCCGACGGGCGCCTGCTGCGCGAGGCCATCTCCGCGGATCCCGTCTACTGGCTGGGCCGCGACCACGTCGAGCGCTACGGCAGCGACACCCGCCTGCTCGTCAAACTCCTGGATGCGGGGCAGCGCCTTCCCGTGCACGCCCACCCCTCGGACGACTGGGCCTTGGCCCATCTCGGTCGCGCGCACGGCAAGGCCGAGGCCTGGTACATCCTCGAGGGCGGCACTGTGCACGTCGGTCTGCGGCAGGATGTCACGCAGGAGGCGCTGCACGACCTTGTGACCAGACAGGACACTGCTGCGCTGCTCGCGCTCCTCCACGAGATCGAGGTCTCGCCCGGAGACGTCGTCTGGGTGCCCCCGGGCGAACTGCACGCGATCGGTGCCGGAGTCTTCCTGCTCGAACTGCAGCAACCCGAGGACCTCTCGATCCTCCTCGAGTGGGAGGGCTTCGCGCTGCACGGCGCCCGTGACGGCCACCTCGGCGTCGGGTTCGACGTCGCGCTCGGCGCGGTCAACCTGCGCGGCCGCGGTATCGACGAGCTCGCCCGCCTGGTGAGGACGGTCCCCGGCACCGGGTCGATGTTCCCCGCGGACGCCGACAGCTACTTCCGCCTCGACCGGGTGATCGTCGACGGCAGCGCGACGATCGACAGCGGGTTCGCGATAGCCGTGGCTGCCCAGGGCGAACTCGTCCTCGAAGGCGAGAGCTACCTGGGGCTGCCGCGCGGCACGACGGCGATCGTGCCGGCCGCGG
Source organism: Rhodoglobus sp. GW821-FHT12B09 (assembly GCF_058809925.1). Classification (NCBI taxonomy): domain Bacteria; kingdom Bacillati; phylum Actinomycetota; class Actinomycetes; order Micrococcales; family Microbacteriaceae; genus Rhodoglobus; species Rhodoglobus sp. GW821-FHT12B09. The sequence goes on along the minus strand of NZ_JBXATB010000006.1, from coordinate 59,529 downwards.
TCGGGCGCATCCGGCTGCGCGGCCAGGGCGTCGCCCTCATCTGCCGCCCGCCAGCAGTGGGGCTAACGGGATGCCCGCCGCTTCAGCGCCCCGCAGCATCCCGCCCGGCCAGCTCGCCCGCCAGCAGCGAGTAGGTGCGCTCGTGCGCCAGCCTCGCGTGCTTGGCCATGTAGCCGACGAGGAGGGCCGGTGCGGTGACGACCGTCGACTCGGTGACGACGGCGCCCGCCCCGTCGGGCTCGGCGCGCGTGGAGGTGACGAGGGTGCACCCGCGCGCGGCCAGCACGTCGCCGGTCATCGCGGTCGGCGACGTGCGGTGCATCCGCGCCGGGAATCGGATCGTGTACCGGAAGGGGCCGAGCGCCGGCCGCTCGACGATCTGCCAGTCGGTCCAGGGGCCGCCCTCGTCGGCACCGCTGCCGACGACTGTTGCCTCGACCAGGTAGGGGTGCATCCCGTGGTGCGCGGCGAGGTCGCTGAGGAAGTCGACGGCGACCTCGGGCGCGACAGGCACGCGGGTGGAGAGTTCGAAGGCGCGAGTGCTCATGCGCCCCAGTATGGCGCGCTGCGCACGTACGCTGGACCCATCCAGCGAAAGGAATCACATGCCTGACTACGCCTTCGGAGGCCCCGCCGACATCGACCGTGCGATCGGGTTTCTCGTGCAGCTCGACAACGAGCAGCGAAACGCGCTCGCCGTGCTCGAGATCGACGACGCCATCGACGAGCTGCAGCGCGAGTTCGAGAAGTCGTCGGCCGACGCGTCCTACCGCCCGGACAACGACTTCATCGCGCGCCTGAGCGGCTACCTCGAGATGGCGGACGACAGCGCGCGCCCCTAGCGGCACCGCCCGGAGGCGGGCGAGCGGAGTCCACAATTCCAGGAATTGCTCTCGAACATAGTTTCGAATGTTGTTAGCATCGGAACATGAGCATCGCCTTCCAGACCTCACTCCTCGACGACATCTTCTCCGAGCCCGAGCTGCGGCCGCTGGGGCTCATGGTGCAGCGCATCCCGCTCGAGCACGGCGCGTGGATCGACCTGCGGCCCGGCTGGCTCTCCAACTCCGACGCCCTGTTCGAGCGTCTCGCCGTTGATGTTCCGTGGAAGGCAGATAGACGGGAGATGTACGACAAGGTCGTGGCCGTGCCGCGCCTCGTCTCCTGGTTCGGTGCGGGCGAGACCTTCCCCGACCCCGTCCTGGTCGATGCCAAGGAGGCGCTCAACAACCACTACGGGCGCCCTCCCGGACAGGTGTTCGAAACTGCGGGCCTCTGCTTCTACCGCACCGGGGACGACAGCGTCGCCTGGCACGGCGACAGGGTGGGCCGCACGATCGAGCGCGACACGATGGTGGCGATCCTCTCGGTGGGCGCCGAGCGCTCACTCTCGGTGCGGCCGAAGGGCGGCGGCGAGACCCTCAAGTTCCCGGTCGGCCACGGCGACCTGATCGTGATGGGCGGCTCGTGCCAGCGCACCTACGAGCACGCCATCCTCAAGACGAAGCACGCCGTCGGCCCGCGCATCAGCGTGCAGTTCAGGCCGGTCTGGCCGCGCTAGGGGGTCCGCGAGACCAGCTCGGCTAGCGTGGCTCCATGGACCCTGTCGCCGCGCTCAACGAGATCGCGTACTGGCTCGAGCGCGAGCTGGCGTCGCCGTTCAAGACGAAGGCGTTCCGGCACGCGGCTTCGGTGATCGCGGCACTCCCGCCCGCCGAGGTCGCGGAGCGCGGCGCGGCCGGGCGCTGGACGGGGGTCGCGGGCGTCGGCGGCTCGACGGCGGAGGTGGTCCGCGAGGCGGTGGCCGGGGGCATCCCGAGCCGGCTCGCCGACCTGCGCGCGAAGGCGACAGCCTCGACCAGCGCGCTGCGCACGAAGCTGCGCGGCGACCTGCACTCGCACAGCGACTGGTCGGACGGCACGACCCCGATCGAGACTATGGCCGACACCGCGAAGTGGCTGGGGCACGACTACCTCGTGCTCACCGACCACTCGCCGCACCTGCGGGTCGCGAACGGCCTGAGCCCCGAGCGGCTGCGCGAGCAGCTCGACGTGGTCGCGCGCTACGACGGGGGAGACTTCCGCCTGCTGTCGGGCATCGAGGTCGACATCCTCGACGACGGAGCGCTCGACCAGGTGCCGCAGCTGCTCGACCGACTCGACGTGGTCGTCGCGAGCGTGCACTCGAAGCTCAAGATGGACAGGGACGAGATGACGGCACGGATGCTCGCCGCCATCCGAGACCCGCACACCGACGTGCTCGGCCACTGCACCGGGCGGCTCGTCGAAGGGTCCCGGGGCACTCGCGGGCAATCGGTGTTCGACGCCCGCGCCGTGTTCGAGGCGTGCGCGGAGCACGGGGTCGCTGTCGAGATCAACTCCCGCCCCGAGCGGCAGGACCCGCCCGACGAGCTGATCGCCCTCGCTCTCGACGCCGGCTGCCTGTTCTCCATCGACAGCGACGCCCACGCCCCGGGCCAGCTCGGGCTCATCGACCTGGGTGCGGAGCGGGCCGAGGCGAACGGCGTGCCCGCCGACCGGATCGTGACGACGTGGCCGGTCGACAAGCTCCTCGACTGGGCGAAGGGCTAGCCGGCCGCGTCTAGGCGGCCGCGTCGAGCTCCACCAGCCGGGTGGCCGTCTGCTCGTCGAGCACGAGGTGCGTGATGACCCCGGCCCTCAGGGCGGCGAGCAGCGGGATGACCTTGCTGTCGCCCGCGACGGCGCACACCCGTCGGGGCACCCGCCGCAGCTCGGCCGGGGTGGGTCCGGTTGCACGTTCGTTCAGGGTGAGGTCTTCATACGTGCCGTCGGCGCGCAGGAACACCGTGCACACGTCTCCGACGACGCCCTCGGAGTCGAGCGTCTCGATGTCCTCGGCCTCCAGATACCCGGCCGAGTACACGTGGCTGGGCACCTCGCCCGCGACCGCCCCGATCGAGAACAGGGCGATGTCGGCCCGGCGCTGCACCTGGAGCACGCGCTCGATGGAGCGCTCCCGCCACATCGCCCGGCGGGTCTCCGCGTAGTCGAAGAAGGCGGGCACCGGGAAGAGGTGCACTGTCGCGTCGAAGGCATCGGCGAAGCGCGCGATGAGGCTGCCGACGTACTCGACGCCGGACGTGCGGTTGTTGGCGGCGCCGTTGAGCTGCACCACGGAGCTGCCGCGAGTGGGCTTCTTACTGAGGTGGCGGGCGATCGCGCCGAGGGTCGTGCCCCATGCGACCCCGAGCACCATGTCGGAGTCGAACCAGCCCGAGACCATGCGCGCTGTCGTCATCGCGACCTGCTCGAGCCGCTCGGCGACGGTCGCCGAGTCGACGACCGGCACCACGTAGACCTCGACGCCGTACTGCCCGGCGATGTACTGCGCGACGCCCGGAGCTCGCGTGGGGGTGGGCCGCAGCGTGATCTCCACCAGCCCGGTGGCGCGCGCCTGCTTGAGCAGTCGGGAGACGCTGGACCGCGACATGTGGAGGCGGCTCGCGATCGTCTCCATCTTGAGGTCCTGCAGGTAGTACATGGAGGAGGCGGCGAGCAGGGTCTCTTCACGGTCCATGGAGACCATTCTGCACGTATGTGCAGGTTGCCTGCTCAATTTGCCAAACGATCCATGCGAAGTAATACGCTCTCCACGTGACTGAGAGCCGACTGACCCCCGAGACCCGTGAGCGCGCGCTGGAGCGCCTCGCGGCCAGCGCCACCGCGGGCGAGGAGCTCGATGTGCTGATCATCGGCGGCGGCGTCACCGGGGCAGGTATCGCTCTGGATGCCGTGAGCCGAGGCCTCTCGACGGCCGTCGTCGAGGCGCAGGACTGGGCCTCCGGAACGTCGAGCCGCTCGAGCAAGCTCGTGCACGGCGGGCTGCGCTACCTCCAGATGCTGGACTTCAAGCTGGTCCTCGAAGCGCTCAAGGAGCGCGACCTGCTGCTCACCGAGATCGCCCCGCACCTCGTGCGGCCCCTGCCCTTCCTCTACCCCCTGCGCACCCGGGTGTTCGAGCGCGCGTTCGTCGGCGCGGGCATCCTGCTCTACGACCTGCTCGCGAGCGTGCGCCGCGGCAAGCGCGCCCTGCCGTTCCACCGCCACCTGTCGCGCGCCGGGCTGACGAAGGCCTTCCCCGACTTCGCGAAGTCGGCGGCGGTCGGGGCGATCGAGTACTGGGACGCGAACGTCGACGACGCCCGTCTGGTGCTCACGGTGATGCGCACCGCCGTCTCGTACGGGGCGCACGCGGCATCCCGCACCCAGGTCGTCGAGCTCACGAAGAACGCGGCGGGCGCGGTCGACGGCGCCGTGCTCATGGACCTCGAGACCGGCAAGAAGCTCACGGTCAAGGCGAAGACCGTGATCAGCTCCACCGGCGTGTGGACCGAGGAGTCGCAGTCGCTCGCCGACGACAAGGGCGGCCTGCGCGTGCTCGCGTCGAAGGGCATCCACATCGTCGTGCCGCGCGACCGCATCGCGGGCACCCCCGGGCTCATCCTGCAGACGTCGAAGAGCGTGCTGTTCGTGATCCCGTGGTCGCGCTACTGGGTGATCGGCACGACCGACACCCCGTGGAACGAAGACCTCATGAACCCGGTCGCGACCGCGACCGACATCGACTACGTGCTCGCCGAGGCCAACAAGGTGCTCGCGCGGCCGATCTCGCGCGACGACATCATCGGCACCTGGGCCGGCCTGCGGCCGCTGCTGCAGCCCGGGACCAAGGAGGGCACGCAGTCGGCCAAGGTCTCCCGCGAGCACACCGTGGCCTCGCCGGTCCCCGGCCTCGTGGCGATCGCGGGCGGCAAGTTCACCACCTACCGCGTGATGGCGAAGGACGCCGTCGACTTCGCCCTCGGTGCCGCGGCCAAGCACAACCCGTCTGTGACGACGACGATCCCGCTCGAGGGCGCGCACGGGTTCCTCACTGCCGAGCACGAGCTCGCGTCCGTGATCGAGCGCCTCGGCTGGGACAAGGCGATGACCGACCACCTGTTCCACCGCTACGGCGCGAACATCCGCGACATCGCCCAGATCGCCCAGGCCGACCCGACCGCCGCCAAGCCGCTCGAGCACGCGCCCGCCTACCTCCGCGCCGAGATCGTCTACGCGATGACCCACGAGGGCGCGCTGCACCTCGACGACCTCATGATGCGCCGCACGCGCATGGTCTACGAGTACCCGGACGAGGCGCAGGACGCCCTGCCCGAGGTAGCCGAGATCGCGAAGTCCACCCTGGGCTGGTCGGCGAAGCAGGTCGCGCGCGAGGTGGACCTCTACCGCAAGCGCGCGGCGGCGGACGCGATGGCGGCGCAGCAGCACGACGACGCGAGCGCCTCCCGCGAGCGCGACAAGGCGGAGGAGGTCGTTCCGATGATCGACCTCGCCGCGCACACCAACTGAACAATCCCGCAGTCTCAACGAAGAGAGCAGCTAGAAGCATGCCCGAGTACGTCCTGGCGATCGACCAGGGGACGACGAGTTCCCGCGCCATCGTCTTCGACCACGCCGCCCGCGTCGTCGCGTCCGGCCAGCTCGAGCACGAGCAGATCTTCCCGCGCGCGGGCTGGGTGGAGCACGATCCCGCCGAGATCTGGAACAACGTGCGCGAGGCGGTCGGCATCGCCCTGACCCGCGCGAACCTCACCGCGGAGGACCTCGCCGCCGTCGGGATCACCAACCAGCGCGAGACCACTGTCGTGTGGAACCGGCGCACGGGCATCCCGGTCGCCAATGCGATCGTCTGGCAGGACACGCGCACCCAGAAGCTCGTGGACGAGCTCGGCGGCGCGGCGGGCGCCGACCGCTACAAGGAGATCGTCGGCCTGCCGCTCGCGACCTACTTCGCGGGGCCCAAGGTGCGCTGGATCCTCGACAACATCGACGGGGCCCGCGAGGCCGCCGATCGCGGCGACCTGTACTTCGGCACGATGGACACCTGGCTGCTGTGGAACCTCACCGGCGGCACCGACGGCGGCATCCATGTCACCGACGTCACGAACGCCTCCCGCACCATGCTCATGGACCTCGAGACACTCCGGTGGCGCGACGACATCGCGGCCGAGATGGGCATCCCGCTGTCGATGCTCCCCGAGATCCGCTCCTCCTCGGAGGTCTACGGCAAGGGCCGCGCGCACGGCATGCTGCCGGGCGTGCCGATCGCGGGCATCCTCGGCGACCAGCAGGCGGCGACCTTCGGGCAGGCCTGCTTCACCGAGGGCATGGCGAAGAACACCTACGGCACGGGCAACTTCCTGCTGCTCAACACGGGCAGCAAGCGCGTCACGAGCAAGAACGGACTGCTCACCACCGTCTGCTACAAGATCGGCGACGCCGACGCGGTGTACGCGCTCGAGGGCTCGATCGCGGTCACGGGCTCGCTCGTGCAGTGGCTGCGCGACAACCTCGGCATGTTCACCGACGCCCCCGACATCGAGAAGCTCGCCCGGCAGGTCGAGGACAACGGCGGCGCGTACTTCGTCCCCGCCTTCTCGGGGCTCTTCGCGCCCTACTGGCGTCCGGATGCCCGTGGCGCCCTCCTCGGACTGACCAGGTACGTCACCAAGAACCACATCGCCAGGGCCGCGCTCGAGGCGACCGCGTTCCAGACCCGCGAGGTCATGGACGCGATGAACGCCGACGCGGGCGTCGACCTTGCCGAGCTGCGCGTCGACGGCGGCATGGTCGCCAACGAGCTGCTCATGCAGTTCCAGGCGGACCAGCTCGGCGTCGACGTCATCCGGCCGAAGGTCACCGAGACCACCGCGCTCGGAGCCGCGTTCGCCGCCGGGATCGCCGTCGGGTTCTGGAACGGCGAGCAGGACGTCATCGACAACTGGTCGGAGGACAAGCGGTGGTCGCCGACCATGGCCCCGCTCGAGCGCGACCAGCTGTACCGCAACTGGAAGAAAGCGGTGACGAAGACCATGGGGTGGGTGGACGGGGACGTGGAGATCTAATGACCGACAACAACGCATCAACACAAGGGAGTGAAATGGCTGAAGTAGCTACAAGACCGAAACTGGTCAGACGGAACAGCTTCTGGCTGGCTCTGTCACTGGTACTGATGGTGGTCTCGTCCATCGTCGCCTCGGCGGTCCAGACATCCGGATACACCGTCACGGTGAAGGACATGAGCTGGGAGACCTCGAACGGCGAGTCGCTGAGCGCGCTGCTCTACAAGCCGAACGGCGTCTCAGCAGACAACAAAGCGCCGGCGATCGTCGTCGCCCACGGCTGGTGGAACAACAAGGAGATGCAGGACGCGAACTACGTCGAGCTCGCTCGTCGCGGCTACGTCGTCCTCTCCATCGACATGTACGGCCACGGTGACTCGGACTACCTGAAGTACGCGGACCTCGCCGCGAACGGCACGGGCATGTACGACGGCGTCAAGCTGCTCGCCGACCTGCCGTACGTCGACACGAGCAAGATCGGTGTCTCGGGCCACTCCAACGGCGCCCGGGCCGCGAACTTCTCCGTCGCGATCGACAACGCCGCGGAGAAGCCGCTCATCGCCGCGGTGTTCCTCGTGGACAACGACCCGGTCTACACGGACGCCGCCAACGACAACGCGTACTTCAACATGTACGGCGACCGCGACACCGGCCTCGTGGCCGACCAGTACGACGAGTTCTTCTTCCGCTCCTACAGCGCGGAGGGTGTGCGCCTGACGTCGCCCCGTGACTACATCACGACCGACAACGCCCAGTCGTTCCTCAACTACGGGGTCGACCCGTCGAAGATCAGCGAGAAGCGCGACGCGAACACGATCTACAACGACGGCGGCTCGATCCGCGTGGTCTACACGCCGGCGCAGACCCACCCGTGGGGAACCATCTCCGCGCAGACGGTCTCCGACCAGGTCGCGTTCTGGCAGGAGGCGTTCGGCGCCCCCAACGCCATCGACTCGGGCTCGCAGACCTGGCAGTGGAAGGAGCTCTTCACGACCTTCGGCCTCATCGGGTTCATGATCTTCCTGCTCGCGTTCGCCCGTGCGCTGCTGACGACTCCCGCCTTCGCGGGCCTCAAGGCGGAGCAGCCCGTTGCCACCGCGAACACCCGCAAGGGCCTCGCGTGGTTCTGGGGCGGCCTGCTCGTCTCGGCGCTGTTCTCGGGCTTCAGCTACGTGCTGCTCAGCCAGGCGGCGTGGATCGGCGGAATCGCGTTCAACGTCGTGCCGACGATCTTCACCCAGGGCGCGGTGTTCTTCATCGCCTTCTGGGCGTTCATCAACGGCCTCGCGGCGATCGTGATCATGGGGCTGTCGTACCTGCTGTTCGGCCGCCGCAACGGTCTCGCGCCGCGCGCGCTCGGCCTGCTGCCCGGCTGGAGGAAGTTCTTCCAGGCACTCGGCCTCGCTGCGGTCACGGTCACGGCGGCGTACGCCATCGTGTTCTTCTTCAGCTGGTTGCTGCACACCGACTTCCGTTGGTGGGTCATCGCGGTGAAGGACTTCGGGGCTGACAAGCTCTGGATCGCGCTGCTGTACGTGCCGTTCTTCCTGGTCTACTTCCTGGCGAACTCGATCGCGATCAACGTCTTCAACCGCTTCACCCTCCGGGGCAAGGAGTGGCTGAACACGCTCGTGCTGGCGCTCGTCAACGCGCTCGCGCCGATCGTCCTCGTGGTCGCGCAGTACGTGACGTTCTTCATCACGGGAGAGCCGATCCCCGGGTTCGGCGGCATCTTCAGCATCTGGCTGTTCCCGGTGATCCTGATCCTCGCGGCAACGGCAGTCCTCTCGCGCAAGCTCTACCGCGCGACGGGCAACCCCTACATCGGCGGCTTCATCAGCGCCGCGGTGGTGACCCTCGTGGCCGTGACCAACACGCTCACGGTCGTCTACTAACCACGGAGCACAGGCGAAGCCCCGGGCCCTTGGGTCCGGGGCTTCGTCGTGTGCGGGATGCTCGGCCGCCGGCCGCTCGCGGATGCGCCGCCGCTCCCGCTCCCGCTCGCGGGATGCCTCCGCTCCACGCGGGCTCGCCGCTCCACGAGAAGGCCTCCGCTCCACGCGGGCTCGCCGCTCCACGCGGGCTCGTCTCACTCCCGCGCGGGCTCGTCTCACTCCCGCGCGGAGGTTGTGACCTCATGCGGAGGATTCGGCGGCAGCCTCGTGTCGAAACCTCCGCATGGGTGCGGCGCCACCCCGCATGGGCTCGGCACGGCCCCGCATGGGCTCGGCACCGCCCCGCATGGGCTCGGCACCGCCCCGCGCGGGCTCGTCTCACTCCCGCGCGGAGGTTGTGACCTCATGCGGAGGATTCGGCGGCAGCCTCGTGTCGAAAC
>NZ_JBXATB010000006.1:0-50152 GCF_058809925.1 Rhodoglobus sp. GW821-FHT12B09 | reverse complement strand
ACCTCCGCATGGGTGCGGCGCCACCCCGCATGGGCTCGGCGCGGGCCCCCGCACGGCCCCCCGCACGGGCTCGGCACCGCCCCCCGCACGGGCTCGGCGGCCCCCGCACAGGCTCGGCGGTGCGCTCGGGGCGCGCCGGTGAACGAGACTGGGTCGGGGCGCGCCCGTCCGCGTGCCACCGAGGCGGGCCGGGAATGCCGGGCACGCCCGCGGAGTTGACAAACTCGATGCGAACGCATCGAGGAGAGGCAGTGGCAGACATGGCAGACGTGGAATTCGGGCTCGACACCTTCGGCGACGTGACCGTGGGGGTGGACGGCAGCCCGGTGAGCCAGGCGCAGGTGATCCGCAACGTGGTGGCGGAGGCCGTCCTGGCGGACGAGCTCGGCATCGACTTCATCGGCGTGGGGGAGCACCACCGCGTCGACTTCGCGGTCGCCGCCCCGGAGGTCGTGCTCGCGGGCATCGCGTCCGTGACGAAGAACATCCACCTGGGCTCGGCCGTCACCGTCCTGAGCTCGGACGACCCGATCCGGGTGTTCCAGCGGTTCGCCACCGTCGACGCGCTCAGCAACGGCCGCGCGGAGGTCATCCTCGGCCGCGGCTCCTTCACCGAGTCGTTCCCCCTGTTCGGCTTCGACCTCGCCCAGTACGAGCAGCTCTTCGAGGAGAAGCTCGACCTGTTCTCGGAGGTCATCAAGGAGAAGCCCGTGACCTGGGCCGGCGAGCTGCGGCCGCCGCTCATGGACAAGGACATCTACCCGCGTACCGAGGGCGGCCACCTCAAGACCTGGATCGGCGTGGGCGGCAGCCCCGAGTCCGTCGTGCGCGCCGCGCGCTACGGGCTCCCGCTCGTGCTCGCGATCATCGGGGGCGACCCGGCCCGGTTCGCGCCCTACGTCGACCTCTTCCACCGCGCGCTCGCCCAGCTGGAGATGCCCGACCTCCCCATCGCCGTGCACTCCCCGGGCTTCATCGCCGACACCGACGCCGAGGCAGCCGAGCAGTACTTCGCGCACCACAAGGCGATGCGTGACCGCATCGGCGCCGAGCGCGGCTGGGGCGAGTCCACCCGCGCCGAGTACGACAACGAGATCGCGCACGGCTCCCTCTACCTCGGCTCGCCGGAGACCGTCGCCCGGAAGGTCGCCAAGACCATCAAGACTCTCGGCATCCAGCGCTTCGACCTCAAGTACAGTGCGGGCACCCTGCCCCACGACCTCATGATGAAGTCGATCGAGCTCTACGGCACGAAGGTGCTCCCGATGGTGAAGGACATGCTCGCCGCGGGCTGAGTGCGCCCAGCGGACGGCAGCTACTCGTCGGGAGTGGCTGCGGGGCTCTCGACCGGCTGGGCCGCAGCGGCCTTGCGGCGACGGTTCCACCGGATGATAGCGATGATCGCGAACGTGACGATCCCCGCGAAGACGAGCCACGGCAGCAGCACGCCCAGTGCCACGAGCAGCCCGGCGAAGAACGCCACGAACGCGGCCCACCCCGCGGCGAGCCCGTCGAGGAAGTTGCCCGGCTGCGCCACCGGCCCGTCGAACACGGTCACGAGGTTGAGCGTCACCGTCGACAGGCTGACCTGGTCGGCGTAGTAGCGCCGCTCGCTCTCGAGGCTCTCCAGCTGTGCCTGGCGGTCGGAGATCGCCGTCTCGAGCTGGATCAGGGTGTCCGTGTCCGTCGCGTTCGCGAGCAGGGTGAGCAGGCGGTCGACGGATGCCGAGAGCGCCGTGATGCGGGCATCCAGGTCCTGCGTCGTCATGGTGACATCGCTCGAGTTGAGCGAGACCTCCTCGACCGTGCCGAGCTCGCGGAGCTTGTCGAGCGTCTCGGTGAGCTTCGCCGACGGGATGCGCAGGGTCAGGGTCGCGCTGCCGTTGTCCGTGCCGTCCTTCGGCGCGTACTCGCTGCGGCCGTCGATGCGCCCGCCGCTCTGCTCGGTGATGCGCACGGCGTCGGCCGCGGCATCCGTCGGATTGTCGACGGTGATGGTGACCCAGCCCGTCGTGATGACCTGGCGGTCGCCGGCGGCCACCTGCTCGGTGCCGTTCTCCGACTTGCTGCCGTCGGAGGAGACCGTGCCGGACTCGAACTCGGTGCCGGTCTGGACCTGGGGAGCGGACCCGCCGGAGTCGGATGCGCTCTGATTGCCCGCGGCCGAGCACCCGGTCAGGGCGATCGTCGCGAGGACAAGGGCTGTGGGGATAGTGATGATGCGCCTCATGGCTTCACCGTACTGAGGCAAGTTCACGGGCGGTACCCAACGTTTGTCACGATTCGATCGTCATTGCAAGCCCCTCCCCGGTCTCGGCGGAGAGACGTAGCGTCGAAAGGACAACGAACGAAGGAGCACACCATGGGACTCATCGATGACGCCAAGGACGCCGCCGAGGCCACCGGCAAGAAGGTCGGCGAGTTCGTCGACGACACCAAGGAGCGCGTGAGCGACAAGGTCGACGAGGTCAAGGCCGACGCCGAGGTCAAGCGCGCCGAGGCGGACGTGAAGCGGGCCGAGGCCGAGCGCGACGCCACCGAGGCCAAGAACGACTACAAGGAGCGCCTCCGCGACTGAGTATCCTCTAGGCGTCGGCAGTTGCCGCATTCACTTCTGAAGGGATGCACCAATGGGATTTGTTGATGACGCCAAGGAGAACATCGCCGAGGGCTTCGAGAAGGCCAAGGACCTCGCGGAGGACGCCGGCGAGTTCGTGAAGGACAAGGCGGAGGACGCCGCGGAGTTCGCCAAGGACAAGGTGACGGACGTGACCGACCACGTGCACGAGAAGCTGCACGAGGACGACGCCCCGCCGGCCGCGACGCCGACCGCCTGACCTCGCCCACCGAGACGGGAGTGCCCACGGGCGCTCCCGTCTCGTCGTTAAGCTGTGCCCATGACCTGGTGGAAGCTGTTCCGGCCGCGCCGTGCCCCGATCCTCCACATCGCGGGCGATGTCGGAGAGGGGCCGGTCGTCGTGCTGGTGCACGGCATCGCGTCGTCGGCGGCGACCTTCACGAAGCTCATCCCCCTGCTCTCCGACCGGCACCGCTGCATCTCGATCGACCTCCTCGGGTTCGGGGAGTCGCCCGTCCCCGAGGGCGCCACCTACACGATCGAGGAGCATGTCGCCGCGATCCACGAGACGGTCAACTCGTTGCGGCTCCGTGCGCCGTTCGTGCTCGTGGGCCACTCCCTCGGCAGCCTGCTCTCCGCCCGGTACGCCGCCGTGCATCCCGAGCAGGTCTCCCGCCTCGTTCTCGTGAGCCCGCCCGTGTACCTCTCGCCCTCGGAGATCAGCGACCCGCGGGTGCGGCGCCAGGTGGGCGCCTACCTCCGCGTGTACGAGTTCATGCGCGCGAACAAGGCGTTCACCATGACCACCGCGGCGCGCATCTCGCAGCTGTTCCAGCTGAAGGACGCCCTCGAGGTCAGCGAGCGCAACTGGGTGCCGTTCATGCTGAGCCTGCAGAACTGCATCGAGTCCCAGACCACCGTGAGCGACATCGCGGCAGTCCGGGTTCCGATCGATGTCGTGTACGGCGCACAGGACCAGTTCATCGCGGCCGGCACCATGCGCATCATCGAGCAGATGCGGCACGTCACGATGCACCGCGTCGAGGTCAACGACCACCTCGTGCGCGCCCGGCTCGCCCGCGCCGTGGCGAAGGTCGTCGACTGAGCGGTGTCGTCGGCCCCGCCTAGGCTGGGGTGATGCACAGCAGCAGCGCCGCTCGACTCGGCAGACCAGTTTCCGTGATCGGCCTCGGCACCTGGCAGCTGGGCGCCGACTGGGGCGATGTCAGCGAGCGGGATGCCGCGGCCATCCTCGAGGCGTCCGTCGAGTCCGGCGTCACGGTGTTCGACACGGCCGACGTGTACGGAGACGGGCGCAGCGAGCAGATCATCGGCCGGTTCCTCCGCACGCACCCCGACGTCTTCGTCGCCACCAAGATGGGCCGCCGCCTCCCGCAGGAGCCCGAGAACTACTCGATGGCCAACTTCCGCGCCTGGACGGACCGCTCGCGCGCCAACCTCGGCGTCGAGACTCTCGACCTCGTGCAGCTGCACTGCCCGCCCACCGCCGTGATCGAGAGCAACCGGGTCTTCGACGACCTCGACACCCTCGTGGCGGACGGCGCGGTCGCCCGCTACGGCGTGAGCGTCGAGACCGCCGACCAGGCGCTCGCCGCGATCGCCCGCCCCGGGGTGGCGAGCGTGCAGATCATCCTCAACGCTTTCCGGCTCAAGCCGCTCGACGCGGTCCTCCCCGCCGCGATCGACGCCGGTGTCGCCATCATCGCGCGCGTTCCTCTTGCCTCGGGGCTGCTGAGCGGCAAATACACGAAAGACACCGTGTTCGCCGCCGACGACCACCGCACGTACAACCGGCAGGGCGAGGCATTCGACGTGGGGGAGACGTTCTCCGGCGTCGACTTCGAGCGGGGCGTCGCCGCCGCGCAGGAGTTCTCGGCGCTCGCGGCATCCGTCGGTCTCACGGCTCCCGTGGCGGCACTCGCCTGGCTCGCGCAGCTGCCGGGCGTCACCACCGTCATCCCCGGCGCCCGCAGCGTCGCGCAGGCGCAGGGCAATGCGAGTGCCGGCTCCGTCGAGGGGCTCGACATCACGCCTCAGGTCACCGAGCTGTACGACAGCTACTTCCGGAACGAGATCCACGACCGGTGGTGAAGCAGAAGCCAGAGCCGCTCGGCCGCGCGTTCGCCAACATCTTCACGGCGAACCTGGCGTCGAGCCTCGGCGACGGCATCGTCCGCACGGCTATGCCGCTGCTCGCCGCGCGCCTGACGAGCGACCCGCTGCTCATCTCGCTCATCGGCGCGCTCGCGCTGCTGCCGTGGCTGTTCTTCGCGATCCCCGCCGGGATCCTCATCGACCGTATCGACCGCCGCCGTGCGCTCGCCCTCGCGCAGGCTGTGCGGACTGCGCTCGCCGCCCTCATGTTCGTCCTGGTGCTGACCGGCACTCTCACGATCTGGTGGCTGTACATCGTCGTCTTCATCTACGGCGTGTTCGAGACGGTCTACGACGGAGCGATCCGCGCCGTGGTGCCGAGCATCGTCGGCAAGGCGAACCTCCCGCGCGCGAACTCCCGGATCGAGGCCGGGGAGCTCGTCGTCCAGAACTTCCTCTCCGCGCCGTTCACGTCGGCGCTGTTCGCGGTGTCGGTGCTCATCCCGGTCGGGATCAACGGGCTCGTCTTCGCCCTCGCCGGAGGCCTCGCCCTCCTGCTCCCGAGGGCGGCCTCGGGCCGGCAGTTCGCGGCCGCCGCCGACGACGAGCCGCGGGTGGCGTGGTACCGCCAGTTCGTCGACGGGTTCCGGTTCATCATCGCGAACGCGCAACTGCGCACCCTGTGGTTCTTCAGCACCTTCTGCGGGATCGTGGGCACCGCGGCCACCGCCGCGTTCGTCCTGTTCGTGCTCGACACGCTCGGAGTTCCCGAGGCCTTCTTCGGCCTGTTCCTGGTCTTCGGCGCGGTCGGCGGGCTCGTCGGCGCGTTCCTCGCGAGCCGCCTCAAGGCGATCTTCGGCACCGGCCTGTCGATGGCGCTCATGACGACGCTCACCGGCGCCTCGACGCTGCTCATCGGCCTCGTCCCGATCCCGTGGGTGGCGGGCGTGGGATTCGCTCTCACCTCCCTCTCCATCACGGCGTGGAACATCCTCGTGATGTCGCTGCGGCAGAGCATCATCCCGGGCAGGCTGCTCGGCCGCGTGCACGGCACCTGGCGCACTCTGCTCTGGGGAGCGATGCCGCTCGGCTCCCTGATCGGCGGCCTCATCGCGCGCGTCGACCTCGCGCTGCCGTTCATCATCGGGGGCGGCCTCGACCTGCTGGCGAGCCTGCTGTTCTTCCGGTTCCTCATGACGCTCCCCAACCCGGAGGACGTCGACAACGGCGACCCGCTGCTAGTCCCGGGAGCCGGTCCCACCGATCCCGCGGTGCAGGAGTAGCCACTCCCGCAGCGCCGTGAGCGTCTCCTCCGGGCGGTCCCGGTGCGGGGAATGGCCGGCGCCCTCGACCACCACGGCACCGAGCTCGCGCCCGAGTGCGGGGTCGAGCATCGTGTAGACGGCGGGGTCGCCGGAGAGGATGAGGGTGGGCATGGTCAGCGCGCGGGCCTGCGCCGTGACATCCCACCGCCCTGTATCGGTGAAGGTCCCTGTCACGGCCGCGGGGTCCACGCGCTGTACGCCGGCCAGCTTCGCCTCGCGGTCGCGCTCGTGCCAGTGCGGCTTGTCGCGGGCGAGCGACTCGGCGGTGAAGCCGAGTTCCGCGACCTGGTCGGCGATGATCGCCGCCTCCTCGGCGACGGGCACGTCGAGCACGGGGTCGAGAAGCGCGAGCAGCTTCGTGAAGTGCGGGCGCTGAGCCGCGAGGACGGCGGCGGCGCCCCCCAGCGAGTGGCCGACCACGAGGTCCCACCCGTCATCGAGGTCGCGGGCGTAGTCGGTGAGCGCGTAGCTCTCGGCGCGCGCGCCGTAGCCATGACCGCGGAGGTCCACCGCGGCGACATCCCAGCCGTCGGCCTCGAGGGCGGCAGCGACGCGCCACCACGACTCCGAGTCCGAGCTGAGGCCGTGCACGAGCAGGGCAGTCCCGCGGTACTCCGGATGCTCGCTCATCCTCCCACGGTAGCGGCTGGCCGGAGAGGCTTCCGGAGCCGCCGCCACGATGGCAGGTACTGGTGGATTGTCGTCAGGAATACCGCGGTTGCAGAAGTCGTTGACACGTCACATGAAACTGATGATTGTTGTGGGCAGTGTCCGTCCAGGCCGAGTCGGCCTCGCCGTCGCCGAGTGGGTGCGCGCGCAGGCGGAGGCGGACGGCCGATTCGACGAGATCGACTTCGCCGACCTCGCGGAGATCAACCTCCCGTTCATGGACGAGCCCCACCACCCGTCCAAGCGCCAGTACACGAAGCCGCACACGATCGCGTGGAGCGAGCGCGTCGACGCCGCGGACGCCTTCATCTTCGTGACGCCCGAGTACAACCACAGCTTCTCGCCTGCCCTCAAGAACGCCTTCGACTACCTGAATCAGGAGTGGTGGCGCAAGGCGGTCGGGTTCGTCAGCTACGGCGGGGTCGCCGGCGGCAGCCGCGGTGTTACCGCGTTCGAGCCCGCGTTCACAACGCTCGGACTCGTGAAGACCGGCGCGAACGTCGAGATCCCCTTCGTGTCGGCGATGGTCGCGGACGGCGTGTTCACGCCCACCGAGAAGGAGACCGCCATCCTGCACAAGGTGATCGTGGAGCTCGAGGAGCTCAGCGGGGCGCTCAAGCCGCTGCGCTGATGTACCCCGGTCGGGTGACACGCGCCGCGTTTGCCCGCTAGGGTGAAAAACGTGGGACGGGCGAGCGGGGGAGCGATTGCGTTCGCCCTCGTTGCGACAGTCGTGCTGGCCGCCCTCTCCGTCGCCGGCTACTCCGGAGCCATCCGCGGCTTCGGCCCGGAGCTCGCGATCTTCCCGGCGATCCTCGCCGCGGTCATGCTCGCGGGCCTGGTCGTGTCGATCGTGCTCAACGTCCGCGGCTCGAAGGGCCGGGACGCGTGGTTCAGCGACGCGGTCGCCCACGGCTTCGCGTTCCGCAAGCAGGGCTCGGCACCGGGGCTGCCCGGCCTGCTGTTCCGCAGCGGCGAGAAGACCGAGGTGTTCGACGTCGTCGACGCCCTCGATTCGCCGACGCCGTTCCTGGCCGGCACGATCACGGGCACGTACGGCTCGGACACATCGCTCCCGCGGCGGATAGCGGCATCCTTCATCGCGCTGCCTCTGCCCACGGCGGTGCCGAACATCGTGCTTCTCGGCAGCGGCATCGGCATGCTCACCCTCGCCGGGGTCGCGATGGCCGGCCGCCAGCGGCTCTCGCTCGAGGGCGATTTCGACCGGTCGTTCACCCTGTACTGCCCGTCGGGCTATGAGCGCGACGCTCTTTACATCTTCGCGCCCGACCTCATGCAGCGGCTGATCGAGACGACGGCGGGATGCGACGTGGAGCTCGTCGACGACTGGATGTTCGTCTACAGCTCGCCGGGCCGCTACCGCGACGAGGGCGCTCTCGCCCGGATCATGGCGACCACCGAGCTCGTGCAGCAGAAGACCCACCGCCAGACCCGCAGCTACGCGGACGACCGGGCGGTCACCGCCGCCTCCCCGCGCACGGTCTCGCCCGAGGAGCACGCCGCCGGGGCCGGGGCGGTGGGTGCCGCCGGGCGCCGCCTGCGCACCCGGGCGGGCGGGGCGCAGCGCCTGGTGACCGTGCTGTCGTCCGTCGTCGTCGCCGGGGCGCTCGCGTACTACTTCTTCACCGAGATACTGCCCACCTTGTAACCCCCCCCCTGAAAGGACACGCGTGACCACCACCGACGAGCTCGTCCAGAGGCTCTCCGAGCCCGCCGGCTTCAAGAAGATCATCGGATTCCTCGGCGGCAAGCGCGCCAAGGCGGCGCACGAGCTCTTCAGCTCGGCCGACGAGAAGGGCGTGGCGCGCAGCTACACCCTCGACCAGCGCGAGCACGAGGGCACCGGCTACTACATCAAGGCGATCGGCACGCGCGGCGACCTCACCGCCGAGCAGCTCGCGGAGCTCACTCGGGCCGCGAAGCTCATGTCCCTCGGCACGGTCCGCTACGAGGGGATGCTGGCCGCGACGATGCCCGAGCCCCTCGGCTCGTCCGACGACGCGCACGACATCCACGATCTGAGCAGGCTGGACGAGGGCATCCTCGTCTACCCGGTCACTGTGCTGAACAAGAAGCGCGAGGTGACGTTCGCCGCCTGGACGCGCAAGGGCGACGAGTGGTCGGTCTACCCGATCGAGGACAACAAGCTGTAGCAGCTCAGCTCGGCTGGACGGGCACCGGCTCGGTGTCGGCGAGCGGGCTGGCATCCTTGCCGCGAAGGTCGGGATGCCACCGCCGCAGCACGGTCGGCACGATGAAGCCGACCAGCGCGAGGGCGCCCGCCGCCCAGAAGCCGCCGATCGCGCCGTTGGCGTCGATGAGGAACCCGGCGGCGGCGGACCCGAGTGCCGCACCGATGAGCTGCCCCGTGCCGACCCAGCCGTAGGCCTCGGCCGTGTCGCTGAACTTCACGCTCGACGACACGATGGCGAAGATCACCGCGAGGGCCGGCGCGATGCCGATGCCCGCGATGAGCAGGGTGACGGAGAGCCACCAGAACTCCAGGCCCTGGCCCGCGACGAGGCCGTAGCCCATCGCGAGCGAGAGGCCCACGAGCACGGCGAACATGCGCCGCGCGAGCGCCCAGGGGCCGATGGGCACGTGCCCGAGCGACAGGCCGCCGACGATCGAGCCGATCGCCCAGATCGCGAGCACGAGCCCGGACTGCGGGCCGCCCTCGCCGAACACCGCGACGACGCCGGCCTCGACCGCGGCGCACGAGCCGACCAGCAGGAAGCCCGTGATGGTGCCGAGCAGCACCGCGGGCCGGCGCAGGACCACGCCGAACCTGCGCTTGCTGCGGGGGATGCGCACGCGCCCGACCTCCGGGCTCGCGATGAACCAGATGCCGCCCCCGATGAGGAACGCGCCGGCGATGGTGATGGCCAGGACGCTCGAGATCTGCACCGCGACGAAGGTCGTGATCACGGGGCCGGCGATCCAGATGATCTCCTGGGCGGAGGCGTCGAGGGAGAACAGCGGGGTGAGCTGGCGCGAGTTCACCATCTTCGGGTAGATCGTGCGCACGGCCGGCTGGATGGGCGGCGTGCTCAGCCCGCCGATGAACCCGACGAGCATGTACAGCGGCAGCGTGAGCGGCGCCAGCGCGATGGTGAAGATGCTCGCCGCGCACACCACCAGCGTGAGGGCGAGCACCCTGCGCATGCCCCACACGCCCATCCAGCGGCTCGTGAGCGGCCCGGCGAGGGCCTGCCCGAGGCTCGTGGCGCCGAGCACGAGGCCCGCGGCGCCGTACGAGTGGAGGGTGTGCTCGATGTGGATGAGGTAGGCGAGGGAGAGCATCCCGCTCGGGAATCGCGCGGTGAGCTGCGCGGCGATGATGCGCCCGACCCCCGGCGTCTTCAGGAGGTCGATGTAGCTCTTCATGAGAGCACCAGCTTAGACCGCGGGTGCGACAGCCGACGGGGGTGTCAGTAGGGGTACATATCGTGGATTCACAGCGTGTCGGATTGCCTCACAGCCTGTGCAGAAGTAGTACAAGTTATGCACATCTGTGGATGACACGCCCACAACATGTGGGGTTGGCAGAGTGTCGGTGGAACTAGATATAGTGGTGAGACCGCCGGGCCGGGGGTAACGGTTTCGGACGTTTTTTCGGGGTGCAGAGCGTGTCTTTTCGGGCACAGAGGGAGTCATTTTCGTGGGTATCACAGTCGTCAAGCGCAGCGGTGAGCGGGAGCCGTACGACGCCAACAAGATCAACCTCGCCATCGAGTCGGCCAGCGCCGGCCTCGACGAGAACATCACGTGGGTGACGCAGATCGCCTCCGAGCTCGAGCTCACCCTCTTCGACGGCATCACGACCCAGCAGCTCGACGAGGCTGTCATCCAGGTCGCGCTGCAGAACGTCAAGGACGACCCGGCCTTCGACATCGTCGCGGCCCGCCTGCTGCTCAAGACCATCTACAAGCGCGTGCTCGGCGACTACGAGACCGCCGCCGAGCTCAAGGAGCTCCACCGCTCGCACTTCGCCGTCAACGTCAAGCGCGGTGTCGACGAGGGCCTGCTCGACCCCCGCCTCACCCAGCTGTTCGACCTCGACTTCCTCGCCACCCAGCTCGAGCCCGCCCACGACGAGCTGCTCAAGTACATCGGCGTGGTGACCCTCAACAACCGCTACGGCATCAAGGGCCGCAACGGCGACGCGCTGGAGGTCCCCCAGTACTTCTGGATGCGCATCGCCATGGGCCTCTCGCTCAACGAGGTCGACCCGACCACGGCGGCGCTCGCGTTCTACGAGAAGATGTCCAGCCTCGAGTACCTCGCGGCGGGCTCCACCCTCGTCAACGCCGGCACGATCTACCCCCAGCTCGCGAACTGCTTCGTCATGGAGATGCAGGACGACATGGAGCACATCGCCAAGACCACGCGCGACGTCATGTGGCTCACCAAGGGCACCGGCGGCATCGGCCTCTCGGTGACGAAGCTGCGCGCGCAGGGCTCGCCCATCCGCTCCAACAACACCACGTCGACCGGCCCGATCCCGTTCATGCACACGATCGACTCGATCCTGCGCGCGGTGAGCCGCGGCGGCAAGAAGTTCGGCGCCCTGTGCTTCTACATGGAGAACTGGCACATGGACTTCCCGGAGTTCCTCGAGCTCCGCAACAACTCCGGCGACCCGTACCGCCGCACCCGCACCGCCAACACCGCGGTGTGGATCAGCGACGAGTTCATGAAGCGCGTGCAGAACGACGACGACTGGTACCTCTTCGACCCGCTCGAGGTCTCCGACCTCAACGAGCTCTACGGCAAGGCCTTCTCGGCGAAGTACAACGAGTACGTTGCCAAGGCCGAGGCCGGCGAGATCCGGATGTTCAAGAAGATCGGCGCCCGCGAGCAGTTCAAGTCGATCCTCATCTCCCTCCAGACCACGAGCCACCCGTGGCTCACCTGGAAGGACACGATCAACAACCGCGCCCTGAACAACAACACGGGCACGATCCACCTCTCGAACCTCTGCACCGAGATCACGCTCCCGCAGGACGAAGACAATGTGTCCGTCTGCAACCTCGCGTCGATCAACCTGTCGCAGCACATGCTCACGCTGGAAGACGGCAACCTCGTCGTCGACTTCGAGAAGATCGAGGCATCCGCCCGCCTGGCGGTCCGCCAGCTCGACAACCTCATCGACATCACGCGTTCGAGCGTGAAGGAGGCCGACTTCTCCAACGCGCAGAACCGCGCCGTCGGCCTGGGCGTCATGGGCTTCACCGACATCATCGAGAAGCTCGGCATCAGCTACGAGAGCGAAGCGGCCTACGACCTGATCGACGAGATCATGGAGCACGTCTCCTACGCGGCAATCGACGCGTCGGCCGAGCTCGCCAAGGAGCGCGGCGCGTACCCGAACTTCCAGGGCAGCCGCTGGTCGGAGGGCCTCGTGCCGCTCGACTCGATCGCGCTCACCGAGGCCGACCGCGGCCAGGAGATCAAGGTCAACCGCACGACCCGCCTCGACTGGGATGCACTTCGCATCAAGGTCAAGGGCGGCATGCGCAACGCGACCCTGATGGCGATCGCGCCGACCGCGTCGATCGGCCTCGTCGCGGGAACCACCCCGGGCCTCGACCCGCAGTTCTCACAGATCTTCAGCCGCGCGACCTCGAACGGCAAGTTCCTCGAGGTCAACCGCAACCTCGTCGCCGACCTGCAGAAGCTCGGCATCTGGGACTCCACCCGCGAGGCGATCCTGCGCAGCCAGGGCGACATCCAGAACGTCGCCGCCATCCCCGACAACATCAAGGAGGTGTACAAGACGAGCTTCCAGCTCTCGCCGTACGCCTTCCTCGAGGTCGCCGCTCGCGCCCAGAAGTGGATCGACCAGGCCATCAGCCGCAACATGTACCTCGAGACGCGCGACCTCGGCGACATGATGGACATCTACTTCGCGGCGTGGGAGCGCGGCGTGAAGACGACGTACTACCTGCACATGAAGCCGCGCCACACCGCCGAGCAGTCGACGGTGAAGGTCAACAAGTCGGAGGACATCGTCGCCGCCGCATCCGCCCCCGTCGCTGCAGGCTCGACCACGGAGGCAGCGCCCGCCGCCGCCCCCGCCCGTCGTGGCTTCGGCGGCCTCGCACCGAAGGCAGGGAACTGATGGACCGCGCCATCGCCGTCGAGGAGTACTACGTGCCGTCCGACCCCATGGACGACCTCCAGTGCGAGAGCTGCCAGTAGACATGGGAATTCTCGGAACCGGCCTGCAAGAGGGCCTGCTGCTCAAGCCCATCCGCTACCAGTGGGCGATGGACCTGTACGACCAGGCTGTCGCGAACACGTGGTTCCCCAACGAGATCCAACTCGGTGAGGACATCGCGGACTTCAAGAAGATGACCGACGAGGAGCGCCACGCCGTGACGTTCCTGATGAGCTACTTCAACCCGAATGAGTTGCTCGTCAACAAGGCGCTGGCGTTCGGGGTCTACCCGTACGTCAACGCGGCCGAGTGCAGCCTTTACCTGGCGAAGCAGATGTGGGAGGAAGCCAACCACTGCATGAGCTTCGAGTATGTGCTCGAGACGTTCCCGATCGACCGCGAGGCCGCCTACGCCGCGCACGCCGACATCCCGTCGATGGCGCGCAAGGAGGAGTTCGAGGTCAAGTACATCCGCCGTATGACGGAGCAGACCCTCGATATCACGTCGACCGAGGGGAAGAAGGACTTCGTCCGCAACCTCGTCGCGTACAACGTGATCCTCGAGGGCGTGTGGTTCTACTCGGGCTTCATGGTGGCGCTGTCGTTCCGCCAGCGGAACCTGCTGCGCAACTTCGGCTCGCTCATGGACTGGGTGGTGCGCGACGAGTCGCTGCACCTCAAGTTCGGCATCAACCTGATCCTGACCGTGCTGGAGGAGAACCCCGACCTCCAGACCGAGGAGTTCGCGACCGAGATCAAGCAGATGATCCTCGACGCGGTCGAGATGGAGGAGGAGTACAACCAAGACCTCCTCCCCGGCGGCATCCTCGGCCTGAACGCCACCTACATCAACCAGTACGTCAAGTACCTGGCCGACCGCCGGCTCGAGGAGCTCGGCTTCGAGGCGCATTACAACGTCTCGAACCCGGCCAAGTGGATGGCCGCGGCCAACGACACCCTCCAGCTCGTGAACTTCTTCGAGTCGACGAACACGTCGTACGAGTCGAACGCGAGCGCGACGTCGGCCAAGAAGAGCGAGTAGCGCGGAAGGGGCGCGGGCCGCTAGAGCCGCTCGACGATCGTCGCGTTGGCCATGCCCGCGCCCTCGCACATCACCTGCAGGCCGTAGCGCCCGCCGGTGCGCTCCAGCTGGTTGACCATCGTGGTGAGCAGGCGGGTTCCGGATGACCCGAGCGCATGCCCGAGCGCAATGGCACCGCCGCGCGGGTTGACGAGATCCGGGTCGACGCCGAACTCGTGCTGCCAGGCGAGCGGGACCGAGGCGAAGGCCTCGTTGACCTCGAACGTGTCGATGTCGTCGATGCCGAGCCCGCTGCGGTCGAGGATGCGCTGCGTGGCGGGGATCACGCCGGTGAGCATCTCGATCGGGTCGGAGCCGACGACGGCGAACGAGTGGAACCGGGCGCGCGGCGTGAGGCCCAGCTCGAGCGCGCGCTCCTCGCTCATGATAAGCACCGCGGATGCGCCGTCCGTGTAGGGCGAGGAGTTGCCGGCGGTGATCTTCCAGTGGATCTCGGGGAAGCGCTCGGCCAGGGCCTCGTCCTGGAACGCCGGCTTGAGCTCGCGGAGGCCCGCGACAGTCGTGCCCGGGCGGATGGTCTCGTCCGTGCTGAAGTCGCCGAACTGCAGGATCTCGCTCGTGAAGTCCGAGGCGCCCGCGAGGCGGTGGGAGCGCTCGGCGAAGGTGTCGAGGGCCTCGCGCGAGAGCTTCCAGCGCGAGGCGATGAGCTCGGCGGAGATGCCCTGGCCGACGAGCCCCTCGGGGTAGCGCTCGCGTACGAGAGGGCCCCAGTTGTCCTGCCCGAGGGTCGCGGCGTTGATCGGGTTCTTGCTCATGAGCTCGACGCCGCACGCGATCACGATGTCGTAGGCCCCCGCGATGACGCCCTGCGCGGCGAAGTGCGCGGCCTGCTGGCTCGAGCCGCACTGCCGGTCGACGGTCGTGCCGGGCACCGACACCGGGAAGCCGGCCGCGAGCACCGCGTTCCTCGTGATGTTGACCGCCTGCTCGCCGACCTGCGAGAGGCAGCCGCCGATCACGTCGTCGAGGAGCGCCGGGTCGAGGTCGTTGCGCGCGACGAGCTCGCGCAGGACGGTGCCGAGCAGGTCCACCGGGTGCCACTGCGCGAGCGCGCCACCCGCCTTCCCCTTGCCGGACGGAGTGCGGAGGGCGTCGACGATGACAGCGGTAGCCATAGGCCCAGCTTAAGCGCGCGCGGTCCTCGAGGTGATGGCGGCCCCGATGAGCATGACGCCGAACACGATCGCCCAGATGCCGACGGTCCAGATCAGGCCGATCACGGTCGAGCCGGGCGCGACGAAGAGGGAGATCGCGAGGATCACGCCGAACACGAGGCTCACGACGCCGGCGAGGATTCCGAACGTCTTCGCGCGGCCCGCGGCGGCGCCCGCCGCCGAGCGGAGCCCGAGCGCACCCGTCATGATCGTCCAGAACACGATGGTCCAGAGGACGAAGAGCCCGCCGAACAGCGCGGCGACGCCGGGCAGGATGAGAGCGGCGAGACCGGCCAGCGCGGTCAGGATGCCGCTCGCGAGCAGCCAGCCCCAGCGGGGGTTCGAGGCGCGCAGCTGGAACGAGTGCACGATCGCGGCGATGCCGTCGACGACCGCGTAGGCGCCCACGACCAGTGCGATGGCGGTGAGCGCGGCACCGGGGGCGATGAGGGCGACAATGCCGAAGATGACGGCGAGGATGCCGCGCAGGAGCAGCAGCCACCACACCCCCTTGGCGAGCGAGGCGAGCGGGTTGTCGATGGTCGCGGAGTCAGTCATGCGCCCACGGTAGCGCGCGGGGCGGCCCGGACGAAAGGCTACGCTGGAGCCGTGCTCCGACCGCGCGCCTGGATCCTCGTCGTGCTCGGTGTGGTCGGCGGGGTGTTCAGCGGTACCTTCGGGGCCGGCGGCGGGATCATCCTCGTGCCCCTCCTCGTCACGTTCGCCGGTCTCGACCAGCGCCGGGCCTCAGCCACCTCGCTGCTCGCGATCCTGCCCAGCTCGCTGGCGGGGGCCATCACGTACCTCGCGAACGGCGAGGTCGACCTGGTTGCGGCGGGAGTGATCGCCATCGGGGCGGTCGTCGGCTCGATCATCGGCTCGGTGCTTCTCAAGCGGCTGCCGCTGCCCGCGCTGACCTGGGGCTTCATCGCGCTGCTCGTGCTCGTTGCCGCGCGGCTGCTGTTCGTCGAGCCGGTGCGCGGCGAACCGCTGGAGCTCTCGGTCGGCATCGCGATCGTCTACCTCGCGATCGGGCTCGTCATGGGGCTCACCTCCGGGCTGTTCGGCATCGGGGGAGCGGTCATCGCGGTTCCGGCCCTGGTCGCCGGTCTCGGCATCAGCGACCTGATCGCCAAGGGCACGAGCCTCGCGGTGATCGTGGCGACGAGCGTCACGGGGACGATCGCCAACCGCCGCACCGGCCTGGTCGACGTGCGCACCGCCCTCATCGTCGGCGGCGTCGCCGCGGTGGCCGCCGTGGGCGGCTCGTACCTCGGCCTCGCCCTGCCGCCGAGGGTCTCCACGGTGCTGTTCGCGGTGCTCCTCGTGCTCACGGCGATCCAGCTCAGCGTGCGCGCGATCCGGCGCCGCTAGCGGAGCGGAGCCGGGCTCCGCCAAGGGGCACGACTCCGCTCCGAGGTACAGCGTATTGCGCGCCCGGAGGCCGCTGCGACGCTAGGCGGGCTCGACCCCGAACGCCCGTGCGAGCTTGTCGATCTTCTGCGCGCGGCCGAGACGGGGCAGGTCGCTGCCGTCCCGGATGACGCGGCCGCGGGCCTCGAAGTCCTCGAGGAAGTCGCGCGCCCAGGCAACGTCGGAGCGGGTCGGGGAGATCACCTCGTTGATGATGGGCAGCTGCTCGACGTCGAGGCACAGCTTGCCGGTCATCCCGAGTGCGACCGCGTGCGCGCCCTGCTCGCGCAGTACGGGGTGATTGGAGCCGACAGTGGGGCCGTCGATGGGGCCGGGCAGGTTGCCCACGCGCGAGGCGACGACGAGGCGGGAGCGGGGGTAGGCCATCGCCATGTCGTCCGCGGCGGTGCCGGTGTCGCGGCGGTAGTCCCCGCTGCCGAACGCGAGGCGGTAGGCGCCGCGGGCGCGCGCGATGTTCGCTGCCTCCTCGATGCCCAGGGCCGACTCGACGAGAGCGATGACGGGGGTCTGCCCGTGCAGGCGGTCGAAGGTCTCGGTCACGTGTGCTGGTGACTCCGCCTTGGCGAGCATGACCCCGAGCAGGCCGGGCAGGCCCACCAGCGCGTCAACGTCGTCCGACCAGAAGTCGCTGGTCCGGTCGTTGATGCGCACCCAGCCGCTGCCGCCGCCACTCAGCCAGTTCGCGACATCCTCGCGGGCCTTGCCCTTGAGGCCCGGGTCGACGGCGTCCTCGACGTCGAGGATGATCTGGTCGGCGCGCGAGGCCTCCGCGGCATCGAAGTCGCCCGGGCGGGTGGCGGCGACGAGCAGCCACGAGCGGGCGATCTCCGCGGAAACGGTACGGGGTGCGTGGTGCACGATTGAGGCCTCTCTGCCAGATAGTTCCTCGACTACGCTAGCCCCCCGGCTCAGCCCGCGAGTACCTTCGTGATCCTCTGCAGGCTCACGGGCTCCGCGGTCGGGATGTGCTGCGCGAACAGGCTCAGCCGCAGCTCCTCGAGCATCCAGCGGGCCCGGATGAGCCGTGGGTCTGATCCCGCGGCGAGCGGCAGCTCCCCGCCGGCATCCCGGTACCTGTTGGTCGCCAGCTCGACCTCCGACATCCAGACCCGGTCGCGCGCCGGATTCTCGGGCAGCTTCGCCACGCGGTGCACGATGCCGTCGAGGTAGGCCGGGATGCGGCGCAGGCGCTCGAGGCCCGCCACCGCCACGAAGCCAGGGTAGACGAGGGCGTCCAGCTGGGCGCGAGCATCGCCGAGCGGGGCAATGAGGGCGAGGCTGGTCGCCTGCTTGATCGCCCGGTCCGCGTCGCGGCTCTTCGCCACGACCTTCGAGACGAGGGCCACGGTCTGGAAGAGCGAGTCCACGATCGTGGCCGATACCGCGTCGCGCGCCGCCTCGAACTCGGCCCGGGTGTAGATCTCCGCGGAGCCGACGACGGCGTCAACGCACGCGGCCATGCAGTCCTCGAACAGCGCCGCGTTGTTGCGGTACGGCGACTGCGCGAGCACGAGCTTCTCCTGCGTGGTGAGGTGCTCCTGCACGTAGCCCAGCGGCGAGGGGATCCCGAGCAGCAGCAGGCGCCGCACGCCGTCGTGGTGGGCGGCCGCCTGGTCTTCGGGGGTGCTCATGAGCCGGATGGCGACGCTCGTGCCCTCGTCGACGAGGGCCGGGTACGCCCGGATCGTATTGCCGCCGTGCTTGACGTCGCGCGAGCGGTCGAGGGTGTCGAAGTCCCACGCGACGAGCCCGGCCCGCTCCAGGGTGTCGCGCGGCGTCTCGACGACTTTGGCCACGCTCGCCCGCGCGGCGGGCTTCAGGCTCGCCTGCAGCGCGCTCAGCACCTTGCCCGACGCGAGGCGCCTGCCCCGTTCATCCATCACCGCGAACGTCACTCGCAGGTGCGGCGGGACGCGGTCGAGGTCGAAGTCCTTCTCGGTGACGGCGGTGAAGGTCTGGGCCGCGATCTCGCGCGCGAGGTAGGCCGTCAGCGGGCCGTCGGGCTCCGCGGGCGCCCCGGCGAGCAGCCTGCGCGCCCAGTCGCCCGCGGGCACGACGTTGCGGCGGATCTGTTTCGGCAGCGACTTGATGAGGGCGGTGACGAGCTCCTCGCGCATCCCCGGGACCTGCCAGTCGAACCCGTCCGCCCGCAGGCCCGCCAGAAGGGGCAGCGGAATCGCCACCGTGACACCGTCGTCGTCGGCACCCGGCTCGAACCTGTAGCTGAGGGCGAGGGTCTGGTCGCCCTGGCGCCAGGCACTCGGGAGGGCATCCTCGTCCACCTCGACCGCATCCTCGGGCGCGAGGTTCTCTGCCGTCATCGTGAGCAGGTCGGGAGTCTCGACGCGGGCCTTCTTCCACCAGCCCTCGAAGTCGCGGGTGCTGGCGACCTCCGGCGGGATGCGCCGGTTGTAGAAGTCGAAGATCGCCTCGTCGTCGAACAGGATGTCGCGGCGCCGCGTGCGCTCCTCGAGCTGGGCCAGTTCCGCCCGGAGTTTGCGGTTCGCCCGGTCGAAGGCCTGCTGCGACTCCCACTCGCCCTCGACGAGGGCGTGCCTGATGAACAGCTCGCGCGCGTAGGCCGGGTCGATGCGCGAGAACTGCACGCGCCGCTTGACGATGATCGGCACGCCGTACAGGGTCGCCCGCTCGTAGGCGACGACGGAGCCCTGCTTCTTCTCCCAGTGCGGCTCGGAGTAGGTGCGCTTCACGAGGTCGGCCGCGATCGCCTCCGCCCACGCCGGGTCGATGGCGCCGTTGGTGCGCGCGAACAGGCGGCTGGTCTCGACGAGCTCCGCGCTCATCACCGCGGCGGGCTGCTTCTTCGCCAGGGCGGAGCCGGGGAAGATCACGAACCGGGTCTGGCGCGCGCCGACGTAGTCCTTCTTCGCGGCGTCCTTCAGCCCGATCTGGCTCAGCAGGCCGGCCAGCAGCGAGCGGTGGATGCCGTCCGGATTCGCGTGCGGCTCGCCCACGTGCAGTCCGAGCTGCTTCGACATCCGCGTGAGCTGCCGGTACACGTCCTGCCACTCGCGCACGCGCAGGTAGTTGAGGTACTCGTTCTTCACGAGCCGGCGGAACGCGCTGCCGCTCAGCTCCTTCTGCTTCTCCTCGAGGTAGTTCCAGAGGTTCAGCAGGGTGAGGAAGTCGCTGGTCGGGTCGGTGAACCGGGCGTGCTGCTGGTCCGCCTGCGCGCGCCGCTCGAGGGGCCGCTCGCGCGGGTCCTGGATGCTCAGCGCCGCGACGATCGCCATCACCTCCCGGGTGGTGCCGTGCCGCTTCGACTCGACGACCATGCGCGCGAAGCGCGGGTCGATCGGCAGCTGGCTGAGCTGCTTGCCGACCGTGGTGATGCGGTTGTCTGCGGTGACGGCATGCAACTCGCGCAGCAGGTCGAGCCCGTCCTTGATGCCGCGCGAGTCCGGCGGCTGCAGGAACGGGAACGCCGCGATGTCGCCGAGCCCGAGCGAGATCATCTGCAGGATGACCGCAGCGAGGTTCGTCCGCAGGATCTCAGGCTCGGTGAACTCGGGTCGCTTCTCGAAGTCCTCCTGCGAGTACAGCCGGATCGCGATGCCGTCGCTCGTGCGCCCGGACCGTCCGCTGCGCTGGTTGGCCGACGCCTGGCTGATCGCCTCGATGGGCAGCCGCTGGATCTTCGACCGCACGCTGTACCGGGAGATGCGCGCGGTACCGGCGTCGACGACGTACCGGATGCCCGGCACCGTCAGACTCGTCTCCGCAACGTTGGTCGCCAGCACGATGCGACGACGGGTGCCCGCGGTCGCGGACGGCTGGAACACCTTGTGCTGATCCGCCGCACTCAATCGGCCGTAGAGCGGGAGCACCTCCGTCCCGGGGAGGTTCCGACCCCGGATAGCGTCTTCCGCGTCACGGATCTCGTTCTCGCCGGAGAGGAACACGAGCACGTCGCCATTGCCCTCGCGCGCGAGCTCGTCGAGCGCGTCGTTGATGCCCTGCAGGTAGTCGCGGTCATCGGAGGGGTCTCCCTCCTCGTCCTCGGGGATCTCGGCGACGAGCGGCCGGTACCGGATCTCGACCGGGTAGGTCCGGCCGGAGACCTCGATGATCGGAGCGTTGTTGAAGTGCCTGCTGAAGCTCTCGGGGTCGATCGTGGCCGACGTGATGACGACCTTGAGCTCGGGCCGCCGGGGGAGCAGCTGCTTGAGGTAGCCGAGCAGGAAGTCCACGGTGAGGCTGCGCTCGTGCGCCTCGTCGATGATGATCGCGTCGTAATTCTTGAGGTCGCGGTCGCGGTGGATCTCGCTGAGGAGGATCCCGTCCGTCATGAGCTTGATCTTGGTGTCTTTGCCGACCCGGTCGGTGAAGCGCACCTGGTAGCCGACGAGCTGGCCGACCTCCTGGCCGAGCTCCTCGGAGATGCGCTCGGCGATAGTGCGCGCGGCGATGCGCCGGGGCTGCGTGTGGCCGATGGACTCGTAGCCCAGCTCGAGCAGCATCTTCGGCAGCTGGGTGGTCTTGCCCGACCCGGTGGCGCCCGCGACGATGACGACCTGGTTGCCGCGGATCGCCTCGCTGATGTCGTCCCGTCGCTGGGATACCGGCAGAGACTCCGGGTAGACGATGGTGGGATTCTCGGGAGACATCAGCCTTACAGTCTAGGCGCGGCGCGAGTCCTCCTCACCCTTCACGGAGGAGAGGGTCCTCCAAATCGTGTTGTCAGTTCCGCATGACGTCATGCGGAACTGACAACGTATATTTGTGGACCCCTTCACCGTCATGGCCGAGCCGATCAGGCGACGGCTCGTCGAACTGCTCGCGAGCGGGGAGCACACTGCGGGCATGCTCGAGGACGTCATCTGCACCGAGTACGGCGTCGGCCGCAGTGCAGTCCAGCACCACCTGCGATTCTTGTCGCGGGCCGGCTGGACCATCATCCGGGAGGACTGGCCGAATCATTGGCACCGGCTCGACCCGTCCGTGATCGAGCGGCTCGAGAGGGCCGCATTCACCTATCGCAAGCTGTGGGACCGCCGCGTCGGATGGATAGACGGCGAGGGCGACCACTACTCCCGCCGCCCCGAGAAGCTTGCCGACGGCAAGCCCGTGAGCCGCAAGGGGAAGCGGGGACGGCTGCATGATCCAGACCAAACGTGGAACTTGTACTCCTAGTGTGCATACACAGCGGCGAGATGTAGCGCGATATACCCAGATGCAACTACCCTGTGTATACACAAGCGGAGAGGCGGAGACATGCGCGCGAGCGAGCAGGCCTACCGCACGCTCCGCCAGGACATCCTCGATTGGCGGCTCGAACCGGGCACTGTGCTCGCCGAGGTCGAGCAGTCCGAACGGCTCGGAATCTCGCGCACGCCCCTCCGGGAGGCGCTCAGCAGGCTCGCCGCCGACGGCCTCGTCGCCGCGCAGGGCGGTCGCGGGCTCGTCGTGACCGACGTCTCGTTCGAGAACATCGCTCAGCTGTTCGAGCTGCGCCAAGTGCTCGAGCAGGAGTCCGCGCGGCTCGCTGCTCGTCGGCGCGACCTCGATGTGTTCACCGCGCTGCGCGACGAGTTTCGCGCGGCGCCCGATCTGCTCGGCGACGACGACCCGCTGCACGCCGCGTATTACGATCTCGTCGCGCGCTTCGATGTGGCGGTCGACAACGCCACCGGGAACTCCTACCTCGTGGGAGCGCTGCGCAGCCTCCGGCCGCACCTCGTGCGCATCCGCCGCGTCGCACAGGACGACCCCGCACGCCTTCGCGCGGCTGCAGCGGAGCACCTCCTGATCGTGGAGGCGATCGTCGACGGGGATGCCGAGCTTGCGGCATCCGCCACCCAAGTCCACCTGTACCGGAGCCTGCGCAACGTGCTGGCGTCCACTGAGAGGAACAGCAAGTGAAACTCCACCCCGTTCGCGTGTACAAGAGCGACGAGAACCTCGAACGCCCCGACCAGCTCGCCTGGAAGATCGCGGAGGTCGCCGCCGACCCCGTCGCCGTGACCGACGAGGTCACCGAGATGGTCATCAACCGCATCATCGACAACGCGGCCGTGGCCGCGGCGAGCATCGCGCGCGCTCCCGCGATCGCCGCACGCGCCCAGGCGGAGGCGCACCCCGCCACCCCCGGATCCACGGTGTTCGGCATCACGGAGCGCGTCAGCCCGGAGTGGGCCGCCTGGGCCAACGGCGTCGCCGTGCGCGAGCTCGACTTCCACGACACGTTCCTCGCCGCGGAGTACTCGCACCCCGGTGACAACATCCCGCCGATCCTCGCCGTCGCCCAGCATGCCGGGAAGTCGGGCTCCGACCTGATCCGCGGCATCGCCACCGGCTACGAGATCCAGGTCGACCTCGTCAAGGCGATCAGCCTGCACAAGCACAAGATCGACCACGTCGCCCACCTCGGCCCGTCGGCGGCGGCCGGCATCGGCACCCTGCTCGGACTGCCGGTCGAGACGATCTTCCAGGCCGTCAACCAGGCCCTCCACACGACGACAGCAACGCGCCAGTCGCGCAAGGGGCTCATCTCCACCTGGAAGGCGCACGCCCCGGCCTTCGCGGGCAAGATGGCTGTCGAGGCCGTCGACCGCGCGATGCGCGGGCAGACGAGCCCGGAGCCCATCTACGAGGGCGAGGACGGCGTGATCGCCTGGATGCTCGACGGCCCGGATGCCCACTACGAGGTACCCCTGCCCGAGAAGGGCGAGGCGAAGCGCGCGATCCTCGACACCTACACGAAGGAGCACTCGGCGGAGTACCAGGCCCAGGCGTGGATCGACCTCGCCCGCAAGCTGCACAACGAGTACCCGGACCTGACCGCCGACCGCATCGAGCGCGTCATCATCCGCACGAGCCACCACACGCACTTCGTGATCGGCTCCGGCGCGAACGACCCGCAGAAGTACGACCCGACCGCGAGCCGCGAGACGCTCGACCACTCGATCCCGTACATCTTCACGGTCGCCCTGCAGGACGGCGAATGGGACCACGAGAAGTCCTACGCGCCCTCGCGGGCACAGCGGGAGGACACCGTCGCCCTGTGGAACAAGGTGGTGACGGAGGAGGACCCCGAGTGGACCCGCCGGTACCACTCCAACGACCCGCAGGAGAAGGCGTTCGGCGGCAGCGTCGCCATCACCCTCACCGACGGCTCGACGATCGTCGACGAGATCGCGGTCGCCGATGCGCACCCGCTCGGCGCCCGCCCGTTCGCCCGTGCGGACTACATCAAGAAGTTCCGCACGCTCGCCGCTCCCGTGCTCGACGAGGCCGAGATCGAGCGCTTCCTCGACACCGTGCAGCGCCTGCCGGAGCTCACCGACCTCACCGGTCTGAACTTCGTCGCCAAGCCCGGCATCCTCAGCGCCGGCCCGAAGGGACTCTTCTGATGCTGTACTCGAAGACCACTGCCGCCCAGAAGCGCATCAACCTGCGCGCGGCCCTCGCGACCGGTGAGCTGCTGCGCTTCCCGGGCGCCTTCAACCCGTTGAGCGCCAGGCTCATCGAGGAGAAGGGCTTCGAGGGCGTCTACATCTCCGGCGCCGTGCTCGCCGCCGACCTCGGCCTGCCCGACATCGGCCTCACGACCCTCAGCGAGGTGGCGGGCCGCGGCCAGCAGATCGCCCGGATGACCGACCTCCCGGCCCTCATCGACGCCGACACCGGCTTCGGCGAGCCGATGAACGTCGCCCGCACGGTGCAGACGCTCGAGGACGCGGGCGTCGCCGGGCTCCACATCGAGGACCAGGTGAACCCCAAGCGCTGCGGCCACCTCGACGGCAAGGCCGTGGTCGACCTCGAGACCTCGACCAAGCGCATCCGGGCCGCCGTCGATGCCCGCCGCGACCCGAACCTGCTCATCATGGCGCGCACCGACATCCGTGCGATCGACGGGCTGCAGGCCGCGATCGACCGGGCGAAGGCGCTGGTCGACGCGGGCGCGGACGCGATCTTCCCCGAGGCGATGGCCGACCTCGGCGAGTTCGAGGCTGTGCGCCAGGCCGTGGACGTGCCGATCCTCGCGAACATGACCGAGTTCGGCAAGAGCGAGCTGTTCAGCACGCAGCAGCTCGCGGACGTCGGTGTGAACATCGTCATCTACCCCGTGTCGCTGCTGCGCATCGCGATGGGCGCCGCCGAGCGCGGCCTCGACGCACTCGTCGCCGAAGGTTCACTGGGATCGCAGGTGCCGCAGATGCAGACTCGCGCGAGACTGTACGAGCTGCTCGATTACGAGGCGTACAACGCGTTCGACACGTCGGTGTTCAACTTCCAGGTCCCAGAAGGGCGCTAACCATGACCGATCCTGATATCCGCAAGGGCCTCGCCGGTGTCGTCGTCGACACCACGTCGATCTCCAAGGTCAACCCCGAGACGAACTCGCTGCTCTACCGCGGCTACCCCGTGCAGGAGCTCGCTGCGAAGTGCACGTTCGAGGAGGTCGCGTACCTGCTGTGGCACGGCGAGCTTCCCGATGCGAAGCAACTCGCGGAGTTCGAGACCCGCGAGCGGTCGCTGCGCCGCCTCGACGAGCGCGTCAAGCGCGTCATCGACGAGCTGCCCGTCTCCGCGCATCCCATGGACGTCGTGCGAACTGCGGTGAGCGTGATCGGTGCGAGCGACCCGGATGCCGCCGACTCGAGCCCCGCGTCGAACCTCGACAAGTCCGTCCGGCTGTTCGCGCAACTGCCGTCGATCGTCGCGTACGACCAGCGCCGCCGCCGCGGCCAGCACCTCGTGGAACCGCGGGACGACCTCGGCTACTCCGCGAACTTCCTGTTCATGACCTTCGACGAGATGCCCGACGAGGTAGTCGTCGACGCGTTCGACGTGTCGATGATCCTCTACGCGGAGCACTCGTTCAACGCGAGCACCTTCACTGCGCGCGTCATCACGAGCACCCTCGCCGACCTGTACTCCGCGGTCGTCGGCGCAATCGGCGCACTCAAGGGACCGCTGCACGGCGGCGCCAACGAAGCGGTCATGCACATCTTCGATGAGATCGGGACTGCCGACAGGGCAGTGGAGTGGCTCGACACCGCGCTCGCCGAGAAGCGGAAGATCATGGGCTTCGGCCACCGGGTCTACAAGAACGGCGACTCCCGCGTTCCGACCATGAAGGCCGCGCTCGACACCCTGATCGCCGAGTACGACCGCCCGGATCTCGCCGAGCTCTACGACGCCCTCGAGAACGCGATGAACGAGCGCAAGAGCATCAAGCCCAACCTCGACTACCCGAGCGGGCCGGCGTACCACCTCATCGGCTTCGACACCGAGATCTTCACGCCGCTGTTCGTGGCCGCGCGGGTCACCGGGTGGACCGCGCACATCATGGAGCAGCTCGAGGCCAACGCACTCATCCGCCCCCTGTCGCAGTACGTGGGGCCGGACGAGCGCCACATCGAGTGATCGCCTTCGACGCCGGGCAGCTCGCCGCACACGACGCGGGCGAGCTGCCCGCCGCGGTCGAGCTGGCCGACGGGCTCTGGGCGCTTGCGCTGCCGTTGCCCGTGGGCCCGCCGGCCTACACGCTCGTCTACGTCTTCACGGATGCCCGCGGCCACGCTCATCTCCTCGACACCGGCTGGGACCTTCCCGGCAGCCTGGAGCTGCTCGCGGCCGGCCTGCAGTCGATCGGCCTCGCGCTCGACGGGGTGGAGTCGGTCACCGCCACCCACCTGCACTCCGACCACCTGGGCCTCGCGGAGCGCATCCGCGCGGCCTCCGGCGCGCGCGTGCAGGTGCACGAGGCCGAGCAGCGCGGGCTCGACGAGTTCGCCGCCCGCGGTGTGACCGTACCGGACCTGTCCGCCTGGGGCGTTCCGCCGGAGCTGCACGAGGGCATCGCGGCGATCGTCGGGCGCACCCGCCCGCTCGAGCTCACCGCCGACGTGCTGCTCGTCGACGGGCAGCTTCTCGACATCCCCGGCCGCGAGGTGCGGGTGCTGCATACGCCGGGCCACACGGCCGGCAGCATCTCGCTGGTCGAGGGCGGCACCGTCTTCACGGGGGACCTGCTGCTCCCGACGATCTTCCCGGGCGTGGGACTCGGCGGGGACTCGGACGATCCCCTCGCGGACTACCTGCGCTCGCTCGACAGGGTCGAGGCACTGGGCGACCCCCTCGTCGCTCCCGGCCACGGGTACGTGTTCCGCGGGCTGGGGGAGCGGGTCGCGGCATCCCGGGCGCACCAGGTCGGGCGCACCGACGAGGTCGCCGCGATCCTGAGCGCCGACCCCGCCGCCACGGTGTGGGAGGTCGCCAGCCGCGTGACGTGGACGGGCGGCTGGGAGAGCCTCCGCGGGTTCCACCAGGCCTCGGCGCTCTCGCAGACCGCGATGCGCATGCGCTACACTCGCCACACCCACTGAGAGCCGGAAGGAGGACCCGATGACCACCATTGCCGTGGATCGCTATGTCCACCCTTCCTTTGAGGTCTCCTAGACAGTTCGCACCCGGAGGCCTCCTCTCCGAAAGCTGAACCTTGTCCTATTTCGCGTCAGACCTGCCTCTCCCCGAAACCGACCTCTCCTTCCTCCAGCTCGAGCCCGGCGCCGACCAGCGCTGGTCCACCTGGCCCTCGATCATCCCGAGCATGCGCGGCCCCGAGCCGCGCCCGCCCTGGGTAGTCACCTCGTCCGGCGCCTTCGACACCGAGCTCGGCATCGTCAAGACCGGCAAGGAGGCGGACGTCTTCCTCATCGAGCGGGCCGAGCCCGGGCATCCCGGTGCCGTCATGGCCGCCAAGCGGTACCGCGGCGCCCAGCAGCGCGACTTCCACCGGTCGTCGCTCTACGAGGAGGGCCGCCGCACCCGGAGCACCCGTGACTCGCGCGCGATCGCCAACAAGTCGTCGTACGGCCGCTCGGTCGCCGCCGAGCACTGGTCGGTCGCCGAGTTCGAGGCGATGAGCAGGCTCTACGAGCTGGGCGCCCCGGTGCCCTACCCCGTGCAGGTCAACGGC
Source organism: Rhodoglobus sp. GW821-FHT12B09 (assembly GCF_058809925.1). Taxonomy (NCBI): domain Bacteria; kingdom Bacillati; phylum Actinomycetota; class Actinomycetes; order Micrococcales; family Microbacteriaceae; genus Rhodoglobus; species Rhodoglobus sp. GW821-FHT12B09. Next base: position 22,643 of record NZ_JBXATB010000006.1, on the reverse strand, counting down.
ACCGAGCTGCTCATGGAGTTCATCGGCTCGGGCCGCACCGCCGCCCCGCGCCTCGCGCAGGTGAGCCCCACGCGCGACCACCTCGACCAGGTCGTCTCCCTCATGCACGTGATCTCGCGCGCGGGGTTCGCCCACGGCGACCTCTCGCCCTACAACCTGCTCGTGCACGAGGGGCGCGTGGTGGTGATCGACCTGCCCCAGATCGTCGACGCGGTGAGCAACCCGAACGGGCTCGACCTGCTCCACCGCGACTGCGTGAACGTCGCGACGTGGTTCACCCGGCAGCGCATCCACCTCGATGCGGAGGACCTGTTCGCCGACCTGCTCGCGGAGGTGTTCTAGGTTTGAACCATGACTGTTCCCACCATTGCCCTCAACGACGGCAACACCATCCCCCAGCTCGGTTTCGGCGTCTTCAAGGTCGATCCGGATGCGACGGAGCGCATCGTCTCGGACGCGCTCGAGGTCGGCTACCGCCACATCGACACCGCGGCCGTCTACGGCAACGAGGTCGGCGTCGGGCGCGCGATCGCGGCGTCGGGCATCCCGCGCGACGAGCTGTTCATCACCACCAAGCTGTGGAACAGCGACCAGGGCACCCAGTCGGCGTTCGACGCCATCGACCTGTCGCTGGAGAAGCTCGGGCTCGAGAGCGTCAACCTGTACCTGATCCACTGGCCGCGCCCCGACCTCGACAAGTACCTCGAGACGTGGCTGGCGCTGGAGCAGATCAAGGAGTCGGGCCGCTCCACCTCCATCGGCGTCTCTAACTTCCACGTCAACCACCTCGAGAAGGTCATCGCGGGCAGCAGCACCGTCCCGGCGGTGGATCAGATCGAGCTGCACCCCGGTCTGGCTCAGCTGCCGGTGCGCACCTTCGCCGCGGCCAAGGGGATCCAGATCGAGTCGTGGGGCCCGCTGGGGCAGGGCAAGTACGACCTGTTCGGCATGGAGCCGGTCGCGCGCGCGGCCGAGGCGCACGGCGTGACGCCCGCGCAGGTCGTCATCCGCTGGCACCTGCAGAACGGGCTCATCGTGTTCCCGAAGTCGAACTCGCGCGAGCGCATGGCGGAGAACTTCGACGTGTTCGGCTTCGAGCTCGACGACACCGAGGTCGCGGCGATCGACGCGCTCGACGCCGGGATGCGCATGGGGTCGAACCCCGACACGGACGTGTTCTAGAGCGGGTTGAGTAGGCCGCCCGCGGCCGTATCGAAACCTAGAGAGCCACTGTCTCGCCGCGAGGGGTTGCCACGAGCAGCCCCTTGCCGGCGAAGGCCGCCTCGAGCTGCGCGCGGGACTCGGAGAAGTGCTCCCAGTCCTCGGTGTGCAGGCCGACGACCTTCCGCGCGCCGAGCATGATCGCGGCGCGGGCCGCGTCGGGCGAGGTGAGCGTGAGGTTGGCGTCAATGTCCGCAACCCGCGCGGCGCCGGCGAAGAGGACCGCGATCTCGACCATCGGGAACCGGCCGGCGATCTGCTCCACGAGCGGGATCGACGCGTTGTCCCCGCTCACGTAGACGGTCGGCTCACCGTCAGCCTCGAGCACGAATCCGGTGACCTCGCCGACGAGCCGCTCGCTGCCGGGCGGTCCGTGCAGCGCGGGGACGGCGGTGACCGTCACGTCGCCGAGCCGGTACTCCTCCCAGGAGTCGAGGCCGACCACGGACCCGCCGAACAGGTCGCTCGCGGCATCCGGAGTACTGAGAGTCGGGATGCCCGTGGCGATGAGTTCGAGGCCCTCGTAGTCGAGGTTGTCCTTGTGGGCGTGATGGCTGAGCAGCACTGCGTCGATCGGGCCAACCTGCTCGCGGGGGATCGCGGGCCCCGCCGTCTTGACCAGAGTGGTCTCGCCCGGGTCGGAGTACGAGCCCGGCCCGTCGAACGTCGGGTCGGTGATGAAGCGCTTGCCCGCATACTCCAGAACGGCGGTGGGTCCGCCGATATACGTGATGGTCGTCGTCGACATAGGACGAGGCTAGCCGTCTCGTCCGCGTTTTTCTGCGCGTCTCCTGCACACTCGCGCGCCGGAGCTAGCCTGAACTTATGCCCAACACCCTCGCGGACGCCGCGAGCCCCTACCTGCGCTCGCACTCAGCCAACCCGGTCGACTGGCAGCAGTGGGGCCCCGAGGCGTTCGCGGAGGCGGCGGCGCGCGACGTCCCGGTGCTCGTGTCGATCGGCTACTCCACCTGCCACTGGTGCCACGTCATGGCCCGCGAGAGCTTCAGCGACCCGGCCGTCGCGGAGTACATGAAGGCCAACCTGGTGGCGATCAAGGTCGACCGCGAGGAGCACGCGGAGGTCGACTCCACCTACCTCGCCGCCGCGGCGGCGTTCACCGGGAACCTGGGCTGGCCCCTCAACGTGTTCGTGACCCCGCAGGGCCGCGCGTTCTTCGCCGGCACCTACTGGCCGCCGGAGCCCGTGGAGGGGCATCCCTCGTTCCGCCAGGTTCTTGACGCCGTCCTCGACGCGTGGGCGAACCGCCGCGAGGAGGTCGAGCGCAACGGCGCCGCGATCGTCGAGGCCCTCGCGCAGCACTCTCCGGCAGGCTCGGCCCTGCCGACCGACTTCGCCCCCGTGATCGCTGAGCTCGAGAGTCTCGAGGATGCCGCGTTCGGCGGCTTCGGCGGAGCGCCTAAGTTCCCGGTCTCCCCGGTGCTCAGGTTCCTCGTCGAGCGCCGCGCGCCACTCGGCGCCCGCACCCTGGACGCCATGGCGGCCTCGGCCCTCCGCGACCCCGTCGACGGCGGCTTCTTCCGCTACTCGACCCGGCGCGACTGGCACGACCCGCACTACGAGCGGATGCTCTACGACAACGCGCAGCTGGTCGCCGCCTACGCCCTGGCGGGCCGCGCCGACGTGGCCGAGGGGGTCGCGGACTGGCTGGCCGGCATGCAGCTCCCGGAGGGCGGCTTCGCCTCCGCGCAGGACAGCGAGAGCACCGTGGACGGCCGCCGCGTCGAGGGCTTCTACTACACGCTCGACGCCGCGAGCAGGGAGCGGGTGGAGAAGCCGCCCGTCGACGAGAAGGTCCTCACGGGCTGGAACGGCCTGGCCATCGAGGGCCTGTCGATCGCGGGCAGCGTGCTCGGCCGACCGGAGTGGATCGCGACCGCGCAGCGGGCCGCCGACTTCCTCCTCGAGAACCACGTCGGCGACCGGCTGGTCCGCGCGTCCATCGGCGGCACGGTCTCGTCGGCCCGCGCCACCCTCGAGGATTTCGGGATGCTCGCCGCCGGCCTCCTCCACCTGGCGACGGCCACCGGCGAGGTGCGCTACGCCGCCGCGGCCCGCACCCTGGTCGACGACTCGATGGCCGTGGGCGAGCCGTTCGGCGTACCGGGCGGCGCGGACCCGGTGCTCGCGTCGCAGGGCCTCGCGGTCGAGGCCGACCCGAGCGACGGCGCCCACCCGTCGGGCCTGAGCGCCATGGCGTCGGCGGCGCACGCGCTGTTCCTGCTCACGGCGCACGAGCCGTACCGTGCCGCGGCGCGCGCGGCGATGGCCCGCGTCGCCGAGCCGGCGCAGCGGCATCCCGTCTCGCTGGGCGCCGCGCTCACGGTCATGGCCCGGCTCGCCGAACCCGTGCGCCACCTCGTGGTCGTGGGAGGCGGCGCGCTCGCCGACTTCGCGCGGCCCCGCGGAGGCATCGTCGTGACACCCGAGCAGTCGCGCGAGTTCGCGGCGGCGGGCTTCGAGCTCTTCGAGGGCCGCACGGCGGAGGCGGCCTACGTCTGCGAGGACTTCGTGTGCCGCCTGCCGGTCACCACGATCAGGGAGCTGGAGCCGCTGCTGTAGCGAGCGCGCGCGACGGATCGGCGGCCCACTCGTTGAGCGACCCGTCGTACAGCGCCACCTCGGTGTGCCCCGCCAGGACCAGCGCCAGGGCATCCGCCGCCGCCGCAATGCCGCCGTTGCAGTAGGTGACGACCCGGCCCCGCACGGGCAGCAGCGCCCGCAGCTCGTCGACGGGCAGCAGGGTGTTCGTGTCCCGGTCGACGAGCCGCCCCGCGGGCGCGCTGATGCTGCCCGGAATGTGCCCGCGCCCGGCCTCGCCCGAGAACTCCTGGGGCGGGATGCCGCACACGAGTGCCCCGGGCGCCACGCCGTCCACGATCTCCTGCACGTCCGAGGTGCTCGCCCACGCCTCGGGCCGCTCCACCGCGGTGAACCGGGCGGCGGACGGCTCCACGTGCCCCACGTCCGTCTCGCGCCCCTCGGCGCGCCACGCGGTGAGCCCGCCGTCGAGCACGGCGACCCGGTCGTACCCGAACGCGCGGAACAGCCACCAGACACGGGCGGCCCACTGGCCGACCATCGCGTCGTAGACGACCACCGTCGTCTCGTTGTCGATGCCGAGCGCCCCCACCGCGGACTCGAACCGCTCGAGGGAGGGCCGCGTGAACGGGTAGGGCGCGCCAGGCTCGGAGAGCTCCTCGATGACGTCGGCGAAGACCGCGCCGGGCAGGTGCCCGTTGACGACGTAGGACTCGTGGCCGCTCAGGTACCCGGGCCGCCCGCTCGGCTGCGTGTACGGCAGGACCGTCGCGTCGAGGACGACGAGCTGCTCCGCACCGAGGTGGTCGGCGAGCCACTGGGTCGAGACGACGGGGGAGTCGATGAGCGGACCGGTCATGCCTACACCGTACGCACGGGCATCCGTCAGGCCCAGAGCCCCCGACACCGGGCGTAATACGGTGGACTGATGAGACGCACAGTTGCAGGACTCACTCTTTCCGCCATCACCGTCGCCGTCCTGTCGGGCTGCGTCTTCGTCAGGCCCAACATGACGTCGCCGACCACGGTGCCGACGAGCGGCTCGCTCCAGGTGTGCGACGGCGTGGATTTCACCGTGACCGGCATCGGGTTCTACACGCTGCAGGGCGACTGCGGGGTCGTGACTGTCACGGGCGACGAGATCACCATCAAGGCGGAGAACGCAGAGGCGATCATCGTGAAGGGCGACCGGGTGGACATCGAGATGGGCTCGCTCGGCCGCCTCGACCTCGAAGGCAACGACAACGAGCTCGACGCCCACGACATCGGCGGCGTGAACATCGCCGGAGACCGCAACACGGTCGACGCCGGAACGAGCACGGCCGTGACCATCCAGGGCAACGACAACGTCGTCGACGCGAAGGTCACGGGCGAGGTCGTGCAGTCGGGCGAGCGGAACCTGGTGGGCTCGCGCTAGCTACCGCACGGTCTTGCGCGCCGTGATCACGCCCGTGTCGAAGCCGAGCAGGTGGAGTCCGCCGTGGAAGCGCGCGTGCTCGATCTTGATGCAGCGGTCCATGACCACGGTCAGGCCCTTCGACTCGCCGTAGACCGCGGCGTCCTGGTTCCAGATGCCGAGCTGCACCCAGACCGTCTTCGCGCCGATGGCGATCGCCTCGTCGATGACCGAGGGGATGTCGCTGCCCTTGCGGAACACGTCGACGATGTCGGGCACCTCGGGCAGGTCCGCGAGGGACTTGTACGACTTCTGGCCGAGGATCTCGTCGACCATCGGGTTCACGAAGTAGACCGTGTAGTCGCTCGACTGCAGCAGGTAGGTCGCGACGAAGTAGCTCGACCGGGCCGCGTTCGGCGAGGCGCCGACGATCGCGATCGACTTGGCGTTGCGCAGGATGGCGAGGCGCTCCTTGGCGGAGGGGCCGATCCAGGTGCGCTGCGACTTGAGCAGCTTCGCGAGGGGGGAGCTCGCCGGGAGCTCGCAGGTGAGGCCGTTGGCCAGCTGCGTGGTCTGGAGTTCAGCAGTCGACATGGCTAGCCCTTCGTCGCGGCAGCGAGTGCCTGGTCAAGGTCGTCAACGATGTCCTCGGGGTCTTCTATTCCCACGCTGATGCGCACGACGCCCGGCAGCACGCCCGCGTCGAGGAGCTGCTGCTCGGTGAGCTGCGCGTGGGTGGTGGACGCGGGGTGGATCACGAGGGTCTTCGCGTCGCCGATGTTGGCGAGGTGGCTCGCGAGGTTGACGCTCTCGATGAACTTCTGCCCGACCTCGCGGCCGCCCTTGACCACGAAGGAGAACACCGAGCCGGGGCCCTTCGGCAGGTACTTCTTGGCGCGCTCGAAGTGCGGGTGCTCGGGCAGCCCGGCCCAGAAGACCTGCTCGATGCGGGAGTCGGCGGCGAGCCACTCGGCCACGATGCGGGCGTTGTCGACGTGGGCCTGCATGCGGAATGGGAGCGTCTCCACGCCCGTGGCGAGCAGCCACGCGGAGTGCGGCGCGAGGGTGGGGCCGATGTCGCGCAGCTGCTCGGCCCGAAGTCGGGTGAGGAAGGCGTACTCGCCGAAGTTGCCGTGCCAGTTGAGTCCGCCGTAGGAGGGGACCGGCTGGTCGAAGAGCGGGAAGTGCTCGTTGGCCCAGTGGAAGCGGCCCGACTCGACGACGACGCCGCCGAGCGTGGTGCCCGCGCCGCCGAGGAACTTCGTCGCCGAGTGGGTCACGACGTCGGCGCCCCACTCGATCGGGCGGTTGAGGTACGGCGTGGCGACCGTCGAGTCGATGATGAGCGGCAGGTGGTGCGCGTGGGCAACATCGGCGAGGCCCTCGATGTCCGCGATCTCGCCGGAGGGGTTGGCGATGGTCTCCGCGAAGATGAACTTGGTGTTCTCGGTGATGGCGGCCGCGTAGTCCGCGGGGTCCGAGGAGCGCACGAACGTGGTGTCGACGCCGAAGCGGCGCAGCGTGACATCCAGCTGCGTGATCGAGCCGCCGTAGAGGTTGGCGGAGGAGACCACGTGGTCGCCGGCGCCCGCGAGGGTGGCGAAGGTGATGAACTGCGCGCTGAGGCCGCTCGCGGTGGCGACCGCGCCGAGGCCGCCCTCGAGGGACGCGACGCGCTCCTCGAAGCTCGCCACTGTCGGGTTCGCCAGGCGGGAGTAGATGTTGCCGTACTTCTGGAGGGCGAAGCGGGCCGCGGCGTCGGCGGTGTCGTCGAAGACGAAGGCGCTGGTCTGGTAGATGGGCAGGGCTCGGGCGCCTGTCACGGAGTCGGGGATGTTGCCTGCGTGGATCGCGCGCGTGCGAAATCCGTACTCTCTATCAGCCATGCGATCACGCTACCGGACGGGTTACTCCGGGTTTCCCACCGTTACGCTCTGGGGCTCCTGCTCGGTCTCCGCCGCGTCCTCCGGCAGGGGCGGCGCCCAGAACCGGAAGTAGAGGTAGATGCAGAGCGCGACGAGGGCGAAGGCGCCGACGATCGCGATCCACACGCCCAGCGAGCCGCCCAGCTCGCCCCAGGCCGAGGGCACGATGACGACGACGAAGGCGAAGGCCGCGACGAGGAAGGACGCGGCCCACAGGGGCTTGGAGTACTCGAACACCGCCGGGCCGTCGAGGAACTTCACGGGGAGCATCCCGATGAATACCGCGGTGAGCCCCTCGCTCGTCACCGCCACGAGGGTGTCGAACAGCAGCGCGGTGCCGAAGTCGTCCGGGTTCGTTGTGGCGGAGAGGATGCTGTACGCCACCCACCCCCCGAGGGCGAGCACGAACACGACGCCGGCCTGCACGAGGGTGGTCTTGGCCCGCTGGGCTGCCGTCGTCGAGCCGACGATCGAGAGGCCGAGGATCAGCCCGAGCAGGAAGCCGGGGGAGAAGTCGAGCAGCCTCGAGAGCACGACGCCCATGACCGTGAGGATGAGGCCGAGCGGCTTCAGCTCCATCACCGTGTCGAGCTTCCAGCGGCGCCGGATGATCCGGCCCGAGATCACGCTCGCGAGGTAGCCCACGATGAAGAGGGCGATGAAGCACGCGAGGACGACGCGGAACGAGGTGATGTCGAACCCGAACCCGGGGTCGGCAAAGCCGAAGATGTAGGCGGCGACCAGGGTGATCGCGAGACCGCCCACGATCGGCGTCTTCTCGAGCCAGCTCGTGAATCGCGTGAGCCAGGGCGCGCGCGGCACCCGCTTGGCGAAGCGCGGGTACTGCTCGGAGATCGTCGAGTTGAGCAGCTCCGCGGGGAACGCGATGAGCAGGAAGAGCGCGAGGCCCGCGGCCGCCGCAACGCCGATCACGACGGGGTTGCTGAAGATGGAGGCGACGCTGTTGATGCCGTGCGTGAAGGAGCTCGGCGCGCCGGGGTTGCTGCGGTCGACGAAGGTGCCGGCCGCCGCGCCGCCGCCGCTGGCTTCCGCGACGCGCACCACGGTGCCCTTCGGGAACGCCACGACCGTGACCGGCTGCTCGACGACGACCGCCTCGCCCGCGGGGGACCAGACGGTGACGACGAAGTGGTGGAGGCCGGGGGTGGCGTCATCCGGGATCGTGACGGGCAGCGAGAAGGTGCCGTTCGGCTTCACGCTCGTGGAGCCGAGAGCGACGACTGTGGAGTGGAATTCCGCGTCGACCGGGAGGCCCGGCGGGAGGTTGCTCGCGGTGAGCACCACCGCGTCGCCGGGGTGCACCTCGTCGGGCAGGCCCGAGCCGAGGCGCCAGGTGAAGGGGAGCGCGGTGGGGGTTGCGGAGGGCGCGGGCTCCGGGGCGGGCAGGGGCAGCACCGTCACGGTGATCGCGCCGCTCGCGGTGGAGTAATTGCCCGCCCGATCGGCCTGCCGCACCGTGACGGGGTAGCTGTCGACGCCGAGGTCGTTCGCGAGCGTGCACGACCACGCGCCGCCGGAGCTCACCACGGGGGCACCGCCGCTACAGGGCCACGAGCTGCCGTTGACGCTCAGTTGGATCGTGGAGAACGGCTCGCCCGTCCCCGAGATCGTCGGGGTGCGGTCGGTCGAGGAGATGTCGCCGCTGGTGATCGCGGGCGCTGCCGGCGCGACCGTGTCCACGGTGATGGTCAGATCGGCAGTGGTGATGTTGATGCCCGGTGTGACGACGACGTGGAACTTGTACGTCCCATCGACCAGGGGCGTAGTGCTGCACGACCACGATCCTGACGCCGTGCTCGCCGAGCACATCGTGGTGCTGCCGGCATCCACGACGTCGGCGTCCGTGCCCTCGCCGGTGCCGGAGAACAGCGGGGTCACGTCGTTCGTGAACGAGTTGTTGGCGGGGCTCGTGATCACCGGTGTGTTCACGAGCTTCACGTAGTACTGCTGCGCGTTGGGGGAGGGGTCGCCGTTCTCGTTCTCGGAGGTGACCTGGATGTAGTTGTCGCCGTGCTGCAGGGCGTGGTCCGGCTCCGAGCACGCCCAGGTCGTCGACGAGCCGGCCCCGTTGACTGTTCCGCAGTAGGAGTCCCAGGGCCCCGTGATCGTCTGGGACACCTCGGTGAAGACCGCGTTCGCGTAGAGGTCCTTGCCTCCGCCCACGTCGGGAAACGCGTAGTCGGTGATCCACGGCGAGCCGGCACCGTCGACCGACGTGAGCGTGGGGTCGGCGATCGGGGTGATGGTGAAGTCGGTGCTGGCGTCCGTGGATGTTGCGCCGGCACGGTCCGTGCCCAGCAGCCCGATGCCCTCGTAGAAGCCGGCGGCGAGGGTCGCCGTGCACGACCACGTCCCGTTGTTCAGCACCGTCGTGGAGCACAGCGGCGTGCCCCCGAAGTCCGCAGTCACGGCGACAGTCCCGCGCGCCGGGCCGGTGCCCGAGAACGTCGGCGTCGCGTCGGCGGAGGTCGTCGCCGGGCCGGAGAGGAACGCTCCGCCCTGCGTGCCGTACACCTCCACGCTCACGGCGGGGCTGGTGCTGCTGAAGAAGCCCGGGTCGCCGAGCAGCTCGCTGTAGGCGGTGACGTCGTACAAGCCCGGCGCGAGGCTCGCCGCCCCCGTGCAGGTCGCGCTCGTGCCTGAGAAGGTCTGCGTGCCCGGGCAGTAGTCGAGCACGGTGGTCCCGCCGTCCGTCGCGGTCCAGTCGACGTAGATGACGGTGTCGGAGTCCGGGGTGCTGACGATGAAGCTGGGCGGCGCCGTGTCCGGGTACAGCGCGTTGAGCGCGGTGATGTCGGGGTATCCCGTGGGCGCCGCGCTCGCCGGCGAGGCGCCGCCGAAGACGGAGACGCCCACGAGCGCGAGGGCGAGAACGGCCGCGCGCGCGCGACCACGACTCTGGGCGCGTTCGGGCGCGCGAGCGGCAGTGCGTCGGATCACCGTTGAAAGCTACACTCCCGCGTGTTAACGCCGGATTAATTTAGTTGACACGGCCTCAACGCCAGGTCGGCAGCCACCAGTGCGCGGCGATGAGCCAGTAGTCGAGCTGCGTGCCCGTCCAGAGCGGCCAGAAGAACACGCTCACGACTATCGCGATCCCGAGGAAGATCGCGACGATCCGCAGTCCGCTCGCGCGCCGCCAGGCCGGGTCGTCGGGCGAGCCCAGCAGGATGCCCGCAACGGTGACGAGCGCGAGGATCAGGTACGGCTCGAAGGCGATCGTGTAGAACTGGAACACGGTGCGGTTCAGGTATAGCAGCCACGGCAGGTAGCCCGCCGCCAGGCCCGCGAGCACGAGGCCCACGCGCCACTCCCGGTAGCGCGCGAGGCGGTAGACGAGGTAGAGCGCCGCGGCCGTCGCCGCCCACCAGATGATGGGATTCGCGATGCCCGTGATCGACTGCCCGCACAGCGAGTCGCAGCCGTTCTGGCCGGCCGCAACCGACTGGTAGAACATGCTCGTCGGCCGGATCAGGAACAGCCACGTGAGCGGGTTGGCCTGGTACCCGTGCGGCCTCATCTCGCCCACGTGGTACTGGTACACCGCGGTCTCGAAGTGCCACAGGCTCTGCAGGGAGTGCGGCACCCACGCGAGAGCGCCCGTCCAGGCGTTGCCCGCGTCATCCGACCAGTGCCGGTCGTAGCCGTTGTCGCTGAGGAACCAGCCGGTCCAGCTGGAGAGGTACACGGCGGCCGCGACGGGGACCGTGAGCAGGAAGGTCGCCGGCGCCTGCTTGAACAGGGTGCCCGCGAACCAGAGCGGCAGGCCCGCGCGGCGGCGCGCGAGCGCATCGACGACGAGCGTGTACACGGCGAACGCGGCGAGGAAGTAGAGCCCGTTCCACTTGACGGCGGCCGCCGCACCGAAGGCGGCGCCGGCCAGGAACAGCCACGGGCGCCACCACATCATCGGGCCCCAGTCGGGGAGCCGGCCCGACTTCTCCCGGGCGGCGATCCACGCCGACAGCCGTGCCGAGCTCCACCCGCGGTCGAGCAGCACCGCGCCGAACCCCAGCAGCGCGAAGAACATGACGGAGTTGTCGAGCAGGGCGACCCGGCTCATCACTATCGCGTTGCCGTCGATCGCGAACAGGAAGCCCGCAAGCACGGCGAGGGCCGTGGAGCGGAAGAGCAGTTTCGCCACGAGCATGAGGAGCACGACGGCGAGGATGCCCGTGACCGCGGTCGCGATGCGCCAGCCCACGGGGTTGTCGGAGCCGAGCAGGCTCATCCCGATCCCGATGATCCACTTGCCGAGGGGCGGGTGCACCACGAACGACGGGTTGGCGAGGTAGATGTCCGTGCTGCCGGCGTTGAACGACGCGTCCGCCTCGGCCGGCCAGGACGCCTCGTAGCCGAGGTTGGTGAGGGTCCAGGCATCCTTCACGTAGAAGGTCTCGTCGAACACGAGCTCGGCCGGATGCCCCAGCCCCCACAGCCGGGTGAACGCCGCCACGCCGACCACGAGTGCGGGGGCGCCCCAGCGCACGGCCCGCTGCACGCGCGGCGAGCGCGACTCCCACCACCGGTCGAGACGGGAGCCGGTGGGCTCGGCCTCCTCCTTGTCGCCCAGGAGGTCGTCGAAGGCGGGCTGCATGTCTGTAATGCTAGGCGGCGTGATCATTCTCGCCGCGACGCCCATCGGAAATCTGGGTGACGCGTCGAAACGGCTCATCGACGCGCTCACGAGCGCGGAGGTCATCGCGAGCGAGGACACCCGCACCACGATCCACCTGATGCGCGCCCTGGGCATCGAGAACCGGCCGCGGCTCATCGCGCTGCACGAGCACAACGAGACCGAGAAGGCCGCCGAGATCGTCGAGCTCGCGCGCGACGGCGACGTGCTGGTGCTGACCGATGCCGGGATGCCCGCCATCAGCGATCCCGGATTCCCCCTGGTCGCGGCAGCAGCGGCGGCGGGCGTCGCGGTCACGGCCCTCCCCGGCCCGAGCGCGGTCATCACCGCGCTCGCCGTCTCCGGACTCCCCACCGACCGCTTCACGTTCGAGGGCTTCCTTCCCCGCAAGGGCCGCGTCGCCTACCTCACCTCGCTCGTGCGCGAGGAGCGCACCATGGTGTTCTTCGAGTCGCCCAACCGCCTTGCCGACTCGCTGCGCGACCTCGCGGCCGTCGCGCCCGACCGTCGCGCCGCCGTCTGCCGGGAGCTCACGAAGCTGCACGAGGAGGTCGTGCGCGGCACTGCGGCCGAGCTCGCCGAGCACTTCGCGGAGGGCGCGCGCGGCGAGATCTGCCTCGTCGTCGAGGGGGCGGTGCCCGCGACGCTCGACCTCGCGGAGGGGATCGCGCAGGTCCGGTCGCTCGTGGAGGGCGGGTTCCGCCTCAAGGAGGCCGCGGCGGAGGTCGCGGAGGCGACCGGCCTGTCGAAGCGCGAGCTGTACGAGGGCGCGCTGCGCAAGTAGCCCAGGGCAAGTGGGGCAGCGCAAGTAACACGAGCCCGAGCATCCGTAGACTGGATGATCATGGCCGCTGGCGACTCCTTCTACATCACGACGCCCATCTTCTACGTCAACGATGTCCCCCACATCGGACACGCGTACACGGAGGTGGCGACGGACGTGCTCGCGCGCTGGCACCGCCAGCGCGGCGACGACACCTGGCTGCTCACCGGCACCGACGAGCACGGGCAGAAGATCCTGCGCACCGCGGTCGCGAACGACACGAGCCCGCAGGCGTGGGCCGACAACCTCGTCGAGAGCGCGTGGAAGCCGCTGCTCAAGACCATCGACATCCGCAACGACGACTTCATCCGCACGACGGACGAGCGCCACGAGAAGGCCGTCGCGATCTTCCTGCAGAAGCTCTACGACGACGGGCACATCTACTCCGGCGAGTACGAGGGCTACTACTGCGTGGGCTGTGAGGAGTACAAGCAGCTCGACGACCTCATGGAGACGAAGGACGGCGACTACGCCGGCCAGCTGGTGTGCAAGATCCACAGCCGCCCGGTGGAGATCCTCAAGGAGAAGAACTACTTCTTCCGCATGAGCGCGTTCGAGCAGCAGCTGCTCGACCTCTACGAGAACACCCCCGGCTTCGTGCAGCCCGCGAGCGTGCGCAACGAGATCGTGCAGTTCGTCAAGCAGGGCCTCGCCGACCTGTCGATCTCGCGCTCGAGCTTCGACTGGGGCATCAAGGTGCCGTGGGACGACTCGCACGTCGTCTACGTCTGGTTCGACGCGCTGCTCAACTACGTCACGGCGATCGGGTACGGCACCGACCAGGCGAACTTCGACCGCCGCTGGCCGGCCGTCCACATCGTCGGCAAGGACATCGCCCGCTTCCACGCGGTCATCTGGCCCGCCATGCTCATGGCCGCGGGCCTGGAGGTGCCGAAGGCCGTGTTCGGCCACGGCTGGCTGCTCGTCGGCGGCGAGAAGATGAGCAAGTCCAAGCTCACCGGCATCGCGCCCAACGAGATCACCGACACGTTCGGCTCCGACGCGTTCCGCTACTACTTCCTCTCCGCGATCACGTTCGGCCAGGACGGCTCGTTCTCGTGGGAGGACCTGAGCGCCCGCTACCAGGCCGAGCTCGCCAACGGGTTCGGCAACCTGGCCTCGCGCGTCATCGCCATGGTCACGAAGTACTTCGACGGTCACGTTCCATCGGCCGCGCTCGACGACGCGATCACGGTCATCGAGAAGCGGGTGACGGTTGCCGCGGGCGAGCACATCGACGCCTTCGCCATCGACAAGGCGCTCGCCACGATCTGGGAGCTCGTCGACGCGCTCAACCTGTACATCACCGAGCAGCAGCCCTGGGTGCTCGCCAAGGACGAGGCGGACCGCGACCGGCTCGCGCAGGTGCTCGCCACCGCGATCCACGGCGTCGGCACCCTCGCGGTGCTGCTCGCGCCCGTGCTGCCGAAGGCGACCGCGAAGCTGTGGGAGGCGCTCGGCGGCGAGGGCGCTGTCGACGGGCAGAGCATCGACCGCGCGTGGGAGTGGAAGGGCGGCACGACGGTGACCCCGCTCGAGAGCCCGCTGTTCCCGAGGATCGAACCGGGTGAGTGACGACAGCTACCCACCGCTCCCGGAGGCGCTGACCGTCGGGGTGTACGACAACCACACCCACCTCGAGCCGTTCGGCAATGAGCTGAAGGGGCAGCTCGACTACCGCGAGCACCTCGACCGCGCCTCGAGCGTCGGCGTGCGCGGTGTCGTGCAGGTGGGCGGGGACCTCGAGTCCTCGCGCTGGTCCGCCGAGATTGCCGCGCGCGAGCCGCGGGTGCTCGCGGCCGTGGCACTGCACCCGAACGAGGCGCCGCGGTATGCGGCATCCGGAACCCTGTCCGAGGCCATCGCCGAGATCGACGAGCTCGCGTCGCGGCCCCGGGTGCGCGCCGTCGGCGAGACGGGACTGGACTTCTTCCGCACCGAGGGCGAGGCGGAGCTGCGCGCGCAGTACGAGTCGTTCGAGGCGCACATCGAGATCGCGAAGAAGCACGGACTCGCGCTCCAGATCCACGACCGGGATGCCCACACCGAGGTCATCGCGACCCTGCGGCGCGTCGGCGCCCCCGAGCACACGGTGTTCCACTGCTTCTCGGGCGATGCGGACATGGCGCGGCTGTGCGCGGACAACGGCTGGTACCTGTCGTTCGCCGGCACCGTCACGTTCAAGAACGCCGCTTACCTCCGCGACGCGCTCGAGGTCATCCCGCGCAGCCGCATCCTGGTGGAGACGGATGCCCCGTACCTCACGCCGCACCCGCTCCGCGGCCGGCCGAACGCGCCGTACCTGATCCCGGTGACGCTGCGGGCGATGGCCGCGCACCTGGAGACCGACGTGACCATGCTCGCCGCACAGATCACGTCGAACACCGAGGAGGTCTACGGCACGTGGGACTCCGAGCCGGTCGTCATCGATGACTAGGCTGCTCGGCCCGGCCGAGGTGCGCGATCTCGCCGACCTGCTGGACCTCCAGCCGACCAAGAAGCTCGGGCAGAACTTCGTCATCGACGCGAACACCGTCCGGCGCATCGTGAAGTCGGCGGGGGTGACCGCGGACGAGACCGTCGTCGAGGTCGGCCCCGGGCTGGGGTCGCTCACGCTCGGGCTGCTGGAGACCGGGGCATCCGTGGTCGCCGTGGAGATCGACAGGCGGCTCGCTGCCCAGCTGCCGGTCACCGTCGCCGAGATGGCGCCGGATTCAACCCTCACCGTCATCACCGAGGACGCCCTGAAGGTGACCGCGCTGCCGGGCGGCCCCACCGTGTTCGTCGCGAACCTGCCGTACAACGTGTCGGTGCCGGTGCTGCTGCACTTCCTCGAGCACTTCCCGTCGATCGACCGCGGCCTCGTCATGGTCCAGGCCGAGGTGGGGGAGCGGGTCGCCGCCGGCCCCGGCTCGAAGGTCTACGGGGCGCCCTCGGTGAAGGCGGCCTGGTACGGCTCGTTCAGCACCGCGGGCAAGGTCTCCCGGCAGGTGTTCTGGCCGGTGCCCAACGTCGACTCGATCCTCGTGCGGTTCGAGCGCCACGAGCAGCCGGGCACCGAGGCCGAGCGCCTCGCGACCTTCCAGCTCGTGGACGCGGCGTTCCAGCAGCGCCGCAAGATGCTGCGCCAGGCACTGGTGCCGGTGCTCGGAGACACCGCGGTCGCGCGCCTCGAAGCGGCGGGCGTGGCGCCCACCGCGCGCGGCGAGGAGCTGACGGTCGAGCAGTACCTGGCAATAGCCCGCTCGTAACGTTCGATAGGTTGGGTGCATGACACCGGAGCCGGGAACGACCATGGTGCACGCGAGAGCGCCGGGCAAGATCAACGTCTTCCTCAAGGTCGGCTCGCTCCTGGACGACGGCTACCACGACGTGGCCATCGCGTACCAGGCGGTCTCGCTCTACGAGGACGTGCGGGCCTACGCCGCCGACGACTTCTCCGTCGAGGTGAACGGCACCGTCGAGCTCTCGCGCGTGCCGACCGACGGCTCCAACATCGCGATCAAGGCGGCGCGCCTCCTCGCCCGCAAGACCGGCTATCGCGGCGGGGTGCGGCTGCAGATCGACAAGCACGTCCCGGTCACCGGCGGCATGGGGGGCGGTTCCGCGGATGCCGCAGCAACCCTTCTGGCGTGCGACGCCCTCTGGGGCACCGGGCTCCCGCGCGAGGACATGCTCGACCTCGCAGCCCAGCTCGGCGCCGACGTCCCGTTCGCGTTCACCGGCGGAACAGCGATCGGCACCGGCCGCGGTGACCAGCTGAGCCCGGCGCTCGCGAAGGGCACGTTCCAGTGGGTGCTCGCCCTCGCCGATTTCGGGCTCTCCACCCCCGCGGTGTACAGCGAGCTCGACAGCCACCGGGAGCGCCACTCGCAGGACATCTTCCCGGCCCAGACGGCGCCGTCGGTCGACGCGAACGTGCTGCAGGCGCTGCGCGCCGGCGACCCCGACATGCTCGCCGAGTGCCTCTACAACGACCTGCAGGCTCCGGCGCTGCACCTCGAGCCGTCGCTCGCCGATGTGCTCGAGCTCGGGGAGCAGAACGGAGCGCTCGCCGGGATCGTCTCCGGATCGGGACCAACTGTCGCCTTCCTCGCGGCCGACCTCGACTCGGCGCTCGAACTGCAGATCGCACTGAGCGCGGCCAGGCTGACCGTGGTCCGCGCGACCGGGCCCGTGCACGGCGCTCGCATCGTCGGCGACTAGGTTTAACGTCCGTGGCCATCCCCTTCTCGCTTCCGCTCATCGATGCGGACGTCATAGCGGAAGTCAACGACGCCCTCACCAACACGGGCTGGCTCACGACCGGGCCGAAGGTCCGCCAGCTCGAGACCGAGATCTCCACGATTACCGGGACCCCCGTGCTGTGCGTCAACTCCTGGACGTCGGGCGCGATGCTCATGCTGCGCTGGCTCGGCGTGGGCCCGGGCGACGAGGTCATCATTCCGGCATACACCTACAGCGCGACGGCGCTGTGCGCGATGAACCTCGGTGCGACGGTCGTGATGGTCGACGTGCTGGACGACTTCACGATCAACCCTGCCGCGATCAGGGCCGCGATCACGCCGCGCACCAAGGCGGTCATCCCCGTCGACATGGGTGGCTGGCCGGCCGACTACGACGCCATCCACGCGGTACTCGAGGCGCCGGAGGTCATGTCGATGTACGTCGCCTCCACCGCCCGCCAGGAGAAGCTCGGCCGTATTCTGGTTGTCACGGATGCCGCCCACTCGATCGGCTCGACCTACAAGGGCCGCCCGAACGGGCAGTTCACGGATGCCACGGTCTTCTCCCTCCACTCGGTGAAGAACATCACCACCGGCGAGGGCGGGGCGATCGCCATCAACCTCCCCGCCCCCTTCGACAACGAGGAGGAGTACACCTTCCTCAAGGCACTCGCCCTCAACGGCCAGAACAAGAGCGCGTTCGAGAAGAACGTGCCCGGCGCCTGGCGCTACGACATCATCGACCAGGGTCTCAAGATCAACATGCCCGACCTGAACGCGGCGGTCGGCCTGGCTCAGATCCGCAAGTACGAGTCGGAGCTGCTGCCCGACCGCAAGCACAAGTTCGAGCTCTACCAGGAGGGGTTCGCGAAGTACGACTGGGCCATCCTGCCGCCGTACCGGGATGCCGAGCGCGAGTCGTCGGCGCACCTGTACCTCCTGCGCATCAAGGGGGCCGACGAGGACCGGCGCGACCGGATCATCACCGCGATCGCCGAGGCGGGCGTCGGCGTGAACGTCCACTACATCCCGATGGCGATGCTCACCCTGTTCAAGAGCCGCGGCTACGACATCGCGGACTACCCGAAGACCTACGAGCTGTACGCCAACGAGATCACGCTGCCGCTGTACAACACGCTCACGGAGGACCAGGTCGCCGAGGTCATCGACGTCGTCGCGCGGGCTGTCGAGGGCACCGTATGAACCTCGAGGCGTTCATCGAGAACCACGTGATCGGGCGGCGCGAGAGCCTGTTCGCCCCGGACCTGGCGGCGCACGACGGCGAGCTCCGCGCGGCGATCGAGGGGGCATCCGTGCTGGTCATCGGGGGTGCCGGCACGATCGGCTCCTCGTTCATCCGCGCACTGCTGCCGTACCGGCCGGCGCGGCTCGTGGTGGTCGACCTCAACGAGAACGGGCTCACCGAGCTCACGCGCGACCTGCGCAGCACCGACCACCAGTACGTGCCCGAGGACTACAAGACCTATCCGATCAGCTTCGGCGGCCCGGTGTTCGAACGGCTGCTCCGCGCCGAGGGGCCCTTCGACATCGTGGCCCACTTCGCCGCGCACAAGCACGTGCGCAGCGAGAAGGACCGCTACTCGATCGAGGCGATGCTCGAGAACAACGTGATGAGCACGGTCGCGCTGCTCGATCTCCTGCTCGAGCTGCCGCCGAAGCACTTCTTCTGCGTGTCGACCGACAAGGCTGCGAACCCCGCCAACGTCATGGGAGCGTCGAAGAAGCTCATGGAGGAGGCCGTGCTCGCGTACGCCGCCGAGCTCCCCGCCGTCACGGCGCGCTTCGCGAACGTCGCGTTCAGCAACGGCAGCCTGCCCGCCGGATTCCTGGAGCGCATCGCGAAGAACCAGCCGCTCTCCGCCCCGCACGACGTGCGCCGCTATTTCGTGTCGCCGATCGAGAGCGGGCAGCTGTGCCTGCTCGCGTGCATCCTGGGCGCGCCCGCCGACATCTTCTTCCCGCAATTGGACGAGCCCAGGATGCTCACCTTCAGCAGCATCGCGGACGCCCTGCTGCGCGAGCTCGGCTACGAGCCCCAGTACTGCTCCTCAGAGGACGAGGCCCGCGCTGCGGCCGCCGCGCGCCAGCCCGGTGACACCACCTGGCCGGTGTACTACTTCGCGTCCGAGACCTCCGGGGAGAAGTCGTTCGAGGAGTTCTACACGTCCGACGAGAAGGTCGACCTCTCGTCGTTCAGTGCGCTCGGCATCGTGCGGGGGCGCGCGAGCAACGACGTTGCGGGCATCCGCTCCACCCTTGACGACCTGCGCGCGCTGTTCGAGCGCGCGGACCTGCCCAAGGAGGCCATCGTCGATGTCCTCGCGACTCTCGTCCCGACCTTCCACCACGTGGAGACGGGCAAGAGCCTCGACCAGAAGATGTGACGATGTATCCCTTCGCCAAGCGGTTCTTCGACGTGCTCATCTCCGGCATCGCCGTCGTCATCCTCACCCCGCTGCTGTCGCCGGTGATGCTCGCGCTGCGCCTCACGGGCGAGGGCGAGGTGTTCTACAAGCAGAAGCGCATCGGTTACCGCAACACCACGTTCGGCATCTGGAAGTTCGCGACGATGCTCAAGGACAGCCCGAACCTCGGCACCGGCTCGCTCACGGTGCGCGGGGACCCGCGTGTGACGCCCGTCGGCCGGTCGTTGCGCGCCACCAAGATCAACGAGCTGCCGCAGCTGCTCAACGTGCTCACGGGGGAGATGAGCTTCGTGGGCCCGCGGCCGCAGGTGCAGGTCGACTTCGACGGCTACCCGGCCCACGTTCGCGAGCACATCTACGACGTGCGGCCCGGGGTCACCGGTATCGGCTCGATCGTGTTCCGCGACGAGGAACGGCTGCTCTCGAAGCCCGGCATCGACCCGCGGGCGTTCTACCGCGACGAGATCGCGCCGTACAAGGGCGAGCTGGAGATGTGGTACCTGGCTCACAAGTCGCTGTGGCTGGATGCCCGGCTCGTGCTCCTGACGGCGTGGGTCGTGCTGCGACCCGAGTCGGACATCGTGTACCGCACTTTCAGGGATCTCCCGGCTAGACCGAGTTGGCTCACCGAGTGACTCTCCGCTCCGAACCATCCACATGAGTGCGCGGCGCGTGGCCCTGTGGTCGGCGCTCGTCGGCGTGCTCGCGGGCGCGGTAACCCTGGCCGTCGCCGAGGCTGCCGCCGCGATCATGGTTCTGCCGTCCGGCAGTCCGCTCTTCGGGGTCGGGTCGCTCGTCATCGACCTCGTCCCCGGCTGGTTCAAGACCGCCGTCATCGCCCTGTTCGGCACGGGCGACAAGATCGCCCTGTTCGTCGCGCTGGGCATCCTCGTGCTAATTCTGGCGGTCGGCATCGGCATCCTGCAGTACCGCCGCTCGCCGTGGGGCATCGTGGCGCTCGTCGTGGTCGGGGTCGTCGCACTGCTCGCCGTCGTGACGCGGGCCGAGTCCAACTCGCTGTCGTCGGTGCCGACCCTGGTGGGCGTGCTCGCGGGGGTCATCGTGCTGCGGGTCGCGACCGACCGGCTGCACCGCTGGACGGACGCCGCGGCATCCCGACCCGTCCGTGCCGCCGTCACGCGCCGCGGATTCCTCGTGATGCTCGGCTCCACCGCCGCGGGCGCCCTGGTGGTGGGGCTCGGGGCACGCGCGATCAATGCGGGGACCGCCGCCGTGAACGCCGTGCGCGACGCCATCACGCTGCCCCCGCCCGCCACGCCCGAGGCGCCGTTCCCCGCCGGCGCGTCGCTCGACGTGGACGGCATCACGCCGCTGCTCTCGGCCAACGACACCTTCTACCGCATCGACACGGCGCTGCAGGTGCCGGTCGTCGACGCCTCGACGTGGAAGCTGCGCATCACCGGCATGGTCGAGCGCGAGGTGGAGATCTCGTTCGACGAGCTGATCGCGCTCCCGCTCGTCGAGCACACGGTCACGCTCATGTGCGTCTCGAACGAGGTCGGGGGCGACCTGGTCGGCAACGCGACCTGGCTCGGCTACCCGATCCGGGATCTGCTGGCCAAGGCCGGCCCGCTGCCCGGCGCCGACATGGTGCTCTCCACGAGCGTCGACGGGTTCACCGCGGGCTCCCCGCTCGACGTGCTCCTCGAGGAGGACCGCCAGTCATTGTTGGCGGTCGGGATGAACGGGGTGCCGCTGCCCATCGAGCACGGCTACCCCGTGCGTATGGTCGTGCCGGGGCTGTACGGGTACGTGTCCGCGACGAAGTGGGTCAGCGAGCTCAAGGTCACGACGTTCGAGAAGGACATGGGCTACTGGACCCCGCGCGGCTGGTCGGCGCGCGGGCCCGTGAAGACGGCATCCCGCATCGACGTCCCGCAGAGCGGATCGTCCGTCGCGCCCGGCCGCGTCGCCGTCGCGGGCGTGGCGTGGGCGCAGCACCGCGGCATCGAGGGCGTCGAGGTGCGCGTGGACGACGGTGCGTGGGAGCCCGCCACGCTGGCCGACGTGATCTCGATCGACACCTGGCGGCAGTGGGTCTACGAGTGGGATGCGGCGCCGGGCAACCACACGGTCGCCGTCCGCGCGACCGGCGCCCCCGGCGACACGCAACGGGACGTGCGCCTGCCTCCCGCCCCCGACGGCTCCGAGGGGTACCACACCATCACGGTGGCGGTCGGCTAGCCGCCCGCCGCCGCCCGCCCCGCCCCGCCCCGCCCGCCCCGGCCCCGCCCGGCCCGGCCCGGCCCCCGGCCGTCGTCGAGAGTGCACTTTGACGCAGTGCTGTCCCGGCGGTACCCCGTCAAACTGCACTCTCGCGCGCAGTTGTGGACTGTTCTCAGCGCGACAAGGGCGGGCCCGGCACTCTCTGAGGGTGTCCAAGCGGAAAGAACTCGATCCCCACCTCGGCTCGGAGTTCTCTCGTCAGGAAGCGCTCGCCCGCGGGGTGACCCGCGATCGCCTCAGCGCATCCGACCTGTCCATCCCGTTTCGCGGGGCCCGGTCTCGACGCGTCCCGCTCGCGAGTGTCGACGACCCGTTCGAGGCGGCGCACCTCGCACTCGTCAGGCGGTGCCAGCAGTACATCCCGATCGCACCGAGGGCGTGGGCTTTCAGCCACGTCACGGCCGCGCGGCTGTACCGGATGCCACTTCCCCTCAGTTTGCGGCGTCGATCCGAGCTCGATGTGGCGGTACCCCGCGAGTCGCAGCCTCCGCGACGGGCAGGAGTGACCGGTCACCGGCTGAGTGACTTCGCGCACCGCGCCGTGGAGGGCCTGCCCGTGGTCCACCCCGAGGTCGCGTGGCGGCAGATCGCTCCTCTCCTGTCCCTGGACGAGCTTGTGATCGCCGGGGACCATCTCGTCAGGAGGAAGCGGCCGGCGTCGACGTTGGACAAGCTGGCCCGGGAGCTCTGCAATGCCAGAGGCAGCAGGGGAGTGTGCGTGGCCGAGGCCGCACTCCTCGATGTTCGAGTCGGCACCGATTCGCCGCGCGAATCGGTGACACGTCTCATCCTCGTTCGCGCTGGCCTTCCTGAGCCCCTGGTTCGGTACACCGTGATCGATGACGACGGGTACTTTGTCGGGACGCCCGACCTCGCCTACCCCGTCGAGCGGATCGCGATCGAGTACGAGGGTGAGGGGCATCGAACCGATGAGCAGGTCTACGAGGACGACATCCACCGTCGTGAGATGTTCCGTCGTGCCGGATGGCTCGTCATTCTGGTCACGGCGCGAAAGCTGCAGCGTCCCAACGCCGTGGTTTCCGAAGTCGCGGACGCTCTCCGAGAGCGTGCTGTGCGCTGAGAGTGCAGTTTGCCGGGGTTGCGGAACGCAGCCACTCCGTCGAACTGCACTCTCAGCG